>JAPUFB010000006.1 GCA_027492255.1 Candidatus Saccharimonadota bacterium | reverse complement strand
TTAGGCACACCGCCAGCGTTCATCCTGAGCCAGGATCAAACTCTCCATAAAAGATGCACTACCCTAGAGTAGTGCGCTGACGAAATTGACTTGCACTGCCAAATTGTGAACGTTCGTATCTGTTGACACCTCAAACGTGACTTCAGACTGATACCCAGTCTACTCGGTTTTCCCACCGCTGTCAAGGATAAACACCCTTTTACTTTGTTATAAAAAACGCAACGATTAAGCCGACAATAACCCCTAGAACCCCTCCAGCCAATACCTCGAGTGGTTTATGTCCTAGTGCAATCCTTGGGAGAGGATCTTTAGCAAACCGAGAGGTACTAATAAGCTTCAATACTGCCATACCCTGTTCACCGATCGAACGACGCGCAACCAACGCATCATGGATAAATATTATCGAGAAAACGACGACCACTGCGAACAAATTACTGAAGCCTTCGGACATAAATATGATCGTAGCGAGTGAGGTTACGGTGGCGGTATGACTACTTGGCATAGAGCCGGTCTTTGGCCAGTTCCTCCACACTCTCTTTTGAGAAGGAATTAAGAAGAACTTAATTGTCTGTGCAAAGGCTAGTAATGGAGCAATCAAATAAAGTACACTACTGTTCACTTGCCTCTTCCTCTTCGATAGGTTGTTCCGGGATCATACCGATAGAAGCAACCGTATCATCTTCATTGAGTCGCATGACGCGTACGCCTTGTGTTGTGCGGCCTAGAACAGGGATATCCTTCAAGCCAACTCGTATAGTTTGACCCTTTGTAGAAATCATGATGAGTTCAGCTGCATCCACATCCAGTGCACGAACTGTGATGAGACTACCTGTCTTTCCAGTTACGACAGCGGCTTTAATGCCAACACCACCTCGTTTATGAGTCGGGAAATTTGTTACTTTCGTCATCTTACCGTAACCGTTCTCACTCATAACAAGCAGTTGACGGTCTTCTCTTGCAAGATCCATACCAACAACCCTATCTCCGCTACGAAGCCGTAATCCTCTCACTCCACGTGCCGCGCGGCCCATAGGTCGTGCATCTGACTCCTTAAAGCGAATCGCTTGACCGTATGCGGTCGATATCACAACTTCGTCGTCTCCAGTGCTCATACATACCCAACGTAGTTCATCATCGTTATCAAGATTGATCGTGATAAGACCGCTATTTCGAATATTAGCGTAGTCCTTTAATGGTGTTTTCTTAACCGTACCATGAGTAGTAGCCATAAATAGATAACCTTCATCTCCGTGATCTTTTCCGATCCGAATCATTGAGGTTACTTTCTCTTCAGGTTGTAATTGCAATAAATTAACAACCGCAACACCCTTAGCCTGAAGACCAGCCACTGGCACTTCATAGGCTTTCAGCCTGAAAACGCGACCTTTGTTCGTGAAGAACAGGAGCCAATCATGGGTACTTGCTGTTGTTAATTGGTCTATGACATCCTCTTCCTTTGTAGTCATACCCCGCTTACCCTTACCGCCACGATGCTGCTTCTTGTAATCTGTTGCAAGGGTTCGTTTTATATAGTTTTCCGTTGTCAAAAGTATAACGACATTTTCATCAGGAATCAGCTCTTCATCTTTGAACTTACCGAGTTCTTGATTAATAATTTGAGTTCGTCGCTCATCACCATACTTCTCTTTCATTTCGAGAAGCTCAGTTTTAATGACCTTGAATATCTCTTGTTCGTCGGCAAGGATTTTTTCCAATCCTGCAATTGCCTTCAATAATTCCGCCAGCTCATTTTCGATTGATTCGCGCTCAAGCCCAGTCAAGCGACGGAGTTGCATTGCAAGGATCGCCTTAGCTTGAATCTCACTGAGGCCAAACTTCTCGATAAGCGCTGCTTCCGCTTCCTCTTGGGTCTTGCTTGCACGAATTGTCTTAATAACTTCGTCGATATGATCAAGAGCAATTTTGTAGCCTTCGAGAATATGGGCCCGTTCTTTAGCCTTCTTTAATTCATACTCAGTGCGCCTTCGGACAACCACTTGACGATGTTTTACGAACTCGTTAAGGATATCTTCAAGACCAAGCATGCGTGGTTGTGTCCCGTCAACAAGTGCGAGCATGTTGTAATGAAAACTTGTTTGAAGTGAGGTAAGTTTATAAAGCTGGTTTAAAACCTTCTTAGGATAGGCATCTTTCTTGAGTTCAATAACGATGCGAATTTTACCACGAGCACTTTCATCCCTAAGATCGTTGATTGTTGTTACTTTCTTGTCTTTAACGAGTTCGGCTATCTTTTCTACAAGCGATGCTTTATTTACAGCATATGGCATCTCAGTCACAACAATCTGATGGCGACCTCGTTTAGTTTCTTCAATCTCTGCAACAGCCCGAATCGTCACGCTACCGCGACCTGTCGCGTATGCCTGTCGCATCGGTGCTCCACCATAGACAACCGCTCCGGTTGGAAAATCAGGACCCTTGACGAAATTAAGCAAATCATCAAGTGTTGCTTCTGGATTATCAATAAGATGAATTGTTGCATCAACCAACTCACTGAGATTATGGGTTGGAATACTAGTTGCCATACCAACAGCAATACCAACCTGTCCATTAAGAAGAAGGTTTGGTAGCTTCGCAGGCAGGACTATTGGCTCTTGTTCACTCCCGTCGTAGTTATCACGAAAATCAACTGTTTCTTTCTCAAGATCATTTAGTAATTCATTACCCGCTCTTCCAAGACGAGCTTCCGTATAACGACTGGCAGCTGCTGGGTCACCATCCATTGAACCGAAGTTACCTTGGCCTTGGACTAGTGGATACCGCATTACCCAGTCTTGAGCAAGACGCACCATCGAATCATAGATGCTCGAATCACCGTGAGGATGGTATTTACCCATAACTTCACCAGCAATACGCGCTGACTTAGCGAACTTACCGCCTGGACGAAGCCCTTGCTCGCCCATTGTATAAAGGATACGTCTATGTACTGGCTTAAGTCCATCTCGGACATCCGGCAAAGCGCGGTCAATAATGACGCTCATCGAATAACGGAAGAAGTTGTCTTCCATGACATTTTCAACCGTGCGGCGCTCGAGCGTTCGTGAATGTGTCTGAGTTGGCTCTAGTAACTCGCCCTCGACAACTTCATCTATTGGTGTATTTAGTGGTTCTTCATTCATATTAGACATCCAACTCCTCTAGGCTTACATCTTTGGCACGCGTTTGGATAAATGTTTTACGCATTGATACTTCATCACCCATTAATTTTGTGAAGATAGCGTCAGCCTTTTCAGCATCTTCAATTTTAACTTGCACTAGGACACGATTCTCAGGATTCATAGTAGTATCCCACAACTGCGTGGCATCCATCTCACCAAGACCCTTGTAGCGCTGGATCGCGCCCTCACCGAGTCCGGCTTGTTTTGCGAGTGACTCTTCGGGGTCAACCTTCGTTCCTCTGGCTCGTCGCTCGTCGGCGATCTCCTTAAGCCGCACATCCAACTCTTCTTCGTTGTAAGCATAGATTCGTCTCGTGCCACCAAGCTTAATAAGGAATAGTGGCGGTTTCGCAAGATAAATGTGACCACCGGCAACGACGTCATTCATATAGCGGAAGAAGAACGTCATAAGTAGTGTTGCAATATGGCTTCCGTCGACATCGGCATCGGTCATGATAATAATACGATCATAACGAAGGCCGTTGATGTCGAATTGATCACCAATTCCTACTCCCATACCTTTAATAAGACTAACAATCTCATTATTGTGGAGCATCTTGTCAAGACGGGCTCGTTCAACGTTTAGTACCTTACCCCTTAGCGGCAGTATCGCCTGAGTGCGGCTATCACGACCCGACTTCGCAGAACCACCAGCCGAGTCTCCCTCTACAATATATAATTCGCACTGTTTTGGATCTTTACTTGAACAGTCAGCGAGTTTACCAGGTAAATTAAGTCCGTCGAGTACACCTTTTCGCAGAACATTATCACGAGCAGCACGAGCTGCTTTACGGGCACGAGCTGCGAGAGTCGCCTTGCCGACGATTTTTTTCGCAATCAATGGGTGCTCTTCAAGATAGTACGCAAAGTACTCATTCATCACCTGTTCAACATATCGACGAATCTCTGGGTTTCCAAGTTTATTCTTAGTTTGGCCTTCAAACTGCGGATCCGGTAGCTTAACGAGAATAATTGCAGTAAGACCCTCGCGAATATCATCTCCAGTAAGATTTTCTTCCTTCTCCTTCAATAGACCGTTTTTGCGTGCGTAGTCATTAATTACACGGGTCATCGCTGCACGAAAACCAACCATGTGCATACCACCCTCAGGGTTGAAGACGTTGTTAGCAAAGGCTTTAACAGTTTCCGTAAACCCTTCATTATACTGAATTGCGACCTCGACAACACTGTCTTCAACTGTTCTCTCAACGTAAAATATATCCTCAGCGACAACCTCTTTGCCAATATTAATATGTTTTACATAGCTTTGTATGCCACCTTCAAAATAAAATGCGTATCGCTGTCCGGTTCTCTCATCGCTAATAGATGCTTTTAGGCCTTTCGTAAGGTACGCCTGGTGGCGAAGATAATTAAGAACCCATTCATAATCAAAGTCGACAGTCTCTTTAAAAATAGTCGGGTCCGGGTAAAAAGTAATACTAGTGCCTTGTGGACGTTCAGTTTTACCAATCTTTTTTAGGTCACCCTGAGGAACACCGATCGCAAACTCAAGTTGATACAGATCGCCATTCTTCACGACTTCAGCTACTAACTTCGTCGAAAGTGCGTTTACAACACTTGAGCCGACACCATGAAGACCGCTCGAAACCTTATAACCGCCTCCACCGAATTTTCCACCGGCATGAAGAACAGTAAGAACTGTCTCGAGGGTGCTTCTCCCGGTTTTTGGATGCTTATCAACGGGTATACCGCGACCGTCATCTGTAATCATTACCCCACCATCGGCAAGAAGCTTTACTTCTACGAATGTAGCATAGCCAGCAATTGCTTCGTCGATACAGTTATCGGCAATCTCTTTAATGAGATGGTGCACTCCATCGTAACCGGTACTACCGATATACATGCCAGGACGTTTTCGAACTGGTTCAAGCCCTTCGAGCACTTGAATCTGAGACGCGTCATAGGACGCAGTAGGTGTTTGTTTAGTCATTTTCCCTCACTTAAGCCTATAAGTATGTATTTACAACTCTTCTATTATAGCGTGCAAATTGTACTCAATCAACCTTTAAAAATGTACTTGCGTTGAACATATTTATTATGCTAATGTTTAAGATAAGGAGTTAATTAAATAAACAAACAATAGGCTATGTTCCGGAAACTAGTTTCAAACCTATCATTCTCCCCCGCATTAGTGGGACAGTTAGGGTTTTATGCGAAAAGACTTAAAAAGGAAGAGGTCACGCGACGCGCAGGTCTCATTCTTACTGCTCTCGCACTCGTTGTTCAGTCATTTGCCGTATTCTCTCCCCCGGAATCAGCAAACGCCGCAAATTCATCCGACATGATCTACGGTGGTGTTACGACCACGGATGATGTTCTTCGATCATATGATAATTCCGCGACTGATTATAAAAAAATCATGGATTACGCAGGAGTAACCCGAGCCGAACTAGCTAATCTAAAGAGTGGAACGATTAATTCAAAAGAGTATGGAACTGGCAGCGGAACATGGCTAACATGGGGACGTTCTTCTCGCTTCTCTGAAGCTCAAGGACAAGTGACTCACGATATTAATGGAACTATCGTTTACAGTAAACCGCTCTGGCTATACGATACTCTTGCTTACACTATTAAGTATGGCTCAACCTATGATGCACTTGTTGGCTACTCGGCGAAAATAGGTAATTTCGCAATTATGAAAAACTGTGGCAACATTATTACTCGCGTTCTCCCAACACCTCCTCCAAAAATTTCCTATGTTACTGTGTGTCGTCCTGGAACTGGCGTTATTACAATTAACGAGAGTGAACGGCTCGCGACTGATCAACCATCTAATAGCACCGGCTGTCAGCCAGCTTCAGCTTGCAATTTAGCTGTTGTTGACAAGATAGATAGGACACATATCGTGATTACCGCTCATACTGCAATCGATAGAGGAGCTACTCTTAGCGGCTACACATTTACGATTAAGAAGAATGATTCAAATGGTGCGGTCATAAAAGAGATTAAGCAAGATACAACTAACATCGATTACTCCACCCAAAGCATCGAACTTGCAGCGGCCGGCACTTATTATGTATCGGTTGTCGCCCATACTAGTCTTGGAGATAGAACTTCTACGGCATGCGCACAGACTTTTGAGATTGCTCCCCCAGAAAAATGTGCCTACAACCCTGACCTCGTAAAAACCAGTTCCGAGTGTCAGCCTTGCCCAGGCAATACAAGTCTTTGGTATAAAGATAGTGATTGTACGGAAAAGATATTGAGTACAAAAACGGCAACTAACTTAACTCAAGGCAATTCACTTGCAACTACAACTCTCGCAGCCGCAGCCGATAGAATCGAATATAAATTAACGGTTGAGAACATCGGTAAAACAGTTGCAACTGCCACATTTAAGGAAGATCTTGGCGATGTTCTTGAATACGCCACTATTCAGGATAATGGTGGTGGCGTCTACGATCAAACCGCAAAAGTACTCTCATGGAGCGATGTTGTGCTGAAACCTGGCGAGAAACAAAGTAGATCATTTACCGTGAGTATGCTTGGTACAATACCAACTATGCCACGCGGACAAAGCGAGCCGAGCTCTTATGATTGTGTTATGAATAATGTATTTGGTAATAATATTCAGATCAAGGTCGACTGCCCTACCCCTAAGGTTGTTGAGCAAACCGTCAGCCAATTACCTAAAACTGGACCTACAGAGAATATGTTGTTTGCGGGTGTTCTTCTATCGGTAGTTACATTCTTCTACGCACGCTCAAAGCAACTAGGCAAAGAAGTGAAACTTATTCGTAAAGACTTTAGTACTGGAACGATATAGGAGGAAATATGCAAAACCCGGAACAACTACGAGGTGCTGGTGAGAATACCGCAGAAATAGAAATGGTCGCCGCAGAACGTTCTTTAGAAGTTGCGAAAAAGCATGAGGGCAGTATTGAGCTTAATGCCGAACAACAAGCCGAACAGGCTGCTCATGCGCGTACAGAGGCAAATAAAGAGGCCCTACTAAGTAAGGAATCTGGCGGTGCAGAAAAAAAGCAAGGCGGTGATCCCGATCCGGGTACACAAAGGCGTGTAACAAAAAAACAAAAGAGGGATGCCTACAAGGAGACGATGACTGTTGTGCAGCACCAAATGAGCGCGCCATCCCGAGTATTTAGCAAAGCGATTCACAACCCAATTATTGAGAAGACAAGCGAAGTAATTGGCGGTTCAGTGGCGCGTCCAAACGCTATTTTTACAGGAAGCCTCACAGCTCTTGTATCGCTGATAATCCTTAATGTTATAACGCGATCCTTTGGCTATACCCTGTCTGGATCTGAAACAATGATAACGTTTATTATTGGCTGGATCCTTGGTTTACTATATGACTATTTCCGTGTAACAGCTAGTGGTAAACGGTCTTAAGAATAGTTATTCTCATCAAAAAAATACCCTCCTTTTATAGTGGGGTATTTTGTAAATTATCGTCCTTCACATCTTCTGTATGGATCAAGTTACCTCTAAGATCGATAAATATCTCGTCAACGCTCTCGGCTTGCGCTATAGCTTCAGCCTCAGCGACACGCTCAGCGGTTTGCGCAGCGGCACGCTGTATCTGTAATGTATCGGGTCGTACAGCTTCAAGAGTAGGCTGGCTCATGGCGCTTTCCAAGGCGCTCTCAACTGCTGCTTCGTCCTGAACTGTTGGACCCTTTATCGTCTTTGTTTCGTCATATTTAATCTCTAAACCGTCTCCTATGCCCTGTGACTGAAGAGAGTGGAGATTAGCGTCACCGTTATTAGTAGACTGCTTGGTCGGCTCTGGAGTGGTCGTAGCCTCTTCAGGCGCTATTGGAGGCAACGGAAGTTTATTTAACGCACTAAGATCCTCGGGCGTAGGTTTATCAACAGCCTGTGATCGAATAGATAGAGGTGATACCGAAGTTGTTGATGCATCCACAAGATCAGATGGTGACACTTCCTGCATCTTAACTGGGGAGTCATGGGCTGTATTTGGTGCTTCTGTGGTATGGATAGATTTTGTTACGGTCGGTGAAGCTAATTTTGCATCCAACCCTGCGGGCGCTACGGTAGCCTTAGGGGCAGTCTTTCTTTTTGCTAGCCATTCATCAAGAAATGATGAGCCTGAAGATGGATTACCTGATACTGAACCGCTAGGACTTGATGTTTTTAATTTTTCTTCGAAAATCCGTTTTTTCTCATCTCGAGCTTCATCGCCAGAACGCAGTCGTTTGAAAATTTCACGCTCAACCTCTAGGCGAGGTCTTCCGTATTTAGCTGCTGATAATCGTTTTAGTGCCGCTGCGAGCTGAGGATTACTATGCCCTAGCATTGGCGGAAATGCCATGCTAAATGGAGCCGACGGTACCCCGTTAATCTGAGCAACCGCAACGCCTTCATAATTTGGAAGTTTTGTCAGATCCTCGGCGTCAAACACAGGCGTAAACTTCTTCGCCATGAGCTCTGCATCAGTCATACCGATTCGTCCTGAAATAATAGTACCAACATTGCCTATAATCGCCTCACGAATCTTATCGGTCAATTGAGAAACAAACTGGTTGGCAAGAATAAGATTGAGTCGATATTTTCGAGCTTCCGAAAGAATTGACTCAAAGCTGTCAGTTGCAAAATTCTGAAACTCATCAACATACAATGTAAAGTCTACGCGCTGATCTTCCGGCACATCTGCCCTACCCATAGCTGCTGCCTGAAATTTCATAACAAAGATCATACCAAGTAACTGAGAGTTAAGTTCACCAGTCTTACCTTTTGACAAATTCACCAGGAGAATCTTTTTATTATCCATGATGTCACGCAAATTAAAGCCTGATTTCGTCTGACCAATAATATTTCGCATCATTTCATTCGATAAAAAGGCACCAAACTTCGAAACAAACCAGCCAAGCACTTCAGATTTATGATAGTCACTCGTCTGAGCCATCTCTTTATTCCAGAAGTCAAGGACTGTCTGATCGGTGACATACTTCAGTTTTTCTTTTGCAAAATCATTGTCATTAAATACTTGAGGAATATCGATAAAGCTCGTTCCGTTCGGATCACTCATTATAGTAAGGGCTGCATTGCGGAACCAATGCTCATACCTTGGACCAATAATGCCTGTATGGCCAGGATCATAAAGTCGATACAGCATCGCTATTGCCTCCTGTACCAAGAAGTCTCGTTGGTCAGGCGTATCAAACTCAAATAAGTTGAGTCCGATCGGATTATCCATATCACCCGGACTAAAGTAAATAACGTCCTCAACTCGTTCCTTCGGTACCATACCTAGCAAAGCTTCGGCAGAATCGCCATGTGGATCAACGAACGCAAAGCCCTTTCCGTCAAGCATATCCTGCAACGCAAGATTTTCAAGAAGCTTAGATTTACCCGTACCTGTTTGACCAATAATGTACGTATGTCGACGTCTATCGACTGTACCGAGTCGTATTTCCTTCTTAACGCCACGGTATACGTTATACCCCATTAAGAATCCTTCGCTCAGCAGTTGGCGAGGCCCGTCAACTTGTTTTGAGGCTTGACGTTGTAATTGTGACGTCGGTATATTTTTTTGATCTGGCAAGTGAAATATTGTTGCAAGTTCTACACTATTTAAGATAGATTTGTTGTATTCTTGTGGGAAAAATCGAAAGATAAAGGCTGTCACAAACTGTTCAATATTCTTTGAAACAGAAAACTTAAAACCATTGAAAGTTGGTGAATCAAACAACGAAAATGCAGCTACAACGTTTTTTAATAAAACCTGTGAACGTGCAGCTGTGTTTGACGAAGCAATAATCCGGACCAATGTTTCAAAGCCAGGGTGCTGAGTTTTATTCTCTAACGCCTCTACTTTTGACTGCTCCAGTGTTGTTAGCTGCATATCTTCGGGCTTCTTATCCTTCCCGTCGGTACTTGGCGCTTTCCATAGCGCCTCTAACAATCCAGCCGCTGCCCCAGATCCACTAAAACCGGTTGATTTCCCTTTATTTTTCCTGATACCGACAGCCTCTGCTACGCCAGCCTTTACCCAGCCCTCAGGAGCAGGACGAAATAATACCTGTACACCGATTCCATCATCCTTATTGGCGGCTGCGAGTGCGTTAAGAATTGCTCGCATTGCATCTCGTTTCGATTCTTGATAGGTTGCAATTGGATAAGCATATGATTTTTTCAGCGTTAGTTCGCCTCCAATAGTGCTACTGATTTTTCCTACGCGACTAAATATATTATGCTCCTCTACCTCCTCTAGTCGTGCCGATGGATATGCAGCAGCAACAGCTTGCTGTACCACATCGAGGAGTGCCATAGGAACGACTACGTAATAATCTATAACTCCTCTGGTTGCTACGATCTCAAAAGAGAGGTGTCTCTGGCCGTAAATCTTAGTCTTAAAACCTTTCGTCGCCGTGCTGGCGATAATGTTATACATTGTTTGTGCTTGAGAGATTGTCTCCTCGGTAATATCCCTCTGATCGCGCCCGTTGCTTTCTATGTCATCGCTCTCTGGTGGTAGATGTATTTTAAGAGGGACCATCTTTAGTCCGCGTTCATAGTTCTTTGCTTCGCGAAGAACTTTTCGATATTGCCAGTAAAAAAAACTTAAAATAATCCCAGCTATGACGAGGATGGTTAGGATGCCGATAGCTATCTGCACTTTACTATCCTCCCCTAACTATCACCTGGAACCTTAATGCTTTTTCCGTATCGTTTCTGGAGATAATCCGCTTGAAGCTTACTAACAGCGTGTTCCTGAGCATAGGGGTCTGTACGCGTCTCTCTAACAACCCTCTTAGCTTTTTCAACCCATTCTTTTTCTATCAAGTCTTCGTCCGCAGCCTCAGCAGGAGTGTCAACGATAGTCGTATCTGTAACTTTTGACTGACCGGGATCAATCACAGGCAGTGGCGGCGGGGTTACAGTAGGGCTCGTAAACACAGGATCTCCCTGCGAACCACTTGACTGCGTTTCATGCGATTCCTGTTGCGCATCTTGCTGCTCACGGGACTGACTGTTAGTTTCAACTACACCTCTAAATTGCTCGCCTACTTTCGAAGGCATAACGGGAGAGTGCTCAGGCCCAATTTGAGGGGTAGGTAGATGTGGTTCCATTCATAGAAAGTATACCACAATTACCACTTGTCGTTTATGGTTATTCAACCCGTTTCACAATATAGAAAATCATTAGTCCTATAAATACCCCAACCAAAGCAAGATCTGTCCACTTCAACTGAGAAAAAGAACGCATCGCAAGAATAATCACTGGTGCAAAAGCTAGAACGCTCGCGATGTAGTATGCTTTCCTAACCCCTATTATTACTTCTTTTTTATTGATATCCTTCTTCTTTGCGATAATAAATCGACTAAAAAACCTGACACCGTAATGTAAAACAACAAAAAATAAGCTTGACCAGAATAAATACCAGCAAAGGAAGATCGCTAATATACCTGTTGGGCTAATCGTCACAGGATCTGTAGTATTAAATAAAATTAATAACAAAAAAGCCGTCAATAGTGGCGACAGAATAAGTCCGATATGCAATAGTTTCTTCATAAGCTCTATAATACCTCAAAACCCTCTACGAAGATCGTAAAGGATGCCTGAGCGACAAACCAACGGCGGTACAGAGTGACGACATCCGCCAACAAAATATAAATATCGGGCGCGTGTCACAAAATACCAGGGTCTGTCGCTCGAGGCGACTGACCGCTCGCCTTTAGTAAGGCGGGCATATCATTGTATGCGGAGCTCCCTTATAGCGAAGATTGCTACTAGTTCATTGCTCGTACGCATTTTGTTTGGTAGTTGTTGGCAACTTTTTGTTTTTGAACTAACATTTGGTTGCCTTTCAACCACCAAGCGGATGGAAGGTTCTAGGCCTTTATAAATATTTATTTTTGATTTTTATTTTTACAAAAGCTTAGTTCTTTTATAGCACAAGCGCCTTCATAGGTCAATATTTTAAATTGATAAAATGTTGTAATTTTTTACTATATATAATATTTTAACCTGTTCGTACTTATATTCACTAGGTTAGAGTATAGAATAATATGTTGTATATATTACCTTAAATGTTTCATCGAATCGATCATTAGCTTGAGATTAGACGCTGTGTATACCCTGCTTCAACCAGAATTTTCCAGGCAGTCTGTACGCTTCTGGTACAAGCTGCTTGCTCTGCCAACCCATTTTTGGATATTCAATGATCCTTTGAAAATCGCCCACCATAATATTTAATACATCTTCAAGCGGCTGATCACTGTTCGCATATTTTAGAAAAGAAATTCGTGGAGATGTCACAGAAATATGCGTTTTTTTATCAGGCCATTGCGCTTCAAATGTTGCTAGTGCACGTCGTTCCATATATGGTTTCGTGACGAGTAATAACGTTTTTGGCATTGCTATTTTCTGCTCACGCAGCATTTCGTAAGACAAACGCGCGTTATCACCCGTGCTGTTTGCAGTTCGCTCAAGCAATATATCACCTTCGAATCCACTTCGCATCATAACTTCATAAAAATGATCTGCTTCAGTTTGTCCTTGCCATTTTGCGTGTGCAACCTCATTATGTAGCGGCGCCCCCCCGCTAATCATGACTACTCGATACATAAACTGTTGAGCTAATCGAGCCGCTTCTAGTGCAACCCTCTCATCCCTACCTCCAAGTACAAGTAGCATATCTGCTCCGATTGGTGTCCGGTTTAGGCAGAGATACGTCCATACCACCTCTGCTGCTTCCAATGTTCTGTGATTCATACTATTATTCTACACCTAGTGTCCCGTTTGACTAACTGAACACTATATATGCCATAATTTAGTAAGTTTTCCACAGTTAGATTATAGTAAAAATTACTGTTGACATTAGCATTTTAAGGTCTTATTATAGAGGTAGTCCTTGAACAAAAAACTTGTACAAGGGCCAAAAATCAAAAACAAGACAAAAACATCAAAAATGAAACGACCGTTCCTCGCAGACGGTCGTTTCTTATACATATAACTCGCTATATTGAACTCAACAAATTTCTGCTGCTCAATATTTATTTGAATAAGCGACTCAATGCCGAATCGTATAATAGAACCCTTGTGCAATAAAAAAGTCCAATCTTACGATTGGGCGTTTTTATTGGTGGAGCTGCCGGGTATCGCACCCGGGTCCGAATGGTAACCTACTGTTCGTCTACAAGCTTAGTCAATTCTTCTTACGTCCACGTGCTTGGGAATGACAAAAATACACGCGTCCGGTCTATGAATGTACGTCGCGAATTAGCTTCACAGCTACTAACTCGCCAAGCCATATGTATATGACACTTCAAACACCTATTAGGCATCAGTGCTGAAGCGGTAGCAAGCGATTAGGCTGCTACTGGTACTGCAACAGGAGACAAGCTCCTGAAGAAGTTAGCAATTTTATTTGCATTTAAAAATACTGATTACGTCAGTGTTCGGCTTGCAAAACAGTCTGTTAAAGTCCAGTCGTCGAAAGCATATTTCAGCCCCCAACCTCTGTTATTGTATCAAAAAATGGCAAAAAAGTCTAGCTATTCGTGTATACTATCCCCTAGATATGACAGCCAAGGTAATTTCTGCCACGACGGTTGGTTTCGAAGGTCACATTATTGAGATTGAATGCGATATTAATCGAGGTCTGCCCGCTTTTTCAATAGTTGGTCTTGGTAATAAAGCGATCGACGAAGCAAGAGACCGTGTCCGCTCCGCTATTAACAATTCTCATCTTGAATTCCCCTCTCACAAGATAACGATTAATCTCGCACCCGCTAATATCCCGAAAGACGGTTCGCACTTTGATGTACCAATAGCGCTCTCAATTCTCATCGCAAGCGGCAAACTATCTCAGAAGTCACTCAAGAACGTCTTATGTGCTGGAGAATTAAGCCTGGATGGCAGCCTAAAACCAATCCGCGGGGTGATAAATATCGCCGAAACTGCCCGTGAAGCGGGCTACTCAACCCTTATTGTTCCCGAGAAAAATGCAGCTCAAGCCGCGCTCGTCAAAGATATCGATGTTATAGGTGTGCATTCGCTTGTTGATGTGTATCTACATCTAATTGGTGAGAAAAAGCTCAGTTCTTATGAACGAGATCTTCAAGCGGATACAGTAGAAGCAAATTACACTACAGATATTGCCGACATTAAGGGGCAAGAGCAAGCAAAACGCGCGCTTATTATTGCTGCAGCCGGAGGTCATAATATCCTTTTTGATGGTCCTCCAGGATCAGGTAAGACAATGTTGGCCCGCACATTACCTTCTATCTTGCCCGCGCCAACGTACGAGGAGCAGATTGCTATCACAAAACTCCATAGCCTTGTTGGTGAAATTACCGATACGATTGTCACGACGCGACCATTCCGCTCACCCCATCACACCTCAAGCGCTATCTCGCTCATCGGTGGCGGCACTAAACCTATGCCGGGAGAGATTAGTCTTGCTCATAACGGCGTCCTCTTCTTAGATGAGTTACCGGAATACCCGAGAGCATCACTCGAAGCACTACGACAACCGCTCGAGGACCGAGTCATCCATGTTGCTCGTGCTGCCAGTAAGGTACAGTTCCCGGCCAGCTTCATGCTTGTCGCGACTAGAAACCCCTGTCCTTGCGGGTATTATGGCGATCCAAGCCACGAATGTAGTTGTGGTATGAACCAAATACTAGCGTACCAAAAACGAATATCCGGTCCATTGCTCGATAGAATAGATATGGTTCTTTCGGTGGCACGCGTTCCCGAGAAGGATTTACTATCGTACGAATCAAAACAACCAGAAAGCCCGTTAGCACGCCAACAAGTTACCGCTGCACGCACGCGCCAGTATATCCGCAATCGATCACGCACCAACGCTGAACTCTCGAGTAAGAATATTGCTAAAAGTACCCTTCTCGACACTGCTGCAGCTGAGTTTCTTAACAGCGCAGCCGAAAAATTAAAACTTTCTGCTCGCAGTTATTTCAAGGTGATAAAAGTTGCCCGAACAATCGCAGATCTTGAGGGAAAAGATGCTATCTTGACTGAACATATAGCAGAGGCACTTCAATACCGACAGAAAAGCGCGTAACAGCGTTGATTTTTTGTCTTTTCTCTGTTAAAATGTTCCGAGGAAAAACACTAACAACAACTACGTGAAGGAGTACAAGGGTTATCAACAATTCAGTTCGTATCAATGAAGCTATCCGAGCTTCTGAACTGCGGGTCGTCAGCGCTGAAGGCGAGCAACTAGGTATTATGCCTCGTCGCGATGCACTCAAAGCTGCCGAAGATGCAGGCCTCGATCTTGTTGAGATTTCTCCTCTTGCATCCCCTCCTGTTGCTAAAATTATTGACTGGGGTAAATACCAGTATCAAAAAATGAAGGAACAGCAGCGGAATAAAAAGAATGCAAAAGTGAGCGAAGTTAAACAAATGCGATTTGGCCTCAAGATTGGACAGAACGATCTTGACATCAAACTGCGAAAAATACGGTCATTCCTCAGCGAAGGGCACAAAGTAAGAATCCAGGTCTTCTTCAGAGGACGTGAGATCGCCCATCAAGAGCTAGGATACGAAATGATCAATCGCGTTGCCCAAACCCTTGAAAACGAAGCGATAGTTGAGCAAAAACCTCAGATGAACGGACGAAATCTGAGTATAGTTATAAGGAGTAAATAATGCCAAAGTTAAAAACACACCGCGGAACCGCAAAGCGTATCCGTAAAACTGTTACCGGTAAGCTTATTCGTCGACGTGCATTCTCTAGTCACCTGCTCGCAGGGAAAAGTGAAAGCCGCAAACGCGTCATCGGCTCACCTGCAACTGTTAAGGGAAAAATTGCTAAAAACCTAAAGAGAGCCTTAGGAGTATAACCAATGAGAGTAAAACGAGGCGTCACAGCACGCGCAAAGCACAAAAAGATTCTCAAAGCAGCGAAAGGTATGCAACATAACCGCACGAGCAGTTTCCGATTGGCGAAACAGGCGGTTATCCGAGCTCTTCAGTACGCATATCGCGATCGTCGCAATAAAAAGCGTGATCTTCGATCACTATGGATTACTCGTATCAATGCTGCTGCCCGTCAAAATGGCACAACCTACGGTAAACTAATGCACGGTCTTAACGAGGCTGGTATCGAGCTTGACCGTAAAACACTTGCGGAAATGGCAGCTACTTCTCCGGAAGCATTTAGCGCTATTGTGAAGGCCGCAAAACTTAACTAAGTTCTTTAAAGCCTACAAAAAACTCCTCAAATTTGAGGAGTTTTTTGTTGTTAGAGCACCTGTAAGCCGGGTTCCGTCGAGAACGATCATCTATCTAGTCCTGCTGTTGCCAGCAGGATCAAGCGGCTTAAATGGTTCATGAGGTAGCGAACAGCCCTCTCTTAACGAAAGTCATGAACCGCCTTGCAGCAGACAGGGTTTACCTCTCCTGTGCGTCACCGTACAGAACTACGGTCTCTTACACCGCGCGTTTCACCCTTACTTTTGCGCTAGGCGCATCAGTGGTTTTGTTTCTGTGGCACTTTCCCTAGGGTCACCCCCGGTTGCCGTTAGCAACTGTCAATGTTCTATGCTGCCCGGACTTTCCTCCCGCATCTTATTAGAACGGGCGATCGTTCAGCACTCTAACCCACCTATTATATCATTGTCCGGTCGTAGAATAAATAACATCAATCTATAGGAAGTACTGAACAATTTTCTGAATATATTGTCTATAGTCTTATTCGTAAAATATTAAATTTCGATGTAATTATGTCTACTATATATCATGGTCAGGATGAGAGGATTTGAACCTCCGATCTCTGCACCCCCAGCGCAGCGCTTTACCGGACTAAGCTACACCCTGTAAACAAAGCGCCCTCCCGCAAGTCGCGCTTGGACTCAATTGGATTCCTCGCGTATATGCAAGGTGGGTACTCGCAACTGCATCCCACGGGATACAGTCATTAGAGTTCCCTTCCAAGTGATATAAGGAAATCAATATGTCACAAGCACCGCAGGAGGACACTTCCTATTATATCATTGTGATTCCAAAGAGAGCCGCAAAGAGCTGAACAAAAAAGCGTATAGCATTTGATATAAATATACCAATTGGCTGACTAAAGAGAAGCACGACGATGAATACGAAAAAGATACCATATTGTTCAATTGTCTCCATGACGCGTCGTACCGCATCCGGCGCTAGCGCATATAGTACGCGTGATCCATCGAGCGGTGGTAGCGGCAGCATATTGAAGACGAAGAAGCCTAGGTTGACATATATCCCTGCCTGCAACACCATACCCTGAATCGTAGAGACACTTGGCGTACCCATGAGTACAAAGAAGCTAAAGAAAACAAACGCCAGAACAAAGTTAGTGAGAGGACCCGCCAGACCTACGAGTGCCGCTCCCATATCTCCGTAGCGAACGCGTGATGGGTTAAATGGTACGGGCTTCGCTCCACCGAATACCGGAAGACCCATAAGAGCAAGCGATAGCGGAAGTATGATCGTCAGAAAAGGATCAATGTGCGCAAGAGGATTGAGTGTTAAGCGCCCACTGGCTTTCGCAGTATCATCACCAAGCCAGTATGCCATGTATCCATGCATCGCCTCATGAAGTGTCATAGACAACAAAATAACTGCAAGAATAGTGAAGATATATGCAAAATCGATATTCATAGTCATAAACAGTATATCATTACCTCTTGACTCTTGAGGAGAAAAACAGTAGTATAGAACGGTTGTAAAGGAAAAAATTATTATGGCATCACGATGTGAACTCACCGGTAAAGGAAAGCAATACGGCAATAATGTCAGTTTTAGCTTAAGGCGCACTAAACGTGTCTTTAAACCAAATCTCCAGAAGAAGACATTTGCTATTGATGGTCAAAAAGTGACAATGACACTTTCGACACAAGCTATCCGTACCCTGAAGAAAAAAGGCATTCTTAGCTAATTATTCGCAGGTATATAAAAACACTCTCCGATTTCCAAGGAGAGTGTTTTTGCTATTTTTTAGTAAACTAACTAAGCTGTACGCAACAATTTCACGAGCGTGTTTCCTTCTGGGAGTACGCCGTTCTTTACCTTCCACTTTGATGTCTCTTCGACATTGCCTGCATACTCTTTAATAAACTCGTCTAACCCGTCTTGTTCTACTTCATACTTCACGGCTGAATCCATATAATGTGTCGCTATGACGACTTTTGGCTCGATTTGACGTACGACCTGCATAGCTTGGCTAGCATCAAGAGTGTACCCATGTCCGCCAACTGGAATAATTAATACATCAACGAGACCGAGTTGCTCGAGCTGTTCTTCAGTAAGGGGTACTGCTACATGACCAACAACTCCAACAGACAGGTCGCTATAGGCGATGCGATACATCGTCGCGTTCATACTCTTGTCATAATCAATCATTCGCTCCGCGGCTACTCCTTTGAATGAGATGTCGCGAATTTCATACTCGCCTGGCTGATCAACACTGATATTATCCTCTGACAGTTGCGGTTTAAAGTTATCCTGGGTTGTTACGGCGATACTGTCTTTCGGCATTACATCCTTTAGGCCAACACCTGAAAGTTTTCCATCTATCACCACCTTAGCGTTTTTTGATGTGATCACAACGCAGTTAGCACCTTTATATTCAAAGTCCATATTTCTTCCTCCTAATTCTCGTGCAATATATGTTCAGTGTCGACAATGACTGCATGCTTAGTATTAATTATTGAGCTAACAAAGCGGTCTTTTATACTTAGACGGTAGTAAAAATCCTGGTACTCCATTACTACATACGCCAGCGATCTACCTTCTTCTTTTTCTAGCGCAGATATATATTTCTTCGCTTGTGTTTTATTGACCGATCCAGCAATAACAACATCTACTTCGGAAATTGATCCGTGAACAAGTTTACCAGAAAAGATAACTACTCTCACATCGCCTAGTGCTTTGATAAATTTATTTGTATCCGCACCCCTCTCAGCTGTTTCGCCTAGAGCCCTTGATTCAAGGCTTGTATCTGCAAATATCTGTCGCATTGGTTCATAGTGTATATACTCTTGATTGACTTCATAGTATAGCCTGTTATTTGATTCTTCGCTCTTAATAATACCCACACTCAACATATTCGCGAGTTCACGTCGTACTGAGTTAATCTGTTCGTCGATTTTGCGCGTAATTTCTCTTACATAAAACGCCCTGTTTGGGTTATTTAAGAAGAGGTGCAATAATTTTACTCGCGTTTTTGAACCAAATAATGCGTCAATCACTGTCTTCCCCTATCATATTTTCACACTCATAGTATCACTTTGCGTTGCGCGAGTCACGTATTTGTTGTTCATCCAGTGCGTTACCAATAAAGCTTTCCGCGTTCTTTATAGACTGCCAATGTACAAAATCATGACGTCGCAGCCAGGTCAGCTGTCGCTTGGCTAAATGCCAGTCCTGTGTTTTTGCTTGCTCTTTTAGTTCATCAAGTGACAATTCTTGTTGCACATACCGTTGAACGAGTGAGTAGATATTACCCTTCATTGCTTCGCACTGGTTACCATACTGTTGTAATAATTTCTCAGTTTCCGGGATAATCCCCGCCGTAAGCATGCCTTCGATTCTGAATGATATCTTGCTAAGAAGTTCTGATTTTTCTGTTGAAATTGCAACAACGATTACATTACCATCAGGAGAGGACTTCCTTGAGGTTGAGTATCCGGCATTTTCGATGCATCGTATAAGATGTCTTTTATTCAACATGTTATTTGGCATAACTAATCGTTGTTTAATAATCATCTTCTGCAGTGTATCAATAGACAATTCTTCAAGCTCTTTGCGCAGGGATTCGTCCGCTTCCCTGCCAAGCTCATAGTCTAAGATAACACTATCTATATATAAGCCTGTCCCCCCAACAAGGAATGGAATACGCCCCCTCGAATAGATATCTTCAATCGCGTTTCTTGCAAGACGCTGAAAATCATACACGGTAAATTTTTCATTTGGCTCTACGATATCCAATAAATGGTGTCGAATTTTTTTTTGGTCATGCTTACTTGGCTTGGCGGTACCAATGTCCATACCTTTATAAACAGTTCTTGAATCAGCACAAATAATTTCTCCATCGTATACTTGTGCAAGCTTCATTGCTAATGAACTTTTACCACTCGCGGTCGGACCCGTCAACACCAGGAGTGGCCGGAATTGTGTGGAATTCATCCTGGTCTCCAGCGAAGGGTGGCAAAATTCACTACTCGATACTCAACAATATCTACATCTTCAGCCTGAAGCATCTGCCTATGCCCCTCCTTGCCCCCGTAGTAGCCGCTCGCACACTCACCTCGTCTATTAACCACTCTATGCCACGGTAAATCCGTGGGTCCAAAATGAGCCAACCCACCTACTTGTCTTGCTGCTCGAGGGTGGCCGGCGAGTACTGCAATATCACCATAGGTCATCACCCTCCCATATGGAATAACCGCAACAAGTGAATAGACCTGCTCTTTGAAACTAGAATCCGGCATCACTGACACGCTCTACCTCTTTGAGCACAGCCGACCAATCGACACAACGAATCATACCGGGACCTAAGGATTCGTGACGATTCCAGTCGTAATCACCGAAGACTATTATTTCTGAGATACCGGCTTCTTGTACTGATCGACAATGGCCGACGTGATCGTCGATAAATATATCTACCTGTAAATCTTTGCAAACATCGCCTTTTGCTCTCCGAACCAGATCAAGTGTAGAAGGTGTATACATATTGGTGTGTTCGACGGTTTTAAAACACCCCTTAAAATACTTGTCTATTGTAGCAAGCGTTGCGCCCTCAATAGATTGTGGCCGTCCAGTAACTATGTGAAGCTCATGATATTGAGCCAAGTGATGAATGGCCTGAATTGACTCCTCAGTCGGAGGAGTTTGGGCAAACTCCTCGCTCATCGTGTGTTTGGCTATTCGATCTATGACGAGCTGGTCATCATCTGTCCCCCAGGTTTCAGTTGTCGCAGTGCTATAAAAATGTCTCGGGTGAACACTCTGCCTATACGTCTCATTGTAATACTCAACTTGACGATTACCCGTCAAAACGATGACGTCATCAAAGTCGATTGCGATAATAAGTTTTTTCTTCTTCATGACTTTTCTACAACGAAGATTTACTTACTCGTCCCCGTATTTCGTTAGTGAGGCTTTTTAGAAATTGGTCAATTTCATACGCCTTGTCTTCACGTCCATCAACGGCTAAGTCCGTTCGTACTCGTGGTGTAATTTTTGCATCGTTGACTTCTTTCTCCCCTATAACAAGCGTGTACGGAATCTTCCAGAGTTCGGCTGTTCGTATCTTTTTTCCCACAGACTCATTACTGTCATCTATGGTTACTCTGATGTCATTTTGACGAGCGAGGGTATATAGTTGTTGTACAAATAGCTTCACTTCTTCACTGTCTTTGACCTGAATAATTCGCAACTGCTCAGGAGCGAGCCAGACTGGAAAACGTCCGGCAGTGTGCTCAATATAGACGCTCAGGAAGCGCTCGATTGAACCAAGTATCGCACAGTGAATCATGACTGGACGATCTTTATTGCCTTGTTCATTTGTATACTCAAGCTCGAATCGTTCTGGCTGCACAAAATCTAGTTGGATAGTTGCTACTTGATGTTCGCGGCCGATCGCATCGGTCGCCATGAAATCAATCTTTGGACCATAGAAAGCAGCTTCCCCTTCTGCTTCAAAGAAATTGAGTTCATTCTTAACAGCAACATCTTTAATGATTCCCTGAGCAAGATCCCATAAAG
This sequence comes from Candidatus Saccharimonadota bacterium, assembly GCA_027492255.1. Taxonomy (GTDB): domain Bacteria; phylum Patescibacteriota; class Saccharimonadia; order Saccharimonadales; family Saccharimonadaceae; genus JAPUDS01. The sequence continues at coordinate 27,848 of JAPUFB010000006.1, read as the reverse complement.
ATTGTTCCCCGAAATATTTACCGCTTGCGTCTCGGTAGCTAAGTCGTGCTCTCAGTGACATCCCGAGTGTCGCGTAGAGGGTCTGAACATCGCCAATCAATGCAGAAACCTCTCCCTCGAGCTGATCTCTCCTTGCGTAGACATGGCTATCATCTTGAGAAATTGAACGCACTCTAGCAAGACCGCCGAGTTCACCTGTTTTTTCGTCTCGATACACTGTTGTTGTCTCGAAATATCGTACAGGAAGGTCACGATAGCTGCGTGGCTGTGAGGTGTATATCTGGTTGTGATGAGGGCAGTTCATGGGTTTAAGAGCGAACTCATCATTCGTCTCTTGGCTTTTAACTAAGAAGAGCTCTTCCCCAAACTTATCCCAGTGCCCTGATACTTTATAGAGTCCAGTCTTTGTAATATGCGGAATACTCACTCGCTGAAAACCGGCCGTTTTTCGCAAACCTTCAGCAAAATTAGTTAATTCTTCACGCAGCACCGTTCCTCTTGGTGTGAATAACGGCAGTCCCGCACCCACAAGTGGCGAAAACGTAAAGAGGTCAAGTTCCTGCCCAAGCTTACGGTGATCACGTTTTTTTGCTTCTTCGAGCATCTTCAGGTGTAAATCAAGCTCATCCTGCGTCGCAAATGCAATACCATAGAGCCGTTGCATCTGAGGATTAGTTTCCTTGCCCCGCCAATACGCCCCAGCTACCCTCATGAGCTTAAATGCACCGACTTTACCTGTTGTTTCGGCGTGAGGTCCTCGACAGAGGTCAGTAAAGTCTCCGTCGGTGTAAAAAGAGACATTCTCAACCGCACTATCACCGTCCATCGCAAGTCCGAGCTCTGCGCTATCGAGCTCTTTTGCTATAGTCGTACCTGCGCGCTTTAAATCATTCAGGAGCTCTTCTTTGTATGGCTGCTCCTCTGTTTTTGCCCAATTAATTGCATCGTCGATCAGCTTTTCTGAGCGCTCAAAAGCATAGTCCTTATTGATAATTGTGCGCATCTCTTTTTCAATACGCTTAAAGTCGTCTTCTGAGACCTTAGTGCTACCGAGATCGATATCATAATAAAAACCGTTCTCAACAACCGGTCCAACGCCAAATTTTGCCTCCGGCCACAGATGTCGTACTGCCTGAGCGGTAATATGAGCCAGGCTGTGTCGCATCGCGTATAGTTGTTCGTCGTTCATAGATCGTTATCTCCTCTATATAAAATTAAAAACATGCCGTATAGGATACTTGTATCCTCAGCATGTTCCCGGGTCCACAACTGTTGCAGACTGTTCCACCGAAAACTTTCACTCTTCGAGACACGATAACGTACGTTTCTCTCTAGCCGACGGTCGCTCCGCGGGTGGTTAATCCGCCTCAACGCTTCTACAAGAAAAGTATACCATATCTTGCGATTTATCTCTGTTTTTGGTATGCTTTTACCTGTTCGAGCGATTAGCTCATTTGGAAAGCCATTAGCGCATACATAATAGCGCTTGCGCTCTAGCCAAATAAAGAATACTAAGCTCAATGCACCTTTTGGTATACTTTCCGTATATATACGGGCGATTAGCTCATTTGGCTAGAGCGCAACATTGACGTTGTTGAGGTGATAGGTTCGAATCCTATATCGCCCACCAAAGAAAATACCTTCCTATTTAGGAGGGTATTTTCTTTGGTGTTATCCGCTGTACTGTCTGTGCTTTTCCACATCAAAATTATATGTTTTTAAAAAAATATATATCATTGTCCGTATTATTGTTGTAACCGGTAATTCGGCCCATATTCACTTCATGATATATCACATACTCCTCGTGCTTATTGACATAGATTGTTATTTATGCTAATATGTATTCCATGGGTAATAACCTGTCAACAGCAACACCGGTAAAAACTGGTCGCGCGAAAGATTCCGAGCTTACCCGCTTCGCAATCTTTTACGAGACGGCTGGTACACCAGCCCAGTCACACACTTCTTCTAAGAAGTAATTAGAGCCTCGTATCTTACATTAAAAGTTCTGCTATGTATGTAGCAGAACTTTTAAATTATCGACCCCGACGCATATATAAAGAAATTGTGGGCTTATCAATCCTTAATCACCGATTTATCGGTCACTTCAAACTTATCAAGGTATTTTCCCAGAAGAAGACGCGTCTGGGCATTAATAGCGGCCACTGAGCCATAGGCAATGCTTGTAATAGGCATAAGGAGCCACTGAAATAACATACCAAGGTTACGATGGCTCTTATAGCGTGCTGGTCGTGGAGGTAGTAATTTGAAAGTAAGGAAGATTTGCACAAAAATGGCGACCATTGCAATTGTTTGCAGACCACTCGCAATTCCAGGTAACTGATACGCAACAATACTTCGACTCGCCTCAGGACTAACGAAAAGAGGCGCGAATGCACCAAACATTAGTATAACCGAAGCACTCGCCCAACTAACGTGACTATCAAGAAGCCGCAGGAACTTTTGAATACCATCGACAAGCGGTACGGTACGATGGCGAGTAAACACCCTTTCGGCAACATAGGGAATATCAGAAACACCATAGGCCCAGCGACGCAACTGACTAAATTGCGCCTTAAGCGTCTTTTTATACGTATCAGCTAGAACCGCATCTTGGTAGATGGGTATATAAAGAGGAACGACATGGTATTGACCATCGTAACGAAAGTAGCTTCGCCAAAACTGATGACCATCTTCAACGATTGTGCGAACACTCCAAAAATCCATATCAATTAATGCCGCCATACTTTGGGAATGGGCAGCAAAATTTCTTAGCATATGCGGACGTAATGAGCTGATGAGGTTCCAGAATGAGTTACCTGTCGCTAATACTCGCATAGGCGCAGGAACATCCCATATGTTATTCAGGAATAGTGCAAGAGGTTGAAACGCGACATGACGTGGCTCAGGATGAACAAGAAACTCATATGTCACATACGAAAAGTAGCTCGTATGTGGACGATTATCGGCATCCAGAGTTGTGACAATAATATTTTCCGGATTGAGAGAAAGATTATCCAGCTGTTTTGCAAGGAATTTTCCCGCATAGGTTGCATTTCCACCCTTGCCCACAACCTCATTCTTAAGATTAGCAGGGTGCTTTACGATATACATAGCCTTAAAATGGGTCTTGAATTTCTTTTGTAGCGCTCGACAAGTCTCCTCAATCTCTTTTCCACCACGCTCCTCGTATGCAATAACCAGAATAATACGGCGCGAATCATAGCTCCCACTCATCACAGCCTTGATAGTTGGCTCAAGAATATCCCTTCCTTCGTTGTAGGTTGGAATAATAACGGCATTAAAAATATCCGATGGTTTTTTTGCGTTTACAAGGTGGCTCATATTTTCGAGGTTATAACGGTGTGTCTGTAGCCCAAATGCTTTCCTTGGATGAAAGTTCTTTAGTGCTTTCTCTGGGTCCTGTAGATCGCTCAAGCGCACAGCCCAGTCAACCCTCAGAGAACTCTGAAGTACGTTGTAGCCTTGCACAATTCTAACCGTCATACCAATCGCTTTCACAAACCAGATAATAATAAAAATGATAACAAATAGTGCTCCAATCACAGGATTAATGAGACTCAGAAAGATCGGCGCGAATATCATTGAATAGCTCAATACTCCTGGCAATATCTCAAAAAAACGATAGAAACGTGTACGCTTTCCGAGTGGAATCTCAATATCGGTCATTGAAGCACCGAGACTATCTTAAAAATCGCAAGGAGAGTCATAAATACCAATGACAGCATAATTGCCGTTAACCACTGGAATGCGATCGCAACAGTTATGTGCTTAAGGGATGCAAACTTAAGGCTAATGACGGTATGAGCAACAAAAATACCGATAGCAAAAAGAGGGAGTAATAGTTCATTCAACCACGACTCGCGATAAATATGCGTGATCCCAAATGCACTATAGCGTAACGGTACCTGAATATCGCTATGCCGAATCTCTATTGCGCTCAGTACTAAAATTGCAAAACAAAGTAATGCCGTTATGACGAAAGCTGCCAGATACGAACGATTACGAAGAGTTGAAAGAAATACTTGTTTCATGGTTATTTTTTAGACTTCATTCTTATGGAGCCACCTGCCAGAATCGAACTGGCGACCTTCTCGTTACGAATGAGATGCTCTACCAACTGAGCTAAGGTGGCACATACGGCCTTAATTATAACAAAAAGCCCTAGAGTAATCGAGCCCCGCTTCCCCTGTTGCGAAAAGAGTCAAAATTTGATACTATCTTCAAGTTGTCACGTGGATATCACTCAGACATATCGTTACGGGCTCGTAGTGAAGTTGGCCTATCACGCCTCCCTGTCACGGAGGAGATCGCCGGTTCGAATCCGGTCGGGCCCGCCAAAGAAAAACTCTCACCAATCTGGTGAGAGTTTTTCTTTGGTATATCTTAACCCTTAGTCTATTGACCAGCCTTCAATTGAGCCTTATCAACCTTGATATACTCAGTAATTTTGCCAGCTTTTTCCAATTGTGAGAATTTATTTTGGAATTCCGTCAGACCGATCTTTATCTGTGCATAATGAACGGTTTCACTCGTTTTTTCTATGACTTTCACAATATAGTACCCGTCTGATCCTTCGATAGGATCGGAGGTTTTTCCAACATCGAGTTTTTGTGCTGTAGAAATAGTATCGTTAATGTCAGGCGTAGAGAAACTAATTGAACCGACATCACCTCCGGATAGCTTTGTGATCTCATCATCAGAGTTTTCTTTTGCGAGGGTCGCGAAGTCAGCTCCGGCTGCTAGTTTCTGCTGAATATCCTTAACTCTACTTTTTGCATTATCATCAACAGCGAAACTAACTTTCCGCTTTAGAAGTTGGTCTCGCAGCACCTGGCGATAATCATTGAGTGACCAATCATAAAATGTATGGAGTACTGTTTGTTCGTACGCTGATAAGCTCACCGACTTAGCGTCAACGGTTTTTTGAATAAAATCATTTACTTCTTTACTATCAACTGTTATCTTGCGCTCTCTGGCAAGCTTACGTGCGTAAGCGTCTTGTTCTGCATTAACAATCTCGCGCGCTTTATAGTACTCAATCTGGCGTTTTCCGTCAGCACTCGTAGGAACAATCTGTTTCTGCTGAAGCAATGCCTGGATATTGCTTCGCAGTTTCCGGAGATAGTCACTATAACGTACCCATTCACCATCGACCGATGCAACAGGATACGGTACGACTTGGGTTACACGGTACATAAACTTACTTGTATTCTGTGCAATGTATAGTTGCTGCCAGCCAAGTGCAAACGCGGCCAGCAGGGTCACTACACCAATTATGATTGTATTGATAACAAGTTTGTGCCGCTGATATTGGACCGGGTATTTAAACCGTCTCCCACCCGCTAGTATCTGCTCGCGGTGTTCGGCTACGGTTTCATTAGTAATTCGAGACGGGGCTTCGTCAGCGATAGGCGTCTTGCTGCGTAGTATACGTTTAAGGTAATTTCGTTTCATCTTTATGTCCTGCGCCTCCACCGCTCAGGTGTACTACATTCTGCAATTGGTTATATATGTCTTCTGGATGCTCAACTTTGTCGATGACCATATCGCCAACATATGTCTGAATGACGATCGTCCCAAATCGGAGCAATTCTCCAGTAAAGCCAGGTATATTATAGCTGATATTCTGAATCTTCGACAGATCAAGATCAATTACAGACTTTCCAAACAGCCCTTTTTGTGTCGTCTGCTGGATTCGTTGATCGGTCACGATGAAAACACTGTAGTACCAGCCAAGCCAATGGTACCAGAATAGCAACAAACCAAGCGCAAGGCCGCCCATCGCCACCCAAAAGAGCCATAGTGTATCCGGAAGCAGCAAATACGGCACTGATGCTATAACAAAGGGTATCGCCATAGCATAAAAGCCACGACGCATCGCAATAATATGTCGCCGAAATACGAACATTACCCTCTCATTAGGTCGTTGACCGCTGAAAGTATCCATAGCTCTATAATACAACAAACCACCAGCGTTTAGTTATGACAGTAGCGTAATAAGCTGTAGTATCAACACTAAGGACAGAACTAGTACTAGAGTAGTTCCTTTACTGATTCAAGGCTCAGAGAACTATTGTATGCGGGATGCTTACTGCGCATCAGTGTATAGATACTGTTCATATCCCCACTCTGGATATCGTCTAACCATCTTTTAGCCAGTTCAAGAGATCTCGATTCACGGTCTTTGTTCTCTGTTCTTTTGACAGTCGGTTCTATAATTCGGAAATCATATCTATCACCCAAAACCTTGGTCGCCAAGTATTCGATGCGCTTGGTACTTTGATTTGGCCCACAAATAATTCTTATTTTGTGTATATTCAGCGGGATCAGCAGATTTTGCTTCGTAAAGAAAAGATTACCGAGAGAATCCTTTGATTCAGTTTCAACAAAAATTCGGCTACCACTGACACCTGCTGCAACGGCATAATCTTTCATTGCCTGCGCCTCACTAATAGACGGCTTGAATGTAGCCTTGTAGCTGACATTTCCAGTCATGATCAAACACGTATTTGGGGTATTTTCAAGGAACTTGATGCCTAAATCGACAGCATTTACTGCATCTCTGCTAAGCATACCTTGTGCATCAATTCCACATCCCAAAATGACAATTGCATCATTATACATATCACCACTATAACAAAAGACTCCCGGGAAAGTCTTTTGTTATATACATAATATCTGGTACCCCAGACTAGAATCGAACTAATATCTTCTCCTTAGGACGGAGCTACTCTATCCGTTGAGCTACTGGGGCGCCTTTTCACTATAGCAGATCTTATCTTTAGAGCCCTACATCATACTTGCTTGATGGATTGTTGAATAATCGGTCATCTCCTTAGGGCTAAACCACAGATCTAACTCAAACTCTGCCTCTTCTTTGTTCCCTGAAGCATGGATAAGATTTTTAATTGGCCTGTTTTGAGAGTTCGCAAGATATGAGGAGTCAAATGAATAATCGCCGCGAATTGTGCCCGGTAATGCTTTTTGAGGCAACGTAGCCCCTACTATCTTCCGAACTACCTCAATCGCATGTGGCCCTTCGAATGCAAATGCGAAAACAGGACCAGAGCGCATAAAATCAGCTAACCAGCCTCGAACCTCCTCGCCAATACGCATCGCATCATCGGCACCAAACTGCTCTATTGGATCAAGACCCATCTCTCGATAGCTTTCGAGAGTTCTCGCTCCAATACCTTTGATGAATTCCGTTCGATCACTCGGGTAATGCTTGTCGACAAGCTCTTTGCTTGGCACAAATAATTTTGCTCCGACAATCTTAAGCCCAACTCGTTCAAATCTTGAGATGATCTCTCCAATAATCCCCCTCTGAACTGCATCCGGTTTTAACACAACGAGTGTTCGCTCCATTATTTCTTTCCTTTCAGTTATAGCTAGCGTTATTACTTATTTTACCAGAACTATCGCGGCAATAATTATTGCAAGCCCTACCCGATACCACCCAAAGACAGTGAGGTTTTTCTTTTCCAAAAACCTCATAAGAAACCCAATAGCAATCATACCGCACATAAAGGCAACTACATTCCCAATTAAAAGTGTTGTAAAATTATTTATAAGATACGTGCGGTCCGCAGATTTAATAAGCAGCTTTGCGATGACTCCAAGCATAATTGGAATTGAAACGAGAAAACTAAACTCGGCTGCACTCGCGCGACTCAGTCCCATTAATCTCCCTGTTATTATCGTACTTCCGGAACGAGATGTGCCTGGAATAAGTGCTAATACCTGCGCAAGACCGATACTAAGCGCACGCTTCTTCGACAATGTATTTTCATCAACATTAGAGAGCCTTGGAAGCTTTTCGAGTACAATTAAGAGAATTCCTACTATTGTAAGAGTGACAACAACCGTCCATATACTACCGAAGAATGGGTTACTCTCGATAAATCCGGCAAGAAAGAATCCCGCTAGTCCCGCAGGAATCATCGCAATAATAATATTAAGCGCCAGTCGATAATCTCGTTTTACGATGACTCGCTGGATGAGATCAAGTATTCGTTTCCGGAAAAAAATGATAAGCGCAAGGACTGTTCCAAGATTAATCCATTCAATAAATAGATGATCGCTTGCCCCATTCATAAAGAACTGCGCAATCACTAGATGTCCTGAACTGGAAATTGGTATAAATTCTGTTAATCCCTGTATGGCCCCTAAGATAATTGCTTCGATAATATTCATGAGAACTATTGTAGCATCTATTCTACGTCGCAAAATATAAACATATACGTTATGATGGAGGTATGTACCTCTCTGAGCTTATTATGGACTTCATCGAGTACCTTGAGGTCGAGAAGGGTCGCTCCCAGAAGACCGCTGAGAATTATCACCTCTATCTCGATCGGCTTATTGAATTTGCTGGCGATATCGAAGTTGATAAAATTAACGCTGAGATAATTCGCAAATATCGCCTCTGGCTCAATCGCTATAAAAACGAAGCAGGAGATGAACTCTCTTCTATTACGCAGAATTATCACTTGATTGCACTGAGAAGCTTTTTAGGATATTGCTCACGACGTGATATTCACACCCTTACTCCAGAAAAGGTAGAGCTTCCAAAAATTCGCCGAAAACAAGTAAGTTTTCTTTCAACCGATGAAACCGAACGACTTATCACTATCGTTGACATTAACAGTAAGGGAGGCCTACGGGACAGAGCTATGCTCGAACTATTGTTTTCGAGTGGTTTACGAGTAAGTGAACTATGTAACCTAAACCGTGATCATATCAATCTACGACGAGGCGAATTTATGGTCCGTGGAAAAGGTCAAAAAGATCGTCCCGTGTTCATTAGTCCGGAAGCAAGTGAATGGCTTGCGACATACCTCGAGAGCCGCGCAGATACCGCACAACCGCTTTTTATTCGATACAGCGGTGCTAAAACCGGGGACAGCAAAGGTGAAAGTTTCCGCCTCACACCGCGTAGTGTCCAACGAATCGTTGAGCACTACGCCAAGCTTGCAGGTATCACTAAACACGTAAGCCCTCACACCCTCAGACATAGTTTTGCAACAGATCTACTCATGAATGGTGCTGACCTTCGTAGTGTCCAAAGCATGCTTGGGCATAGCAATATCGCTACTACTCAAATATATACCCATGTCACCGATCAGCATCTACGAGAAATTCACCAGAAATTCCACCGTACCCATATTGAGAGCTAGAGAGGTTTGCAGTTATTGTAGTCTATATTGGTAAATAGATTAGCTAGACCTACCCTAAAGTTCTTACATAGTCCCCCACCACTGTCGATCGCATTTGATGTATTGATAGCAGGACCCCCTGCATGTACGGTTGTTTGAATGCGACGAGAAAGTCCTGCCGTATACCCTGTTGAATCAATACTAAGCTGGACATTATTAAAAGTGACCGGCGCCCCAAGTGCTGTCGTAGCAGTCATAGAAAATACCGCATCACTATATACAGGTTTAAGAAGAATGTATTGATTATATTTATGGGACGCAAAGTAACTAATGTCAACCGAGCACGTCCAAGACTGTGCTGTATCGCACAATGTTGACATGCGTTTTACGGGAACTGCACCATTATCAATATTCGAAATAGTAGCAACCGACCCATTCATCTGAGGATAGACAAAGACACTCTGTTGTTTAATGTCGGCAAGATTGAATGCACCCTCTGGTACTGATATAACCATAACTCGCAGTACGGTCGGAGAAGTAAGTAAGGAGCCATCATAATTCCAGTAATATTCCGAACCGGTACCAAATGCTCGAGGATTACCTGTATTAAACCTTGATTGCGGATACAGTGTCGTTGAATTAGTTGGGTTTCTCCATGAAATACGTACCGTCTTATAGCCCGCCGCATCGTTCGTCTTTAGCTCAAACATTGATCCGCTACCTGACATATAACTCAGTGTCCCCTTAATATCTTGTGTATTTCGCGATACCGTTACACAGCTATAGCCTTCTTGTCCACTATCAGAGACTTTTGTTTTACCACTATTTGATTGAGGTATTCCAAGTTTTGTCTGAAAGTACGTTCCCGTATTAAATCCGGGACATGTTGCGGTATATAGCTCAGTTTCACAATTCGTCTTCTCGGAACCGACCTGGGCAGAACAAAACAAGATAGCACGTTTGGCGTCTTCTACGCCTGCAGTTGCAGCATTATACGCACTCTTTGTTAACTCATCTTCATATCCTTGAGCAAACTCTTGACTCATAAGTCTCGTGAAGCCGATCGTAATAACAGAAACGAGGACAATAAAGAAGAGCACCGTAAGGATAGACGTAACACCTTTCTCGCTATATTTGTGATGCTTCATATTCTTCTCCACTACTTTATCCTCCATTAGCTAAACGAAACACTGTATCTATAACCATTTTCTGACAAAAAGCGCCAATACTATTAGAGCGACATGCTAGTCGTGATGAAGTCCAGGGATTATTATCTGAATCTGGTCCTGAATACGTACCGATATACATAGAGAAGCGCACAAGTTTTGAGGATAACTGCTGCGTAGTCACAGTATATACGCGTAACTGATCAGGTAGGAGAGGAGTTGATTTTGTCTTATCAACTTGATGGTCTGAGCAGTCATTGGCATCTTGTGTTTTTACAAAATTAAGTGATTCGCCTGACGTATATTTCCATTGAGCGTCGACTGCTGGCATATTGGCGGTCATAAAACCCGAGTCGGTTGTTTTACTTCCATCAGTCCAGTTCCAGATATAGTACGAATTACCGATAGTGAGACAATTAGTCCCCACATAGATAGTTCCGGTTGCACTATTTCCCGCACGACTAAGCTCTTCGGTAAGCATCCTGGTTGTTTGTGTTAATTGTTTAACTGTTAGCCCCTTATTGTATATTACAAGCATCTGCGTAAAGAGTATTGTTGCAGTTATAAAGACGCTTGCTAAAAATGTCATCGATAGCAATAGTTCTATAAGCGTAAAGCCTTTATTTCGTCTGCTAAATTTCTTATGGTATTGGGTCATATATCCTCACTGTCGTAACCATTGCTTGTTGACCACCACCATACTGAGAATTCCAGCATGCTTTGATATAGAAATCGAAATATGTTGGACCGCCTACTACAGGCGTGACTCGAAACCCCTCTACCCAGATGCCGTCATTATAAGCAGGTGTGGTGCCTGTGCGAAGCGGTAGAGATACGTTGCTTTTGGTTTTTGGAGATATTGGATTTGCAGCACTTGGATCAAAATACAATAGATCGATTCCTGTTGACATCGTGCATCCATTATTGACAGTCACAGGAACATTCGCGCTTGAGTTCACCAAACTTGTCGTTCCCCAATGTTTAACTTGATACCATTCCGTTGTTGTAGTATCACCCCCCGAAGCCATTTTTTTTTCATATGTATCATATTGATCACGAAGAATCATAGCCGAAGCGTTCATGAGTGCCGCTGTTTGTGATCTCTCGAGCGACACAAGCCCTTGAGCATAGCTCCTCACCATCGCTGAGTATGACAGCGTTACGACAATCGCCATAACAGTAATTGCCATAAGTACTTCTATGAGCGTGTCTCCTCTCTCTTTCTGATAATCTATTCGCATGTTGTCCCTGCTGATGTAACGCTTCCGTAAGTACCGGCAAGAGAAACTGTACTAGAATCACCTACTGTGCTCGATATTGAAGATACTCCAAAACGACGACCAATCCCATTACCAGAGATGGTGATAATACCGCGCTGCGATGAGAAGCCGTTACTAGGACGCAAACAAATGATAACCGGGGTATTTCGATAATTACTTGGATCACCAGCTGAATTGTCGGAATCGATAGCCATTATAGTACTAGTGGATGGCGCAGGGGTTGCTATTTCGTAGTTGTAATCATAGGCATACATATTAATATCCCCTGAGTTTACTTCTCTAATAAATGCTATGTAGCGAACAGGTACAGGTGTCCCTGCGGCGATACCCCCATAGGTAGAGTTTTTCATGAGTAGCTTTTTAACAGACTTAATTTGGAGTCCATATGGGACGGTATAGGTATCCTTCATTGTAGCATTAATAGCCGCAGGCAGTGGGTTTGCCGCTGATAGTGCCGAAGCGGGATTTGAATCATTTGAACCCTGATTAACGCCAAGAATCGCGTACTGGTCGATAACCGCAGAACCATCTACAGGCATCCCAAAATCCAGTAGTATTCCCATTACTGTACATGTCGAAGATTGTCCAAGCGTCTCCGCAGTAGGGTTAGTTGCTGGCCATGTTCCATGAGTCGTGGAGCACAGCGGTGTCACTCCGCTCTTGGAAAGTAGTTTTGAAACACTATTGGTCTGTACGGAGCTATACGCTTGCTCGATTAATGCCTCAAGTGATTTGGCAGTATCTGTAAAACGAGCGTTATTAATCGACCGTGACATAAAGGTGAATGCGAGCATCATAAGTGATCCGCTGATAGCCAGGAATAATATAACTTCGATGATCGTATAACCACTCTGTTTTTTGATCATATTACTTCTGTAGTATAGCATAAGCGTAGTACTAAATTATACGCCTAGAACAGATGATACGTACCACTTAATCAACATATCGCCAAGTAAGAATGCGGTCACCCCCGCGACAATCAAGAATGGACCAAACGGTATATGGGCTGTCTTTTGAAGTTTCTTCTGGATGAGTGCGGGCAACACTGCAAAAAAGCCGATAAAATTCGCGAGTATAAGGGCGAGCAAAGCCTTATCCCAGCCGAGTAGTAATCCAAGCGCAATGCCGAGCTTTACATCACCGAGCCCAATCCATTCGCCTCTTGAGATGAGATAAATAAGTCCATATACTCCCGCGATAGGTGCGAGTGAATACAAAAGGTCCGGCAGCGCGTCATTGAAGGTCTGTCCAACGTCAAACACACGAACGACAAAGAACAGGAGACTCAAGACGATGAGTGGCCAAACAAGTTTATCCGGAAGATAGCTCCAGCGGGCATCATAGACGAAGAGGAGTGCGAATAACACCAGGATGACTAGCCAAAGCGCGAATAGTATTACTGTGAGAACGGTGGCAAACCCATATGGCCATAGTAGATACGAAGCAGCAAAAGCAAGCGCCATCAACACCTCTATAGCAAGGGTTTTTTTCCCGATCGGTTTCTTGCAGTACCGACACTTGCCCTTCAGAAATAACCAGCTTGCAATCGGCCATAGATCATTGACGCCAAGGATATGATGGCAGTACTCGCACTCTGATCGTTCTTTTACGAAATCCCTGCCTTGATGAATACGCCATGCTACTGCTCCCGCAAAACTGCCGAATACAGCGCCAAACATAGCCATAATGCATGCGTAAATTATTTCCATATACATCTCCGAGTTAGCCTACAAGGACCATATCTTTAGTTAACTTGACAAACATAGCCGCCCGACTCAAGAAACATACGGAAGACAATTTTTGTTCCAGTCGCAGAAGCCGCTGCCGTACAGTCACTCGACTTATATATCGCGATTTGCTTCGCAGCAGTAGGAATAATTGCACCTGTACCGAGTATGGCGTACTGAGTGTTCGCAGAAGGATCACTAAACTTGCTGTCGAGATACTGTTGGTAAAGAGCGTTTCCTCCTGTGTCATAGGCTGTCGCATACCCGCTCGCATCAAATGTGAAGCTGGTTGCACCATTGTTGTTACCTTTGTAGTGATTCGAAGCGGCAATGATCCGTCCAAGATCTGTTCTCCTCTGCTGATCTCGTTGACTACGCTGCAATGCAGGAAGAGCCAAGAAGATGATGAGGAAGATCAATGCTGCAATAGCGAGCACGAGGACAACCTCGATGATCGTAAAGCCTTTTTCTTTCTTAACGTGATGACCCATATCCACCCTTCATTTTTAATACAAGTAGATTGTTACAATTATGCTTATGTTATAAGCGTACCTGAATGCTTCTTCAATAACAAGTACTCTTTACGCAAATTGGCAACCACGATGGTTGCCAATTTTATTATATGTACGAATCTATCTATCGTGTTAGAGAGACTGGCAAATCTGACCGCCCTGCTCAAGACCGATTTGGAACCAAGTCTTAGTAGCAGCTGCTACAGCAGTTCCACAGGCAGTTCCCTTGTAGATCGCAATCTGTCCAGGAGTTGTCGTAGTACTGGCAACAGTGTTGTATGCTGAGTTTGAAGATGGATCTATGAACGTATCCATATACGAAGGAATCAGCGTGGCTAATGTTGTTGTTGCAGCACCAGCGGCAGCAAATGCAGCTGGGGTACCTGCAACAGTTGTAACAGGAGCAGCTCCACTGTTATTTGACTGGTAGCTCTGCCATGCGGCGACGAGTCGTCCCATGTCTGTCCTCCTCTGTTGATCTCGCTGGCTGCGCTGCAATGCAGGCAAAGCCAAGAAGATAATAAGGAAGATCAATGCTGCAATAGCGAGCACGAGGACAACCTCGATGATCGTAAAGCCTTTTTCTTTCTTAACGTTAGAACTCATACTTTCCTTTCCACCCTACTTTCAGGAGGGCATGAATTATACTTATGCTTATTATTGTACACGGATTTTGCGTACTGACAATAGCGCTTTTTAGGTACCATTACTCCCAATAAGCGTGTAGATAGGTAAGAGAATAGCCCCGACCATACCGCCAGCAACAACCGCAAGCGCAACCATAAGGATTGGCTCGATAGCGGTAGAAATCGATTTAATACTGTTATCGACCTCATTCTCATAAAATGTCGCGGCTTTACCCATCATAGTGTCGATTGCGCCTGATTGCTCACCGATACCGATCATCTGCGGCACTAGCGGCATCACGTATGGCTCTACCCTTAGAGAGCTTGAGAGAGGCTTCCCGGCTTTCACTTTTTCCTGCGCATGATCAATCGATGTCTTTACGACCACATTGCCCACAGACCGCCCAGAAATACGCATCATATCAAGCATTGGCACACCACTCATCAGTAGCGTTTCACCTGTGCGAGCAAACCTTGCCATATAAAGTTTCCTGAAAAGATCACCGAACATTGGAATATTAAGCTTTATGGTATCTAATTGTTTGCGACCAGTGTCAGTCTTGGCATACCTACGAATATATACAACGAGCGCAATCATACCGGCCAATATCAGCCACCAAAAATTGCTGACAATATGTCCAGCTCCAACCATAATCATGGTAAGAAATGGTAACTGCTTGTTCATGCTCTTATATAAATTCTCAATTTGTGGAACAACGGTTGTGAGCATAAATACTATCACAAGAACAATAACCACTAAAACGATTGCCGGATAAACCAATGCTCCCTTAACCTTACTTGCGATCTCCGCATCTTTCTCTTGTTGATTCGCAATCCTCTCGAGCGATTTATCGAGTGTACCTGACGCCTCACCAGCCGAAACGAGAGCTATAAAAAGATCGCCGAATATGTCGTGTTTCGCGAACGCATCAGCCAAAGTTGAACCACCTTCGACACTGGCAATAATCTCTTGAATAATCGTTTTTAGCTTTTTATTAAGCGTCTGTTCCTGAACGGTATGAAGGCTTTGGGTGAGAGGTAGCCCAGCATTAATCATTGTTGCAAGCTGACGCGTAAAGATAACTTTATCTTTGACCGAAACTTTGTTCGTCAAGCGCGCTACTATACTTTCTGCCTTTGTTTCAGGCGCAATCTCAATCGGTACAAGATTCTGAGCCATTAATAATTTTGCAGCTGTTTTTTCTGATTCTGCTTGAATTGTTGATTTAACAATTTTGTTCGTTGCTGTATCTCGAGCAGAATAAGCAAAGGTAAGCATAGATTATCCTCTCATCATCCTATCAAACTCTGATATATCAACAGCGAAATTACGGGCTTCCTCGTATGTCACCGTTCCAGCCTGTACAAGACCAACAAGAGTTTTATCCATTGATTGCATCCCTTGGTCAGCACCCGTCTGAATAACAGCATCGAGTTGATGGTTTTTGCCTTCGCGGATAATATTGCGTACGGCTGGGTTAGCGACAAGAATTTCAGCCGCGACTGCACGCCCTCCACCAATCATAGGTACAAGACGTTGCGAGCAGATTGCCATTAAAATGTTTGCAAGCTGGGCACGGATCTGTGGTTGTTGATGCGGCGGGAAAACATCAATCATTCGGTCAATTGATTGCGCAGCGGAGTTGGTGTGTAGCGTTGCAAAAACTAAGTGTCCTGTCTCTGCGATCGTAATTGCTGCAGAAATTGTTTCAAGATCACGCATTTCACCAATAAGGACGACGTCTGGATCTTGACGCAGGCTTGAGCGAAGGGCCGCCGAAAATGAGTAGGTATCATAATGAACCTCACGCTGTACTACGACAGATTTTTTCGATTTATGAGTAAACTCAATAGGATCTTCAATAGTAATGATGTGGTGTGATTTTTCACTGTTGATCTTATCGACAATCGCAGCAAGTGTTGTTGACTTTCCTGAGCCAGTTGGACCCGTAACCAATACAAGTCCCCGTGGATATTCCGCAAAGGTATTCACCACTGCCGGCATCGCTAGCTCTTCAATACTCTTGATCTCATTTGGAATAAGTCGAAGGGCTGCAGCCATGTTGCCGCGCTCATGAAATGCATTTACACGAAATCGCCCAAGATCACCGAAGGCAAAGCTAAAATCAAACTCTTTGTCTTTAAGTAAAATCTGTTGCTGATCCTGATCGAGGATAGAAAAAACCAGATGTTCCACCTGCTCATCCGTAAGAGGAGTTGAGCCATTGACCGGTATAAGTGAACCGTCAATACGGAGCATTGGCTGCAGACCAACTTGAATATGAAGATCAGACGCCTTCTTTCGTATCACGTCCTCGAGCAGTAATTCAATTTTGAGTTCTTGTGCCATATATACCTTTCCTATTTACGCCATATTCGCTGCAACGCGGTTAACTTCTTCTAGTGTTGAAAATCCTTGAAGTGCCTTCAGATATCCGTCCTGTCTCATCGTTACCATGCCTTCAGAGATAGCTTGTCTCTGTATTTCGGCGCTCGTGGCATGTTTAACAATCAGATTTTGGACAGACTCGGATACGTCCATCACCTCGTATACCCCCATGCGACCTTTGTAGCCACCTGGCGTTGTCGGAGAATCTTTCCCCTTCATTAAAGTATAAGCGCTTTCAGTAGCGAGCGGAAGGTCTTTATACCCCAGATCTTCTGAAACCCGAGCTGCATCTTCTTTCGATTTTGGCAAAAGCATCCCCACGGTATCATGAATACTGGCGGTTTCTAGTTCAGTTGAGCGAACCGCTTCTTTTGTTGTGTATAATCTTCGAATAAGTCGTTGACCGATAATCGTATTCACCGTACTGGCGATGAGAAATGGCTCAATCCCCATATCAAGTAAACGCGGTAATACACCGGCTGCAGAGTTGGTGTGTAGTGTTGAAAACACAAGATGGCCAGTAAGAGCAGCTTGCACGGCAAGGTTTGCGGTTTCACGATCGCGAATCTCTCCAACCATAACAACATCTGGATCTTGACGAAGAATCGAGCGAAGACCATTGGCGAACGTAAGACCCACATCAGTATTCACTTGAATCTGATTAACACCCAGCATCTTATATTCAACCGGGTCCTCAAGAGTTACGATATTTATCGTGTCACTCTTAATCTCCTGCAATAATGCATAGAGGCTTGTTGATTTTCCCGATCCAGTTGGACCGGATGTAAGAATCATGCCATTTGGTTTGGCAATACCTTTGCGTATCATGCGTAATGCCCTCCCTGCGTAACCCATCTCCTCAAGCTTAAAACTTGTTCCTGACTTATCAAGCAAACGGATAATCACCTGTTCTCCCCAAACAACTGGGCTAATCGCAATACGAAGGTCGACATCTTTACCGGCAGTTCGAACAGCGAATTGACCGTCTTGCGGGACTCTATGTTCATCGATTTTCAGATTGGACAAAATCTTTATTCGAGATATCATCGCTGGCTCAATACTTTTTGGCAGTCTCATTATCTCTCTTAATACACCGTCGACTCGACAGCGTATCCGGAGATCGACTTCCGATGGTTCAATATGGATATCTGATGCTCTTGCACGGACAGCATATTCGAGAATAGTATTGAGTGCACGACTAATTGGCGAATCTTGCGAAATAACCAGTGATGCACTCTCAATTTCATCATTGGTTTTATCATCGGATTGCGCCGCAGTAATTGCCGCACCAACACCCTCAACGAGATCTGTCTTGTACTGATCTAGTACGTGTTGAATACCGGTTTCAGACGCAAGATAAACCTTAAGAGGACGCTGGATCTTATTTGCAAGAAAATCAACTGCCTGAACATTATTCGCATCAAGCATAGCGATTGCTAACCGTTTTGCGCCATTCGATGACTGCAGCTCACCGAGCGGTACTGCCATATATCTCTCGGCAAGATCTTTAGAGAGTAGGCCAAGAACCTGTGCGTCGATTGTTGTCTCTGTAAGATTAACATATGGCACACTACTCACTTTCGCGATAAGTGATGTGAGAATCTCGTTATCCACCGCTCCAGTCTGTACTAATTCACCAAAGAGTGGTGAACCGCTTGTTTTAGCCGCTTCGCGATGTTTATTAAGCTGCTCCTCTGTAAGTACCTTTTGTTCAATTAAAAGTTGCTCGAGTTTTGTTTGGAGCTCTTCAGTAAGTACTGCCATATACTACGCCTACCTTGTCGCTTGATTGCCGATAGTAATAGGAATCGTTGGATTAATACTATTAGTATTGAAGATATCCGCCGAAGGTTTTGCGACTTCGCTTGAAACCTTCGGGACCGTCTCGACATCAACCGGTTTTGAGACACTGCCCCCAAATATGAGATTACCAACAAAGTAACTAAGTAGCGCCGATACACCGATAATGAGAATTAACATAGCAATATCTGATTTTTTCATGGCTTTACACTCTTCGTTCCTGGTTTCATATTTACGGCCGGCAGATAATAAGTTTCTCCGTCAATCGACGTACCCCATCCTCCGGCAGTTATCTGTATTGTTAATCTATTAATAGTGATAGGTCTGATTGTTCTCTCAAGATCAAGGAGTAGATTCTTCGTTTGGTCAGCATTTCCATTTGCGGCAAGCGAGAAATGAAGCGGTTGCGGTGTTGTTGGCTGTTCGCTTACCACCACGGGAGTCACGGGGGTAGTCGGCGTCTGTATAGCATCGCCTACCGATAACGACAAGAGTGTTGCACCTGAGTTTCGTATAATTATTCGAGAGAGTGAGTTAGAGAATGTGACGTCGTCTTTATCGGCCGGCAGGGCATCAAGAATAACTTGGAAGTTTTTATCCCCTGGATTCGCCTTGGCTTTCGCAAGATTCTCATCCGCAATTAATGCATCAACCTTCTCCTTTACTACCTTGGCGTTTTTTACATTATCCTCAGCTATTTTGTTCGTTGCTGATTTTTCGTTTATCACCTTTTGATTAAACAGTGCCTGTCTTACAAGAAACTGTGCAGCAACAATACATATGACAATGACGAAGGATGAGGCAGCTACCCATAAGAAAACTGCTTTATTCGCCATAATAACCTGTTGACGCTTCTTAAGACCGGTCAAAACGTTGTCGTCAGTTGATTGCGGCATTACTGGGTCCCTCCTGTCGTTGTAGCTGTGCTATCTGGTGATCCTACTCGAGAAGGCGTCGTATCCTTATTTGGTACGACAACATTGACGTTAGTTGAGTTTGTCGCGAAGGCATTCTTATTGAAAGTGGCGGTAATCTTAAATGGCAGTTTTGAGACGCCATCGCTCCCCTTCGATATACTTGACTGTCCTATAGTGACGACAGGGAACATATCTTCCGTATTCTGATCTTTCTGTCCTTTGGTGATATATGTCAACTTCGTATTACGTATCGTATCTCTATAGGTAATGAGCCCTGTATAATCGTTCGCATTTCCACTGAGAGATATAACACTTGTAGTGGAATCGATTGTAATCTCTGTAATATCAACGTTGTTTGGTGCCGCAGGATTAAGCCGCGGTAATATATCTAACAATCGCGAATAATTAGTCTTTGCCTGGTGAAGTGTATCGATATTTGCCAGCTGTGATTGAAGTGTAAGGTACTTATCAACGTCTTTTTCTGCTTCGAGAGTCTTGGTATTGTTTTTAATACTATCCGTTAAGAGGCCTGTCTGAACCTGTTGCACAACATACACATACACCCCTATCATAATAACGCCTATAATTGCCATTAGACCAAGCAATATCGAAAACGAAATAGCCTTAGCTTCAGTTCGTCGTGCCTTGAGATATTCGCGTTTAATATCAGGGAGTAAATTAAGTCGAATCATGCAGCTGTCCCCCGTTGAGCGAGTCCGATCGCCACTGCAAACTGTGCCGAGAAGCCTTGAAGCTTTTGCTGATCTTCTTGCGAGACACGTACTTGCTGCCATGGATTACCATATGTTACCTGCAAACCAGTTTTACTTGCCGTATATTCTGCAAGACCAGGTATAGTCACTCCGTAACCTGAAATAATCGCACCATTAACTGGAATTGTAGGGTATTTCGTCTGAAAGAATTTTACAGATTTTGATATCTCGGTTGAGAATTGCTCTACGCTTGTTGCAAGCGCACGAGCGACTTGCCCTTCAAGCTTATCTTCTTGAAGACCAAACTTAAGAATAAACTGTGTGGCTTGCGCGGGCTCAATATTTAGATTTTGAGCTGTCGCCTTTACGAGCGTCTGAAGACCAGTTGGTAGTGATCGTACGAGACGAGGCGCATCGTTATACACCATAACAATATCTGTTGCGAAATCTCCGATTTCAATGATTACTCGAGCATCATTAACCCCAGGAGGCAGTAAGGCACGCGTTAGCGCAATAGAGTCAGGCTCTATGGCGATAACATTTAGCCCAAGCCCTTCAATCATATCGAGTCGAGCTTCGGAAAACTTATTCGCAACACTAGCGAGCAATACTTCGTTTTTATTTGGATCATTGACAGACTTGCCGAGAACAGCCCAATCTATCTTTACCTCATCAACATTCATTGGAATATATTGTTCAGCCTGATATTTAATAGTCGCAGCAAGCTCAATCGCTGATAAGTCTGGCATATCAATCACTGTAGCGAACATTTTATTTGACGGGATACCTAGTATGACATCCTTTGCTTTAATACCGCTTTGGCCAATAGCGGTTGCAATCACTTCGCCTAACTTTTTCTGATCACCAACAGCATCAGAATTACTGACTCGTATATCGACTGGAGCTATCCCGTACTTCTCGAGACGCCAACTCCCCTCATTCCCTACGAGCTGAACAACCCGAATAGCGGTAGTTCCGATATCCAGAGCAAAGTATTCCCCACCCGATGAAAATAAGCTCATATTACGTCCTATTATACATAAGCAATACTCTTGAGGCAATCCACTTTTAGTATCGAGTTGGGAGTTCAGTCTGATAATCAGTTGTCAGCACAGGTTGTCGGCTTGCGCGAGAATAATCAGCAAGAAGAACTGCTGGACTGAGATTAAAGTTCTCTGCATAGTTTGTTGAGTCTGTTGTTGAATCGTATCCGTATGTTCGCATCGGAACTACCCGACCGCCCGCAATAAGCGCACCTCTCATATAGAACGGTGTTCCACCGCAAGTGGCACTCGTATAGACATATCCGTCACTCGGATCACCATTAAGTGTACTGCAGGTGTTTACATTGCCGGGTGTTGAAATAATTCCATATACGATCATATTTGGATTATTAGAGCCACCCTCTACAGAAACGGCAATAGCCGGGTCATCAACGACAAGAACAAAATGAGGAAGTTCACTGATTGAATTATAGACACCGTTAGGATAGAGTACTCGATTATTAAAGACGACTTTATTTCCAGTACCATTTCCTGTCCGTTTGACATGAATAATAACCGTCTGACTAGGCCTCATATAGTCCCATGCGCGGAGTGTTGTAGGGCTGCTATTGTAATCTCCGATTGACAATATGCCATTTGATCCCGTAAAGTTTACTGTCGCGCTGCGAAAATACGCGCTTGGAGTCGCATAGTAATTATTGATATCCCACATGTCATATTGGGTGCCGCCAGCGACGTTAATTGTTGACCCGATTGCCGGATATAGCTGCTGAGTATCCGGAAGACAATATGACTGCATGCTTGTGGTAAGTGACGGAATATTACTACCTAAAAAGTATCCGTTATCATTGGCGTTGTAGGTACCTGAAAAACTACCTGAACCAAAATTTAACAACGTATCCCCTACAGAAGGCGAGTAAATATTGCCACTTCCCATAGAACGAATTAATCCTGGTGAAGTAATTGCTAATTCACCCTTATCACCACGAGTACCGGTAGCGTAATTGTGCATTAAGATCCCATAGGGATTATTACCATCCACAGCATTTTTTGGAAGTGTACACACGCTTGCAGACGTTCCTGGGAAAGAACCACCCACACGAACATCTCCCCCGGTTACATTGAGCGCTGGATATTTTGCAATTGGCACACACTTCACTGCCCACCACCCACCCACCGTACCTGCTGGAACGGCAGTTCCGGATGGCCAGAGAGTATAGCTATCACTATAGGTTGCTATGGCTGTGCATAACTGCGTTGCATTAGCGGGAGGTGTAATGCCCCCGATAAAGTTATCATAGTTAGGTATTGTACCCGGATAACCCGCCGCAGTGAGATCAAGACCCGGCCAGTGCCCACCGACTTGAATAGGCTGGTCGAGTCTTATAGGCGGAAACTCACTTGCATCTGCACCATTTGGTGTTCCCCCGGCAAGATCCCACCACATCAATCTTGAGAAGTAATATGAGTAGTTAACACTTCCGTTGTTATATATATGCGCAGTTGCTCGCACTGGCTCACCAGCAGCGATTGAATCGGTATACTCAAGTCCTGTGGTTGGATTAACCAACTTAACACCATAATCTGTACTAATTGTTGGGGAACAAGGTGCAGCCCAATAGGCAGAATCATACGGCAACCGCACTTGAATAGTATTGTTCCAATAGATATGATCAAGATCAAGTCTATATCGATGTCCAGGGGTTATTGTAAATGGTATATTGGTCCAGTTGGAGCCTTGTCCTGCGGGTAAGGTAAGATAATTCCAAGCACCAGTCGTATCATCAATAACCACTCCAACCATTGGATCGGGCTGAATTCCAGCCACTTGATTGTCCATATCGTAGATACCTATATAGGCAGTCTGTGGAGCAACAACTGTACAATCAGCTCCGAATCCCCAAACACCACCCCAATAAGTACTGTCATACCGCAATCGACTCTCGATAGCTACCATCTGGTTAGTCATTAAGCCGTAATAGGCGTTGTTATTTCCGTAGATCTGATAGTCATTCATGTAGCCGGAACTGGTTGGCCACGCTTCGATCATAATGAACCATCGACCAGGAACGAGCGTGTCGGCGACGAGCTGGGAGTAGATATTAATAGTAAGATAGGTCATATCGCAGCTTTTTACGCCCGCATAGTCCCAGTCCCCTGCAGTACCGTGAATTCTATACATAGAGACAGTAGCACCTGATGCAATGGCACCACCACCATTATCGATACCACTTCCCTGTGATGAGCAAAGATTTTTGTTAAGTATTTGAATAGTTTCGCCACCGTTGTGCGAATCAAAATACACTTTAAAGTATGCGGAGGCATTTGGGACATCTGTCGTTGCACCGGTAACGAGGAACAAGCCCTGGTCAGTAATACCCCAATAATCTGATGGAAAACGCCCATCATAGGCAGCATACACAACGGATCCGACAAGAGAACTAGTTAGTACGAGGATGCCAACTATAGCGGCTACTCTCTTCGATAGTATGTGTCTTATATGTATGCGCATATTACTCTTGTCTTAATTTTGCTAATTCCTCAGCCTGTTTTATGAGAGCATCTTTGTGGTCTCCCGATACCTTGGTATCGTTTTTGATAGCGTCGACCATCTTAGTATCGTATTCATTCATCTTCTCTTTATTCTTTGCTTGATAGGCAATAAATCCACCATAATCATAGAATTCCATATTTTTCTGTTCGGCAGATGCTTTTGATTCAGCGATCTCAAATGCTTCGAGCGCTTTCGAATATCTCTGAGCACCGTAAAGGACACCTGTCGCAGCAATCGCCATATCATATGTGCGCAGTACACCGCTCAGTGATACCTTTTCAAGTTCTGAACTACCATAACCGGTTAGCAGTTTGCTCCGCTCCTCGAGAGATTGAAGAGTGGCTGTTCTGTAATTATTTATGGTATACGCAGGAAGATTATCTACTTTTAGATCATGTGCCGCTTTGTCGCTATAGTATTTTGCTACTCCCGCACCTATTGCAGCAAGGACTAAGAGGATGATAAGGACTATTCTTAATCGCTTCGTATTTCGCTGGCGCTTCTTACTGTAGCCGCCCGTCACAACTGGCTCATCTGGAGTGTGAGCTTTATCTGTTATTTTCTTTTTTCGTCGTAAAAACATCTTAGCCATCATTTTACCATAAACATCATGATAAAAATTCATCAAGATCAGCAAGATACGATTACTAAGTAACTGTATTTAATTGTTTGTATAGATGCGCGTGAAGCCCAACACTCCCACGTATTCTATTTACCAAAATAGGTGGACTTAACTGTTTCGTCAGAAATACCCTTACTCATGCGAGCGATTCTATCGACTGCAATGCGATGGTCTTGTGATTTCTTCAATATTTCTGGATACGATGGCATAACTTCTTCAAAAATCTGTCGCATAGCATCGAAACGAGTTGACGAAATTACCATCAGTATTTCAGGCTTGTTAATAAATAACGCCATAGTGTCTGCGAAGTCTTCCATATAACGGTGCCAATGGTTATCATTGTGGCGCCTCTTAACATACTCTGTGATGTTAGTCGGATCCGTTGCCCGCTGGTCTTCCCAGCGCTTTAGTACAGCGACCGGTAAGGATTCGTGTAGTCCGTGACCAAATTCATGAGTTATAGTTTGCAACATTCTATACTTAGCGCTAAGCTCGGCATATTGTTCGGCGTTAGGATCATCACCAAATAGCTCTAAAGTATCTTGGTAGTGTTTACGAACTCTTGCGTCAGAGATGATAATCTCTGTACCACCTAGCTCGTCAGACCACCTGTGGATACCTATTACGCTGCCATCTTGACCCTCTTCCTGCGGTATAGGGCCGAATTGAATACGTTTCACTGAAGCCAGTGCGATAGCAGGTACTGATATGCGTAAGAATTGCTTTAACTCTGCCTCACTAAATTCAAATGGCAGATCTTCAAGCGAACCACTGACTTCAAGTTTCTTCAGTGCCTCAGCAGTATCTGTCCTTCTGATTCTTTCAATCAACTGCATATAACTATCCGAGCTTGTATCAGTCTCAAATTCTTCAGCCGGTAGTTCCTTAAGTTTTTGTGCAAGTCTGCGATTGATCGCCACACTAAGGCTATCGTTGTATATAATTTTTGCTCGTGTATACAGCTCATCAAAATCTCTAGGAGCGTTATCGTCACACGCTTTACTGTCACGAGTCAGGCTAAGCAGCGCTTGGATCTTATTCGATACTGTTCCGTTAAAATTTTTGTATTTTATACGAAGTTCGTATACATCTTTGATATGTGCTTCTAAGTCAGTCATTTGCTCATCGGTAAATACCGGTTCAAGTTCGGCAGCAACCTCACCCTGCTCTCTGACCAATCTTTTTCGTTTACATTCGGTAGCTGACCTATTAAGGCTACGTTCGACAGATTTAAGCTGCTGGTAAGTCAAAGGCGCACCGCTTTCGAGCAACCTCCGTACACCTATAACTCTACTAACGTCATATAGCAAATTCCTTGACGAACTCCTAATACCCTCAAAAGGCGTAGTATCGTCATCGTCAGCATACGCCTGTGCTACAACCATGTCGTAATCCAGACTTGCTTCAAGCGCTAGGGCTTTTAGCTTCACTTCTGCTGCTTTTTCGGGAACATATTTTTCTAACTCTTGTTCAGCAGCTTCGGTTTTTACAGTATTTGCTTCATACGCTAACAGAGCCGTTTTAAATTCTTTGGGTATATCCTCTGCTTCACCGAAAAAACTGGCGAGGCTTGGTCGTTTATCGCCTTCACCATCTGCTTTTTGATTTGCTGTTATGTAGTCCTCTTGAAGTTGATCAATTTTTTGCTTTACCTCATCACTACTGGCTTCATATACGGTGTCCATGGTTTCCAATGCAGATCTAGATTCTTCCTCTAATGCTTCAATCGTGCCCTCAATAGTAACGTAGGTAGGCACAGGCTCAATTTCAGCTTGCGAGTTAACCGCTAGGGTGACGGCTTCAATCACACTGTGCCCCATAGGGGCAATAAGTGTGGGGTCTGTGGTGGGGCTACGAAGAGTTTGTTCGGTCATTTTTATTTTGCTTTTTACTCTGTAAATAGTAGCAGATTATTGCCTTTTTGTCAATCATACTCTCACCTCGTCTGTTCTATTCACCCCTGTTATGTTACAATTATCCCTATATGAGTTTATCAATCGGAATCGTCGGATTGCCAAACGTTGGCAAGTCTACCCTCTTCAACGCCCTCACGGACGCAGGTGCATTAGCGGCTAATTACCCGTTTGCCACAATTGAACCAAACACAGGAATTGTTCCTGTACCCGATGATCGTCTGGGAGTACTCCAAAAAATGTATGCGGCTCAGAAACTAATTCCTGCTACAGTGACGTTTGTCGATATAGCCGGACTAGTCGCTGGCGCAAGTAAGGGTGAAGGTCTCGGCAATCAATTTCTCGCGAATATTCGTGAATGTGATGCAATTGTGCATGTGGTTCGCGCCTTTGCGAACGATGATATTGTCCATGTTTCCGATACGGTTGATCCTGAGCAAGATATCGCCGTAATCAATACCGAACTCGTGCTCGCTGATCTGCAAACGCTTGAAAAACATATTCCAAAAATCGAGAAAGAAGCCAAGACTGATCCTACGAAACGAGCGGAGCTCGAAAACCTTCAGCACATACGCTCACTCCTCGACAACTGCAGTGGTTCTTCGCTTGATGTTTCAATCTTTCGATCAATCAGTCTTCCCCTTCTGACTGCTAAGCCAGTTATTTATGCATTTAACGTTGACGAGACAACACTGACTGATACTGTTATAAAAAGCAAGCTGACACGACTCGTTGCGCCCGCAGATAGCGTTTTTGTCTGCGCCAAACTCGAAGAGGAGTTAAAAGGCCTTGATGAAACTGATTCCCGTGAGATGCTTGAGAGTTACGGTGTTGCTGAATCCGGTCTCATACAGCTCGCCCGTGCTGCATATCATACTCTCGGTCTCCAGAGCTACCTTACGGCAGGCGAAAAAGAGGTTCGTGCGTGGACAATTAAACAAGGTGCAACAGCTCCTGAAGCAGCTGGTGTCATCCATACTGATTTCGAAAAAGGTTTTATCGCTGCACAGATTATTAATTATGCAGATCTCGTCGCGCTTGGTTCTGAAGCTGCCGTTAAAGCGCATGGAAAAATCCATACTGTCGGCCGCGACTATATAATGCAACCAGATGATGTTGTTGAATTTAGATTTAACGTCAAGAAATAATTACCTATGAGAAGAGCCCTGTCTCCACACCGAAATGAGGGTGTGGAGAGCAGGGCTCATAGAGTCAAGACTCACCCTCTACGCGAGGAATCTTGCTTTATTGGTCTTGACTCATCTCAGTTCAGGCCTGCCGCCTCCGGCGGAAGACCAGGAACATGACGCCCAAGACGATCGTCAAGAGCGGCAGTCCGATGTCCCACGGATTGACCGTGGAGCCGGTGTTGGGCAGTCTCGGTACGTTGCAGGCCTTCAGCTCGTCCGAGGTCATCGGACGGGCCTGGGTCTCGGTGACCGA
>JAPUFB010000005.1 GCA_027492255.1 Candidatus Saccharimonadota bacterium | reverse complement strand
ATCACGACAGGGGTCGTGGTTTGGTTAAAATAGTTAAAACTAATTTGGCTGGGGATGAGGGATTCGAACCCCCGATACTGGGACCAGAACCCAGTGCCTTACCACTTGGCCAATCCCCAATATGATATACCAAAGCGGAGGTAATTGTAGCAAAATACCCTTACTAACTCAAGCTCATAGAAGATATTATGACGAAGTGATGACTACAGGCAGTTATAAGAGGTTACACTACTTCTTCGTAAACATACCAAGAACGTCGTCAACTATGCTGCCGTCTTTGTTTTTGTCGAGAATAGACGTGGCGACGTCCATGAGTGGATTGTCAGAGGATTTCTTACTTGATGAAGATTTGGATGTATTTTTCGTCGTGAGATAGGCAATAACGAAAGGCGCGACAGCGATGAGTATCTGAATAACAGTTGCGGTGTCGATACCGGTTTTCTTCGCAACTTTATTAGTCGTAGCCGTATCAACTGTTGGACTGGCTTGACCAAGAATATGAGGAAGGCCGGCTTTAATGATAGTTGATACGATATCGGTTGATTGACCAGTTGAATCACTGATCTGTTGGATGTTTTCTGGTGTCGCAATTGCGCTAAGTGCTGAATGATTCGTCACAGTAGATCCTCCTTGTTGTAAAGTAAACATATTTTACCACTTTTTTACAGAGAAAAACAGTTTTTAAAAAGATAGCATAAGCGGTATAATTCATGGTAAGTATGAAAGAGCATGAACGCACCTCACTCAATAAGTATTTGCGTGTCGCTAACTATTTGACTGCGGCGCAAATTTTCCTACAAGACAACTTTATGACCGATCGCGACGTGACATTTGATGACGTCAAGCCTCGACTCCTCGGCCACTGGGGAAGTGGACCGGGTATTAATTTTGCCTACGCCCACCTCAGTCGTTTGGCAAAAAATCGCGATCAAGACATCATGTTTGTGCTTGGGCCGGGTCATGGATTTCCAGCCTTGCAAGCAAACCTCTTCCTAGAGGGAACGTTGACGCATTTTTATCCGAATATCACGCGTGATCTCGACGGTATCGCCAATCTTTGCCGCGGATTCAGTTGGCCATATGGGTACCCAAGCCATTCAAATCCAGAAACACCCGGCGTGATTCTCGAAGGTGGTGAGCTCGGATACAGCCTTTCAACTAGCTACGGCGCAGTTATGGATAATCCAGATCTCATGGTTGCGTGCCTTATCGGTGACGGTGAAGCTGAAACCGGTCCAATTGCTGGTGCTTGGCATCTTAATAAGTTAGTAAATCCACGCACGAACGGCGTCGTATTGCCGATTCTGCATCTTAACGGCTATAAAATTTCCGCTCCGACAATCTATGGTCGTATGAGCAACTATGAGCTTATGACGCTCTTTAGTGGCTATGGTTACCATCCACGAATCGTTGATACTACCGACACTGATGATCCACATGCGGTTATGAGTGACGCGCTCGAATGGGCACATGATCAGATTCAGGAAATTCGTGCCAGCAAATCCAAAACACCACCGCACATGCCAATGATTATTATGCGCACCCTTAAGGGCTGGACTGGTCCTAAGGAATTAAATGGCGAAAAGATCGAAGGCAACTGCCTGAGTCACCAGGTTGTTCTCACTGAGGCGAAGACTGACCAAAACCAACTTGATCTGCTAAATGAATGGCTGCGTCACTACAAGTTCTCAGAGCTATACAACAAAGAAGAAGGTTTTGGGGAATTCGTTAAGGATATTATTCCAGAGAACCCCGACAAGCGTATCGGTATGACCCGGCATGCTCGAGGTGGCGACGCTGTCTATAAGCCGCTTATTTTGCCTGATCCTCAGAAATTTATGGATGATAATTTCGTTCCAGGTGAAACGATCAATGCCAGTATGAAACGGACAGGAGCGTATCTCAAGGAGGTCTTTGAGCTCAATGCTGAGAGTAAAAACTTCCGTTTCATGAGCCCAGATGAAACATACTCAAACAAGCTTGATGAGATTTTCCAGGCAACATCACGTTCATGGCAGTGGCCAATTCGTGAATGGGATAAAGATCTTACTAACGACGGGCGTGTTATGGAAATGCTGTCTGAGCACAACATGCAAGGTCTCCTCGAGGGCTATGTCCTGACTGGCCGTCACGGCGTGTTCGCGAGCTACGAAGCCTTTGTGCAAGTCGTCGTGAGTATGATGGACCAATATGCTAAGTTCCTAAACCAGTCACGACAAGTGAGCTGGCGCGGTACGATTCCATCGCTCAACTATATCTTTACGAGTTCAGGTTGGCGCCAAGATCATAATGGTTTCAGCCATCAAAACCCTGGATTTATTGATGATCTGTTGCGTCGTCAGGGCGATTTTGCCAATGTTTACTTCCCACCGGATGCAAATAGTACGCTTGTTGCGATGCAGAAAGTTCTATCATCAACTCGTGAGATCAATGTTGTTGTTGCCGGTAAAACACCTGAGGCACAGTGGCTCACCCCTGAGCTTGCCCACCGTCAGGTTGAAGAAGGTATGATGACATGGGATTTTGCCAGTGATGATGATCCTGACCTCGTGATGGCGGCCTGTGGTGATTACCCAACCAAAGAAACGATGGCAGCAATTGCGCTTATTAAGCAAGAGTGGAATGACCTGCGTATTCGCTGTGTAAATATTAGTAGTCTCACGAGCCAGCACTTTGGTATTGGTGGTCGTAGCGTTGATGAACGAGCCTTCGAAGAGCAATTTACGAGCGATAAACCAGTTATCTTCAATTTTCACGGTTATCCTGAGACTGTCAAAGGTATACTCTTCAACTACGTTCAAAATCCACACCGATTTGATATCCGTGGCTATATCGAAGTTGGCTCAACAACAACGCCGTTTGACATGCATGTCCGTAACAGCACAAGTCGTTACCATCTTGTGATGGCAGCATTTGACAAACTTGGGCAATGGGGACGAGTACCGTACGATGAAGCACAACATATCATCGAGCGATATCGTCAAAAGATTGATGAAAATACGGCCTATATCAAACAATATGGTATTGATATGCCAGAAATTGATGCCTGGGTATGGCCGGCTCGCTAGACGACGAATCTCAGAGCGAAAAGCTCATTCTCGTTACTAATCCAGGTAGCGCCAGTCGTAAGTACGCGCTGTTTCGAGGCAGGACACGGGTGGCAAGTCTTCATTTTGAGTTTGTGGATGGCAAGATTGTCGGGCATCTAGCTACGAACGGTGACACGCAGGATATTTATCCCGATGTTGCTGATATGCTGTCTGTCACGGCTCATATCGTCGATATCCTCGTTGAACACCAGCTCATCGCTGAGGGTCAAACATTCGATCGCATCGGGCTACGAGTTGTTGCGCCAAGCAGTGGTTTTCTGCGGGATCGTCTTGCAGATGATGAAACAGTACGAGCTCTTGAAGATCTTATGAATCGTGCACCAATTCATATCTCTGCGACATTGGCTGAGATTCGTCTCCTGCGCGCTTCGTTTCCTGATACGCCAATCGTATGTGCGAGCGACAGTAGTTTTCATGCGTCAAAACCTGATTTTGCATGGAATTACGCCGTCCCACTTGATGACACGGATCGTTTTGAAATTAAGAGATTCGGATACCATGGGCTATCGCTTGAGTCTATCGTCCGCACGCTCGAGTCTGCAGGCAAATTAGCGCCTCGGATTGTTGTGTGCCATCTAGGGAGCGGTGCAAGTGTTACCGCAATTCAGGGTGGCAAGGGCTATGATACAACGATGGGATTCTCGCCGCTTGAGGGTGTCGTTATGAGCACGCGCTGCGGCAATATCGGTGTCGAGGCAGCACTAGCACTTCGTGACAAGCTTGGTATGAGCGATGTCGGACTGCGTGAGTATCTCAATTATAATGCTGGTCTGAAAGGCCTTGGTGGTTCCGATGATATCCGTGAATTAGTCCGCCGTGAAAGCCAGGGTGATTTTAGGGCGAAGCTTGCGCTTGGGACATATGTCCATTCACTTCAAAAGGCGATAGGCGAGATGACAGCATGTCTTGGTGGTATAGATGTTCTTGTATTTACGGGAACAGTCGGTGAACGTTCATACATCATGCGCGAACGAATTCTTGATAAGTCTCAATACCTCGATATTAAACTTGATCCAGCCGCCAATAACGCCTGTATCGATCCCGCCTCAATGACTGTGATTAGTGCGCAGCCACACTCGAAACCTGTTTTTGTGATTCCAACAGACGAAACTGCTGAAATTGCTCGTCACGCACACGACTTCCAGCTTTAAGCTATAATAGATTCTACATCTAAACGGAGGAACCCCTGATGAGTTTTACGCTTCCCAAGCTAGAATATGAGTATGATGCGCTCGGAAAATATATCTCTGCGGACATCATGAAACTGCATCATGATACACACCATCAAACGTACGTCGACAAGCTCAACGCCGCTCTCGAGAAAGCACCGGCGCTTCAGGATACATCAGTTGAGGATCTACTTCGTTCACTCGCAAGCGTGCCGGAAGAGATTCGTATGGCAGTGCGAAATCACGGAGGCGGGCACTATAACCACACGTTATTCTGGCAATGGATGTCGCCGGATGGTGGCGGCGAACCAGGTGGCGAGTTGGCCGTGAAAATTCGTGAAAAGTACGGAAATTTCCAGCATTTTGTCGATACATTCAATGAAAAATCGCTTGGAGTGTTCGGTTCTGGCTGGGCATGGCTTATGCCGGATATGTCGATCATAACAACGCCAAACCAGGATACACCTCTCGGCCTTGGTTTGTCTGAGCCACTGCTCGGGTTGGATGTCTGGGAGCACGCGTACTATCTTGACTATAAAGCGAGCCGTGCCGATTACCTGAACGCATGGTGGAATATTGTTAACTGGGATCTTGTAGAGGCTCGATTGACAAGCATCCTCTAGGGGGTTGTTGCGAAAAGTACTTTCTTTTCACGCTTATGCTCGGGGTATAATAGAACTACACCACACTTTCCAACACTAAAATATGGAGGTGAAATTCTATGACCTTAGCAACTAAGACACTTGCGACAATTATGCTTATCGCGATGCTCACTATACAAACATCGCCCTTATCAGCATTATCACAGGAGGGTAACTCCTCGAGTACCGGGCATCGACAGGAAAAACAGCTTGAACGCCTCTATCGACGACATGATAGGAAGCTTGAACTACGTTCTAGCGTACTTGGTATAGGCGTCGATGAATTGAAAGATCGGCTCAAAAATGAGACATTTGATCAAATTACAAAAAAGGCCGGCTTTAAAAATAAAGAAGCTTTTCATACTGCGCTTGTGGGAAAACTCAAAAATGAGCTTCGTGAGCGAGGCTGGACTGATTCGCGTATTCAAAAATTTGTCAGTGCAAAGCTGCAAAAATATACGGCTACATCCTAGACTAAACTCTTACTGACCCTTGCTACCACTCGCTTGACAAAGGCTTAGTATTAAGACACAATAGCTTCCATGAAAGAGAAAGAGGTGATTTCAACTGCGACACGTACTCCTATCGTGTTGCAACCACGCCAATTAGTCATGCCACTAGTAATCGGTGTAGTAGTCGGTGCTGGCGGGTGGTTACTTAATATGCTGTTGCAAAATTTCTTGATCGAGCCGATTTTCTGTAAATCAGCTGACTCATTTACAGTCTGCGCAAATGGTGGAACGGTTGCATGGGGTATGGCATTTGTTATTGCCGGTATCATCAGCGTGCTCGTACTAGCCCGCAATACAATTTATCGTCCACTCCTTGTTGTTATCATGGCTTTTGCTGCTTTATGGGGTATTGGTGCGTGGTTAGCTCCTATGAGCTGGTGGATGGCACTTCTTTGGTCAGGGGTTTTGTTCGGTCTTGCGTACGCACTCTTTGCCTGGGTTGCATCGATTACTCGTTTCTGGGTTGCGCTCCTTATCTCTATCCTTCTTGTGGTTGTCTCCCGCTTGATTATCGGCCTCTAAAAAGTCGCGAGATACACTATACTAGATAGTATGGAAATACTTCTTATCGTTTTAATTGCTGTATTGATTGTCGGTTTTATTGTGACGATCGTTGTGTTGTCTCAAAAATTGAGTACTGTGCAAAACAGCCAGGCGGCTGATCTATTGAAGGCGGATATCGTAGAAATTAGTCGAGGTATGGGCCTCCTCAAAGACAACTTGCAGGCGACAGTATCTGATCGTCTCGACAAGTCTCAGGCGTTCATGCAAACGAGTGTACAGAAACAGCTGACAGAAAGCGCCAAGCTAATCACTGATGTGACGAACCGTCTCACGAAACTAGATGAGACGAATCGTCGCGTCGTTGATGTGGCGGATGAACTAAAGACACTGCAGAATGTCCTGCAGAATCCAAAACAACGAGGTGTTTTTGGTGAATTTTATCTTGAGAGTGTTCTGCAAAATGTTCTACCGACCGGACAATACCAGATGCAGTACAAATTTAAGGACGGTGAAATTGTCGATGCTGTCATATTTCTTGATCGCAAACAAGTGTTGCCAGTGGACAGTAAGTTTAGCCTTGAAAACTATAACCGTATGATTGCAGCCGAGGATAAGGCGGAGCGCGAGCGATTACTCGGTAAGGTGAAAGTTGATCTTAAGGCGCGGATTGACGAGACTGCAAAGTATATCCGCCCAAGCGAAGGAACGATGGATTTTGCTTTCATGTTTATTCCGAGCGAATCCTTGTACTATGATCTGCTTATTAACAATATCGGAACGGGCGGCAGCTCGCGTGACCTTATCGAATACGCGTTTCGTGACAAGCGGGTAATCATTACGAGTCCGACGAGCTTTATGGCGTATCTTCAGACTGTATTACAGGGCCTCAGGAGCCTACAGATTGAAGAGCAGGCGAAAGATATTCAGATACGCGTTGGTAAATTAGGTCAGCATCTTGCCCGCTACAATGATTACATGAGTAAGCTCGGCAATAGTCTTGGTACGACGGTCAATCATTTCAATAACGCGCATAAAGAATTTGCGAAGGTTGATAAAGACGTCGTAAAGATTGCTGGTGGCGATACAACAGTTGAGCAATTAACGCTCGAGAAGCCTACACAAGAATAATCCAAAAGACAGGCATGTCTACTAAAGATGCTTTTGACAGATATAAACATGTCCGTCTGCACCATTTTTTAAATTCCGGGGTGTAGGTATAATTACAATTCCGTAAGGACTGCTTATTACTGCGGCAATAAAAATTAGCTCCATGATTGGAGCTAATTTTTATGAGCGGTCAGTCTCAAAATTTAGGCGTTGACTTCGTTGTCACGAACTCGTAGAAAACGATAGAGTGCCATGCCGAGGGTAGCACCGATAACGGTTGCAAGGAACCAAACGGCAATTGTTACAAAGCCTGAACCTGCACCCTTGGTGAAGTCGAAGGCTTGGATACCAAGTGCGACTGCAGGGTTGAGGATGAGGTTGCTAATACCAGTACCAGCAAGAACGAGGAAGGCAACATAGAGCGTTCCAGCGTAGCTGATAGCGGCGACGAGGTCACGTCGGCTTGCAAGGGCTCGTGAGACACCAAATCCTAGGATGAAGGCACCGATGAGCTCAGCACCGAAGGTGAACCATTCTTTTTTGTCAGTAAGCCCGGCTGTGTGGTAGAGAGAAGCCTGCTGTAGGCTGTCAGATCCAACATTGTTGAAGTTGTTGAACAGTAGACCCATGAGGCCATAGGCAAGCATTGCTCCAAAGAACTGAGCAATTACATACCCGAATGCGCGCCAAAAGCTCATACGGCGAGTAAGCCATGAAGCGATTGAAACTGCAGGGTTAAGATGTGAGCCTGAGATTTGTCGCATCACGACGATGATAGCGATGAATCCGAAGAACACATAGAGGGGATCATTCTTTACTGTGATAACCAGGCCGGTAAGCATGAATGTACCGAGTAGCTCAGCGATAAGTGCGGCGAGTGAACGGCGTGTTGTTGCTCGTTCGAGGGCTGCACTAAAACTACTACTTCTGGTTTTGCTTGCGCGTGCCGGCATAGAAACAGTTGCGACAGGTGCTTTTTTAACGGTTGGCTTTTTGCTTGGTGCGGCTTTCGCTGCAGAAACCTTACGTACAGGTTTTTTGGTTGAGGCTTTTTTGGTAGCCATCTTGGGTGATTCCTCCTTTAAACGGTATAATGTTTGTAGTATAGCATAAATGCAATCGTAAGGAGTTATGTTCATGGGGTTATTTCTTCAACAAAATGGTCAGCGTTCACAACTACAGGAGCAGATCGCCGCGGAGCTTCAGGAAAAATTACATCGTCAGCCCGAACCAAGTCACGACGAGGTCGAGCCACGATTTATGGAAAATCAGCACCAGACTCGTTATGCTGGTATTCTTATCAGCATTATGGTTATTGCGGCGATTATTATTGCACTGTTTATTGCCGCCAATCCTCCGAAATAAGGTATACTTTTTATAGATATGAACACGACTGAACGCATTGACCACGCGCGCGCCGCACTCCTTACGCGCTATGAGGCGCTGGAAAATAAAAACGATATTGTAAAAGCGCCCGAGCTGAAAGAATTATTTGGATTAATTCCAACACTTCAACCCGATGAACGTGCTAGTTTTGGGCAGGCTGTTAATCAATTGACACAGGAATTTAAAGACAAAGCCGCGGGTGAAAAGATTGTAGCCGAGGAATTGCCTGCGATCGACGTGACGGCTCCGTTTGATGTGAATAGTAAAAGTCCTGTGTTATTGCCAAGTGAGAATGGAACAGTGCATCCACTAATGCGCGAAATCGAAATAATTTCAGATATTTTTAACCGCATGGGATTTGTAACTGAAGAGTCGCGAGAAATCGACGATCAGTATCATATGTTCGAAACGCTGAATTTTCCAAAAGGCCATCCAGCGCGTGATGACTACGATACGTTTATGACGGTTGAAACTGATAAGGACGGCGAATCATTGATCGCGCCAGCACACACGTCAACGATGCAAAACCGCGTTCTCAAAAAATACATTGCAAATCTCGAAAGGGATGAGCCGATTGCCGCGATCGTACCTGACCGAGTGTTCCGTAACGAAGACCTCGATGCCCGGCATGAGCACACGTTCTATCAAGTCGAGGGCGTGTATGTCGCCAAGGGTGTGACGGTCGGGATGTTGATCGCGACGTTGCAGAAGTTTTTAGAAGAATATTACGGCAAATCACTCGAAGTCCGTGTTAATCCATTTTATTTTCCATTTACAGAACCAAGTTTCGAGTTTGCACTTAGTTGTCCATTTTGTGAGGCCGGCTGTGCTGTGTGTTCCGGCTCGCGCTGGATCGAGTTGCTTGGCTGCGGCATGATTCATCCAAATGTTCTGAGGAGCGCTAATATCGATCCAAATGTATACACTGGTTTTGCCTTCGGTTGTGGTATCGACCGCCTGGTTATGATGAAGGCCGGTATCGAAGATGTGCGGCATTTTGAAAGCGGTAAATTAGATTTTTTGAGGCAATTTTAAAATGACAAATATCGACACGTGTGATTTCTGTACGCTTGCGCCACCAACGGGGGATCGTGTGATTCGCTCCAATGATCTCATAGCTTCACTTGTTTCAAATCCAAGTTTTCGGGCTGATCAATGCCTGGTCATACCTCGCAGGCATATCGAAACTCTTGATGAGTTAACAGACGAAGAAGCAGTAGCGATAATACGTGAGCTTGGAAGGCTCGCGAAAATATTGGATACAGGCTTTGGCTCAGGAATTATTCAAAAGTTTCAGCCTGCTAAAGTTGAAAATGGTATTACGATGAAGCATCTTCATTTTCATGTACTACCGCGTATCGCAGAGGAGCCCGGTATATTACCTGTACCCGTACCAAATAGTCCTGAAGGATTTACGCGCCTGGATAACGATGAGGTTAATACACGAGCAGAGGAACTACGATGAAAATTTCACTCAATACAATCAAGCAATACATCGATTTTGAATTACCACCCGTTGACGAGCTTGTCGAACGGATAAACCAGCGACTTGGAAGCGTTGAAAAGGTGACCGATCTTAGCGAGAAATACAAAGACGCTATTATCGTCAAAGTCGTGAGCTGCGAGAAACATCCGAACGCTGACAAATTATCGGTCTGTACAATTGACGATGGCGGTAAGGTTGGTGATATTCCTCGTGATGAGCAAGGACATATACAAGTTGTGTGTGGCGCACCAAATGTCCATGCGGATATGTTTGCGATTTGGCTTCCGCCACGTTCGACCGTTCCGGCATCGTTTGATGATAAAGAGCCATTTGTACTTGACGCGCGTGAACTGCGCGGTGTTGTCAGTCAGGGTATGCTTGCGGCCGCTGATGAATTAGCACTTGGTACGGATCATACGGGAATTATTGAGATTAATCCAGACGAGTGGAAACCATCGAAACTTGATATTACGCCGGGCGTGAGTTTTGCGCAGATATATGGACTTGATGATGTCAGCATTGAGCTTGAAAACAAGATGTTTACGCATCGTCCTGATTGTTTTGGTCAGATCGGTGTTGCTCGGGAAATTGCTGGAATTTTAGAACAGAAATTCACGAGCCCTGCGTGGTACATTGATACGCCACAGTTTAGTGATGCGAGCGGGCTTGAATTTAAGGTTGAAAATAATGCTGGTGAAAAAGTACCTCGTTTTATGGCAGTTGCAATCAAAGATGTGACGATCAAACCTAGTCCGTTGTGGCTACAGATTGAACTTATCCGACTTGGTGGCAAACCAATTAATAACATTGTCGACGTGACGAACTACGTGATGCTTTTGACTGCTCAGCCAACACACGCCTATGATTATGATAAGCTTCGTGGTCACATGCTCGGTACTCGATTCGCACGTGACGGCGAAAAGACAACATTGCTCAATGGCAAAACATACGAACTCACAGCTGACGATATCGTCATTGTTGACGGTGAAGGAATTGTCGGTCTTGGTGGCGTGATGGGCGGTGGCAATAGTGAAGTGTCGGATACGACGAAAAATATCGTTCTCGAATGTGCAAACTTTGACATGTATACCGTCCGAAAAACTAGCATGCGTCACGGCATATTTACCGATGCAGTAACTCGTTTCAGTAAAGGACAGAGCTCGTTGCAACAGCCGCATATCATTAGCTTACTAATGCAATCAACGTTTGATGTTGCTGGGGGAGAGCAGGCAAGTGGCATGTTCGATATAGCTATCGAGCATATGCCCGCTGAGAAAGTGATGGCGACTCCTACGTTTATTATCGAGCGTCTCGGTCAGCGAATTAAGAACGAAGAGATCAAGCGGCTGCTTGGCAACGTTGAATTTTCTATAGATGAACATGAACTTACGACAACCGAAAGCTTTGCTTCTCAACTTGATGATATAGGTGAGGTGAAAGAGCGTCAATTCTCTGAAGTTGCAATGTATATTGCTGCTCCATTTTGGCGCACGGACATTGAGCTATTAGAAGATGTTGTCGAAGAAGTCGGACGTCTTTATGGTTTCGATCGATTGCCGCGCGTGTTGCCGGAGCGAAGCATTGAACCAGCACCGAAAAATGCTCGATTTGAGATAAAACGTCGTATTCGTCAGAGTTTGAGTCGGGCGGGTGCTAACGAAGTTCTCACGTACAGTTTTGTGCATGAACATACCATGAAAAAAGCTGAACAAGATATAACTCAGGCCTTTAGTCTCAGCAACGCCCTGAGTCCTGACTTGCAATATTATCGCCTTAGCGTCCTCCCAAGTCTGCTAGAAAAGGTTCATCCTAACATTAAATCTGGTCACGACGAATTCGTGCTTTTCGAAATAGGTAAGGGTCATAACAAGAAGTACCATGCCGATGATGATGAAGGATTGCCGGGCGAACTCGAATTTGTTGACGCCGTCTACACGAGCAAGAAGCCTCATGAGGGCGCAGCGTATTTCCAGATACGAAAACTCCTCAGTACGCTAGCCGCAGAGCTTGGTTTTACATTGAAATACGTACCGATTACTGAAGAGATGGATTATCCCGTCACAGCACCATTTGATCAAAAGCGAAGTGCGCTCGTCGAGTCACGTAGCGGTGAATTTATTGGCATGATCGGCGAACTAAAAGCATCGGTCCTACAGAAATTCAAAATGCCTGCGTACTCTGCGGCTATAACACTTGATCTTTCTGGTCTTGAGAAGGCAAGTGCTGAGAAAACCTATGCACCGCTATCGCGTTTTCCTGCAGTGACGCAAGATATTTCGTTGAAAGTATCTGATCATGTCCAGTATGAAGACGTTTTCTCGCTTGTGTGGTTGGTAGTGAATGAACACAAGCCTGGAGAGTGTGACGTACAGCTTATGCCACTTAGTATCTACCAGTCAGCGGATACTACGGCATATAAGACAATCACCCTTCGGCTCGTTATCGCAAGCTATGATAAGACATTGACGGATCAAGATGTTACCCAGGTTCTGGATACTGTGGCAGCTGCTGCCAAAGAAAAATTTGATGCCGAGAGACTATAAAGTATTCATAGGTGATCGTGAGTAACAACATACAGCCTCTTCTCTGTAACTATACGTAATTAGTATTGAAAAAATATTAAAAAAATGCTATAATACATCCGATCGATCCCTGTTTCAGACTGGGATCGCAGCTTAACATAGGAAACTACAGAGGAAAGGACCTCTCGTGAAAAACTTCTTGAGACGCGCCGTTGCCATCGTGGCATCGGTTGTGCTCGGATTGGGCATGCTTGCGTTCGCGCCACAGCGCGCGTACGCCGATGAGCGTTGTGACGCATACGTCGTTGATGATGCCAATATCTTCGGTTCTCAGAAGGACACGCTTGCCGCGTCCGTCAAGAGTCTTCAGGATGTTGGCGCTGATGGGCGTGTCGTTGCGATTCAGTCGTTCGGCAATGCCGGCAGCCTTGACACCTACGTCGACCAGATGGCGCGTGGATGTGCAAGTTGGCAGATGAGCGGGAAGTTGAAGCAGAACTTCTTTGTCCTCGCCATCTCGATGAACGAACGCAAGACCACGATTTACTACGGTACGTTGTGGAAGTCTCGCTTCGACACCAAGGCATCAACGATTCAGTCGGTCGTTATGGCCCCAGAATTCAAGAAAAGCAAGTACGCTGACGGCATGATTGCCGGCGTGGATGAGATCAAGAAGACGATTCGCCAGACTGCCGATACGCCCCAGGGCGGCGGTACAGTGACTGCGCCATCAGTCCCCTCGACTCCCTTTGACTGGGTTCTCTTCTGGATCATCGTTGGTCTCGTTGTTGGTCTCGTTAGTCTCGTTTTGCTCATCATCAAGGTCATCGTGCCTTTGGTTGCAGAACGCAGACAGACGAATGCGGTACGTGACGAGGCAAAGGCACTGAAGAATCGGTGTGTCGAGACCCTTGCTGGGCTGATGGCAGATGTCGATAACCCTCGCTTCATTGACTACTTCGAGGACTTTGCGGTCATCGGAGGAGATACACAGTCTGCTGCTAAGAATGCTCGAGTCAAGGCTCGGGAGCTCATTACGCAGGCTGAGGCGAAGATCAAGAGTGTCAAGAAGACAGGCGATTTCAATACTCGCCAGACATATGTCGTCTACCACGACCTCAATGTGGGATACACGTCTGTGCTCAAGTTGCTTCTTGCAGCGCGAGCTCAGCTTGACTCTATCGATACCCAGCACGATGAGCTCTTGGCTCGTGCGAATGCGGCTTCAGAAGCTGTATCGGATCTGCAGGAGAAGGTTGCTGACGCCAATACGTCACTGATCGGCTTGAGGCAGTCGGGTCTGGATGCCAAGTCACTGGAAGATGAACTCCTCGCGTTGAACGGGATGCTTGATGAGCGACGTATGATGCAGGGTTCTTCTGCGATTGCGTTGATCACTGAGCTTCCGAGTCTGAAGTCGCGGGTCACCAATGCTGCGGCTGCGGTGAGCGATACTCAGAACGATTTCAACATCTGTCAGAGCATGCTTGCTTCGCTTCCTGCCCTTCATCAGGCGGCAGTGGACAAGCGCGTTCCGGCGGGTGAGGCGTTCCAGAGGATGTCTACGCAGTATGCGCCCAGTTCCTGGGAAAACATCAAGGGTAACGGATCAAAGGCCGACAAGCTGCTGTTCCGTGCCAAGGAGATGTTGGATAAGGTGTCTGGGGCAGCTCTCACGGATATGTCTCAGCTCAAGGCAACCACTGACACGCTCGAGGACATCGAGAAGATGATCAACCAGGGTGCGGCTTTGCATGATGACATCATCGCTCGTGAGCGCAACATCTTTGAGGCTCAGCAGACCGCTGAGCAGGAGATCGCATCTGCTCAGGCTGATATCAATAAGGCGGATGCCTATATCAAGGAGCATTCGCAGGACGTTGACCAGAAGCTTGATGGGGTTCTCGATGAGTCTCGTACGCATCTGGATAACGCTCGTCAGGAGCTGGCCAAGGAGAAGCCGAACTACCTCGTGGTGGTGAAGCAGGCACTGCTCGCTAATGGCGCTGCTGACGATGTGTTCAGCAAGGCCACGGAAGAGCACGAGTATCTCGAGTCCGTCCGGCGCCAGCTTGAGACGGCGAGGTCGCTGTTCGCGACATCGTCAGATAAGTCTGATCGCTATATCTCCAGCAATCGCTCCGAGGTAGGTAACCAGGCAGATCATCTGCTTAAGAAGGCGCGTGAGACATTTGCGCGCTTGGACAGGCAGAGGGACGAAGTTGCGATGCTCGACACGGCAAAGCGGGCTCTTGAGCTTGCGAATTCCGCCTATGATCAGGCGAGTAGCGAAGTTGCGGCTGCTGAAGAAGCGCGTCAGCAGGAA
Source organism: Candidatus Saccharimonadota bacterium (assembly GCA_027492255.1). Taxonomy (GTDB): domain Bacteria; phylum Patescibacteriota; class Saccharimonadia; order Saccharimonadales; family Saccharimonadaceae; genus JAPUDS01. The sequence goes on along the minus strand of JAPUFB010000005.1, from coordinate 73,776 downwards.
CGTCGCCGTCGTGAAGAAGAGGAAGAGAAGAGGCGACGGGAACGTCGTCGTCGAGAGGATGAGGAACAGCGTCGACAGAGCTCGTACTACAGCTCTTCTTCCTCATACTCATCCAGCTCGACTTCTTACTCCGCTCCGTCTGTCGACTTCGGAGGCTCAAGCGGATCGAGTGGGTGGTGATCCTGTAGTTGTTCCATGTTAGGCTTCCCTGGGTCTCGCTCGAAAGAGTGAGACCCAGGGAGTCTTTTAATTTCAGCGCAATTTATCTTAGTAGAGACTTCATCTGCGTGGCGATGAGTTTTGTGGCGTATGCTGGATTCAAACGATATAGCCGGTTCATGAGACGTGAATCTTTACCAGTGAAAATCTGGAATTTGTTTGCTTCCATCCCATCAACGAGAATTTCTGCAACTGACATCGCGGAGAGCATAGGAAAACTTGCCGTCTTGTCGTCAGTTGTTGGGGCGGCGATGCCAGAATTCTTAGTTATGTCAGTTTTGGTTGCGCCAGGAAAAACGACACTTACTCGCACATTGGTATCGAGAAGTTCGGCATATAATCCTTCACTCATCAATTTTACCGCTGCTTTACTCGCGCCGTAGATGCTTTGTCCAGGAACTGGCAGGAATCCACCCATGCTAGATACGTTGACGATATGTGCTTCAGGTCTTGGAAGCAGGTGAGGGAGGAAAGCTTTCGTCATGTTAAGCGTGCCGTAAAAGTTAACGTTCATCACTCGTTCGATAGCTTCGAATTCAAGATCTGCAATTTTTACAAATGGTTGGACAATACCCGCACAGTTGATAAGCCCATCGATTTGTCCATGAGTTTGCATAACAGCATCTGGCAGTGCCGCGACTGCACCTCGATCGATTGTATTAAGTGCGTAAATTGACAGCGCATCACCTGCATCGAGACGCTGCATCAGGGCGTGCAAAGCTTCATCACGCAGATCGACGGCGGTGACTTTTGCGCCACGCGCGAGCAAAACTCTAACAACTTCGCCACCAATTCCACCACCAGCACCGGTGACAACAAATACTTTTCCATGAACCTTCATTGTTATATATCTCCATTAAACATTACCTTTATTGTACTCGATTACATCTGATTCTTTGAAAACCAACTCTATAGACAACGTCCAAAGTTGTGTGATTTCTCACAGACACGAGGTATTATTAGGCTTAGACTATAGCTTTAGTAGAAAAAAGGAGTTTTTATGTCGGTACAATTACACAGTTACATTGCGTTTAAAGATAACGCAAAAGAGGCAATGAGTTTTTATCAAAGTATCTTCGGCGGTACAGTTGAATCAAATACATTTGCAGAATACGATTCGCCAGAGATGCCTGTCGCGCCTGATGATCGAGACAAAATCATGCACGCCATGCTCAACGGTGATAACGGTATTTCATTTATGGGAGCAGATACGCCGAGCAGTATGCCTTTTGCGGAAGGCGGCTCACGTATGACACTGACGCTGAGTGGCGATGACGAGACACTTCTTCGTTACTACTGGGATAAGCTGAGTGATGGTGGTACCGTCACGGTACCTCTTGATAAATCACCATGGGGAGATATCTTCGGGATGTTGACCGATAAATTCGGTATCGACTGGATGGTTGATGTTGGACCAAAACAAGCCAGCTAAGCAAATTATTTCGTGATGAAGCAGTAACACCCTTTCTAGTAGCTAGAAAAACAGAGACAGAACAGGTATACTGAAGCCAATAATAAGGAGGGTGATTGTGGCCTCAGATATTGCCGATTTACAAAAACGTATACGGAAATTTGTTGACGAACGCGATTGGGATCAATTTCATAATCCTAAAGATCTTGCGATATCGCTGAGTCTTGAGGCAGGAGAGGTTCTCGAACATTTTCAATGGAAAAGTTATGGAGAAATTGTCACATATCTCGAAAATAACAAGGATGCTGTAGGGGAAGAACTTGTGGATGTCTTATGGTATATGATTTTACTTGCTAACAAAACTAATATCGATCTTTCGAGAGCATTTGAAAAAAAGCTAGATAAAAACGATAAAAAATATCCTATTGAAAAAGCTCGGGGAAATCACAAGAAGTACACGGAGCATATCGCATAATGATAGTTTACCAAGCTTCTAAACTAGAGTTTGTGCAAGATGTTATGCGGAATCAAATTGCTGATAAGATCATGGCATCATTTGTTCGTGAGACTGGTCATCGCACAGGCATACGCGAGTTTGAGTCATGGCGCAATTCGATGATGTATATGAATAACATTGTTAATGATGCCGGACTTCCCGACGACGCAGGCGTCGCGATCGAATACAAGATTCCGGGTACTGGAAAACGAATCGATTTCATAATGACTGGACTTAACGAATCGATGCGCAATGTTGCCGTTCTCGTTGAACTCAAACAGTGGAGTGAGGCAACTATGACTGATATGGATGGTGTCGTTAGCACTTTTGTGGGTGGCAGAATCGGAGATCACGAGCATCCATCATACCAAGTATGGTCGTATGCAGCTTTGCTCGAAGATTTTAATGCGAATATCCAGGACAACGAAATCTCTCTACATCCGTGCGCATATCTTCATAACTACAAAGATGACGATGTGATCCGAAACGATTTCTATAAGCAATATTTAGATCTCGCCCCGGCCTTTTTGCAAGCTGACAGTGAAAAGCTAAAAGAATTTATTAAACGGTATGTAAAGTATGGTGACAAAAATAACGTCATATATCTTATCGAGAACGGCAAACTTCGACCGTCAAAACAGCTTGCGGATAGCCTTGGCGAAATGCTCAACGGCAATCAGGAGTTCACGCTTATCGATGATCAGAAGATCGTATACGAGACTGCTTTGAAACAGGCTAATGTGGCGACTGATGAAATGCGGAATGTCATTATCGTCAAGGGCGGTCCAGGGACAGGCAAATCCGTTGTCGCGATCAATCTACTTGTTGAGCTTACCCGGCGCGGACTCATTACGCAGTATGTGACGAGAAATTCAGCGCCTCGCAAAGTGTACGAAGCAAAGCTTACCGGACGTATGAGCAAATCTCGTATCTCGAATATGTTTATGTCGTCAGGCTCGTATACTGAGGCAAAACTAGGAGAAATTGATGCGCTTATCATCGATGAAGCACACCGCTTGAACGAAAAATCAGGACTGTATAGCAATATGGGCGAAAACCAGATCAAAGAGTTGATCTCTGCATCGAAGTTCTCAATTTTCTTCGTGGACGAAGACCAAAGGGTGACGCTCAGCGATATCGGCACAAATGAGGAGATAAAATATTGGGCGCATCGCCTAGGAGCACGAATTACAGAGATGGAGCTCGCGTCGCAATTTCGCTGCAACGGATCCGACGGATACCTCGCGTGGCTTGATAATGTGCTGGAGATTCGTGATACCGCAAATACAGATCTCGATGACATTGATTATGATTTTCGTGTCATTGACTCACCGAATGAACTTCACGATTTAATTCGAGAAAAGAATAAGGCAAATAATAAATCGCGTGCCGTTGCTGGCTATTGCTGGAAATGGGTAAGTAAAAATAATCCGAGCATGAAAGATATCATAATCGGTGATTATCAGGCAACATGGAATCTGAATTCTGATGGCCAGGCATGGATTATCAAGCCAAACTCGGTCGAACAGGTTGGCTGCATTCATACATGCCAAGGGCTCGAGCTTGATTACGTCGGCGTTATCATCGGCCCAGATCTTATCGTCCGCAATGGCAGGCTGGTTGCAGATGCGACAAAGCGGGCATCGAGCGACAAGTCCGTCTTTGGGTATAAGAAGATGTCGGCGGAACACCCAGAAGAAGCAAAGGCTGTCGGTGATATGATCGTGAAGAATACCTACCGCACGCTTATGACGCGAGGTATGAAAGGTTGCTATATCTTCTGTACGGACCCTGAGACACAAGAATACTTCAGGCAGGCCTTGCAAAAACCAGTGATGCGCAATATATTCTCAACAGATGATATCGGAGTAAGTATTACGGATTAACATCATGACAAGCATCAAAGACATCACAAAAGAGGATAGGCCTAGAGAGAAATTGTTAGCGCGCGGTGTTTCAGTCCTCTCGAGCGAAGAACTGCTGCAGGTGATTATCGGGAGCGGCGTAAAAGATTTTGACGTTGTCAAAATTTCCAAAGAGCTATTAAGACAACTCGAAGCAAATAACGGCAAACTCACGCTCGACGAAGTTACGAAGATAAAAGGAGTCAGTACGGCAACGGCTGCGAAATTGCTCGCCAGTCTCGAAGTCGCGAGTCGGTTTACAAAGATTGGGACGGTCGTTCGTAGTGTCGATGACGTCGCGATGATCCTTTCCGACATCCGCACGAAGAAACAGGAGCATTTCGTTTTACTCACATTGGATGGTGCGGATAAGCTGATCGATCGTCATATAATCAGTATCGGCACCGTGAACGCTAGCCTCATTCATCCACGCGATGTCTTTGCGCAAGCTCTTACAGACAATGCAGCATCAATAATCGTTGCGCACAATCATCCAGGCAATTCGCTTAATCCAAGTGACGCAGATGTTGACGTAACAAGGAGATTAACAGGGGTTGGTACGCTCCTGGGTATAAGACTGCAGGCACATATTATCTTGTCAGCGGCGGGAGCTAGAAAGATTGAGACCTCAGCACTAGATCTAGGCAATATTTAGGCAACAACTATCAAAGGATGAAAGTATGAAATATACCAAATTTACCATTGTAAACTTCAGGGGTATCAAGAATGTGGTTGAGCTTGATTTTTCAAATTTGCCGGGTACGAATATCTTCACACTTGTCGGCTTAAATGAGAGCGGAAAAACATCAATACTAGAGGCCATTAACCTCTTACAGAATAAGTATCCTGAAGATCAGGCTCATAAGATGATACACAAGAGTAAAAAAGGAAACTTTAATGAAAAAATATATATTGAAGCTACACTATCACTCGATGAAGAGGATGAGATACGAATCCGAAACTTTTGTAAGCAGAAAATCGATTTTAAATTAACAGAAAACATCACGACGGTTACCGTTCGTAAAGAATACAGCTTTAAGAACTCAAAATTTGACAAGTTCGTATCACGATGGACGGTCCCACTGGTAGGTAAAAGAGGTAAAAGCAGGATGGCGATCGATCTACACAATAAGCATATGACCGAATGGCGAGAAGTTGTTACCTATATCGAGAATAACTTCCCAAGAATATTGTATTACGAAAACTTTCTCTTTGATTTTCCACAAAAGATCTACCTTGGTGATGTTACGGCGCTCACTAAGGAAGAGGTTGAGTACAGAAGGATACTACAAGATATACTCGATTCATTTGACAATTCACTCAGTATTGAAGACCATCTTTTTGAGCGACTAGAGAATGCTACTCCAGAGAACGAGGGTGCCCTTGAGTCGTTGCTTGGCGATATCTCCCAAAAATTAACAGAGGTTATATTTAAGGGTTGGAACGAAGTATTCCTCAAAGATAGCAAGGAAATTGAAATAACCACCTCTAGGGACTCTGAGAAGGGCTACTATCTTCAGTTAAAGATCAAACAAGGGAAAGATAGATTCTCCATAGACGAGAGGAGCCTGGGCTTTAGATGGTTCTTCAGCTTCCTTCTATTTACCGAGTTTAGAAAAGAGAGGAAAGAAGATTTTGGAGAGACACTTTTTCTTTTAGATGAACCCGCAAGCAATTTGCATCAGAAGTCTCAGATAAAACTACTGGATATTTTCGATAGATTATCAGAGAAATGTAAGATCATGTACTCCACCCACAGTCACTATTTAATTAACCCAAAGCATCTCGCGGGGACTTATATAGTTAAGAACAGAGCCATTAACTATGACGAGGAGGAGAATTTTGACCAAAATGAGACGGACATATCTGCAACACTATATAAGAATTTTGTAAGTAGTTATCCAGAGGAAAAGGACCATTACAAACCGATACTAGATGCGATTGACTATACCCCTAGCTCGTTTGAGTTGGTTGAGCAAATAATATGTCTTGAGGGTAAGAGCGATTATTACACCTTTGAATACTTTCAAAAGAATATTATCGAAGGTTACGCTCTTCACTTCTATCCAGGTGCAGGCGTTACGAAGTACGAAGATCTGCTTAGGCTATATCTAGCATGGAATAAGCCCCTTTTGGCGCTTTTTGATAGCGATCGACAAGGCAAAAAGGAGCAGACTAGGTACATTAAAGATATTAGTTGCGAATTGAACGAAGCTATTTTTACACTGGACCAGGTAGATGAAAATTGGAAAAACTACACAACGGAGGATCTATTCACTGATGAAGACAGGATACTTATAATCAATTCTATTTTCCCCGGAGAAATGGAATACAATAAATCAAAATTTAATACCGCTATCCAGGATTTATTTATTCACAATACAATAGACAACCTATCAGATACGACAATCGATAATTTTAGAAAATGTTTTCAATTTCTGAGCACTAGAATTTAATCAGATATCGTCAATTATTATGATTTGACTTGAGATGGTCTCTTTTCTAATAGAGAATAAGGGCCTAGTCGTAATCCCCAGTCTTGATCTATTACTCCCCGAAACTATGTCGATTAATCAGAATATAGTCGGTCTTCTATGCAATCTTAATCGCTTTTGGAATGAATAGGTTATATTTTGAGATTATTAGAGAGGTTATTCTATAAAACATAGCTACAATGCGGCGATGCAGACGCCAATCATACCTAGTGCGATGGAGCCCCAGAGCTTTTTTTGGTCCTCGCGCTCACGCAGGAGCCAATAGCTACCGAGGGCGGTAAGTGGCAGAACAAATGAGTTAAGCGAGACAACAAGAGGAATATTATCCGCAGCGCTCACAGTATAGAGATAGGAGAATCCTCCAAGAACGCCCACCATTCCGACGACGACGTTATTGCGTATATCCGAACGAGTTACGGCTTTCCAAACTTTTTTGTTCATATCCTTCAGCGCGATGAGAGTGACAAATAGCGCTTGGCTGCCGATACCAAAGATGAAATAACCGCCAATATCCATATGTCCAAGAGCGGCCTTTTCGGTTAGTAATCCAACACTCATGATGATAGCTGCAATGATGACGAGTTTCACTGTTCCGGGCTGGATAGGTTGAGCGCGTTTCTTTGATTTTGCAGCAAAGGCGGATAATACGGCAGCAGCGAGGATAAATACAACACCAATCATTTGCATCATCGACAATGTTTCTCCGAGTAACACCCAGCCGCCAAGGATAACGAAGATCGTGCCAGATTGATTAAGTGTCTGGAAGAGGGAGATAGGTAACCGTTTAATCGCGCGGACAAAGAGTTTATTGCAGAGGCCGATAGCAAAACCTTCGATGACGAGTAAGCAGATAACCCACCAACTCCAATCGACGTGATGGGGCAGTAGTAGTCCGACGACAAGAGCGAGAGGAAAGATACCGAGCACATAATTCATCGAAGCGACAACACTAGATGGCAAACCGGTTTTACGCAAATAGCGACGTTGTCCCAGAGATTTGAGCACCGCAAAAACATAGAAAAATAACAGCGAGATATGCCAGTCCACAAGTTGTCCAATCTTTTATGTAGGTGCCCACGGTTTTAATACGCGAGCATTAACTATATGTAAGTAGTATAGCTCAAGTATAAAGGTCTAGTCCAGGGAGGACGAAGCGCTACAAAAAGCATATCTGTTATCATAGACATATGGATACTGTAATTTTTGACTCATTTGTATACGATGGAAAAACAATTCAAGTTGAGTGGCATGATGCAGTAAGTATTGAAGAGCTTCCCGAGGTTTCATGGCAACAAATCTATGCTATCGGCAATCTTGACGGAAAGGTTCCTGTTATTTTCTACGAAACCGGAGTACAGAATCTTCCTGGTGGGAAAGTCGAACCGGATGAAAGCTTGTCGGAGACAATTTCGCGCGAACTCGAAGAAGAGATTAATTGCCGCGTATTATCATGGCAACCTATCGGTTATCAGAAATTAACCGAGCCCGATAATCCTGAGCCAGTGTATCAACTACGAGTGTACGCCAAGCTTGAGAAAATCGCCGAATTCGAGAATGATCCCGGAGGCAATGTGATCGGTTACAGACTTGTCGATCTTAAGGATCTCAACAACTCAATCAATTACGGAAACGTAGGCGAACATATGATGCAGCTCGTCGCCCAAGAATTTAAATATTAAAAGGAGATAAAGCTGTTATGAAAGATTTCTATGATCTATCATTCAAAGACACAACAGGGAATGAAGTTTCACTTAGTGACTATAAGGGTAAAGTATTACTCCTTGTAAATACAGCCACAAAGTGTGGGCTTGCGCCGCAATTTACAGAACTTGAAGCCGTGTACCAGGACTATAAAGACCGGGGACTAGTTGTGATTGGCTTTCCGTGTAATCAATTTGCGGATCAAGAGCCAGAAACAAACGAAACGATCGTGCAGGTATGTCAGCTAAACTTCGGTGTCACCTTTTTGCTAAGCGAAAAGATAGAAGTGAATGGTCCACATACACATCCTGTTTTTCTTTATCTAAAATCACACAGCAAATCAATGCTCGGCAAAGATCTAAAATGGAATTTTACAAAATTTCTCATAAGTCGTGACGGTGAAACTATTAAGCGCTTTGCTCCTACGACAAAACCAAATGCTCTTCGCGGAGATATAGAAAAACTCCTCTAGCGTGAGCATAGGGAGCGGATAATTTGTCCAAATAGTGATTTTTCCGACAAGCTACAGAACTATATGTTTCCGGGACCTGCCGGCGACAACCCCCGAAGGGGTGTCGCCGGCAGAAGTGGTCAGAGTCCGGTGGGGCCGAACGGGTCGAAGCCCGCCGACGACTGTCCGAAGAGCGACGAGAAGGCGCCGCGCGGCGGCACGTCCTCGCTCTTGCGAGGGTTCGGAACCGGAGAGCCGCCGCCGAAGATGAGGCCCAGCAGGGACGACATCATGTCGCTGGGGGCCGTCTCGGGCGGGGTGATGAGCACCTTGATCTGCTCGGTGATCTTCGCCATCTTGTAGTCGAGGTTGGCGTGGTCCAGCTCGGACGCGGCCAAGTTCCGGCGGAGCCGGGCGGCCTCGACGCGGTTGGACTCGGTTGCGAGCCGGTCTCCCAAGTTGATCTGGCGGTGGACGATGCCGAGCTGCTTCAGATCGAGGCGGGCCCGATCCTGCATGAGCTTGGTGAGCTGGTGCAGGGTGGCGCTGTCCAGGTTCGTGTTGAACATTTCAACTACTTTCTCTCAGAGGTTCCTCAGGTGGTGAGCGGTTCCGCTCCTAGAGGGATACAACCTGTAAATTATGCATATTTACGCGTCATATTCCCCTAGGAGTTAATAGTCTGTAGCTTGTCGAAGTGCTGACAGCAAGCTGTCATGATAAGTATATTAGCATAAATAGTATAATAAGTCAATACTAATAACACATATTTTAACAATAAACAAACAATAGAGACCATGTGCATATACTTACTAGCAGGGTACTCAGTACCCGACTCTACTGGAGGTTTTGATCTGTTGTTTCTTTGGGTGCCAACGCTTCGACTATCGGTTGAGTGATCTGAGTCGGTGCGATGTTTTGTTGCAGCTTCATCTCACGAAGCATGTCACGGATTTCAAAGATTGCTTTATCAACTTTATGACGATGCATGATACGCGTAATATAGACGACGAGTATAACCAGCGAAACGATAAGTGATGGGATTAAAAACTGCTCGGCAAGTTTCGTTACCTGGTCGTTAATTGTTGATGTAACGGTTGAGGTGAGATCGGTGGTAAGTGATTGTTGAACTTGATTGATTGTATCCATGACGGGTAGTATAGTACATCAAAATGCTCGTGCATATAGACTGGATGTTATAGTAGAAAAGTAAATGCTATGAAACAAGAACCAAATACACTTTTTGACACAATTCTACACCGTATTCTACGGGTGCCGTATAGGCTATATGTTCGCGAGTACCAAGCTCCTAGTAATCCTACCGCTACACTTGTCTTGATACACGGACTTGGGAATTCTTCCGAAGCATGGCAAGAACTCGCGCGTTTGGTACCAAGTAATGTTCGCGTGATTGCTGTCGACATGCTTGGGTTTGGCCGTTCCCCAAAACCACGCTGGGTAACCTACAATATCGCCGTGCAGGCACGTGCAGTGGCGCATACAGTACTCCGGTTGCGACTTACGCAGCGACCGATTGTTGTCGGACACTCGATGGGATCGCTAGTGGCTATCGAACTCGCACGACGGTTTCCACTCGTCCTTCGACAGCTAGTGCTCTGCAGTCCGCCGTTATATAAATCAACAGCTGATGAATGGGTAGGGCGCGAAAAAATATTGAAAGATTTTTATAAGCTTGTCATGAAGTACCCAGAGCAATTCGAGAAAATTGTTCCACTTGCTGGAAAACTTGGGATTGTGAGTCAGGCGTTTAATGTCAAAGGTGAGATCGCCAAAGTCTACATAGCTGCACTTGAATCAAGTATTATCAATCAATCATCGCTTGATGATATTCGAAAGCTTCAGTTGCCAATTACTATCGTCTATGGCGTATTGGACCCTGTGGTTATTGGACCCTATATGGCGCAACTTGGGAAAGAAAAAGAGAACATCGCCGTGAAGAAATTAATCGTCGGCCATGAAATCAATGGTATATATGTCGGATTACTTGCAGGTGAGTTGAAAAAAATACTTGGCCAATAACAGGGATAGAGATATTATATTTTACATAATTTTACAAAAAGTATTGAAATATAGAAATGTTTCGATATAATAGAACCTATGATATCTACGACAGTTGACACAGTTGCTGTATATAAAGCACTCGGTGATGAAATTCGACTTGGCATGGTGAGAAAAATCGCTGCTTCGTCTGAACCACTTGCGAGCTGTACAGTTGTGTCGTCGTGTGCGTCACTTCTCAAACTTTCACAACCAACGGTAAGCCATCATTTCGCGAAGCTGGTTGCCGCAGGGGTATTAGTTGAGGAAAAAGAAGGCACGCAGAAACTGTATAGGGTAGATTATGATGTTCTCCGGGAAGCCGGGGTTAACGTCGACCAATTATTACAAGTTTAATGTGAGGGGAACTGAAAAAAAATTATGAGCAATATAGTAATTGTGACTGGTAGCGTACGCCCAAATAGTGTCAATAAAAGTGTTGTTGAGATGGTAAAAAAAGATCTTGAAAAACGTGACAACGTTACGGTAACGGTTGCGGATCTGGCAACAATTGGTCTACCGTTTTTCGACGCACCGACGGCTCCGTCTGCTGAAGGCTACGAAGCACCACATGACAGTGTCAAACAATGGGCTGAATTAGTGGCTAATGCTGATGGCGTCGTTCTCGTTTCGCCAGAATACAACCATGCACTCAGTGCAGTATTAAAGAATGCACTCGACTGGCTCTACGCTGAGTGGAAAGATAAGCCGGCAGCATTTGTCGGGTATGGCTGGTATGCTGGTGTTAACTCGCACGCAAATCTACTTGCGATGAATGCTAATCTCAAGCTCAAGCTCGGGGAAACATACACAGGACTAGCATTTATGAAAGAAATTAATCCCGATGGATCGTATGCCGATGAAGCTGCTGCGAACACCGCTATCAAAGCAACCCTCGACGAATTAGTAGCTGCGCTGTAGGGCGTACTACAACGGAGAACCATGCCCTCGCCGTCACATCGACGGTGAGGGCATCTCATATACAATAGGGCTATGTCTCTTTTAGAAATTATCCAAGTACCCTATCTTCCAATACTTGGTCCAGTACATCCCGAAGAAATATCTGATACGCTTCTCGAACAGCTATATGCCAGCAGCATCCAGAACCTAGTATTGCCCTATGACAAATCGCAGCGATGGTACAAAGAACCTATCGAGCGGATTTATAAAGATGGAATTATTCGTAACAAAGACGGCGTAACGATCAGGACTACAACTCCGAGAGGGGATCGCTGGTACATATATGGTAATCATCATACTTCCGCGGAGATGAAGGGGATGATTATTCGTTTTTCTCCTGTTCCGCGAGCAACTATTGATGGTGAATTATGTACGGTTATCTTCATGGACACATATAAAGAAGTAAATAGTGTAAAAAATACACAAATTTTGCATGCTCATGAAGTAACTCAATCACAAGTACAGCAGATAAAAGCGATGGGTGACCATGCGTCACAGCAAGGATTTACTATGCTCGTTGATACAGGAAGAGTAACCAGCAGAGACGAACCAACACTTGTGTACCTTAAGGATAAAAAGGTAGCTGGTGCTATCGGGCCACTATCAATCTTAAGAGATAGTAGAGGAATCCTGAGAGTTCTGCCATGCTATTTCGGAGTTGATATGACCAAGGAAAGACAGGGTATTGGTTCACTATTATGGCAAGCAGTACGACAGTGGGGCGTTGAGCATAATGCGCAGTATAAGGTACTGCAAGCTGAGCAAGGAAGTCCTGCCGAGCATTTTTATCGATCACAAAAAATGCAATGCTTGGGGTATGTGTACAAGAAACCCGTATTGAAGCAAGGGTGAAACAACGCTACACTAAAGTGTATATGGTTAAACCACATACATCGCGCAACGCGTCAGGGTTACGGAAATCTACGTGGCACAGTTGGAAGAATGCGATTCTTGAAACAGTGAATTCGCTTGGCGATAAGAATTTGTCGTTGATTGCCGCTGGAATTGCGTACTTTGCTGTACTGGCATTTTTCCCACTTATGGCCGCAACGGTTGCAATAGCTGGATTACTGTCCCGTCCAGATACCGTGAGTAATGTCATTAGTTCAATATCGCAGTTTGTCCCTCAAGATATCGCAAGCCTCCTCACGATACAGCTTCAGAATGTTTCCGGCCATCATGCGAGTAATTTGTTTATCGTTGTGTTGGGACTTGCCCTGGCGCTATGGAGTATCTCGGCTGCGACGTCTAGTTTTATGAGCGGACTCAATGTGGCGTATGGCGTGAAGGAAACTCGCCACTTCGTGAAGCAAAAACTACTTAGTATCGGCATGACAGCTGGCTTGATCGCGGCGACATTTGTGATAGCACCACTACTATTTTCGGGCGGCACCTTTTTGCAGAAAATTGGTTTCGCACCGTTTGTTAGTGATGTATTCTCTGTGCTTCGTTGGGTTATTTTGTGTTTCGTCGCACTTTTCGGTCTAGCGGTATTGTATCGTTTTGGGCCAAATCGTGAGCGACCAAAGAAGTGGCAATGGCTCAGTTACGGCTCGCTCATAGCGACCGGTCTTTGGATGCTTGCGACCGCACTATTTTTCGTCTATCTGCAGGGTTTTGCGAACTTTGAAAATTCCTATAGCCTGTTTGCGGGCTTGATTGGTCTCATGCTTTGGTTTAATCTATCGAGCTTCATGATCCTTTTGGGAGCAGAAGTGAATGGGCGCATGGAGAGGTAATCTCTACTAACGGAGTATTATATATACTAACAATGAAACGAATAAGAAAGGAAATAGTATGAAGGGTTGGCACGGAAATATTGAAGATCAAGCAGTTACGAACGACACATTTAGAACTGTTTTATATACCGGAAAGCATACACAATTAGTACTTATGTCGCTGTCGCCAAGTGAAGAAATTGGCATGGAAACACATCATAGCAATGATCAGTTTTTCCGTTTTGAGTCAGGTGAAGGAAAAGTGGTTATTGATGGAAATGACTATTCTGTGAGCAATGGGAGTGCAGTAATTGTCCCAGCCGGAGCTGAACATAATGTTATAAATACCTCCTCCGAACATGAGCTGAAGCTTTATACGCTCTACAGCCCGCCTCATCACAAAGATGGTATTGTACGGAAGACAAAAGCAGACGCCAGTGCAGACGCACCAGAATTTGACGGCGTGACGACTGAGTAGCCACCAAGTGTAGTTGAGAGTTATGTTATCGGAGAGTGAGAGGATACTTCACTCTCCGATAATTGATATATATGTAAAATAATGATATAATTTGCGAAAATATTCCAGGTTATTGTGTAAATAATGAAACAATTTGACTATCCAAATCGTCCACTCAACCTATCCGCACTTGAGGCCATCGAATACATGGCAGGCGGTGTTCCATTAGATATTCGTGATCAAATACTTGGCGCACCATTTTCGGATGACCTATCAGGTTTACGAGAGTTAGGTCATCGTTTTGTCCGACCACAGCCCTTTGACTGGGAGGGGTGTCTGCAGCCAAAACGAGAGATTGGTGAGTATGTCGAATCTGCCGGAATTAAAGTTCCTCGAAGATTCGAAACGCTTGAGGAGGCTTTACGTTTAGTATCCCAAGGAGGAAGAATAGTCATAAGGAGTGAGAGTCCACAGGAATTTAGTCAATTTAGCGGGTTACTAAAGAGCTATGGCGTTGACGCCGAATTAGTAGACGATGAATACGATGAAGTCACAAAAGCAATCAAAGATGGGCGCACAGAAGAGGAAGTTCTACAGATTGCAAAGCAAGATTGTCTTGATTGGCGGCCAATGAAACGATATTTGCAACTTACTGAACAAGATGCCGCAGAGTTCTACAAAACATTGTCATTTTCATTTTGGCAACATATACCCGGCAGGAATATAGCGGTCGTTGCCGATGATGCCGTATTTGGGCGCTATCATATCACCGCATATGGTCGGGCGAGAGCCGTGGGAGCTGCAGTAGATGAAAGCGGCGCAGTATTTAGTCAGACAGATCAGGCAACAGATTCTCTGACTGCCACAATGGACAAGGAGACAATTGCCGAACTCGTTACGACATATGAGAAAGTTCGCTCATTACCCCGATTTTCTGCAACGGAATGTCCGATTATGGAGATGCAAGTTGATGATGATGGCGGCGTCTGGTTTTTGCAGTACCATCAAGCTCGTCCAATGCGACCTACAAAAGAAAAACTCGTGCCAAGCGATTACCCAGAACAAGAGGGGTGGGTGCAAGCCGATGCGGTACGTGGAGCTCTGGGTTCATTCGTAACGCTACGGACAGGAATTTGGTATCCAGAGTTTGAAGAATATAGCCCTAAAGATCCAGAGGACGCATCGTTCGATCTACATTACGATATAGGCCTCAGTGAGGTATTGAATCCCCGGAGAGCGGCATTTTTTGGTACATCAGGAGCAAAGCGCCTCTATCACCAATTAGCGGATGGCTCACATCAGCTACGAAGCAGATGGTTTAAGCCGGTTGGCGCACTAGATATTGGTCGTGATTGGGCTAAAAAACTAGGGGTCACAGATGAGATGAAAGAGGAGATATACAGAGCCGTCTCTCACGACAGGCGCATGGCGCGATTGGCGATAGATACAGCATCTGATGGAAGAATCGGTTTTGTGCGCTTAAATCCAGATAGTATACAGCCAATCATTAAGCAGGAATAATTGACGATATGACAGCCGAAATAGACAATAATACTACCCAGCGAGATAAGTATGTTGCTGGAATTATGGGAACAAAAAACGACTCTTGGGTGATCATGGATTCAAGTGTTACTCATTACGACGCCTCGTTTAGAAGCGTACTTAAAGGAGAAACTATCACCTCGTTAGCGAGAAGAAGATATAAAGAACTTGGTAGGCCTCTCTATGCCATAGACTTCTTGGCAACACCAGCGGCGATTCGTTCACTTGCAGTTGCTCCAGGAATAGAGCTACAAGGCCTGTCGGTTTCATTGTCGGAACAGCGACGCCAAAGAACACAACAAAACGACAGTAAGAGAGGTATACGCCATGTTGTAGCCGATCTCGGTAGGCCTGGAACGTACCACACACTACTTCGTGAACTCGGTGATAATAAGGCAGATATTATTCTTCAGCGAGGTTGGGGTGGACTCAATCTTCTTCCCAAAGATGCATCGTACTATGAGGTAGCCTTTAATGCTATGCTCACGATGATGAATGAAGGAGCAATACTACTTACCCAGTTACCAGGGCTTTTAGAAGGAGCAGATCTTGTATCCCCTGATTTATGTGTTGCAGCGCTTGTTGATCAGGGTGTTGATGCCTATCTGGGTGACAATCCTACGAGCATTCGGAAGGTTATGAGAGTAGAGAAAACTCATGATACTCCAAAAAGGATACGGCTCCCCCTTACATAGATAGCTAACGAGTGTGTTTGAGTACTACGGCTGTTCTTGCGGGGAGGTATAGTTTCACGCGCTCACCGTCTGGCTGAGTGGCGGTGAGATATTCAAGCGACGTATCGATGCGTGATTGACCGCCGAACTGTGCGTCGTCTGAGCTGAGCTGAATCGTGTAGGATCCGGGTTGAGCAGGAATAGGGTAATTAACCCACGACTGAGCCGGAGCAAAATTGAAAACAAAGAGATAGTCACCACGCATGAAACTCAGTACATGATCGATTTCATTGACGAAAATATGTGAAAACTCTGTACGTAGCACACTTTTCACGGTATATATCATTGCTTGATCAAAGGCGCCTAGGAAATGGTATTTTAATGTAGGATCATCTGCGAGAGACCATTGACGACGGGCGTAGAGGTATGACCAGTCATTGCCCTCGCGCGGAAAATCAATCCACTCCGGGTGACCAAATTCATTACCCATAAACGTAAGATACGCGCCACCATTGGTTGCAGCTGTTAGAAGTCTGATGAGCTTATGAAGTGCGACACCACGTTCGACAAGCAGATTATCATCACCTATGAGCATATGATCATATATGTCTTTGCCGATGAGCCGGAAGATGAGCGTCTGGTCACCGACAAGCGCTTGATCATGACTTTCGGCGTAACTAACAATCTTCTCTTCAGGCCGATGGGTCGTTAATTCGTGAAAAAGACTACCAAGCGGCCAGTCTTCATCGCGCTTTTCTTTAATCATTTTGATCCAGATGTCCGGGACACCCATGCTAAGGCGATAATCAAATCCGAGCCCTCCATACTCGAGTGGACCCGCGAGTCCTGGATAACCACTCATATCTTCGGCAAAAGTCAGGGCATTCGGATTTATTGTATGTGTTACACGATTAGCGAGTGAGAGATAGGTAAGCGCATCCAGGTCGACGTCATCCTTCATGTAATCGTCGTAACTGCCAAAAGTTTTTTCAAGCGCATGATCGGTATAGAGCATACTTGTGACACCATCGAAACGGAAACCGTCAAAATGATATTCTTCTAGCCAAAAGCGGCAATTCGATAGCAAGAAGTGTTGTACGGCTGGATTACCGTAATTAAAGACACGTGAATCCCAGGCGGCATGGTCGCCCCGTGCTCCGGCGTGAAAGTATTGTGTTGTCGTGCCGTCAAAACGACTCAAGCCCTCTTCCTCGTTTTTTACAGCGTGCGAATGTATGAGGTCAAGAATAACGCGAAGGCCGAGAGAGTGCGCGGTGTCGATAAGCTTTTTTAACTCCTCCGGTGACCCAAAACGCGAACTGGCGGCAAAGAAATTAGAAACATGGTATCCAAAGCTTCCATAGTATGGATGTTCTTGGATTGCCATGAGCTGAACAGTGTTATAGCCATCTTTTACGATGCGGGGTAGGACATTTTTTGTAAATTCTGCATAGAGCGAAACACGAGGCTTTTCGTCACTCATACCGATATGCGCCTCATAAATAAGTGGAAGATCAGTACTTGGTTTGAAATTCTGGTCAGTCCACGAAAAAGGCTTCGGTGCCCAGACAATCGCATCAAAGACTTTCGTGTTTGTATTTTGCACGACATATGTCGCATAGGATGGGATACGATAGCCGTCACCGTCGGACCAAATGACATGTAGTTTATAGCGCTGTCCATGCGCTAAGGCGGGGAGTGGAAGCGTTAACTCCCATATGCCATCAGACATTTTCTTCAATGCGTATGTAGCGCTATCCTGCCATTCGTTTGCCTCACCTACGAGAAATATGTGTTCGGCATGAGGAGCCCATTCACGAATAATCCAAGCAGCTTTTGTCTTATGGAGTCCAAAATATTCATAACCCCGCGTTACTTCATCGAGTGTTTTTTTCCCGAGAATAACGGCTGTTTTACTTTCTATATATACCTGTCGTTCGTGTAAGACGCTACTATATGGTTCAAGCCATGGGTCAAAATCAACGATGGTTTTCGGTTTTTTCATCACTTCTATCTTAACATTAAAACTTCTCGTGTTTTTGCGATAGGGGTGTCATAATAGATTGCAATGAAACTGCTTCTGAAGGTATTGGGATACGCACGTAACCTGTGGCCGTACTACACAGGAATTATTTTGTTTTCAATTTTTATGAGCCTAACAGCACTCGCAACTCCATTCTTGATTAAAGAAGCGACAGATCTCATGGTAGCTGCGCTACAAGTGCCTCAGCCAGATATCATGCCGGTAGTTTGGGTAGCTGTCGCGATACTCTTTGTCGACGTTCTCAATACATTATTTACAAATGTTGGCGGGTATCTTGGCGACATCATGTCTGCAAAACTGAAGAAACAGTTGAGTGAGCGGTATTATGAACATCTTTTGAAGTTACCGCAAAGTTACTATGATCAAGAGTTAACAGGAACGATTATTAACCGGCTCAACCGAACGATATTTGAAGTAACAAACTTTATCAATATGTTCGCTAATAACTTCTTTCAGATGTTATTAACAGTTGTTATGGTGATAGTAGTTGTAGGTATCTATAGCTGGGAACTTGCGGTACTACTTATTGTTGTGTATCCGTTGTTTATGTGGTTAACAGCGCTAACGAGCAAAAAATGGCAGAACTGGCAAAATGAAAAAAATCTTGAAACTGATATTGCGAGCGGACGATTCGCAGAGGTGATCGCACAAATCCGAGTAGTTAAAAGTTTTATCCAAGAGCAGCTTGAGTATCGGCATTTTGAACGACACTATCAGACAACCATTGATATTACACATCGTCAGTCTCGATACTGGCATGATATGGACGTATTGCGCAGGCTCGTGCTCAACAGTATCTTCTTTGCGATGTTTGCCTACCTATTTGCAATGACTGTTCAGCGGCACTTTACGATTGGTGAAATGGTCTTGCTTGTCCAGCTCGTAAATCTATCGCGTATGCCAATTTTCAGCATGAGTTTCCTCGTGGATAATACACAAAAGGCGATTGCAGGTTCTCGTGACTTCTTTAATGTCATGAGTCTTAAACCATCGGTTGCAGATAAATCACACGCTGCTGCACTGACTGTACCGAAGGGTAATGTTGAATTTAAGGGTGTTAGTTTTGGCTATAACAAGGACGATCATGTCATCCATCACATCAGTTTCACGGCCGATGCCGGCAAGAAAACAGCACTCGTAGGAGAGAGCGGCCAAGGTAAAACAACGATAACAAGTCTTCTTATGAGGCTGTACGACGTACAGAAGGGAGCTATTACCATTGATGGCACCGATATTTCTCAGGTCCGTCAAGTAAGCTTGCGAGAGCATATTGCGGTAGTTTTTCAGGATCCAGCACTCTTTAGTGGGACGATTTATGAAAATATTGCCTATTCGAATCCCCACGCCACAATGACAGATGTTGAAAATGCCGCAAAAGCTGCCAATGCGTACGATTTTATTATGAAATTCGATAAGGGCTTTGAGAGTGAAATAGGTGAACGAGGCCTCAAATTGAGCGGCGGTCAGAAGCAGCGGATTGCGATCGCACGCGCTATCTTGAAAGACGCGCCAATCTTAATTCTTGATGAAGCAACGAGCAGCCTGGATAGTAAAGCAGAAGTACAGGTTCAAGAGGCACTTGATTATCTTATGAAAGGCCGCACGACAATTATCATTGCGCATCGACTTTCGACGATAGCGCATGTTGACAAGATAGTGACGATTAAAAATGGTCGGGTCGACGAAGTCGGATCTCCTTCGGATCTTGCAAAGACGGACGGCATATACTCGGAACTTCTCGACCTGCAGCTTGGCACGACGGAGAAGGCAAAGAAAGCCCTTGAACAGTACGATATTGCTAGTTAATAGACTGTTCGTGTGCTTTTTTGGAGTATAATAAGACGAGTAGAAATAACAGGAGGGATAGTTACAGTGGCGACACCAAAATCGCAGCGTATTGGAATCTGGGTAATAACGTTAGTAATGGCAATTGGAAGCATCGGCGTCTATTTTATCGCGATTCTTGCGAATAATAACGATCAAACTGCTGCACAAAAACAACAAACTGATTATGCAAAACAAGTTGAAGAGATGCGTAAGGCCCGCAAGGCATCATCGAAGCCACTTGATGGATATGCCGCACAGAGCTTTGATGCAGCAAGCGTAACCGAACTAAAGACCGAGGATCTCGTCGAGGGAACAGGTAATGTTGTCGCTGAGGGCGCGAACATTGAGGCAAACTATTTCGGCTGGACAGCTGACGGTCAGATCTTCGATAGTTCTAACCAAAATGGAACAGTTGCTCCGCTCACATTTGGTCTTTCGGGTGTGATTCAGGGATGGTCTAAGGGGCTTGTTGGAATGAAAGAGGGTGGCGTACGTAAACTCACTATTCCATCAGATATGGCGTATGGTCCAAATGCGGCCGCAAACAGTCAGCCTGCAGGTCCGCTTATGTTTATCGTGCAGCTCGTTTCGATAAAAGCTGATACGACAGCGGCTACGCAATAAATACAACATATAGCGTATTGACCCATGGCGCTTACGCTATATACTGTATTACATAAGATGAATCAATAAAAATCGCTGGAGGAAATTATGGCCAAAACAATCACTATTTATACCCGTACTACCTGTGCGTACTGTGCTAATGTCAAGAAATATCTCGATATGAAAAACAAAACATACGATGTCATTAACCTTGATGATCGTCCCGAGATGCTTGAAGAAATTGTTGCCAAAAGCGGCGCGCGGACAGTACCAATTATTCTTGTCCGTGACGATGATGGACGCGAAGATGTGACAATTGGTTGGAACCCAGCAAAATTAGCTAGTGCGATAGCGTAATTACGATGTCTGATATTGAACAACATGACGTCGTTATGATTGGTGCTGGTCCGAGTGCGCTTTCGGCCGCAGTTTATACAACACGCGAAGATATTGATACTATACTTATCGAAAAGGGGGTTGTCGGTGGTCTCGCCGCAACAACTGATAATATCGAGAATTACCCTGGATTTTCCAAGGGCGTCGATGGAATGAAATTAGCCGAAGAAATGCAGGCTCAGGCTGAGCGTTTCGGTGCAGATATTCGCTACGGTGAAGTACTTAAGATAGTTGATGAAGGCGAAACAAAACTTGTCGAAACAACTGATGGTACTTTTCGTGTACGGGCTATTCTCATCGCCACAGGGAGTGATTACCGTAAGCTTGGTATACCGGGTGAGAAAGAATACTATGGACGCGGCGTGCACTACTGTGCGACGTGTGACGGAGCGTTTTATCGTGAGAAGAAACTTGTGGTTGTGGGTGGTGGCAATTCCGCGGTACAGGAAGCAATTTACCTGACGCGCTTTGCGTCGCATATTGATTTGCTTGTACGTTCAGACTTGCGTGCCAGTGAGATATTGCAGCACGAACTGGATGAGTACGTAAAAGACGGCAAAATTACTGTGCATTTGCATACTACTCCCGAAGAAATCATCGCTCATGACGGAAAGTCGGTCGATAGTATACGCGTCGTAAAAGATGGTAAACGTATGACGCTTGAATGCGATGGCGTCTTTGTGTTTATTGGCTTATTGCCAAATACAGTATTTCTTAAAGAATCAGGGATCGAACTCGATACTATCGGTATGGTAAAGACGGATATCAATCTTATGACAAACATCCGGGGTATCTTTGCGAGCGGTGATGTTAGAAGTGGTGCGACAGCTCAGATTGCAAGTGCAACTGGTGAGGGCGCAACAGCCGCACTCAAAATCCGTGAATATCTCGACGGCAAGCTATAAGGTCGTTGGCCTCATAGACAGTTTCAAAAGAATAACTATTTCGTCTCGGAAAAAGTAGAAGGGTAATCGGTCGTAATAGCATCGATACCTTTTTGCTCGAGCTGCTCAATTGCTTTGGCTCGATTAACAGTATACACATACACGAGCAAATCCATCTTCTGCGCAGTCTCAAGGGCTATGGGGTGGATATGAAGACGATGGAAGCCGACAGCACTGAGTTTTAGAACTCGCTCCCAGGCAATAAAGACGAAGGGGTTTAGTTTCATAAGCATCGCGAGCTTGATACGCTTGCTTTTGCGGCGAATTGAAAGCAGTTCAAGGCCGAGAAATGATGAGAACATAATATCCTGTCGATGACCCTTAAATACTGGCTTACTAAGTAGTGCGAGCGCGCGACGACCGGTGCCTTTTTCTTTAAGCTCAATATTGAGGAAAATTTTACCAAGGCTATCTTCAAAAACCTCCTCAAGTGTACAGATTGGGCGATCGCTGCCAGCGGTACGTTTGCGGATTTCCTTAAGCGTAAGATCACGGACACGCTCGTCAATACCGTGTGTGCGATGGAGCGTTTTGTCGTGGCAGAGAATAAGCTGTTTGTCTTTCGTGAGGCGGACGTCCAACTCAAGCATATCTGCGCCAGAAAGACGGCCTGCCCGTATGGCGGCTAAGGTATTTTCAGGTTTTTCGCCAGCGGCGCCACGGTGTCCAATAATGAGCATATGGCCTAGTATACCACGGCTAACAGACTCCTTTATACACAATACCCGCCTCTTATTTAAGAAGCGGGTATGTAGTGAAATACGGATGTATTTTAGTGGATCATTTTCACGATTAGGAGGGCGATGATATTTGCCACCTTGATCAGTGGGTTAATAGCAGGACCAGTGGTGTCTTTGTATGGATCACCAACAGTATCTCCAGTCACAGCTGCTTTATGGGCATCTGAGCCTTTACCACCGTAGGCGCCATCTTCGATAAACTTCTTAGCGTTATCCCATGCACCACCACCGGTTGTCATACTGATTGCCATAAATAGGCCACCGATGATCGTTCCCATAAGGAGTCCACCAAGAGCAGCAGCACCAAGTCCGAAGCCAACAGCAAGGACTGCAGCAACTGGGAGGAGAGCTGGAACAATCATTTCCTTGATAGCGGCTTTTGTGACGATATCAACGGCACGACCGTACTCAGGCTTTGCTTTTCCACTCATAATACCCTTGATCTCGCGGAACTGTCGGCGAACTTCATCAACAACCTTGGTTGCAGCATTACCGACTGAACGAAGCGTGAGTGAGGCAAAGATGTACACAAGTGCGACACCGAGGAGTAGTCCAGCCAGAACTTTTGGATCTGACAGACTAAAGACAACATTTTTTAGTTCGCTGGCGTAGCTCGAGAAGAGTACGAGGGCAGCGAGGCCAGCGCTAGCGATAGCGTACCCTTTCGTGACGGCTTTGGTTGTGTTTCCAACCGCATCAAGCGCGTCGGTGATCTTGCGGGTTGCAGCAGGCTGCTTTGTCATCTCCGCGATACCACCGGCATTGTCAGTGATTGGACCGAATGAATCGATTGAAACGATGATACCGGCGACTGAAAGCATCGCAACGGAAGCGATGGCAACACCAAAGATACCAGCGAGAGAGAAGCTCATAAGGATACCAGCAACGATTACAAGAGCAGGCAAGAGAGTTGATTCGAGACCAACCGAAAGGCCTGAGATGATATTTGTTCCGTGACCAGAATCAGATGCTTTCGCAATGTCTTTAACAGGTCGGTAGTCTTTCGACGTGTAGTAGTCAGTGATAAAGACCATAAGGCCCGTAACAGCAAGACCAATAAGAGCTGAGAGGTAAATATTAACGGCGTTGTCATGTGCGACAGCGTCGATAACAAACCAGAAACCAACAGCTGAGAGAACGAGTGACGCGACAAGACCTTTGTAGAGCGCGCCCATGATTGACTTACTGTTGCCCATTCGGACAAAGAAAGTACCGACGATCGAAGTGAGGATCGAGACACCACCAAGAAGTAGAGGCAAGAGAGCGGCATTTCCAGTTTTATCTCCCGCAATAGCAGAGAGTAATACACCAGCAGTTAAAGTAACGGCATATGTCTCAAAGAGGTCAGCAGCCATACCAGCACAGTCGCCAACATTGTCACCAACGAGGTCTGCAACAACGCCTGGGTTACGTGGATCATCTTCTGGGATATTTGCTTCAACTTTGCCTACAAGGTCGGTGCCGACGTCAGCAGCTTTTGTATAGATACCGCCACCGAGTCGAGCGAAAATCGAGACAAGGCTTGCACCGAAGCTGAGGCCAACAAGAGCATCGACATTCGCATTGGTGAAGAAATAAATACCGGCAACAGCCAATAGGCCGAGTGTCGTAACGAGAAGTCCAGTCACAGAGCCAGCGCGAAACGCGATAACAAGTGCCGGGTTAAGTCCTTTTTTTGCGCCAGCAGCGGTACGAGAGTTTGCGCGAACGGCGACGTTCATGCCGATATAGCCAGTAATAGCTGAAGCAACACCACCAACGACAAATGCGATAGCGGTTGTCCAGCTTAGGCCGAAACCGATAAGAAGGGTTAATACTGCACCAACTAGCGCAACTGCGCGGTATTGGCGATTAAGGTAGGCGGTTGAGCCTTCCTGGATGGCGTGAGATATGGCGATCATATCCTTCGTGCCTTGAGGTTGTTTTTTGAGCCATAGTGTCAGGTATACGCTGTACACTATCGCGAGCGCCACTGGCGCAAAGATCAGTAGGTATTGTGTTAATTGTGACATAATGCAGAGAATTATATCTGATTAACAGAGAAAGAGCAACCCTCTTCGAGGAGTTTTCTTATGTTTTCTTATTTAATTTCGCGCGAATTTTATTTTTCGCATGTTGCGTAATAATTGAGTCGAGCCAGTCTTGACGGGGGCGTGCCGTCTTCTTCGTAATCACTTCAATCTTATCACCGTGCTGTAGATGATAATCAAACGGCACCATGCGGCCATTGACCAAGAACCCTGCTGTTTTGTCACCGATATCACTGTGGATGCGATAGGCGTAATCCAGCGGATAGGCACCCTCGGGCAGATCATAGATATCACCTTTAGGAGAAAAGACGAATATACGGTCACCAAACAGGTCAATTTTTAATGCTTCAATATCAATTTCTTCACCAGCTCCAAGCGCTGCCGCCGCATCTTGAAGTTCACCGATCCACGAGAGATCTGCTGGCATCGCTTCAGAACGACCCTTTACATACGCATCAGTTAACTTCTGCTCGTTATAGTGAAAGCTTGCGGCTAGTCCGCGCTCAGCATAATCATGGAGTTCGATACTTCGGATCTGGAACTCAACAATCTGCCCGTCAGGGGTTGTGACGGTTGTGTGAAGACTCTGGTAACCGTTCGGTTTCGGGCGGGCGATATAGTCTTTGATTCGATCAACCATTGGTTCATACATTTCGTGTAACAGCGCAAGAACAAGATAGCAGGTATCGATGTCATCAACGATGATTCGTAGTGCAATCAAATCGTAGATATCATCAATCGTTCCGACTTTCCCTAATTTTTTATGCAAGCTGTACACGCTTTTTACCCGGCCGTCCATAGTATGCGAGATTTTCTCAGCAGTTAACCGTGCGTCGACTTCATGGCGAACTTTTACGAGTCGTCGCTGACTTCGACCGAGACGTGATTTCATGAGCTTCTTTAGTTCTTTGTAGCGTTTCGGCTGCAAATAGCTAAAACTTAACTCCTCAAGCTGGACACGAACACGTCCCATATTAAGACGATCGGCGAGCGGGGCAAAAACATCAAGGGTCTCTCTCGCAATCTTCTGTTGTTTTTCTAGAGCCTTATGCTGGAGTGTTTGCATATTATGAAGACGATCGGCTAATTTAATAATAATCACGCGGACATCCTGACCGGTTGATATAAGTAGTTTCGTAAGATTGTCTTTTGTACTGGGGAGATAGCTTGAAAGGTGGCGCATGCCTGCGCGAACTTTACTCACTTTTGTCACGCCCTCAACGAGGAAAGCGACATCTCTTCCAAAGAAGTTTTCGATTTCAGTCAATGTCGCATCAGTATCTTCAAGCGTGTCATGAAGTACGCCCGCAAGTACGGTGTCGATATCCATACCCCATTCGATCAAGATAGCCGCCACGCCCAGCGGGTGAATAATATACGGCTCACCACTATTTCTTTTTTGTCCGTGATGCTTTTCGGTAGCATAATCGATTGCGCTCTCAAGTTCTATGAGCTGGGTTCGATCATACAGAGGGTCGGCCATTTCCAGAAGCTCACGCTTTTTCATTCCTCTAGTATAGCGTGCGCTAACAGATAGATAAAGTGTTTAGCGTGAGGGGTTTAGTATCTGGTATAATTTACAGTAAATAGTGCTTATGTAAATCTTTAGGGAGGGCATACGGTGTATAAGATAGCGATCAATGGTTTTGGACGAATCGGCCGAACTGCGTTTAAGATTGCCTGGGAACGGAGTGATATCGAAATAGTAGCGGTCAATGACCTTACCGATACGAGAACACTTGCGCATCTATTGAAGCACGATACATCATATGGTGACTATCAGTATGAAGTCACGAGCGGAGACGGAACTATCACGGTTGATCGTAGGGAAGTCAAGGTGTTGAGCGAACCTGATCCGTCACATCTGCCCTGGGGTGATCTTGGCGTCGATGTTGTTATTGAGTCGACAGGCTTCTTTGTTGATCCTGCTAAAGCCCGGGCTCATATTGACGCCGGAGCTAAGAAGGTGGTTATTAGTGCACCGACAAAAGGCGAAGGAGCTGAGACAATCGTTCTTGGTGTCAATGACGATACGCTGAGTGAAGCCGGACCGATTATCAGCAATGCGTCATGTACTACGAACTGTATCGCTCCGGTGATGTCGGTACTCGAGAACACGTTCGGTGTCGAGAAAGCGATGATGACAACTGTGCATAGTTACACAGCCAGCCAGCGTTTACAAGACGCGCCGGCTAAAGACCTGCGGGAAGCCCGTGCTGCGGCGGAAAATATCGTTCCAACAACGACCGGCGCGTCGATCGCCACTACTAAAGTTATCCCAGCGCTCGAACATAAATTCGAAGGCCTCAGCGTGCGCGTTCCGACACCAGTTGTGTCACTCAGTGATATTACCTGTGTGTTAAAACGAGACGTCACAGTCGATGAACTAAACGAGACGTTCAAAAAAGTTGCGGCTGAACCATTTTACCAAGGAATTATCATGGTGACCGAAGAAGAGCTTGTTAGTTCTGATTTTCGCGGCAACCCGCATTCGGCGATCGTCGATCTCTCGCTCACCGCCGTTGTCGGCGGAAATATGGTAAAAGTGGTGGCGTGGTACGACAACGAATGGGGCTACTCAAACCGTCTTGTTGAGTTGACGGCCGATGTCGCGAAAAGTTTGAAGTCCGATTAACACTTTAGGAGAGCAATACCACAAAAAAACCGGCCACGATTTGGCCGGTTTTAACTATAGATATGCAAAATATCAGAAATGAGTAGCGGGCGGAGAGTATTTCTCCGCCCGCAGCACCTCAGTCGGTGGCGTGTCCGATTGCAAGGTCAAGGATGAACACGGCTGGGACCACGATGAGGATCACGATCAGGATGAACGATCCGAACACAATCCCCGCGCTCGCTTCACTGTTCGGCCACGTCCACCAGGTCCACCAGGTAATGAGCGCGGTCAAGGAGAAGATGCACGATGTCAGGAAGGAGACGATGGCGATGGTGCCGAGGATCTTCTTCGGGACGAACGAGCAGATGACAGACGTCAGTCCGAGCACGATCGCCACGATCACCGTGATGGCGATCTGGGGGCCGGTGAGGCTGAAAATGCCATAGTTCATGGTAGTTCCGATCTGAGGTGCGCATCGCACCCCGTAGTTTCTGGGTGTGAGGTGAATATATAATAGCATATAAGTATTAATAAATCAATACTTTTGCACTGTGAGACAGGGTGGATTATACTTATGGTTATGAAACTATTTATTGGAGCGGATCATGGCGGGTATTATCTCAAAGAAAAAATTGAAGCGTATCTTGCGAAGCGCGGTATTGAAACGACAGATGTCGGAGACAAGGAGCTAGATCCTCACGATGATTTTCCGCAATTTGCACAGCTGGCAGCAATCAAAGTGCTTGGAGAAGAAGAAAAAGATGATCCTCGAGCAATACTGATCTGTACTGGTGGACAAGGGATGGCGATGGCCGCTAACCGCTTCAAGGGTATTCGCGCTGCGGTGATCTGGGACAAGTTCGAAGCCCATGAGTGTAGAAATGACAATAACTCAAACATTCTCTGTTTGCCGGCTCGTGTGATCGAAAACGACGAGCAATTGTGGCATGACATCCTTGATGAATGGATGAATACGCCGTTTGCGGGCGCGGAACGCTTTAGGCGTCGCAATAATGAACTTGATGCGCTAAACTAAACATAAGAATTACAATTCATAAGGAGTACCCTACGATGGCTCAGAAGAATGTTACGAAGCACCCATTAACACTTCATCAGTTATTGGGAGCGTTGTCATATTGGGGGACGGCGGTACGGCTGATGACTGTCGGGTTATTGATGCTCATGGCCTATCTTATGAATATTACCTTTAACACAACTGCTAGCTACATCGACAGCGAGACGATTGCTCTCATCTATGCACTTGGCACATTCTTTGTCTTTGATTTCTGTTACGTATTGATCGCTCGCGCCCAGCCGATCCATCATAAGACCGCTGATAGAACAAGTATCTTGTTGCTTGATTTCATACTGTTATTGTTTTACCTTGTACCAAGTCTCGTTGTCACAAATGTATCAATGACTGTATTCCGCTACGGTATCCTGGTTCTTGCCTTGCTTGCTCTCGCGATCAGAATGCTCTTAGGTTTCCTTTACTCAACTAAGAAATAATATGAGTGTTATCTGCCCGACGATTACGCCAAACTCGCCTGATATGGATATGTATGATCAACAGATGGCACAGATTCAAGGTTTTGCGCAGCGTGTGCAGATTGATCTCATGGACGGTGATTTTGCGCCAAATCAGAACACTGCACCAGCTGATATCTGGTGGCCCTCGACGATGGCCGCTGATATCCATGTGATGTATCGTCACCCTGTACGCTATCTCGATACCTTGATCGCCAAACATCCGAGTCTTGTCATACTGCACGCAGAAGCTGAGGACAATGTACCGCAGTGTTTTGAACGGCTTCGTGAGAATGGTATTCGCTGCGGGGTCGCAATTCTCAAAAATACACCAGTTGCCACCTGCCGTGATCTTATCGCTATGGCAGATCATGTGCTGTTGTTCTCTGGCGACTTGGGATTCTTCGGTGGAACAGCTGACCTCAATGTGCTCTTGAAGGTGCCAGAGGTACGGGATGTCAAAGAAGATATAGAAATCGGTTGGGATGGCGGGGCGAATATCGACAATGCGCGACTACTTTCTGAAGGAGGCATCGATGTTATTAATGCGGGTGGTGCGATTCATCGGGCAGCAGATCCTCTTGGGGCCTATATGGCGCTATGTAAAAAACTAGTCTAGATCAAAGTGCTTATGGTACACTAATAGCAAATGAGTGGGCAATTAACGCTTTCGCAGCTTGAGCATATGGCGATGATCGTTCGTCAGGATATTATTAGCATGCTCGAGGAGGCTGGTTCTGGGCATAGTGCGGGGTCGCTTGGCATGGCGGACGTATTTACGGCGTTGTATTTTAATATCATGCAGCACCAGCCAGACGATCCATCCTGGAGTGATCGGGATATCCTCGTGCAGTCTAACGGTCATATCGTCCCTGTTCGTTACGCTGCTATGGCTCGTGCTGGGTATTTTCCTCTCACTGAACTCAAGACCTTGCGCAAGCTGGGATCTCGTCTGCAGGGACATCCGGAGCGTGTCATCTTGCCGATGATGGAAACAACTTCTGGCCCGCTCGGTGAAGGCCTCGGGCAAGCCTGCGGAATGGCATATACGCTCAAATATATCGACAAGCAGCCACATCGCTGGGTATATGTGACGCTTGGTGACGGAGAGCTTGACGAGGGAAGTAACTGGGAAGCAATTATGCTTGCCGCTAAGTATGACCTACATAACATCATCGCCTTTGTTGACCGCAACAATATTCAGATCGACGGCAACACAGAAGATGTCATGCCGCTTGAAGATCTCCGTGCAAAATGGGAGAGTTTTGGTTGGCATGTTCAGGAAATTGACGGGCACAATATCGAGAGCATCATCGATGCGGCAGCGATGGCGAGGGCAATTACCGAGAAACCAAGTGTAATTATTACACATACTATCCCAGGTAAGGGTGTTGATTTTATGGAATATGATTTTCACTGGCACGGTGTATCGCCAAATAAAGAGCAAGCGAAGGATGCGCTGAAGAAGATTCGAAGTATGGACGGAAGAATTGAGGGCGATCATGAGTAGTATATATGAGACACCCTTCCGGGGTTTCTCATCGCGCCAGCAAAAAGGCGTGACTTTTTGTCGGGCTGCTCTTCCAGAAAGGAGCAAATAAATGGCACACTTTGTTTTAAGCGACGATATGTATAAAGACACAATCCAGATGGAACCGATCCGCAAAGGCTTAGGTAAAGGTCTAGTGAAGGCCGGACAAGAGGATGAGCGGATCGTTGCCTTATGTGCCGATCTCACGGAATCAACCCAAATCCATCTGTTTAAAGAGGCCTTTCCTGAAAGATTTGTTCAGGTTGGTATCGCTGAACAAAATCTCATCAGCGTTGCATCTGGGATGGCAGCGATGGGCAAGATTGCGTTTGCGAGCAGCTTCGCAGCGTTCAATCCTGGGCGGAGTTGGGAACAGATTCGAACGACCGTCTGCTTGAATGATCAGCCGGTTATCGTTGTTGGCTCGCACGCCGGTCTTAGTGCTGGCGCGGACGGTGCAACCCATCAGATGCTGGAAGATATTGCGATAACGCGCGCCTTACCAAACATGACAGTTGTTGTGCCAACCGATTCACTTGAGGCTGAAAAAGCCACTCTTGCACTTGCTAAACAAGGTAAACCGGCTTATATCCGTCTGTGCCGCGAAGCGACACCTGTATATACGACACCTGATACGCCATTTGAAATCGGGAAAGCCTATATTGTTCGCGAAGGTCATGACGTCACATTAATTGGCACCGGGGTGACAGTATATGAATGTCTACAGGCTGCCCGCGAACTTGCCGAAGGCGGGCTAGAAGCACAAGTCATCAGTGTTCCTACGATTTCACCGCTTGATCGCGAGACGATTATCGACGCTGTACGAAAAACCGGTCGCGTCGTAACAGTTGAAGAGGCTCAGATTAACGGTGGACTTGGAAGTGCAATAGCGGAAACACTTGGGGAAGAATTGCCTATGCCACTCCTTCGTCTTGGTATGAACGGCCAATTTGGTGAATCAGGAACACTCTACCAACTACTCGATAAATTCGGTCTGACGGGTCCGCATATTGCCGGTTCTGTTCGAGAGTTTGTCCGTAAGATGCCTCGCTATCATCAATAATCTGCAATATCTCTAGGATGACAGAAGTAAGTGATCGTTGTATTTTTTGTTATTTCTATGGTATAACTATCAATCAGAACCTTAAAAATCAGATACGACGATGTGTTTGAGAATAGCTTATTGGTATTGAAGTAACTTCAGTTGATAGTGCTAAGCCGTTCTCAAACAGGAAAGTCCTGACCACCACGGGGTTACTCGTGACTGGCGATGATCGGCAGAAGGGCGGACTGTCATGTCGACACCCGCTACGGCTGCACAAAACATCAAACTCCTGACACTCTTTCAAGAGGCTGGGGCAACGAGTGCGCAGATGCAGAGTCTACTTGCTCACGGTAGTTTTCTCGTGCAGATGTTGAGAACAGACCTTACGCAGGTCGATCCTGAAGCATTTGCCACTGTCTTATCTTCAATACCATGGACGCCCGTGAGTGAGTACGCCGAGCGCATTGCTAAACGCAACAAGCTGCGCAATTGGGGCCTCACGGATAAGCAGATCGCTGCCTTCGCGTCTTCGTGTGAGGATAAGGATCATCTCGATCTTCTTCATCCTCTTGGCGCAGAGCTCTGGCTGGGTGAGTTGGCTTACACCTGGGATGAACTGATGCTTTGGATCAATGATGGACTCAGGGAGCTCGATTTTTCCTTCCGTTACGACTTCGATCCTAAGCTTCTAGAGTTTACTGATCTTCATAGTCATCTGAAAACGAAGAGTATTTCATTGGCTGGCCTGGATCTTGAAAAGTATCGGAGCAGGGATCTGTCGCTCGTTTGCCCGGGTGATATTCTTCACAATGAGCGTAGTTGGCCCGGCCTTTCTGTCGCAACAACTCTTGCTCTTAGTCCTCAGATTCTTACGAAGATTAATGGAAAATTTATCCCGAATATCTTTATCGGAGGACTGGTTGCCTCTCGCTGGATGCTTCCAGTGTTCACGGAGGACTCCAAGGTCGTAGAGGCCAGTGTGAGGTTGAACGATGGGCGATGGTACAGCAGCACAGTTGCTGCGCATCGGGATATCTGAGAAGGTCATGGCATGAGGCGAGGATAGAACTCGCCTCATGCCCGCGGCTCCGTTGCTTGAAGAGGCTCCGGAGCTTTTTCATTTGTAAAATGCTATACTATCAATAACTAACCACAAACATTTATAGGGGGGCAGTACACGTGGGTTTAAGTATCAAAGAGATTCGAGACAATTGTATCCGGGCGCGACATTTGATGCAGCGTTCCCGTCAACAACATTTTGCCGTTGGAGCGTTTAATATTGATAATCAAGAAACATTGATCGCAGTGGCGAAAGCGGCACAAGCAAAACAAGCACCGGTCATGGTGGAAGTGAGTCAGGGTGAAATTGATGCCATGGGTATCGATAATATTCGTGATCTCGTTGATAACTATAAGAAAGAATATGGAATCGAGATGTATATTAATCTCGATCATAGCCCAAGCGTGGAAGCAGCGAAACGAGGGATTGACGCTGGTTACGAGTTTATCCATATCGACGTCAGCCAGGCAAATCACGATGCGAGCGATGAAGAAATTATCCAGGCAACCTGCGAGGTTGTTGAGTACGCCAAATTTACGGGCGCGCTGGTTGAGAGTGAACCACACTACTTTGGCGGAAGTTCAAACCTGCATACGGAAGATATCGATTATGAGGAGATTAAGAAAACCTTCTCAACACCAGAAGGAGCACGGGCTTTCGTTGATGCAACCGGAATCGATACGTACGCGGCGGCAATCGGTAATCTTCACGGAAAATATCCCGTACCGAAAGAGCTTGATCTTGAATTACTCCAACGTGTGCGTGACGCAATTGATTGTCAAATAAGCTTGCATGGCGGCTCTGGAACACCACTGCATTATTTTGAAGAAGCGGCTAAGATCGGTGTGAGCAAGATTAATATTAATTCTGATATGCGTGTGGCGTTTCGCGAAACACTTGTTCGAGTACTCGAAGAGCATCCAGATGAATATGCGGTTGTAAAGCTGATGCCAGAAGTATATGGGGCCGTTCAGGCGATCGTCGAGGAGAAGATAGACGTATTTGGTAGCGCGGGAAAGGCGGTTGTGTAGATGGTTTCAATTTTATCAATTGGCAAAGCAACACAGGACGTATTTCTTCGCGATGAAGAATTTAATCCGCATACTCGAGGTAAAGTTGCCTATGAAGAACTACCACTGGGCGCTAAGATTGATATCGCTGAGGCGTTTTTTTCTAGCGGCGGCAATGCGACTAACGTAGCAGTTACTTTTGCACGCCAAGGACTCAACTCAAGGTATCTTTGGGCGCTTGGTCATGACCCAGCATCAAATGCCGTTATGAACGATCTCGATCATGAAAATGTCGATACCTCGCTCGTCGCACTCCACGACGGACTACGTGCAAGCTACTCAACAGTTTTGCTTGCGCCAAGTGGAGAACGAACAATCCTTAATTTTACGGGAAAAACACCAGAGATTTCTGATGTGGAGCGGCTGCTTGAGAAAGCTCCATCAGCTGATTGGGTATATCCGACAGCAGTGGGCTCATTTGAGACCCTTGAAGTTATTCTTAATTGGGCGACAGATCATGGCGCTCGTGTCATGCTGAATCCCGGCGGAAGTGAGCTTGCGGATCCGGCTAAACTAAAAAGTATTCTTCCGGAAGTCGACGTACTATGTCTCAATAAAGAGGAGATGCAAACACTTGTCGAAGGTGAAAATATTGAAGAACTGGTCCGGCATGGATTAAATATTTGTCCTGTGGTTATCGTGTCAGATGGTCCAAATGGCGTGTGCGCAAGCGACGGTAAAACGATTATATCGGCCGGTATGTATGAAGATGTACCTGTACTCGATCGTACTGGTGCTGGTGATGCGTTTGCGTCAGGATTCTTGAGTCAGTGGTCTCAAGGTAAGAGTCTTCGTGAATCAGTTGTATTCGCAAGTGCGAATTCTACGAGCGTTGTGACAAAAATTGGCGCCAAGGCTGGAATTCTATCCGAAGGAGTGGCGCTGCACGACATGCCGCTTGAAGAAAAGGATATCTAATGCCAGGAGTGTTATCGCAGCTATTATCCGCCGATGAGCCGTTGTTTTCGCACGCAATTGAGCAGCTCGAAAAAGCGAGTGGGCATCGGGGCACGGATGCGAAGCTTATAGGAGATATTGCTCGGCATTTTACGAGGGTTATAGAGGGATTTGGACTCGATCCCCGAGATACGACGGGACATGAGCTCTATGCCAGCCTTCTTGCACGCGTGCATGACGATAACACAAGAGTGGCAACAAAACTTGGCGCACGCGATCCCGATGATGTAGCGGATATGTTACCGCGAATCATTGAAGCCGTTCACTCTATGAAGATCCCAAAATCGTGCTGGGCAATGAAATACGATGCGGCAAGGGAATTTATGCGCCGTATGCCACCGCAAAAATTGATGCAACATCTTGGATATGAGTCAATTGATGACCTATTACAAAATGAGCCACTCGAAGAAGTGTATGTCGCGCTGCGTTTTTCTGAGGGACCAGAGTGGTTGAAAGAGTACAATACACTTCTTCGTTCACTCACACCGGATGATTTTGAATCACGTGAGATAACTATCGTTCAAATGAATCATCATAAATATGTCACGCTTGCCGAACATTTCGTTGAGAAAAAACTGCATAACGTTACTCATAGCAAGGAAATGGGTATTATTACGCTCGTGCCAATGCACGCAACACGTTCTCGGGGTATTACACTCAAGACGTTACCGCTGCTACTGCACTACATCAATGAAATTCGGCTATATAGTACATTTTTTAAGCTCAAACAATCGAAGGAAGATTTTGGAAATATTGTCGTTGAAACACTCAACGCTGATCCTCGTACGGCAAGTCAGATGGCGGGAAACTATGTCCATTGGCGAGTGATACAACGGTATTACGGAAAACTAAAAGACGAGGCCCATCCTGAAGCTTTTCAGCCACACGTCCAGCCGGAAGATCTGCATTGGCGTCATGTTGAGGACCAGCTGGCGGAGTATGACGATGTAATGAAGTTCTGGCTTGAGACTGATTATGTCGGAAAGATCGAGACCGACGGGCCGTTGACGCTCAATTTTATGGATATTAGTTTAAGTTATGCCAACAATATTCCTTATGATGAGCGGTATACGTATCATTTTCGGGAAAGTTTATGGAATGAGATCTTTGCTCGATATATGGGGCATCAGAATCTTGAAAATCAAATCCTGAAACAACTCGATAACAGTCTTATCGCTCCCGAGAATATTAAAAAATAAAATAACTTAGAGCTCTGGATCGAAACCAGAATTAATGAGACGGATAGCAGTCTTAGGACTGTCGGTTATGGTATATAGTTTTTCGTCACCAAGAGAGATAAGTCCGGTATCGAGCATGTGCTTTCGAATGAATTTATCAAGAGGTTTCCAGTATTTTTTTCCTACGAGAATAATTGGAATACGCGGCATTTTTTTCGTCTGGACGAGCGTCAATACCTCGAACATTTCATCTAGCGTGCCGTACCCTCCAGGAAAACAAACGATCGCGTGTGTGTAGAAAGTCATCATAACCTTGCGGGTGAAGAAAAAGTTAAACGAAAGGCTTTCGGTTGTATAGGGATTGAGATGCTGTTCGTGCGGCAGCATAATATTAAATCCGATTGAAACTTCTTGTTCATCAAAGGCTCCGCGGTTGCCAGCCTCCATAATACCGCCACCTCCGCCAGAAATAATGGCATATCCTTCGTGAGAAAGGAGGCCAGCGAGTTCACGGGCTTGTCGATAGGATTTAAAACGAGGTGTTGTGCGAGCAGAACCAAAGATTGTCACTCGTTTAGGGTATTTGTTGAGAATTTTAAAAGCTGCTTCGAATTCTTCATCGGCCGTTCTTAGCTCACGCGTCGATTCGGCGATCATCTCTTTTTGTTCTTTATTCATACGCCACACTTTGTGGCTGTGAGTATGTTTGTATGGTGACATTAACCATAAGTATAACATATTAAGAGGGCACAAAGGGATGTGCCGTAAAGGGGATAAAGTTGCTACAATAGAAAGATGAGTATTTTTACTCTCAAGAGTGAATACCAACCAACCGGTGATCAGCCGAGCGCGATCACCGAATTAGTGGTGCGTCTTGATGCAGGTGAAAAAGAACAAACTCTCCTCGGTGTGACTGGTTCGGGAAAAACCTTTACGATGGCGAATATCATCCAGCAGCGCGGTGTTCCGACGCTCGTACTGGCCCATAATAAAACCCTTGCCGCCCAGCTATTTTCTGAATTCAAAGCCTTTTTCCCAGAAAACGAGGTTCACTATTTTGTGAGTTATTTCGATTACTATCAGCCAGAAGCGTATATCGTGTCGAGTGATGTCTATATAGAAAAAGATTCGCAAATAAATGAAGAAATCGATCGCCTCAGACACGCCGCAACGAGCGCACTATTATCGCGGCGAGATGTAATTATCGTTGCGAGTGTGAGCTGTATCTATGGCATTGGTTCAGTGGAAGATTACGGCGAAATGGCACTCAGCGTTCGTAAAGGTGAGCGTCGTCAGAGAGATAAACTAATACGACATCTTACGGACATCCAATATCACCGCAACGACATTGATTTTCAACGGTCAACGTTTCGCGTGCGTGGCGACACGGTTGATGTTTTTCCTGCCGGAAGCGAATCGGCTTATCGGATTGAATTTTTTGGTGATGAGATTGACCGTATTACACAAATAAATCCCTTGACGGGTGAAATTGAAAAAGAGCCAGATGCTATTAAAATTTTCCCAGGTAGTCACTATGTTACGCCGGAAGCAAAGTTAAAGGGTGCACTGGGAAAAATTCGCGATGAACTTGATGAACGGGTTGGGTGGTTTGAAAAACAGAATAAGTTGGTTGAGGCTCAGCGTCTCAAGCAGCGGACAAAATTTGATTTGGAGATGCTTGAAGAAACTGGATTTGTGAAGGGGATTGAGAATTACAGCCGGTATCTTACGAATCGTGAACCAGGTGAGCAACCAGCAACGCTTATGGACTATTTTCCGGATGATTTTCTACTGTTTATTGATGAAAGCCATATGACAATCCCGCAGGTGCGGGGTATGTATAACGGTGACCGAGCTCGTAAGGAAGTACTGATCGAACACGGGTTTCGTTTACCAAGTGCGCTTGATAATCGACCACTGCAGTTCCATGAGTTTACAAAACACATTAACCAGGTAGTATATGTCTCGGCAACACCTGCAGAGTACGAGCTATCGCGCTCACCAAAACCGACAGAACAGATTATCCGTCCGACCGGTCTTCTTGATCCTCGGGTTGAGATTAGGCCGATTGACGGACAAATTGATGATCTTATTAGCGAGATTCGAAAACGGGTTGAACGTCAAGAGCGGGTTCTTGTGACAACGCTCACAAAACGTATGGCAGAGGACTTATCGCAGTATCTGCAGGACCTTCAGTTTAAAACAGCTTATCTTCACAGTGATGTCGAAACACTGGAGCGTAGCGATATTCTACGCGACCTTCGATTGGGCGTGTATGATATCGTCGTAGGTATTAATCTTCTTCGCGAAGGCTTAGATCTTCCGGAGGTAAGTTTGGTGGCAATTATGGATGCCGACAAAGAAGGTTTCCTGCGCAGTGAGAGTGCGCTTGTGCAAACGATCGGGCGAGCTGCCCGGCACGAAAAGGGAATGGTACTCATGTATGCTGATCACGTAACAGGATCAATGGAACGGGCCATTAATGAAACAAATCGTCGCCGCGGTATTCAGGAAACATACAATACCGAACACGGGATTACACCAACTGGAGTAGCGAAAGCGATTGGCGAAGGAATGCGTTCCGTAGTGCCAGCAAAAGAAGATGAGTCAAAGAAGTTGAATCTTAAGAAAATACCAAAAGACGAATACCCACACCTTATTCGTGAGCTCAGTGCGCAGATGGATCTGGCCGCAGCCAATCTTGAGTTTGAACGAGCGGCAGAGCTGAGGGATACAATTAATGATATTAAGGCAAAGCTATAGCTCTGCTATACTGGTAACACTATGAGCTCAATTTCTCTTGATGACGTTAAAAAACTTGGCGACTTATCGGCGCTTAAAGTTACCGATGAAGAAGCGGTTGTATTACAAAAAGAGCTTGAGCAAATCCTGAATTATGTCGCTCAGCTTTCTGAAGTTGATACAGAAGGAGTTGTTCCAACATATGATGTTCATTATCTTCATTCAGTCATGCGTGATGATACGGTTATCGACTATGGGGTTTCTCAAGATGATCTTTTGAAGAATGCACCTGCTCGTCGCGGAGCACAGGTTGAGGTTCCAAAGGTGTTGGACGTATGACAATTACTGAAGTACGTGACCGGATACGATCAGGTAATTCTACGGCTCGCGCTGAGGTTGAAGCAGCCATTGAACGGGCCGAGAAAGCTGTGTCGTATAACGCCCTGCTGAGTATAACGAAAGATCGTGCGCTTGTTCGCGCGGATGCAATCGATATTCGCCTGCGAAGTGGTGAGGATATTGGTGAGCTTGCGGGTGTTCCATTTATTGCAAAAGATAACATGCTCGTATTTGGGACGCCTACAACAGCTGCCTCCAAGATTCTTGAAAATTTCGAAGCACCGTTTCAAGCGGAATGTATCGAGAGGCTTGAGGCTGCGGGTGCAATCTGCATCGGTAAAGCGAATCTTGATGCATTTGCACATGGCGGTAGTACGGAAAATTCGGCATTTGGCGTAACGAAGAATCCAGTTGACGCTACACGTGTTGCGGGAGGAAGTTCTGGCGGGTCAGCTGCGAGTGTCGCACTGGGTATCGTTCCGTTTGCGCTCGGCTCAGATACTGGCGGTTCGATTCGTGAACCAGCGAGTTTTTGCGGCGTCGTAGGATTTAAGCCAACGTACGGTACGGTGAGCCGATATGGAGTTGTCGCAATGGCAAGCAGTACCGATGTTATTGGTCCGATTACCTCGACTGTTGATGATGCAATGCTTGTAACGAAGATTATGGCAGGTAAGGACGAGAAAGATGTGACAACACTGCCCGAGAATACTATGCTACGTCCCGCGAAAGCAGTGAAGACGTACGGCATTGTCAAAGAGTGGCTCGAGGGTGTCGATTCAGAAGTGAAGATAGCGACAGAAAAGGCGATCGAGGCGATTCGGGCTCAAGGACATGAAGTAAGGGAAGTATCATTACCAACCCTTCATTATGCACTCGCCGTGTATTATGTCGTCGTACCTGCAGAGGTTGCTTCAAATCTTGCGAGATACGATGGTATACGGTATGGTCAGCGAGTTGAAGCCGCTTCCCTTAGCGATTTATATACCGATACGCGACACGCTGGTTTTATGCCAGAGAATAAGCGACGAATTCTTATCGGAAACTATGTTCTTTCGAGCGGCTATTACGATGCATATTACAAACAAGCGGCTAAAGTTCGTACGCGTATCATCGAAGAATTTGAGAAAGCTTTTGAACAGTGTGATGTCCTCATAGGTGCAGTATCACCTGTTCCTGCATTTACGATCGGTGAGCGAACTGACGATCCGCTACAAATGTATCTTGCTGACGTTATGACGGTGCCAGCCAGTCTTGCTGGGTTGCCAGCGATTAGTGTACCAATTACACCGACACGCGCTGGGCTTCCAATTGGACTCCAAATAGTTGGCCGTCGTATGGCTGATGTCGACGTCTTGATGGCGGCCCGCGATATAGAGGGTGTCTCATGACGATGTCACTTATCCTGATTATCGTAGCAGTCGTTGTTGTGGGATTGATTTTGCTTATGCTCATTACGTTGACTAATAAGGGTCCGTCAAATAATTTGAATAAAGAAGAGTACCAAGCCAAGTGGTTAGAAATTATGCATACCGTGAGTAATTCGCCGTTATCATGGCAGGTAGCAATTATGGAGGCCGATAAATTACTTGACCATGCGCTCAAGCAACGGCATTTTGCGGGTGACGCCATGGGAGATCGTATGAAGAGTGCCAAGAATATATTTTCAGATAATGATATAGTCTGGAAATCACACAAACTCCGCAATCGACTTGCTCACGAACAGAATGTCCAGTTATCACAGAAGACGACCGCAAAGGCATTGACGGGATATAAAAAAGCTCTACGTGATTTGGGGGCATTATGAGTGAGGTAGCACATGACGCTTGATGAATTTCATAATAGATATATCGTAACGATTGGTATTGAATGCCACGTTCAACTTAAAACCGCAACGAAACTTTTTAGCGGTGCTGATAATGATGCGCGTGGTGCAGAACCAAATACGAAAATAAGTCCAATTTGTTTTGGATTTCCTGGCGTGTTGCCGGTACTCAACCGAGAGGCGGTTCATCTTGCGGTGCGAGCAGGTCTTGCGATGAAGGCTACAATTCCTCGTCTCAGTCGATTCGAAAGAAAACACTATTTTTATCCGGACTTGCCGCTTGGTTACCAAATTACCCAGCTTGCCGAACCAGTTATCGTTGGAGGTACAGTTGAGACCCGTACTCCTGATGGTATAGCGCATATTGTTCGTTTACATCACGCTCATCTTGAGTCTGATGCCGGCAAATTGACTCATGCGGGCGAGCGAAGCCTGGTTGATCTCAATCGCGCAGGTACGCCACTTATCGAAATTGTATCCGAACCAGACATGCATGCGCCGGCAGAAGCAAAAGCTTATGCAAAAACACTCTATCAACTCATGACGTATGCGGATGTCACCTATGGTGATCTTTACCATGGAAATATGCGGTTTGATGTTAACGTGTCAGTTGCACTAAAAGGGGCTAGCGAGCTCGGCATACGAACAGAAACGAAGAACCTCAACTCATTTCGTAGTGTTGAAAAAGCCGCTGAATACGAAATGCTTCGTCAGGCTGAATTATTGGATGCTGGTGAATCGATTCGACAGGAAACGCGTGGATGGAATGAAGCCAAGCAACAGACATTCACGCAGCGCTCAAAGGAAGACGCCCATGATTATCGATATTTTCCAGATCCAGATATTCCGCCCGTGATTATTGAGCCTGCAGAAATCGAAGCAATATGCCATGAGCTGCCTAAAATGCCTGGTCAATATCGGACTGAATGGGAAGAATTAAAACTTGATAGCTCTGTTATTGAGACACTACTTAGTCATAAAGAATTTGCTGAACTTATCGCTGTTATCTTGGAACGAGCCGGGCGTGAACACGCTATACGTATCGCACATTGGTTTGCGAGCTCGTTTAGTTCGAGCGACGATATATCGCCTGAAATAGGCAATTTTGAAGCTGATAAATTTATCGAACTTTCTGAGATGGTATCCGCTGACGAGCTGAGTAGCAGTGCAGCTAAAGAAATATTTACCGAATTACTATCTCGCGATATTTCTCCGCGTGTCGTTGCGGAAGAAAAGAATTTACTGCAAGTCAGCGATGTCGCTGCGATTGCAGAAGTTGTTGAAAAAGTACTCGCTGATCCGGCTAGTCATAAGGCAGTTGATGATATTCGATCCGGCAACGACAAAGCGATTGGATATCTCGTTGGGCAAGTGATGAAGTTAAGTCAGGGAAAAGCTAACCCTGCACTTGCCCAGAAACTTATTCGCGAAAAAATATAAATCAAAGGGGGCATTATGGATACATATAAACGGCCAACGAAGGCAATTATTCCTGCTGCGGGCTTCGGGACGCGATTTCTTCCGCAAACGAAAGCAATGCCAAAGGAGATGTTACCACTTATTGATAAGCCAATTATCCAATATGTGGTTGAGGAACTGGTGAGCGCTGGGATTAAAGACATCATCATAGTCGGAAGCAGCACAAAACGTTCTATCGAAGACCATTGCGATTTACCAGGGCATGATTTGGTTGCCAATCTAAAAGCCGGAGGAGATAAGAAAAAACCTCTTCTCGATGAAATACGGAGTATCGCTAATCTTGCGAATTTTATCTATGTCCGTCAAAAAGGTCCGTATGGCAATGCGACTCCATTATTAAGCGCCGCACATCTTATTGGTGATGACGAAATGTTTATCTACAAATGGGCGGATGACTTCTTTAGCCCCGAGTCTCATTCGACATCGCAGCTTATCGACACGTATCAAACATATGGCGGTGGTGTGTTTGCCTGTAAGACGGCGGAGCGGGATGAGGAATACTCGCAGTACGGATTTGCAGCCGGAGAACGGGTTGATCCGTTGACACTAAGGATGTCATCAATTATCGAAAAACCCGGAAAAGATAATGCACCGTCAGATCTTGCAAGTGTGAGTGCGTACCTGTTGCCTTCGTCGATACTACCACGTATCGAAAAAGCTGCCGCTCAGCATGATGAAGGTAAAGGAGAATTTACGTTCCAGCCGTTTGTCCAACAGATGATTAACGACGGCGAATCATTTTACGCACGTGAGATCGAAGACGGAAAATTTTATGATACCGGCAATCCTCTCGAATACTTAAAGACCGTTTTTGATTTTGCACTAAAGCACGATGATCTTGGTCCGCCGCTTGAAGCATATCTTCGTGGCAAGATTAAAACTTAAAAGGTCTCCTTAAGTGAAAATCATTACACAGCTTTCTTGAGGCCACTTTTTTAGTGAGTAGACAAGTGCTATGATGAGTAGGTAAACCATAAACAAAGTAGGAGCAAAATAGAAAACAACTATGGATGCAATGCAAATTCTCGTCGTCATCCTGTCGGTGTTCCTCGCGCTATTTTTGATACTCGGCATTGTCCTTACGGTAATGCTGATCAAAGTAACGCAACAAATTAAACAGATCTCTGTGACAGCAAAAGATACCGTGGAGAAGGTTGGCCATTTTGCCACCAATGCCGCCAAGCTTTCATCGCCGTCATTCTTAGTCGATACTGTTTTGAACACTATTAAACGCGTTCGTAATAATAAGGAGGATAAATAAATGGCAAAAGGTAAAGGGAGTGGATTTGCAGTCGGTGCGCTTGTTGGTGCTGTAGTAGGAGCCGTAGCAGCCCTATTAACTGCTCCAAAGAGTGGTAAAGAGACTCGTGAAGATATTAAGAAAAAAGCCGGTGAGCTCAAGAGCGAAGCTCAGAAAAAAGCTGAAGAGGTTATGGATAAAGCAGAATCAGTTAAGAAAGACGTGACTGAAAAAGCCGGAAAAGTTAAGGCTGATGCGAGCGTAGCGGCAGATGATTGGATCGGTCGTGCCGAACGAGTCGCTAAAACTGCAAAAGAAGAATTCAAACGTCCGCTTGACAGCAATTCTTCGAAGAAGTAAGACGTTACAATACGTAAATTTAACTCAAATCCTCGGTCTCAAACACCGAGGATTTGAGTTATACTAGTAGGGTATATGAGTGAGGGGAAAAAGCTAACTACCACTGCATTAGCAGCGTCAGATTATGTGCATTTGCATAATCATACGCATCACAGTCTGCTCGATGGCCTGACAAAGGTTGATGAGCTTGTTTCTCGTGTCAAAG
Source organism: Candidatus Saccharimonadota bacterium (assembly GCA_027492255.1). Classification (GTDB taxonomy): domain Bacteria; phylum Patescibacteriota; class Saccharimonadia; order Saccharimonadales; family Saccharimonadaceae; genus JAPUDS01. The sequence goes on along the minus strand of JAPUFB010000005.1, from coordinate 29,931 downwards.
AACTTGGTATGAATGCAGTAGCAATGACCGATCACGGCACACTTTCCGGAGCGATTGAATTCTATAAAGCGTGCAAAGAAGAAGGTATCAAGCCAATTATTGGTATTGAGACATATGTCGCAACCCGGACGATTCATGACCGAGATCCTGCAAAAGACAAAGCGCGCTACCATCTTATATTGCATGCAATGAATGAAACTGGATATCACAATCTCATGCGACTGAGTACTATCGCCAATCTTGAGGGTGTGTACTATAAGCCGAGAATCGACCATGACCTGTTGGAAAAATACAACGAGGGGCTTATCGTGAGCAGCGCCTGTTTGGGTGGTGAGATTGGCGAAAACCTAAAAAACGACAATTATGAGGAAGCGAAACGGATTGCCGAGTGGTACAAAAGTATTTTTGGTGATCGATATTATTTTGAGATTCAAGATCACAATGAATTTCCACTGCAGAGAAAAGTGAATGAACAGATATTTAAACTTGGCAAAGAACTCGATATCAAATGTATCCTTACAAGTGACGCACACTATGTTCGACCGGATGATATGGAGGCACACGAAATTCTGCTGTGTGTTGGTACGGGCGCATATCTCAGCGATCAGGATCGAATGAGTCTTCGTGAATTTCATCTTCATGTCACTGACCCAAAAGAAATTATTGAACGATGGGGTGATACACATCCGGAGATTATCAAAAATACTAAAGAGCTGGCGGACCGCTGTGATATAAATTTTGAATTTGGTAAAATCCTCATTCCAACGTTTCCAACACCGAAAGGATACGACGAAAGAACGTACCTTCATAAACTTGTATGGAGTGGACTTGCGTACCGTTATGGAGGAAAAACGCGCGAAGAAGCAGAATTGGTTGATGAGAAATCAGCTCGCACATTACTTTCAAAAGAAATTCTTGAACGGGTTGATTTCGAACTGGGTGTTATTGAAAGCATGGGCTTCAATGGCTACTTCTTGATCGTTCAGGACTTTATTAACTGGGGAAAAGATCAAGGAATTATTTTTGGACCAGGACGCGGCAGTGCGGCCGGTTCGATTATTGCCTTTGCAATTCGTATTACTGAACTTGATCCCTTAAAATATGATCTGCTCTTTGAGCGATTCTTAAACCCTGACCGTATCTCGATGCCGGATATTGATATTGATATTCAGGATACGCGTCGTGATGAAGTGATTCAGTACTGTGTCGAAAAGTACGGGACCGATCGAGTCGCGAATATATGTACATTTGGTAAGATGGCTGCTCGTGCGGCGGTGCGTGATGTTGCTCGCGTACTACAAGTACCGTATATTGAGGCTGACCGATTAAGTAAAATGATTCCGCCTCCTGTGCAAGGACGGCATATTCCATTAGCAAAAAGCTCTCAAGAAGACCCAGATCTTAAAAAAGAATACGACACAAATCCAACCGCTAAACGGGTAATCGATTTTGCGGTAAGGCTTGAGGGAACGATTCGGTCGCATGGAGTGCATGCGGCGGGTGTTGTGATCGCACCAAGCGATATTGTTAATTATGCTCCGCTGGAAATGGCCCAAAAAGGCGTCGTGGCAACACAGTATCCAATGGGCCCTGTTGAAGATCTCGGACTACTTAAGATGGACTTTCTAGGACTTTCAAATCTTACGATTATTAATAATGCGCTAAGAATTATCAAGAAAGTATACAATGACACGATTGATTTAGGCCTGTTGTCGCTTGATGACGAAAAGACCTACGAGCTGTTTCAGAGTGGCGATACGACAGGAGTATTTCAGCTTGAGTCTGCTGGGATGAAACGCTATCTACGTGAGCTTAAGCCGAGTACGTTCGACGATATCATTGCTATGGTTGCGCTCTATCGACCAGGTCCGATGCAGTTTATCGACAGCTTTATTAAACGCAAACATGGTGAAGAGAGAATCACGTATCTGCATCCAGGTATGGAGAATTCCCTGAAGAATACCTACGGCATCTTGGTGTATCAAGAGCAGTTCATGCAGATTTCAAAAGAATGGTGCGGCTTTACGGGCGGTCAGGCAGATACGCTTCGTAAGGCAGTTGGTAAAAAGAAAATCGATATCATGCGCAAGGTGAAAGTAGACTTCGTAAAAGGTGCTATCGAGCATGGTGGCGCAAGTAAAGAGGTTGCCGAAAAATTCTGGGACCAGCTCGAAGAGTTTGCGAATTACTGTTTTAATAAATCGCACGCCGCCTGTTACGGTTTAATTGCTTATTGGACGGCCTATCTCAAGGCACACTACCCAGATGCGTTTATGGCTGCACTCATGACAAGTGACCGCGACGATATCGATCGCCTGGCTATTGAAATTAATGAATGTAAACATATGGGGTTAACTGTTTTGCCGCCCGATGTTAACGAAAGTTACGTCGAGTTTGGTGTTGTGCCGGGCCAGAAATCAATTCGTTTTGGTATGGCGGCAGTGAAAGGTGTAGGAACAGGTGCAGTTGAAGAGATTCTGCGAGCACGGAGTGACGCTCGATTTTCAGGTATAGAAGATTTTGCTCGTCGTGTGGCTAATAGTAAATTTAATCGAAAAGCCTGGGAATCTTTGATTAAATCGGGAGCCTACGACTCCTTTGCAGATCGTTCTGATTTACTGTTTAATCTTGATACGATACTGGGGTACGCTTCCCGTTTGCAGAAGGAAGCATCTACGAATCAAGCCGATCTCTTTGGGGGTATGCATGATGTTATTGAAACACCTCCGCTCAAGCTTGAAACTGCACCGGAAAAACATCATGAAAAAGAGCGCCTACAATGGGAACGTGAATTACTCGGGCTGTACCTTAGTGCTCATCCGCTTGATCGCTACGACGCATACTTTGAAGAACAAACTGTCCCGCTTGCAAGTATCTCCGTCGATCATGACAAAAAGGCGCTCACAAGTGGTGGTGTGATTAGCAGCGTGCGTACGATACTGACAAAATCAGGATCTAAGATGGCGTTCGTGAAGCTAGAGGACAAAACAGGCGAGGCGGAGGTGATTGTATTTCCTAATGCTTTTGAGGAGATTGGCGATCAACTGATTCAGGATGCTGTTATTAAAGTGAATGGAAAAATTTCCAGCACGGATCGCCAAGGAAATAGTCTTGGCGAGGCAAAAATTATTGCCGATGAGATTATCATTGTCACAACTGAGGAGTTGGATGCATACGAAGCGACAGGTAAGAAGATGAAGGCACTTAAGGCTAAAAAAGCAGCTCCTCTTGTTGCCGCTGCGCCAAAAGAAACCGTTATCTACTCAGTTATCGACGATCGACCAAAGAAACTCTATGTTCATGTTAAAAATCCGGATGATCATGACCGTTTGCGTGAATTAAAGACGCATCTCAATAACTTTGCTGGCGAAAGCGATATAATACTGGTTCTAGGTGAAGAAAAAAAATCCGCGTTACGATTGCCGTTTAAAATCAATCCCGAAGATGAACTTATCGCGATTATATCAGAAATTTATGGTCGAGACTGCGTCGCCGTAAAGTAGCTTATCCGAGCATTCCGACGCGAGTCGCCAAGATAAGTCCAACGACCGTTGCGGCTGCTGTAGTATCAATCAGTGGATGGTGCACAATAAATTGTTCACCAAGCATAAAGGTATGTCGCGCAAGCGCAAGATGAGTAATACCAAAGCCGGCGATACCAAGTGTCGTCAGTGCACCGACGACGATACCCATAGTACCGAGGTTGCCGCTTTTGAGATTATCAAGAAAGCTAACCGTTTTTTCACTACTCACTGCAACGGCCGGCGTCGATGTATCAGGTGTCGGTTCAGTTGGTGCATTTTCAGTGGCTGGTGCAGCTTCGGCTACAGGAGTTTCGGTTGCTGTTGCTACGGGTGTTTCGCTAGTTGGTTGAGTAGTGACTGCGACAGGAGTTGGTGTCGTCTGGGCTGGAGTCGTTACTGCAACGGGTGCCGGAGTAGGAACAGTGTAAGGGCTTCCGTAGTGTGCGACAACTATCGTAAATTGACCGCCTTGATAATTTGAGCCATCAACAAAACCGAATCCAACATCCTTATAATCCCCAAGCAAGTTGGCTCGATGCGTAGCACTATTTATCCAGCCATTTATAACATCACTTCCGTTATCAAAACCATACGCAAGATTTTCACCTGCATTCATATAGCTATAACCGGCGCTACTAAACCAATACCATGGCTGAGTTCCATCAGGAGCAACATGTGCCCAATAATCCTTACTAAGCATGTCCTGGGCTTTCATCTGTGCGGACGAATTTAACTGATTATTGAGGGTAAGGTTAGCAAGTCCATTTTGTGCTCTGTAACTATTTGTAACAGAGAGTAATGCATCACGACTCATGCTTGTTGCGTATGCGAGGACGTTATGGGTTGTGTTGGTTGAGCTTGCAGGTGAATGAATAGTATCACCGCGTACAAGCAATAACGCGGCCAGTAAAGTCAGCATACAGGCAATACGCGAAACATGAAGATGTCGCGCAGAGGAATTCAACGGATGTTTTTTCATTTTTCTTATGGTTCCTTATACAAAATAGTATCACAAATCAGCCAGTTTGTAGAGAGCGATACCAGCGGCGACAGAGACATTGAACGACTCCTTTTGTCCATTCATAGGAATCTCGATAATGTCGTCGCAACGTTCGAGCACTGATGGTTCGATGCCGTGGACTTCTTCGCCAATAAGTAAGGCTATCTTCTCGGGAACTGTATAGTGCTTGAGCGAAATACTGTCACTCGCTTGTTCGAGTGCTGCGATACGATAGCCTGTATTGCGAAGTTGTGAAAAGTCGAGGTTTTCACGGTATTCGAACGGAATATGATTCTCTGCGCCAAGAGCTGTTTTATGGATTTGCGAAGTGAGTTTATCGACTATATGAGGCAATCGAGTATCTATTGCAAGACGAGGGTAGGGTGTATATCCGCTGAGAATGATTTTTTCTACACCAAACCCCTCAGCACTACGGAAGAGCGAGCCGACATTATGTGTTGAGCGAATATTATGGACAAGCAATATAATCTGTGGCATTGGTACAATCACAGTATGGCGTAGTCGATACTTCATGACAAGGTGGATATACACGAATTAAATTGCTTATGTTTTTCTGTTACAATAAGAGATAATGAACGACGATGAGCAAGCTCGGCGATTTCGCGAGCAGGATGAAAATGCGACTCAGCAGCGTGCAGCCTTGCTGAGTATGTCCTATTTCGATACTCGGGGAGTAACAGAGGCTGCGCAGTTGTATAACGACATCTTTACGGTAAAGGAAATGTACGACAATAAGATCATTCCTCTTGTTATAGGAAATGATAGTCAGAATTATACATTTGGAGTCACAACGACTACCCCGCAATCAGCAATGCGGTCTGTGCAATCAAAATTCGCTGAACAAGGGCACGGAACATCGTTTGTACTTATAAGTAATAGTGGCTTTCGTGATTTTATGCGTCGGTATGATCCACCGAAGGAAGTGCATTACGATGATGTCACGATTGCTAAAGAGGGTGATAGCGAAACACTAGCTCAGGTTTCGTCGACACTTGAGAGTGTGAGTAGCGATAAGATTCTTGATTACATAATCGATCAAGCTGACAGGCTGGGTGCTAGTGATATTCATATTGAAACGCAGAAAGACGTGGTCCGTATACGTCTTCGTGTCGATGGTGCACTTCACCCAATTGCAGAGATAAGTCACGATAAATACCGTGTTTTGACGGCGGCGATTGCCTCACGCGCCAATCTCTCAACCGCGGCACAATCGGCACAAACAGGACATCTTCAGGGAGAATCACAACAAACGCCAGGCAAGCTAATCAGTATGCGTATTGAAACAATTCCTACATCTTATGGTATCGATGCTGTTATTCGCTTATTCAATTTCGACGAATCATTGCTTAATCTCGAGCATCTCGGATTAGACCTCTCGCGGCGTGAGCAAATTGATGAGATTGTCAAACATCCTCATGGCATGTTGCTCGTAGTAGGGCCGACTGGATCTGGAAAATCGACAACCCTCTTTAGTATTATTAAAGAGCTTAATGATCCTTCTCGTAAAATAATCACCCTAGAGGATCCGGTTGAGATAACTGTTCCAGGCGTATCACAAATACCGGTCAATACTGGTGAAGGGGCAAGTTTTGCAGACAATCTGCGAGCCGTACTCCGTCTCGATCCGGATATTGTGATGGTGGGTGAGATTCGTGACAACGATACCGCAAAGACGGCGATTCAAGCATCAATTACTGGTCATCTCGTGCTTTCTACGTTTCATGCATCATCGGCTGCAGCGGCATTTAGTCGCATGATCGATATGATTGGGCAGAATCCGATTTTTGCCAATGCAATTCGAATGGTTATTTCTCAGAGGCTTGTCCGCCGGCTTGATGATACAACCAAGATTGCCTACGAACCCGATGAAGCAACAAAAAACTGGATCCGAGGGGTTTTACGGGAAGTTCCTGAAGGTACTGATGTGCCTAATCTTGATAATATTCGTCTCTGGAAGCCAGGAACTAGTGAGCAGTATCCGTTTGGCTACACAGGCCGCATCATCATCATGGAGCAACTGCTTGTCACCGAGAAGATTCAAAAATTTATTCGAGGCGAGATGAAAGATATCGATGTTGCAAGTATCGAATCAGTGGCTCGAGAAGATGGTATGTTAACAATGCTGCAAGATGGCATTCTCCGAGCACTACTCGGCCAAACAACGATCGAAGAAGTCAATAGAGTCGTCTAATCAGCCGTTACAGATAAACAGTCGAGTTGTTGTGAATTTTGCATATTATGATATGATAATCATTGCAAGAAACCGTCGTACGAGAGGATCATTATGAAGAAAGTAGTCTTCGGTGTCTGGGCTGTAACCACGGCAGTGTTCGTGGTTGTCTTCGCCACTGACAAGCGCGAAGGAATTAGCTCGAGGCGAATCGTCACGCTGCTGTGCTGGCCGATCACCCTGCCGTACTCCATGCTGACAGCACTCAGCACGAACTATCGCCTATCGCGGCTCAAGGATGAGTTCATCGAAGAGCGGCGGGGCGTCACGTCACCGGCATGATGCTTGTGGGTGGAGGTGAGGCTTATAACCTCCACCCACAGATCTTCCGACGGTTTCTTGCAAAATATTTCCAAGTACCTCTTTTAAAACTGACTAAAGTATGGTATATTTGACCACTGACTATAGACATTAACGTATAAAGTGAGAAGAGTAATGAGTTTTGCGATCATCCAGAAGGTAAACAAAGAAAGCATGAAGAAAAAAGTTGTCGACGTTCGAAGCGGCGATACTGTTCGTGTTCACCAAAAGATTAAAGAAGGCGCTAAAGAGCGAATTCAGATTTTCGAAGGTGTCGTCATCCGTTGTGATCGTAAAGATAGCTTCACGAGCCGAATTACTGTTCGTAAGATTACATCAGGTGTCGGTGTTGAAAAAAGCTTCCTTCTCCATAGCCCACTCGTACTCAAGATTGAAGTCACAAAGCGCTCAAAAGTTCGCCGTAACTACCTCAGCTATCTTCGTGAGCGTGCAGGTAAATCAGCTCGTCTGACCGCCGTTAGCTTCGACCGTGAAGCAATCAATAACGTGCACGATGCAGCTGCAGAAGCCGAAGAAGCTAAGCTTGCCGAGGAAACAGCCAAAGCCGCAGAGGCTGAAGTTGCTAAGAAAGCCGCTGAAGAAGCTGAGCTTGAAGCTAAGGCTGCTGCTGTTGAAGCCGCACATGCCCAAAACAGCTAGATTTGCATATTTTAAACTCACAAAGACTTCCATTCTATCTGGAAGTCTTTGTTTGTGTATACTGGTGTGGTGGTATTTGTATTTATCTCGATCGCTCTGCCTCTTATGGCATTTATTGCTGCATCATTACTTGTGAGAAAATTTAATGGAAATACGCGCTATACGCGTCTACTGATTTTTTCGTGTCTTCTTATGTGTGCGAGCTGGTATCTGCCGTCACCGCTTATAGAGGGGAACGACACCGCCTTCACGACTCATCTCATTGGAGGTGGTGTATTTACGGGACTTTTATGGTTGTACTTAAAGTTGTCGTTGAAGCTGCAAGGAGCATGGCACATAGAAGTCGTGTCACTTTTTGCGTTAGTGTCGATGCTTGGCGTTTTAAATGAGCTTTTTGAAATCGGTCTATATACTCTAAATATCATGAAGACTATCAACGATACATCGTGGGATTTGTTGGCGAATACTCTTGGAGTAGTCATTTTCTATGTCGGATACGCAGTCTTTGTTGGAATAACAAGGAGCAGGCGACATGATAGTCGGCATTGATGAAGTTGGAAGGGGCCCATGGGCGGGGCCGCTTGTGTTTGGAGCTGTAGTGCTAGGTGAGGCGACTATCGATGGATTAACCGACAGTAAAAAAATAACAAAGAAAAAACGTGATCAACTCAATATCGAAATTCGAGAGCATGCTGCTGGTTTCGGGATTGGCTGGGTGAGTGCGGATGAAATTGACACAATCGGGTTGGGTCCAGCCTGCGAACTCGGCTGTCGACGAGCCCTTGAGCAGATAACTATACCGTATACAGAAATTATTCTCGATGGAACGGTGAATTTTCTCAAAAATACCGGCAAGGGCAGGTATGTAAAAACACTGAAACAAGCCGATCTTCTCGTACCGTGCGTGAGTGCGGCATCAATTATTGCCAAGGTCGCTCGCGATAGATTCATGGAAGAACAGGCCCTCGTGTATCCTGAATACGGGTTTGATTCGCATGTTGGGTACGGTACACAAAAACATCTTTCAGCGCTTCAAGAGTACGGGGCTACACCGCTGCATAGAAAGAGTTTTTCACCGATTCAGAAAATACTAGGAAACGAAACGGGACGATCTAATGGCGCGACACCCGTGGCATCATCCGTAACAACAAGAGTAATTGGCAATATCTCGGAGGATGCGGCCGCAGAATACATGAGAAATAATAATTTTAAAATTATCGAGCGTAACTGGAAAACACGAGTATGTGAAATTGATATCATCGCCAAAAAAGATGAAACATATTATTTTGCTGAGGTAAAGCACCGAAAAGAAGCCGGTCATGGTGATGGTCTTGCTGCGATCACTAAGAAAAAACTTGAGCAGATGACTTTTAGTGCGCGTGTTTACGTACATTCTCGTCACGAGGATACAGTTGATATGAAACTGGTCGCAGTCGCGACAACTGGTAATCCAGCTGAGGTGACAGAATTCCTAGTACTTGACTGAGTTGAGTGCGACAAGCTGACGACAGTAGTGAAGATTGAGCCCGGGGAATCTCATACCATCCCCGGACCCAAGCGTATGAGCGAGCAATTTCTTGATTAAGAAAATGGTTACAAAAAGCCGTCTTACACAGGTATAGCCGTCAGCTTGTCAAATATCAGCTCTTCAGAGCCTCACATGAGTCTCCTGTTGAACTTATATTAATTATGAAGCTAATGCTTCTAAAAAGACAAGTACTTATTCGTGTAATTACCAGATTTTAGCGCGTTTTTCGGGTGATTTATAAAGTTTGTCACCAGCAGCAACACCGTATGTATCATAAAATGTATCGACATTATTAAGGACAAAATTAACACGAAAAGGTGATGGAGGATGAGGATCGGTCTTGGCAAGCTCAATTAGTTTTTCTGTCGTTGCAGCGCCTCGTTCAACAATAGCATGGGCGATAAAAAGTTCTTGGAGACCAGTTTTTAATATTTCTGGATTACTTTCGGATAGTCGTAAGGCTTCAACTGCTAGTTCTATGCCGCCAATGTCTGCAATTGCCTCTCCAAGTATAAGGTTACCTTGCAAGAAGATGCCAGGCACAGTTTCAAAATGATTTGCATCATGCACGATATGCGCAGCATGAGCCATGAAGGCTTGTTTCTCTTCTTCATCTTGCCATGATTTTACTTCGCCATGTTCGTCAAACTGTGAACCTTGATCGTCGAATCCATGGGTTAGTTCATGGCCTATGACGGCTCCAATACCACCAAGGTTTGTTGCGTATGATGCTTCGGGATCATAAAATGGCGGCTGCAGAATTGCTGCAGGAAAAACAATTTCAAGACGATTTGGGTGATTATACGCATTAACAGTATGTGCGTGCATTTCCCATTCTTCCGCTGCGGGTTTTTTACCGACTTTCACAAGCTCGATCTTTGCGTTAAGCTCATGGCAGGCGATGAGGTTGGCGATAATATTATCATCAACTAATTTTAGCGAGGAGATATCTTTCCAGACTGTCGGATAGCCGACGAATACTTTGATGCGATCAAGCTTGGTATGCGCCCGTAGTTTTGTTGCAGGTTTCATCCAGTCAAGACGATCGATTCGGGTATGGTAGGCCTGGCGTATATCTTCCACAAGAGCCGTAACAGCTTTTTTTGAACTCACAGGGAAGTATCGTGATGCATACTCACGTCCGAGATACTCGCCTAAGATAGTCTTATCTGCTGCTAAAACAGCTCGTTTCCATAACGGCTTCTGCTTGGTGGTGCCGCTCAGTGTTCGTCCGTAGAATTCAAAGTTTATCTTGCTTATAGGCTCACTTATCCAGCCAAGGTACGTATCGATAGTATGCCATGCTAGATACGCTTTAATGTCTGATAAATTTTCTGCGGTAAGCAAGCTCATACACTTGGCAAGAAAAGAAGGCTGACACACATTAAGTGTCGACGGATTTATTCCTATTGTGGCAAAATATTTCTCCCAGTCAAAACCAGTAAAAGTATTCTCAAGGTCAATACGGCTAAATATATTGTAGTTTTTCTCTATATCACGAAGCTCAACATCTTGCCATGCCGCGCGTGCAAGGGCAAGTTCAACACGCCATACGTTGTCGTATTCGTTTGCGAGTAGACTTGGTAGAAGTGTTGATATCTCGGTGTAAAATGCTTTATACGCTGAGCGAATATTCGTCATTCGCTTATCTTTTTCAAGATAGTAGTCACGATTTGGTAATGACAAGCCAGACTGGTATAGCTGGAAGATTTCAAGTGAGCTGTCGTGATCGTCAAGACCGACAAAACTTGCCCATAATGCACTAACTCCCTGGAGATGTAGTGTCCCGAGTTGCTCGGCAAGTTCAGAGGGGGTTGAGATAGCATAGATTTTGCCTATCATATCCTGCAGGGTGCGTATATGCTTACTCTTGTGCGAAGTATAATCAGTAGCAGCTGTGAAGAAGGCGCGCAGAGTTTTTTGATTATGAGTAAGAGTATCTGTACGTGCGGATGTGAGTTCAGCAACAATCTCGCTGACAGCTTTCCAGGCCTGATCTCGGAGTACATAGAAAGTACCCCAAGTACTTTCGCTGGCAGGGATAGGGTTTTTTTCGAGCCACGTATTATTAACGTATCCAAAAAAATCATCTTGTGGTCGCACGTTCGAATCAAAGTCTGTTGTTTGCATACAAACTATTGTAACAGATATAAAAATTGACAAATGTAGTGATATTTATTATGATAACTACTGTTCTATTGAAGACTCTTTAAGGAGTGATCGTGAATATTTTCGGATGGTTACGCAAGCGTATACCTGATCCAGTGTTTCACGCACATAAACAAGCAAGTATTGCTCGCCTTGTAGCTGAGATCAAAGCCGATGCTGTCTCGCGGCCGGTTAAGGAAAAGTATACCTTCGTGACCGAGATGCCACAGGGAATGAGCTTATTTCATCTCATCGTACCACTCCTAATGCGCCTCCCCTCGCATATCGAATGCAATGAGATTTCGAGCCTATGGAGTGCCGAGGACGATCGTACGACACTTTCGGTGGTTCTCACGAAGCTTTTATGAACCAACCAGTCCCGCTGTATGAAGTTGAGATGAGTGCATTTGCCCCTCCTTCATAGAGCGGGCATTTGCTTTACTATATGTAAGTGTATATTGACATAAATTAACAAATAATATATAATATAACTATTCCGCGTGCCGGGATTGCCTGTGGATCGTCCACAGTAAAGGGTACTTACGGCAACCTTAGTGCCGTATGACGAGAGGAATTCTCTAATGGACATCCCGATCATCAAGCGCACACAGATCGCATTCATCGTGGGATACGATCCCCGGAGTAACGACCTTGTGGAGCTGATGACGCTTGGATCCCGACCCCAGTTTCACTGCAAGGTTGAGATCCCTGGTGAGAACGGAGCCCTCAAGCTCACGATTCGCCTCCACGAGGTCACAACAGAACAATACCATGGAATGCATATTCAGAAGTTCTATGGCTGGGTAGGGAGAAAAAAGGTCTTTGGGGTGATCGCACCTGATCATATGAAGCACTCAGGTATGAATCAGGTGCGTGATTACGCCTGGTGACTCTCGTTGGCCCCGTACTGTCATGGTACGGGGTCTAGTCATAGTTTTCTTTAAGGATAAAGATAAGCAGTATTGTTTCGGATTATCACTGTGTATACTAACACTACACTATGATTGAACAGCGACGTCCTGGGGTATATTACGATGTTGATGGAACGATTTTCAAATCGAGCCTGCTAGAGAAAGTTGTTGCGCGCGGGGTAGCGGATGGCATATTTTCTCAAGATGCATTTGAGAGTGCGATGGAGGTGCAAGACTTATGGCAGGATAATAACAACGAAGGTACCTATATCTCATATACCGATACTTTGGTTGAAGCGTTTATAGCGCAGATATCTGGAGTGCGGGTTGATAGATTTAAGAAACTCGTTGATGAAGTAGTCGCCAAACAACACGTGAGGCGATTTCGTTTTCCGCGAACACTTATGCGTATTGTTAGACCATCCCATACTGGGGTTGTGATTTCTGGATCGCCAAAAGTGGCGGTAGACGAGCTTGTGGGCGATATGGGTGTCGAACATGTGTTTGGTAGTACCTTTAGTGCGGTAGATGGTGTGTATACTGGCGAGGCCGAATCAGTTGGAGACAAGGCCGCAATTCGCAGGCGACTCATCGAGATGGGAATAGTTCTTCCTGATGGTGATATTGCTGTCGGAGATACTATGGGTGATAAATCTATTTTGCGTGCAGTTGAATACCCTATATTACTCAACCCGAGTGCGACGCTGGCGGATTACGGAAGGACTATGGGATGGCCGATGGTGCTTGAATAAAAAGATAATATTACGGTTCTTGAAGCAGTAGCAGTTCACGGTAGAAGGCATACATACAGCTATCTGTTGTCAAGCCAAGAAGCGTTGTTTAGAAAAATTAGTGAAAGCCGACGATCTAGTCCTTGACGAGATACTATATAACGGCTATACTTTGTAACGTACTATTCCGGCCGGCAGGTCGGAGTTTTTAGTAGAAAAGCTATAACTTGAAAGGAAACACCAGATATGGATACATTAAATATTAAACAACTCGTGATGGTGATTAAAACTATCGCTGAGGAAAAAAACTTACCCGAAGAAACCGTTCTTGATGTCGTTCAACAGGCAATTGCTGCCGCATGGCGACGTGATCATGGTGATCGAGAACAAAATGTCCGTGCCGAACTCAATACAAACAATGGAACTGCAAAAGTTTTTGTGATGTACGATGTCGTTGAAGAGGTGGAAACATCCGCCAGTCAATTGACGGTTGAAGATGCTCAGAAAATTAAAAAAGGCGCAAAGCTTGGTGATGTTGTTGAGACAAGCGACGAAGCAACTAGTTTCGGATATGTTGCTGCTCAAACAGCAAAACAAGTTGTCCTACAGAAGCTTCGTGAGGCAGAGCGCGAAGTAGTTATGGAAGAATTTTCTGACAAAATCGGTACAGTTGTTGTTGGATCAGTTCAGCGAGTTGAACCGCGTCTTGTTCGTATTGAACTAGGCAAGGCTATTGGCATACTACCAGCAAGTGAACAGATCCCAGGTGAGTACTACGGTATTGGCTCACGTCTTAAGGTGTATATCAAAGATATTGAGCGTGAGAATCGTGGTCCACAGCTTATTTTGAGCCGTGCTAACGAACCGTTTATCGAATATCTTTTCCGTCAAGAAGTTCCGGAGATGGAAACAGGGGCGGTCGAGATCGTTGCTATTGCTCGTGAAGCTGGCAAGCGAACAAAGCTCGCTGTCCGTTCAACAGTTCCTGGAATTGATCCAGTCGGAACATTCGTTGGTGGTCACGGTACCCGTGTGACAGCAGTGATGAATGAAATCGGTGACCAGGAAAAGATTGATATCATCACCTATGATGAGGATGTTAAGAATTTCATCGCGAATGCACTTAGTCCTGCCGAAATTGCAAAGATCGAGCTCGACGAGAAAGAAAAACGTGCTCGTGTGTTTGTGAATGAAGATCAGCAGTCAATTGCTATTGGTCGTCAAGGTCAGAATGTTCGCTTGGCGAGCAAATTAACTGGGTATGAGCTTGACATTGAAACCGCACAAGCCGCACCAGCTCCTGTTATCGTCAAGAAAGAGGCTGCTACACCAAAACCGCGAAAGAACATCGAAGATGATCTCTTGAGCGCAGTTCAAGAAGCAACAGCAGAATAAGCTAAAAGAAAGCAGTACAAATTAGCACTCACTTGCATCGAGTGCTAATTTTGTTATAATGGAAATACTAACGGAACAAGTCCGGAGGGATATATGAACGAGAATTTTCACGACTTTTCACAGTTTTTGACTGATAACGCTAAGGGTAGCTTGGAACAGGCCGAACTGATTGCGCGCTCACTAGATAGTGCGTATATCGGTACCGAGCATCTCTTGCTTGGTGTACTTAGCCAAAAAGAATCAGTGGGTGCACGGATGCTTGCCGATATAGGTGTAACATTCGATAAGGCTCGTACAGCACTTAATCTTACTCCGCAAGGGATTGTGATCAATACAGGTGCCAAAGGGTTGAGTGAGACCGCCAAACTAACACTACGCATGAGCTGGGAGGTCGCTCAGGAATTCCATCAGGATGTCTGCGGGACTGAACATATTCTATATAGTATCTTAAGCCAGAAGAATGCTCGTGCGACGGTTCTGCTACGTGATCTCGGTGCACCTGTTGAAGAATTAGTCGGAGAGTTAGAGGGGTATCTCAACCAACAGCAATCGGAATTCAACAGGGCAGAACCTGGTATTCAAAGAAATAAGCAGACTAGTCGTAAAACTGCACTTGATATGTTCGGTAATGATTTAACCTCATCAGCGCGACGCGGTGAACTTGATGTTGTTATAGGCCGTGACGAACAGATTGAGCGCATGGTGACTATCTTGTCTCGGCGCAATAAAAACAATCCAATACTTATCGGTGAACCGGGCGTAGGAAAAACGGCAATCGTTGAAGGGCTTGCGCAGCGTATTGCGCACGAGGAAGTCCCTGATCATCTGCTCGATAAGCGAATTATTCAACTTGATATGCCATCCCTTATTGCGGGTACTAAATTTCGTGGTGAGTTTGAAGAACGCCTCAAGAGAGTAATCGAGGAAATAGCGAGCGACGACCGAATTATCGTGTTTATCGATGAGCTTCACCTGCTGATTGGCGCTGGTGCTGCTGAAGGTTCTATGGACGCCGCAAACATCTTAAAGCCCGGACTGGCTCGTGGTAAGATTCGCATGATTGGCGCAACAACACTCGAAGAATACCGTAAATATATCGAGAAAGATGCTGCATTTGAACGTCGACTACAGCCAATTGTCGTGCCTGAGCCCTCCCTTGGCGATACAAAAGCTATTCTAAAAGGACTGAAACCCTATTATGAAAAACATCATGGCGTAGAAGTAGCTGACGATACCGTAGATGATATTGTGTATCTTGCGGATAGGTACCTTGCGGAGCGCTATATGCCGGACAAGGCACTTGATGTGCTCGACGAGGCATCTGCATTGGTTCGAGTACGCCGTCGTCAGGCGCCGTCAAAAGCTCGTGAATACACACGTGAACTCCGTGAACTGAATGCAAAAATGGAGGATGCGGTAACGAACGAAGACTATGAACGGGCGGCGCTGTATAAGATGCGTATCAGTCGCTTGACAGAAAAACTTGAAGAGATGAAGCAATCCGACTCAGTCATCACGCTTAATCATGAAGATGTTGCCCGTGCGGTTTCTGTAATGAGTGGTATCCCCATGCAACAGCTTAAGAAGTCGGAAGCAATACTATTGAAACATCTTGAAAAACGGCTTTCGCGGTCGATTATTGGTCAAGAGGCGGCGGTGAATACTGTTGCCCGAGCAATACGACGTAGTCGATCGGGTATCAGCTCAAGCAAACGACCCATCGGCTCATTTATCTTTATGGGTCCGACTGGGGTCGGTAAGACTGAACTTGCCCGTGTATTGGCGCGTGAGGTATTTGGAAGCGACAAAGCCCTGATCAAGATAGATATGAGTGAATTTAGTGAGCGCCATACTACAAGCCGTCTGGTTGGAGCACCGGCAGGATATGTTGGCTATGACGATGGCGGTCAGTTGACTGATAAAATCCGTCGTCATCCGTACAGTGTCGTATTGTTTGATGAAATCGAAAAGGCTCATAAGGATGTCTTCCAACTACTTCTTCAACTGCTCGAAGACGGAACGCTCACGGACGCGAAGGGTCGACATGTTGATTTCAGTAATACTATCATCATCCTCACGAGTAATCTTGGTAGCGAAAGAATGAGGCATGAGGCAGCGCTCGGTTTCGCGGTGAAAAGTGGGCTCGACGATGAAAAATTTGAAGCGGTACACAAGGAAACGGAAGCAGTGGCTCGTGATGCTCTTAAAGATTTTATGCGCCCCGAGCTTATTAATCGTTTCGATGATATCGTGGTCTTTCATGCGCTTCGAGAGAAGGAGATTAATAAGATATTTGATCTTCTTATTGCCGAGGTGAGTGAACGTTTGACTCATCAAGGTCTTGGTATTGTTATCTCAGCGGCAGCAAAGAAATACTTGGTGCGGCTTGGATATGATGATAAAAACGGTGCTCGGCCATTACGGCGAGTGATTCAGAATGAAATAGAACACCTTATCGCAGAGGGTGTACTCGATCAGCGATATAGTAAAGGGGATATCCTGACTGTTGTAGTGAAAAATGGTACACTATCGGTAGAAATTTCAAACGAGGGGAAAACAGTCAGTGAACGAAGTACCGGTTCAGTTGCCTCAATCACAAAATCAAGCCGTCGAGACAAGACCAGTAAATCATAGGGGGCAACTTTTTCTTGCGCTGATCTTTGCTCTTCTTGCGGCATTCGTCTTTTTCTACCGCCAAAAAATAGCTGACCAGATAATAGTGTGGCAACATCCTCCGTCAGCAACAGTCTCAACCATTGCGGCTCGTGGAGGGTTGAATGATACTGGCAAATTTTACCTCTACGCATCGCAGGCAAAAATCGATGGACGTGCAAGTTTTCAAAGAGATTGTCCAATTGCTACTGGAGAGAAGACGGTTGTTCTTGGATGCTATTCCAATCGACAGATATTTTTGTTTGATGTGACTGATAGTCGCCTTGATGGTGTTGAAGAGGTTACAGCGGCGCACGAGATGCTCCATGCAGTATATGAACGGCTGGATAGCGGTGAAAAAAATCGGGTTAATAAACTCCTTGAAGCCGAGTTTGCTCAAACAGCTGATGAGCGTTTAAAAAATTTAATAGACGAGTATAAAAAGTTTGAACCAGACGAAATCAATAACGAGCTTCACTCAATTCTTGCGACAGAAGTGAAATTGCTTTCACCAGAACTTGAGAAGTACTACTCACAGTATTTCTCGGATCGACAAAAAACAATTACGCTTTGGAATAGTTATCAGCATGTTTTTACTGATCTTAAAAATAAACAGGATGCACTTGTTGCTGAACTTAGTACCATGGCTGACCAGATTGATGCTCGACAAGCGGAGTATGAAAGAACAATAAAACAGCTTAACAGTGATATCACAACATTTAACGCAGCCGCACAAGCAGGCTCTCTGTCGTCGTATCAATTCTCCTCGCAGCGCTCCGCTCTTGAGACGCGGCAGGCTACGCTCGAGCAAGTAAGGGTGTCGATTAATCAGTCGATTGATGATTACAACAAAAAGAAGACTGATCTTGATGCGCTCAATCTTGAAGCACAAAATCTCAATAAGAGTATTGATAGCTCAGTCAAAGAAGTGCCTGCGCTATAATATACAGTATGGCTAAAGCAAAATCTCAATATGTCTGTCAGCAGTGCGGAGCGAAATACTCCAAGTGGAGCGGAAAATGCGATAATTGCGGTGCATGGAATAGCCTAGTGGAAGAGGCGCCGCAGCTTGAAAAGAAAGCGGTTGTTGACCGTTCGGTTGGTAAAACCCTCTTCGCGCAAAAACTTTCAGATGTTCCTCTTGAAGGGGCGGCGCTGCGTATATCGACAGGTTTTGCTGAAGTAGATGATGTTCTGGGTGGTGGCTTGATGCCAGGGGGAGTTGTGTTGCTTGCCGGGCAGCCGGGTATCGGTAAGAGTACTCTCCTCATGCAGCTCGCGCTTATCATCGCAAAAACCAAGCCGGTATTATACGTCAGTGGCGAGGAGTCAGCTGGTCAAGTAAAGCTTCGGGCCGAGCGCCTTGGGGGTAAGGATAGCTCAAATGTTTCGCTCGCCACAAGTACGAGTGCTGATGATATTGCGGCGACGATTTCTGAAGGACAGTATTCACTTGTCATCGTCGATTCAATGCAGACAGTCGCAATGGCGGAAATTGCCTCCGCGCCCGGAACAGTAAGCCAGATAACAAATTCTGCAAATATTATTATTCGTGCAGCTAAGAGGACAAATACAGCTACGGTACTCGTAGGGCATGTCACAAAAGAAGGAAGTATTGCAGGTCCAAAAGTACTTGAACATCTTGTCGATGTTGTACTGCAGTTTGAAGGTGATCGCTACGGTGGGTTTAAGCTGCTTCGAGCAGCAAAGAATCGCTACGGTTCAACGGCGGAGGTTGCTCTCCTTGAGATGGTCGGAGAAGGGCTTAAGCAAGTCGAGAATCCTTCTGCAACACTGCTCGAGGAGCGCGGCAAGAGTGACGGCTCGGTAATTCTTGCGACCGTAGAAGGTAACCGCCCACTATTAGTCGAGATTCAGGCACTTGTAAACCCGACACATTTCGGCTATCCTAAACGCACGAGCTCAGGCTTTGACCTCAACCGACTCAATGTTCTTATCGCAGTTTTAGAGCGGCGAACAAAACTGAAATTATCTGAAAGTGATATTTTTATCAATATTGTTGGCGGCTTGAAGCTTCAGGATTCTGCGGCAGATCTCGCTGTTTGCATGGCTATCGCATCAGCAGCTGCTGAGAGAAAGCTCGACGATTCGCTTGTGGTATTTGGTGAGGTAGGGCTTGGCGGGGAGATTCGTTCATCGGTTGCGAGCGCACTTCGGGTCAAAGAGGCAAAAAAACTAGGCTTTAAGGGCGCAATTGCGCCACAATCACGACCTAAGGACATGTTTATTCGTCCTGTCATTGATATGCGTGATGCACTCAATCAATATCTCGAGAAGAAATAATACATACTAATAACGTGATACGAGCGAACTACTATAAACCCGCATGTATCCACACTAAAAGATAAAGGAACAATATAAATGGAATATTTTGTAGCGATAACAGTACTACTAGTGCTACTTGAAGTGAGTTATCTCTTATGGAAAACACTACAAAAAGATAAAGCTGAATCAGGCAGTATACTGCTTGATACAAGTGTTCTTATCGATGGAAGAATTCTCCCGATCGCTCGTTCGGGTCTCGTCAGTGCACCCCTTGTTGTACCAAAAAGCGTCGTCCGTGAACTCCAATATATGGCGGATAAGGCTGACCATGATAAACGCGAAAGAGCTCGATTCGGGCTGGATATGATCGAAAAATTGCAGCACCTTGACGGCGTCACGCTGCGAGTAGTTGACGACGGCGCAACTGATCAATATGGTGTTGATGAGCAGCTTATCGTTCTTGCGCAGCGTTGGGATGCTCGTCTATGCACAATAGACTACAATCTCAATAAATCTGCCAGGGTACAAGATGTTCAGGTGATTAATATTAATGAGTTGGCGCATGCATTACGCGTCACATATCTACCCGGCGAGGAGCTTGAGATCACTATCGTCCAGGCTGGCCAAGGAGATCGTCAAGGCGTTGGCTATCTCGATGACGGTACAATGGTGGTTGTTGATGATGCGAAGGCACTCATAGGCCAAACAGTACGCGTCACCGCTACACGTGTCTTACAGACGGCTGCAGGAAAGATGATGTTTGCCCGCCGTGTTGGTGTAAAGCAGGCTTCAAAATCGCAAACAACCAAAGTAACGATTCCCAAGACTGCTCCCCGTCGTACTCATGATACGCCTGAGAAAATCTATAACCCTTCTGTCCAGCGAACCGAGAGGCGTCCTCGACAATCAAATTTCCGTCGACCAAAGACTCACGAAGACTCACTCGTCGAACTCGCAAATAAATAGACTGCAAACCGTATCACTAAAAAGGTTCTACCTATAAAGCATCAGCGACCAAAAATCGCTGATGCTTTATAAAGCCCGTACAACTAATTCTTTTTAAAGGCGATATCCTTCGAGAGTGTACCAGCATAGAGTGCAGCGTCCGTCACGTTCGCGACGACAGTGTGGTTACCTGTGCTAGTTGGTGTCCAGCTAAAGGAGAAGTCCCCACTCGCGGCTGCGCTGACCGATCCAATTGAATTTCCATCAACTAATACCTCAATAGTCTGAAGTGGATGTGTACCCTGAGTCACACTAACGGTGATCTGTCCACTAAGTGTTCCCGTTATAGCTGTGACAAATGGTTTTACATCGGCACAGTTGTGAACATCATCGGTCGAATTTGGATCATATCCGTCAGTAGAGACATAGGTTTTCTGCTTTGTGACAGGATCGGTAGCAGTGAGAATACTGACATCAATCTTTGCGGCGTCAGGTGTACATGTTGTCGCTTTTTTCTTCGATACCTTATCGAAGCTAATCTTTTCACCACCATTTGTAGCGGTTGCTTTATTGAACCAAGAAGGGAACAAATCAGTTCTTCCATTGACACTAAGGCGTTGGATACCTGCTGGCTCGGTGAGCCAATCACCCTCTTTCCAAGTTCCATCGACCTTAAAGATATTAAAGTGGACGTCATGTTGAATCGTGCTGATAGTTGGCCCGAGGATTGATGATAGGGCGCTTCCCATAGCCTTGTTTCGCTGGTGATTGCCGACATAAACGCTCAAGGTGACCTTAGGAGAGACACTGTTCATCCAGAGGTTACTTGATTTAACACCAAGGTTCGATGTACCGGTCTTTGCAAGGGTTTTCACACCAGGAACATTGAGGCCCGCCGCACCTGCGCCAAATGAAGGACTACGAGCTTTATCATCACTAAGAATATCAGCAAGGATATAAGCAATCTGTGGGTCAACAGCCTGTTTTGACGAGTCTTTCCATTGATCAATAACCTGTCCTTGAGCATTCTTGACTTCTAGAACACTAGCGATAGGCTTGTAGACACCCAGGCGTCCAATTGTCGCAAACGTATTAGCATGCTCAACTTGTTTCACGCCACATCCGCCAATTGAAGACGAAAGTCCAGCCTGCTGATCGACGCCATCAGTACAGTAACTAAGATCGCCCATATCATGGATTGTGTTCCACGTTGCTTGAATACCGCCTATATACATTGCTTTAATAGCCGGGATATTGCGTGACTCAGGTAGGGCTGATCGGATTGGGATCGCACCTCTAAATTTATTGTCAAAGTTAGCAACTGACTTTCCGTCATCGGTACGATAGATACTTTGAGGAAGTGCATCATCTGAGAGGATAGAACCCGCCCCGTAGTTGCCCTTAAAGAGATTCGCATACACGAACGGCTTAATACTTGAACCAGGTTGAATGAAAGAAATAGAATCATTCACAGCTCCGTAATCAGGATAGTTGTAATCGCGGCTGCCACGCATAGCTAGGATCTGACCTGTTTGTGTGTCGAGCATAGTCGCAGCGCCATTATCAAAGTTGTAGCGAGCAGGGTATGAACTTGCGAACAAATTCTCAAACGCCTTATCGACAACCTGCTGAGCGCGCCAATCGAGTGTTGTTTTGATAGTGAGGCCGCCTTCGCCCATGACCTTTTTACCGAGCTTCGTTTCAAGCTGGTCTTTGACCATCTGAACGAAATGTGGAGCTTTAATGTCTTTGTACTGATCGGCTTCTGGCTGAATAGCGTCAAGTACGGCAACCTTCTTGGCTTCTTCTGCTTGAGCTTTTGTAATTTTGCCTTGATCAGCCATATAGTCAAGGACGGTATGTGCGCGACTGACGAGCGAGTCATGACCCTCGGTATTATATGGGTTAAATGTCGTCGGATTCTGTGGAATTGCTGCAAGGTAGGCGGATTCGGCTAATGTAAGATCTTTCGCGTGTTTATTGAAGTAGGTTTGTGCAGCTGATTCAACACCATTACGGCGCCCTCCGTACGGAGATTCATTGAGGTAGAGAGTAAGAATTTGGTCCTTGTTATACATACGTTCGATTTCAATCGAAAGGATAATCTCCTTTATCTTACGAGGAATACCGTCAAGGCCGCGCTTATTGGCATCATCTGCCAAAAAAACCTGCTTCACAAGTTGTTGGGTAAGTGTTGAGCCACCCTGAGTACTGCCACCCTGAGAGTTACTAAACATCGCTCGTGCAATACCGGTGATACTAAATCCACCGTGTTGATAAAAATCTTTATCTTCGATGGCAACCGTCGCGTCTTTCATGTATTTCGAGATTTCTTCGCTTTTCACAACGAGCTTATAGTCACCGTCACCTTTATCTTCCCAGAGAAGTACACCGTTACGGTCATAGTAACGGGTAACAGTCGTTGATACACGCTTAGCAATCTCGCTTGGGCGAATCGCATCCAACTCGCGACGATAATACGCAAAGAGGGCGCCAAATAGGAGGACTAAGAGGAGTACGCTCACGCCAAAAATCTTGAGTGCCATAATAGCCCCTTCGCGGCTGAACCAATATGCGAAGAATCGCCGTGGATGCATACGATATAGTAGTCGCTTCACAGGATGTTTCGGCAATGAGGCGAGATACTCTGCTTTTTTACGTGACTTAAATTCTTTATTAGCCTTGCGGCGGTTGGAAAGGTTAGCGTACAAGCTCACACCCTTTGTAGCCCGTGGTTTTTTCATTACAGCTCCTCTTAAAACTCTGTGTTAGTAACATTATAGCACTAATGCTAGGCATTTTTTCGAAATATCGGTTATATCTATCAGGGGTGAAGAGATAAAAAATAACATGAAGATATAATGTACATAATCCTATCCGAAGCCCTTGTCGAGACGGGTCTTGTCACCAGTAACGGAGAAGCACGTCGACTGATTAGTGGAGGTGCGATCTCTGTTAATGGCCAAAAAATCAGTGAAGACTATGCTCTTAATGAAAAAGCACTTATCAAAAAGGGTAAGAACTCATTTCTACTCGTTAAATAATTAGATACGGTACGGTTGCACTGGCAGTGGCAACGCTTCAGCGAGCTGAGGTTGTGGCTCACGAACAATGCGTGGTTCCCGATCGCCCGAGAGATCATCGTGATAAATCACGATATGACGTGAGCTTTCGTCGAGGGCTGCCCGTATTGCAGTAGGATCAGCACCGCCCTTTAATCCACTAAAACCTGTTCCGGGAATACCGGCGGTTGCGATTCTCGAGGTGCGACCTAGGCGCCGAGCCGGAATGTTTTCGAGTGCTGCGGCTAGGTTTTCGGGTGCATCTCGCCAGCCATATTCACCGACTCGGTGGATTCCTGCAAATGCGAGTGCATATGATGGTGTCTGAAGGCCTGCAAACTCTACGATAAAGACTTCTCCTGGCTCCAAAGGACCTTCTGATAAAAAGCGCTTTCCAAGCCGTATCTTTGCCAGCGGAAATCGATCGAGGGCAGTTCGGTAAAAGCCTGAGGTTGGATCATGGGTATCTGATGAGATAGGAACAAGGACAAATTCTTCGGTTGAGTTGAGGGTATTACCCGGTTGTTCTTTGATAATCATATCGTCACTATAAAGTTTTTTCGTAACAACCTCAAGCATGAGCAGGATCATAGAGTATTATTTATAGAGAATGTTAGAGCGATCAATCGATACCATCAAAGGCGTTGGACCCAAGAGTGCACAGCAGTTCCGTGAGGCAGGTATAGAGACAATTGAGGATTTGATTAATTTTTTTCCTCGTATTTACGAGGACTTCTCACGGGTTCAGTCAATTCGAGATATTCGGCCCGGCAGAGTAAGTGTTCGGGGTCGATTCGAAAATATCAGCTCAAAGCGCGTTCGTCGGAACATGACTGTCGTAGAAGCGACACTCTTTGATGATACTGGAAAAGTCCAAGTCGTCTGGTTTAATCAAGCGTATAGAGTGGCACAACTAAAGACAGAGAAAGAATTTCTCGTGTCCGGTGAATTCAACCTGCAGCGTAATCATTATCAGATTGTTAGCCCGAGTGCGGAAATGACCGATGGAGAAGGTGTGAACGGTGGGCGGATTGTACCTATCTATCCTGCAACACGCGGACTTAAAAGTGTACTGGTTCGTAAAACGCTCAATGAATTAAAGCCGCTCATACTGTCTCTTCCGGAGACGTTGCCTATTGATATTGTTAAGGAAGAAAAACTAATGGGTCATGCTGATGCCCTTTATCAGTTACATTTTCCTGATGACAGCGTAGCGCTCGAGCGAGCGCGCGAAAGACTTGGATTCGAAGAAATATTATCGCTTGTTCTTGCGTCACTTAAGAATCGTGAGGACAATGACGCGCTTGCAAGTCATATGATTGAATTTTCAGCGGCCGATGCACGGGCCTTTGTGAAGAATCTTCCATTTGATCTGACGAATGCGCAGCGGCTTGCGGCGTGGGAGGCGATCCAAAATTTATCCGCCGATAAGCCGATGAACCGGATGCTTCAAGGCGACGTCGGAAGCGGTAAAACTGTTGTCGCGGGGCTGGTCGCTTATATTGCAGCTCGTAACGGGTATCAATCAGCAATAATGGCTCCAACCGAATTGCTCGCGCGTCAGCATGCCGAAACGCTCTCTCGTCTTCTTGAGCCGTTTGAGGTTTCTGTTGCGCTACTCACTGGATCCGTGAAAAATAAGTCAAGAAGAGAACTTTTCACGCACATTGCTGACGGAAGCGTATCGGTTGTTATTGGAACACACGCATTAATCGAAGACCCTGTAAAATTCCATAAGCTTGGATTCGTAGTGATTGATGAGCAGCATCGTTTTGGTGTAGCTCAGCGGCAAAAGCTTCTTACAAAAAGCGACAAAATGCCACACCTGCTTGCAATGACCGCTACTCCGATTCCGCGGAGTCTGCAACTAACGGTGTATGGCGAGCTTGATATATCGATCCTAGGAGAGAAACCAAAAAATCGTTTACCGATTACGACCGAAATTATCTCTCCTAATTCAAGGGCACAGATGTATGAAAAAGTTGAAAAAGAAATTCAGGCTGGTCGTCAGGTTTATGTTGTGTGTCCGTTAATTGAAGCATCAAGCAGCAAATATCAAGAATCAAGGGGTAATACAGAGGATGCGGAAATCAAGAGCGTAAAAGCCGAATATGTGCGTTTACAGAACTCCATCTTTAAGCATCGTCGTATCGGGCTGCTTCACGGCAAACTGAAGCCCGATGAGAAACAGGAGGTGATGGAACGTTTTGCGTCAGGTGATATCGATATTCTTGTCTCCACAACGGTTGTAGAGGTGGGCGTTGATGTTCCAAATGCGACAGTCATAATCATTGAGGCGGCTGATACGTTCGGTCTTGCTCAGCTGCATCAGCTGCGTGGCCGAGTAGGTCGAAGTGAGCTCCAGAGCTACTGCTATCTTGTACCGAGTACTAGTAAGGCCCCATCGCTGCGTCTTCGTGAACTCGAGAAATCAAATGACGGCTTTTATCTCGCTGAACGTGATCTCGAACTTCGTGGTCCCGGAGAGATTTATGGACGGGCTCAGCATGGTGCCTTAGATCTTAAGATTGCCAATATCAACGACCTACGACTTTTAAAGAAAGTTCGTCGCGTCGCACCTCGGTTTGTTGAGGGATACCTTGACCTTAAAGAGTATAAGAAGCTTGCTGATGAGGTTGAGCGCTATAGACGTCTTACAGCGCTAAACTAAGCTATAATTAATAAAGATATGAAAATTCTAAAGGGAAAACAGCAGGGTTTTTACTGCTAAATTAACCAATGTACTCCTTCGGACCACTCCCTAAAGTAGGCAAATCTGGCCGTATTGTTGGTGCGCATCAGAAAATCGATCGTGTTGCAAAACGTCATTTTGATGCTGTTTTCAAGACAGGTTCATCTTTTCCAGATATAAAAATGATTTTAAGATTTGAGGGAATAAACGGACCCGATGGAGTGAAGCTTAAAAGTCCCGGTGTTGATGAGCCCTGGCACTTTATTAATCCAAAAGATCCGTCGGATGTGTCGCTACTCAGGGATATTAGGGCCCATTATCGTAATCTTGTAACGGCCCTCGCAAAAAAGGATTCCGTCCGGGCCGGATTCGAGGCGGCGTGGTTGTCGCATGCAATTGTTGACGGACTAACACCAGCGCATCATGAACCAGAAGAAGAGGCTTTCACACTACTACGAGAGAGAACTGAAGAAAAAAAGACTGTTCGTAGCCGACTCATCATTCCAAGCGATGGATCGACGAAACAATTTGTGAAAAATAATTGGGAACACTGGGGTGCAGGCGGTGTTATGACTACCCATACGCTGTTTGAGGCCGGTGTTGCGTCGACAATTAAGGCTCTGAGGTTTGATACTGCCCAGCCGACAGGAAATGATCTTATACGAGTACGACAAGAAGGATTTGAGGTACTGTTTCATGAGGCGCTTCTACATGTCGTGTCACTTGATCTGTATACGCGCTACAAGAAAAGAGGCTGGACACGTTCGATGGCTAGTGGTGTGCGGAAAGATCTGATGCCGCTGATCATTAAAACTGTGACGCTTGTATGGTATGCCGCGTACGAAGAGTCACGAAAACAAAAGAAAGGTGCTGTATGAACATCCGACTTATTTCCGGTCATTTTGGTGGTCGTTTCTTGCAAGCACCGCGCGGACACGTCACTCATCCAATGGGGGAGCGGCAGCGCGGAGCGCTGTTTAATATTCTTGGCGATATATCAGACTGTACGGTACTGGACGCATTTGCCGGTACTGGCTCGCTAGGGTTTGAAGCACTAAGCCGCGGTGCCTCGAGGGCACTCTTTATCGAAAAGGACCGTGTCGCAGGACGTGTGATTAGGGAAAATATTGAACTTTTAAAGGTGGGAGATTGCGCAACCCTTTTCGCAGGGAGTGTTGCGACTTGGGATGAATCGGCTACGGGCGACAGTTTTGATCTTATTTTTGTTGATCCGCCCTATCATGATTTACAAGAAGCAAGTCTACGGCGACTTGCGAAACATGTGGCACACAATGGACGGCTGGTACTTTCACTGCCTGTTACCCACGCCACGATCGCGCTCGATGGTCTTATATGTGATGACGTAAGAGAATATGCCGGCGCAAGTCTGCATTTTTACCATACTGTCTCTTAAAAATAAGTCTTTTCAAAACGATAGGGCTTATGGTACTATCATAAGTAGTTAGGGAGTTAGTGCCGACCGTCAATGGAGTTGTTGTGGTGGACAATCTAAAGTTCGGAGTAGCGGCACTACCTCTCCTAACACCTTGGACGTTATCACGTCTTTTTATTTACCCCATCTTTGTTTATACTTATAGGGGTATATGCGCGAGTGGTGAAATTGGTATACGAGGTTAGCCTTAAGGCTAGTACTGTAGGCGTGGAGGTGAGAAGTGCCAGTGGCACTTCGGAAACGAATCTTCCGATGAAAGCTGTGCTTTCAATCGCGAAGTTCGGGGGTCGCGGAACGTGACTAAGTCCTCTATAATTAATCCTTGAACCATACAAACATATATGCGCGAGTGGTGAAATTGGTATACACGTTAGCCTTAGGAGCTAATGCCTTCGGGCGTGGAGGTTCAAGTCCTCTCTCGCGCACCAAAAATGGACTAAAGTCAGAATTGTCGCCCGATAGGGCGGCTTTTTCTTTGGCTTTGCGGAGCAAAAGCCAGATGTTCTTGGGGGGAAATGCAGTTGGGGCAGCCGTTGGCTGCGCCTTTTTGGTTTTTAGAAACAGGTTCAATCCATCCATTTCAAGAAAAGCTGACTTTATACCACTATGCTCGCCACTTTCTGCAATTGTATTGAGGTCAGAGGCTTGTTTGAGCCACTGGCGCATAGGTTCAACCCAAGCTGCGCTGGCAAGCGTGAGCTTGCTGACTTGCTCCTCCAGCGACTTCTTTTCGCTCATTAGTTCGGCTTGCTTGGTGTGATAGACAGTCTGCTCAATATCTTGGTCTAAATAGCCGTCTAAAAGTCGCTGGAGCTTGCCCTGCAAGCTCACAAGTCGTGTTTGTGCGTTAGCTACAAACACACCAGAACTTTGTTCTGCTTTCTTTTCGTCAGCAGCAAGCATTCTTTCCAGTTGTTCCGCCCAACTCTTGGGCATAGCGCAGCTATGCAAAATGTCTGTGAGCTGTATTGCTAGGTCTGGTTCGGTTACTGCTGGCTGGGTGCAAAGAATTGTTTTGTGCTTTCTTGTGCAACGGTAATAAACGTATTCGTGGGTGTTGCCGTTCTTTTGGTGTTTAACTTTCTTTTCGGCAGTTATGGCTAGATTACAGGTTGCACAGCGCAGTAAACCGCAAAAGATTTGCGGCGCAGTTGCGCCCTTTTGTGGTCGTCCACGCTTTGCAAGTGTGACCTGTACTTGGTCAAACAGTTTCTTGCTCATAATTGCTGTATGATTGCCCTCGTGTATCTCGCCAAAATAACGGAAATGTCCGTAATAAAATGGATTGGTTAGCATGCGCTTAATTTTATCTTTCGGAAACTGTTTGCCAGATTTCGTTAGTATTCCCTTACTGGCTAAAAAACTAGCGATATCTTCAAGCCGTTGATCGCCTTTGGCGTACAACGCAAAAGCCTCAATGACAATCGGCGAACGCCGTTTGTCTACGACAACTGTTTTTGTCCGTACGTCGTTGATATAGCCAACAGGTGCAAGTCCAGGGCGTTCGCCCCGTCTGACTTTTTGGCGCAAACCTCGTTTGGTATTTTCAGACAGGTTATCTACATAGTATTTGCTCTGTCCGAAAGCGATGGACAGCATAAACTTGCCCTGACTAGTGTTCTCAAACCAAAAACTAGGGAACTTGAGCGTGCCGAGTTGTCCGCTGTCTAGTAAATAGATAATCTGTCCACCGTCCACACTATTTCTAGCCAGTCTATCTGGGTGCCACGCCAGAATATTGCCGCCGTTTTTCTCTATTTCAGCTAACAACTTGCCAAATATGGGTCTGCCTGTTGTTTTGGCGGACTTTTTCTCTACAAACTCGGCGGCAATATGCAAACTTTCTCGTTTGGCATATTCTCGCAACTCAACGAGTTGCGCCTCAATGGACAATACTTGTTTGTCCTCTACGTCAGTAGATTTTCTGGCGTATAGATAATATTTTTCACTCATAGCACCCCCTTGAACTTAAATGACCGTCTTGGTGCAACCAACTTAGGAAACCTAAATTGTCCAAGACGGCCATTAAAGCCCGCACAAATAAAAAAGTTTCCTGTAAGTTGGTTGCACTACCATTTTACCAAACAAAAACCGCCTATGGCGGCTAAAAACCAAAAAGGCGCAGCCAACGGCTGCCCCAACTGCATTTCCCCCCAAGAACATCTGGCTTTTGCTCCGCAAAGCCAAAGAAAAAGCCGCCCTATCGGGCGACAATTCTGACTTTAGTCCATTTTTGGTGTCTATCTACAACGAGGCTCGAACCCATTTTGAGGAAAATTGCTGAGCGGACAACGCCCGCCCCGCCAGAAAAACAATTCTTTGATTATTTTTGAGATTTCCCCCGCCGAGATTTCTTTTTTGAAGTTGAAAAGAATTGTTTTCTGGACGGTGCG
>JAPUFB010000004.1 GCA_027492255.1 Candidatus Saccharimonadota bacterium | reverse complement strand
GACGTCAGGAAATTTGAGAGGATTTGCCCCTAGTACGAGAGGACCGGGGTGAACGAACCTCTGGTGTATCGATTGTGGCCACCTGCTGCATTGTCGAGTAGCTATGTTCGGACTAGATAAGCGCTGAAAGCATATTAAGCGCGAAACTAACCTCAAGATTAGATTTCCCTACGAGGACACAGATAGACTATCTGTTTGATAGGCGCAAGGTGGAAGTATGGCAACATATGGAGCTGAAGCGTACTAATAGTCCCATCGCCTTTTTATGAACTTTGAGACAAATCTACCTAAATGGGTTTGCCTCAAGGTTTCAAGTGTAGTTTCGCTCATAACGAAGCTACATAAGACAGGTTTTGACTAGTAATTGGTGAGTATCAAGAGTATATTGATATTTGCTAAAGTCAATCTTTTGTACATTCTAAAGTTTGAACAAATATGGCATCGATACGATAGGTATCGAGATAGACGCTGCGATAATCCCTAGACGGGGAAGAGCGAAGAGTCAATCTCGGTGCCCATGGCGCTGGGGAAACACCTGTTCTCATTCCGAACACAGAAGTTAAGCCCAGCAGCGGCGATTATACTGCGCGAGTGGGAAACTAGCACGGTGCCGAATTATGCGCTCAGCCGCCCTTAACAGGGCGGCTTTCGCTTTTTAGGACAAAACCAGATGGTTTTTTCCTAACGCGCGGGCAAAATAAAACATTTTGTCCGGCTGGGCTTTTTCCTTTAGCTAACAAAATAAAACCGGAGTAAATCCGGATTTATTTTGGCTAAGCTAATGTTTGACAGTATCGAGTACACCATCTACTGTGGTTATGACCTCTATCCTTGGTCGGTGGGTTAATTTTGCGGTGGTTTTAATGAGTCTACGTCGACTCATTTCAGGATCGGTATTAATGAGTTGTTTGGCAGTTTCTGTAATTTCTCGCCGCAAATCTGCACGATGGGCTGGAGCCATCTCATTCATGAGAGCAGACCTTATTAGATCAATAGATATTTCTTGTTCTGAATTCATAGTTCCCTCTCCTTATGTCACGATTATACAACATTGATGCCAAGTCTTTAAGATAAGGAGAGGAGTGGTCTGGGAGTGGTAGGCCCACTTCGCAGACGCGCGCGATGATGGCCGAACGATCAGTGAGGGTATACGCTAAACCAGAGAAAAGCAACGTAAAAGAATAAGAAGCTTTTTTAGTGCGTGAAGCTATAGGAAAACCGTACGTTTGTCTCCATTACTTTAAAGAAACGACCCATCTCGCAGATGGGGTCGTTTCTTGGGTTTAGAGCAGGTGGTGCTGCTCCTAGGTGCCTGACATCAATAATATAGCACGCTAAGCATAAATGCAACAGTTTTATTACCATAAAAATGCTTACAGTAAATATTGACATAAACGCTTCAATGTGCTAATGTAAAAGGGAACACATATCACGTGTGAGTTATTAAAGTAATGGGACAGGGGTAGACAGTGGCTCTTTCGGGCGACTGTTTTTCATTGTCCAAGGAGTTTACACGATGGCAGGAACCAAAGCTGGTGGCATGAAAGCCGCTGCAACAAACAAAGCACGTCACGGCAAAGATTTTTACGCAAAGATTGGCCGCAGTGGTGGTAAAAATGGTCACACTGGTGGATTTGCCGCTAACCGCGAGCTTGCTCGTATTGCGGGTGCAAAAGGTGGTCGTATTAGCCGCCGTACTAAAGCTGCTGAGTAATAAGCCAGCATAATTCAATAAAACCCGCCCTCCAGAAGGAGGGTGGGTTTTATTATGGGCGCGCTAGATAGCGTTTAAGCCCACAATTTCGCGCATCGTTGACTCGCCACTCAATATGACAAAGAAGGCACGTATAGGCACTCTCAGACTCTTGTACGCCAGTTTGTCGGCATGTAGGGCAGAGGCTGCGAGAATGTAACCAATCGCGATATGTATCGAGAGCTGTCTCGATATGAGCATCACTAATATTAATGCCATATATCGGCGCAAGTTCACGAGCCTTATTCCAGGCTTCGCGTTCAATCCTGATAAGCTCAACGTCGTGTTCGTAATTCTCGTGACCAAGGAGTCCGTGGGCTGTTTCATGTAAAAGTGTCCTGTGATCATCCTCTGTCTTAATTGGGCCATAGAAGACACTCTGTAGTCTTGGTGACCAGAAGAATACCTCATCTGCAGTGAATGCGAGGTGAGGAAAGTCGTGAGCGAGCCTACCAACCAAGTTTTTGCTTGCCATAGTAGTAGCATCCATAAATAACAGCCTCTTCTGGATGGGCAGCCTGGCGAAATTCTGGCATAGGGATATGCTCTTCAAGGTGCTCACGGATATGTTTTTCTAAGACCGCAGCATAACGGTCGAAATATGTACCAATGCTACCACCGATAATAATTACATCAGGCATAATTGTTGGAATAAGCACAAGGAAGCCTCGACTCATCTTGTCAGCGATTTGTTTCCAGATACGCTTGTCATGGATATCGCGAGCAAATTTACCATAAGTCTCGTAAATTGACTTACCTGAGCCAAATTCTTCCCAGCGGCGTAGGATACCGTCATATTCAAGCATGGCTTTACCGCCCTCACTCATCGACATATTTGGGTCGATCTGACCGTCTGCAATAACTCCTGTGCCAATACCAGTACTAATTGTGACATAGAGGCTATTTCGTGGCTGTTTTCGGAGAGTGAGTGTTTCAGCGAGTCCTGCAAGATTGGCATCGTTTTCAACGAAAATTGGCGCATCAATGATGTTTTTAAGTTTCCGTACGACATCAAAATTTTCCCATCCGAGATTTTGACACCACACAGCCACACCCTTGTTGTTAATAGTGCCAGGGATAGCAATAACAACAGCATCGATATCACGTTTTTTGCTGATATATTCATCATGTAGGAGTTCGCCGAGGGTTGCGATATATTCATCTTGGTTTTTTGGGGTTGGGAAGCGGTGTTCAACACCTGGTTGTCCCTCGCGAGAAAATCCCGCAACTAATGTTTTTGTGCCCCCCGTATCGATAGTAATAATCATAATACATCTAGTGTAGCATAGGGATAGCCTTGCTTTTAACCATAAACTCTTGTATACTATTTATCGATAGAAATAAGGGAGAAAATTAATGGTCAATCGACGTCGCGAACAGGGTGGTGTTATCGCTTTTATTGTTGTTGCAGTAGTTTTGGCAACACTTCTTTTTGGCGGCTTATGGCTTGCGAAGCAACAAGGATCAAATGCAAATACTGCCAGCCAGAATAAAACTACGACAACACAAGACCCAGCTACTTCCTCGACTACAGACACTACTTCCTCGACAAACCAACCTTCTAATCAGACACCATCAACTTCCTCGAGTTCGTCAAGTCCGTCAAATCAGACCGCCACATCCTCAATCAGTACAACGACACCCCAGGTTGCAACAACCGGTCCTTCGACTGTTGCTGCAACTGGTCCAGAAGATACATTACTCGTGACGATCTCTCTGGGGTTACTTAGTGCCGGAGTGGCAGGCTTCGTGCATTCTAGACGCCTACTTGTCCGTGCGTCACTACGCTAAGCTTTGACAGATTGTACCTCTAGAGGTACAATAGATATAATTCTTTGGAGTGTACCTTTTTTATGCTGCAAAGAAAATACACAATACGAAGGGAAGTTTTAAAAAACTTTATGGCAACTGCCAAAACAATCACTATGGATGACCTCTTAAAGGAAGAGAACATCCAGCAAATAACATCCGGAGAAGTCGTTAACGGCTCAATCCTGAGTGTGCGCAAGCACGAAGTACTCGTTGATCTAGGTCCACACGGAATAGGTGTCGTACCTCGTCGAGAAATAGGTTTTAATCAAAAATTAGTTGAAGGTGATGAAGTCACTGCTAGCGTGATAGAAACAGAGATGGAGAACGGTTACTGTCTTCTCTCGCTTCGAAAAGCTGCTAAGGATCGGGGTTGGGATGAGATTACTCGACTCATTGATGCTGGTGAAATTGTCGAAGTAACTGCATATGACGCGAATCGTGGCGGATTATTAATCGAGCTTGAAGGAGTGCGTGGTTTCTTGCCGGTGTCACAACTATCAGCTGAACATTATCCACGAGTCGGCTCAAGCGATAAAGACGAGATTTTACAACGTCTTAATGGCTTAGTTAATAAAATCATTAAAGTTCGTATTCTCGATGCTGACCGCAAAGGAAACAAACTGATCTTCTCAGAAAAAGAGGCTATCAAAGATGGTCTTGCTGAGCGTTTTGAGAAGCTCAAGGTTGGCGATACCGTAAAAGGTGTTGTCACTGGAGTTGTTGACTATGGCGCATTCGTGAACGTTGAAGGTATCGAAGGATTGATTCATATCTCAGAAATTTCTTGGGAGCGTGTCAATAACCCTGCCGACTACATCAAGGTTGGCGACAATGTTGAGGCGAAGATTATCGCGATTGACAAGGAACGTCTCTCATTGAGCCTTAAGCAGCTACAGGAAGATCCATGGCTCAAAGAAGTTGAGCAGTTCAAAGCCGGTGCTGATATCGAAGGGACAGTAACGCGTATTACCCCATTCGGTGCCTTTGTACAGATTAGCCCAGCTGTTGAAGCGCTTGTTCACGTTAGTGAACTTGGTGATGGCGAAGGTGCAGACCCTGAGAAAGTATTTAAACTCAATGAACGTAAAAACTTCCGAGTATTGGATATTGATAAAGATAATCGCAAGATTAGCTTGAGTCTTAAAAAATCAAAGAAATAAGTCTTTTGATTGAGCGCGGATGAGGCGACTTGTCCGCGCGACTATCAGAAGAAGAAAGGAGCAAGCGATGACTGAAAAAGTACTACAAGTACCAGATATGATCACGGTGGGCGAACTTGCTCAGAAACTTGATTTACCAGTCACAAAGCTGGTCGGTGAATTGTTTAAAAACGGTATTGCAGCAACTGTTAATCAACGAATTGATATCGAAACTGCTCAAATTATTGTCGATGAGTTAGGTATAGAGGTGCGGCTTGAGCATATTGAAGATGATCTCGTTAAAGCAGAAGCGAAACATCAATTGAGCGATAAAGCTGTTGAGCGTCCACCGATTGTTGCAGTAATGGGTCACGTTGATCACGGAAAAACAAGTCTCCTCGATGCAATCCTCGATACGAAAGTTGTCGATGATGAGGCTGGCGGAATCACGCAGCACATCAGTGCTTACCAGACGGTTCGTGCTGGTCGTTCGATTACACTCCTTGATACTCCTGGACACGAGGCGTTCTCAGCTCTTCGTCAGCACGGTGCTGCACTGACCGATGTCGTAATTATTGTCGTTGCAGCCGATGATGGCGTAAAGCCGCAAACTGTTGAGGCGATTAAATTTGCTGAAACGGCAAATGCAAAAATTGTCGTCGCAATTACAAAATCAGATAAAGAAACGGCAAACATTGACCGAGTAAAAGCTCAGCTTGCTAGCGAATACCATCTTAATCCTGAGGAGTGGGGTGGTGATACGGTAATGCTCGATGTAAGTGCGAAGACAGGTCATAATCTCGATAAACTCTTGGATCTTGTGTTGCTTGTCGCTGACATGGAAGAGTTGAAGGCTGATATTGACGTGCCTGCGGAAGGGTTGATTATCGAATCACATATGGAGTTGGGTAAAGGTCCAGTAGTGAGCATGCTTGTCGAGCACGGTGAATTAAAGCAGACGCAGTTCGTTGTTGCGGGCGGAACTTATGCGAAAGTTCGCACGCAGGTTGACTATGCTGGGCGACCCCTGAAGGTGGCCGGGCCAGCGACTCCTGTGACTATTACTGGCTTCAAGGAGATCCCAAGTTTTGGTGAGCGTTTTATGGTTGTAAAGAATGAGAAGGCCGCTCGGGCATTGGTTGCAGAACACCGCTTAAGTGTTCAGCACGAAGCAGTACAGTCAAGCGTTACAGGCAGCGATTTGCTCCGTATGATGAACAAAGCAACTGAAGTACAAACACTCAATGTTATCGTGAAAGCGGATGTGCAGGGTTCATTGACATCCGTTGTTGATAGTCTTAAGTTGCTTGAGAACGGCGAGATTGCAATTGAAGTGATGCGCTCGGGAGTTGGCAATATTACAGAGACGGATATACGTTCAGTGGCGAATTCAAACGGTATAATATACGGATTCAATATTCAGTTGCTGCCAGCTGTTAAACGACTTGCGGCTCGCGAAAAAGTAAGTGTCCGAATCTTTAAGGTTATCTATGAACTGCTTGATGACGTACGAGCTGAGATGGAGGCTATGCTTGCTCCTGAGGTTGTTGAGACCGAGATGAGTGAACTGAAGGTGCTCGGTGTATTCCGTACAATGAAAGAAAGCGTTATCTGTGGGGGTGAGGTGCTGCGTGGAAAAATCACAGGTGGCATGCTAGTGAGGGTTGTGCGTAACAAAGAAAAGATTGCTGAAGTTGAAGTACGACAAGTCCAGCGTCAACAGCAAGAGGCTAAAGAAGTCTTCGAAGGTGAGCAGTGTGGTCTTGAGCTTAAGACGCATGGCAAGCTTATGATTGAGGTTAACGATCGTCTTGAGTTCTTCACACGTGAGCTCAAGAAGCGTACGCTCTAGTACGTGACACGGAGTCGATGTTTTAAGCGACTCTTCTTCCAAAAGGACAAACGTAGTAGATAACAAATAAACCCCTCTTTTTACGGAGGGGTTTATTATTGCATGAGTTTTGAGCGGTCAGTCTCGTATTAACGTGCGTTTTTTGCTGCGCGGCGTGAAGCCATGTAGCTGTAAGCGCCGTAACCGAGTGCGCTCGACCCGAAGAGTCCACTAAGAACAGTCTCTGGACCAGTGCTTGCAATTGTTGCAGGTGGGGTTGGTACAGGGTTCACGCAGTCATTCAATGTCTTTGAATGCTTTGTGCTGTCAAACTCAGTGTCTTTAATGACGATTACTGTCTTGTCGCTAAGGCGGCAGACACGGATTTCGCCAGGTTGGACAGGAGGATTACAGTCATTTAGATCACGAGAGTATTTTGAACTATCAAAATCTTGCTCTTTGATCTTTACGATAGCCTTATCGCTTAATCGACAAACTTGAACTTCACAATCGCTAAGATTTTTTGAATACTTAGAGCTGTTAAATTCACTCTCTTTAATCGTCACGATTTTCTTGTCACTAAGGCGACAGACCTGGATATCGCGACAATCAGCAAGATTCTTTGAATATTTGCTTGCGTCGAAGTCGGAATCCTTGATAGTAACAATAGTCTTATCGCTTAATCGACAAACTTGAATATCTTGTGGAGCACACTCTTTTGACGTTGTAACAACTGCGTCGTCACTTGTTTGACCGAAGTCTGTAACTACAGTTGCAACGTTTTTGAGCGTATTTATACCACAGACAGCCAGGTTCGCGTTTGCTGCAACTTGAGCTGTAAAGGTGACATAGGCATTTGCGCCAGCAGTGTAGGCACCGATGTTTGAACCACCGTTAAACAAGTTCTCATCAAGAGAGTACATGTTTGGGAACTGGTAGTTAGCATTTTGCATCTTTGCCGTACCAGCAACATAGGTAATGCCAGCTGGAAGCTGATCTTTAATGACAACGTTTTCAAGCGTTGCATTGCCAGTGTTCTTGAAGGCGATACGATAGTCAACCTTGTCACCAGGGGCTACCTGGGCGGTTTGACCGTAAGCACCAGTACCACTTTTACGAACATCCTTGACGACTGTGAAGTCGGCAGTCTGTTGGAATTGTGGCTTGACCTTGAAAACCACGTAGCCAGAATATTGGAAACAACCAGGAACCTTGCCGTCATTGGCACTGTAGCCGATAACCGCGCCGCTTCCGTTCACGATTGCATCACTGACGCTGCGACCGGCTTGGCCAGTTGCGTTGTTGTAGATGATTGCAGATCCAGGAACGTAGGCGACATTGAAGTTCTGGGTTGAGGTAAATGCTGCGTCATCCCAAATTTCTTTAGGAGTAGCGTTGTCTGCTGAGACGTAGCCAGTGACCGCAACGTTTTTACCAGTGTTTGTGCCAAGGGCAGCAGTCACGTGGGTGTTGGTTGCGACCAGGTTGAGGTTATCAGCAGCATTGTTGTGGACGTAGACGCGAACCAGGTATTCTTTACCAGATTCGACGGCAACGTTGTCAGCCCAGCCACCAGTTCCGGTGTTTGAGGCGTCTTTTACCATGACGAAGTTTCGTTCGTCACCGTATGTTGGATTGTTTGTTATAGAGTTAAATGTGACGTAGTCAGCAGGTTTTTCGACTGTAAATGTCTGGCGGGTTGGTCCCCAGGCTTGAGTTGCGAATGTCGCGGCTCCAGCGATGAGAAGTGCGCCAATTACAGCGAAATGCTTCGGTACGTAACGTAGTTTCTTTATGAATTTCATAAATAGATTCCTCTCACATATATGACGTTACTAAAATGTGTTAATAATTGATTTGCGAACTATATCGGGTCGGGTTGTTAAGGTACCTCATGCTACTAAGGGGTAGTTATGGGCTTGGATGGCAGTGGTCGTATGTCAAATCATTTTATTTCATATAGTATGTTTTGTTGCCGCGGCGACCTCCCCGTATGTGGGGGTGGTCGCCAGGCGGGTGAAACGGTTACTGCGTCACAGCACACAGAGCGGGTCTGCAGGGTTGCATGACCCGGTCGGTGGTGGGGCGATCGTCGTCGTCGCCGTCGGCGCCGATGTCGGTCCCGGCGGGACGCTCGTCCGCGTAGCCGTAGGCTTCGCGGAGATCGTCGTCGCCGTTGCGGTCGGTACCGGCGGGGCAGGCGGTGTGTAGACGGCCGTCGAGGGTGCCTTCGTCACCGAAGGAGCCGACGTCGCTACTGGCACGGTCGCCGTTGCCGACGGCACGATCTGCGGCGGAATGTTGTTCTTGTTCTCGGGCTGATCGCCCGAGTTCTTCGGAACAACACACGCGCCGTTGTCGTTCAGCACCTGTCCCGGAGGGCAGGGTGAATCCGGCGGGGGGTTATCTGTCGGGCCCTTGGGCAGATGCCCAGGAGGCGACGGCAGCACGACGTTGCCACACCGGTCGAGGATGACGAGTACGACATTGCCATTCTCGTCCACGAACTGAACTGCGCTCGCGTCCCCCCGGATACCAGGGTTAGCGTCGACGACAACCTGACCATTGACGATCGCCGTATTGTAACCGGAGGTCGCCGTGGTGTTGGATGCCTTGAGTACCGCCAGTGCGCCATCAACCCTGCTGAGCAGGGCCTTGCCGGCATCCGACAGACAGGTTCCGCCAGTCGTGATCAGCGACTTCTCGTCGATCACGTTGCCGAAGAGCGCCTCACTGATCGAGTCGAGGTACAGGTAGTTGTGGCCGAGGGCCGCAACGATCTGAATCCTCTTCTCGTCAGGAAGACCCTTGATGCCGTCCACGATCATGCGACCGAGAATGGGATCAGGGACGACCGTCTGAACGAACTTTGCATCACAGGCCGCTGAGGCCGTTGCGCTCGGAGTTGAAGCCGAGGACGACGCTGCGGGCGGAGCCTGCTTGCAGGTATCCATCTTGGCATCCAGCTGACCGACGATCGAGGTGAACTGATCCTCGTCAGTGGGGTTGAGACCCCACTGCAAGAGCTCACGGTGCTTGCCAGAATCGACAGGCGCGGCGTGCTTGTCTTCGAGGATCGCCTTGACGTCGCCGACGTCGCCACAGGCCATCTTGACGATGGCATTCTGGGCGGTGAGGTCGAACGGCGTGACATTACTGGACGCATTGCTGCAGCCAGCAAGGACGAATGCGATGAGGATGGCAGCAACAGAGACCACCTTCATCGCGGGCTTTGAGAGGGCGCACATGGCGCACCTCCTTCCTTGTTAGATGGTCGAACTGCTGGGATCGGGATCGCTCACGATGCTGAGGCCGGCATCATCGGCACGCTTGTTCGCCCGCCGCTCCCGCCAGGAACGCATCGTGTTGGACACGGTGGTGTCCCGCACGAACGCGAGCCAGACAAGGAAGGTCTGGACGGAGACGAACAGGACGAACCCGACGAGCAGCCAGAGGCTGCTCTCGGGCAAGTTCACGAACTTCCACAAGCCGAAGCCGGCGATGATGAAGCCGATCAGCGCGACGGTCGCCGCGAGACTGTTCCAGTTCTTCGTCGCGAGCCACCGGACGAGGGCCCAGAACAGCACCAACACGGCGAGAACGCCGATGATGCCGAGCAGGCTAGGAATCCCTCCGAAGAGGGAGCCGGCTGCGCGTCCGATGCCGTTCCAGGTGACTCGGCCGTCGTAGCCGAGGCTGAAGACGGCCAGTACCAGGAAGGTGTCGAAGACGAAGTTGATCACGAAGCCGATTCCGAGGTTCCAGTTGGAATTGGTGGTCATGGTGGAAATCTCCTCTCCCCGCAGGGATTAAGTGGGGGACCGCTCCCCTCGATGAATCGAAGGGGTTATCCCCGCTGCCTGCGGTCGAAGGCAGCCAATAGTCAACAAGATAGCTTGCAGACTAGTGTGCTGCCCTCGAAAAAGGGGAGATTTCAGAATATGCAGTAACTGTTTCATATGCCATACGCGAGCCCTGGAGCAAAAATACTCCAATCTTCTCAAGCGCGGCACGGCAAGCCCGTAGCTATAGCTGTAGATTTGCGAAATACACCCGTTCACGACAGATTTGCCGTGCCAGGCTTGAGAAATACGCGTTGGTATATATGAAATAGCATGATTTGACATAAAATATGTCATCCAAGTTATTAACGTACCTCATCTCCCGACAGGCGAGTATAGTATGGATCAACCACCCAGAGCTCGCAAATCGTTGACTTCCACATACTATCACAAAGTAAACTAATTGTCAATGCTTTTAACAACAAATAAGCATTAGCGCAAATATATGATGCTAATGCTTGACAAAACAGCATATAAATGCTAGTATTAAATACATTATGATAGAAATTAAAGAAGACGAAACACACACTCCAACCCCTAGAGATGCACGCATGAAGGTAGTGCAACAAGGTGACAATCCTGAATCTAGCCATACTGTCGAAATACACGAAAGTGAACCAAATCTCGATACAATTCTTGCCTTTGGTAGTGCAAAATACCAGACAGAAGTAACTGTTCAGGATGTGATTGACTCACGCGCATGGTTATTCAAGGAGGTGAGTGGTCAGGGAGAAGCGGCGGACGCTGCCCGTCTTGATTATGCAAAAGAAATAGTTGATGCTACTTTCCCCAGTGATAAACGGTTTAGAGATGAACGCGCCAGGGAGCGATATGAGATCACACGTGGAAGCTATATTAAGGCACTAACGTACCCTGATCTCTATTTTGAGGCCCGAAAAAAGGCTTGGATTGAGCGTAATCGACCAGCTTCTTCTCGACCTAACGAGACAGAAAACGCTTCAGAGCAGCCACTTTCAGTTGAGGTTACTACTGCCACGGTAGAGCAACCATCAACCACTGAGGATGATGAGTATTATACGGCGTATGAAGCCGGCGGTTACGAAGGTGATCTTTCAAGCCTTATAGCCTGGAAAGAACAGCATGGATCTATTGAAAAGAACGAAAAATCTGAGAGTACAACCAAGACTACAGAGGGAAATCTAGGAGCCGTTGCGCTAACTGCTAATGCGATTCAGCCCGAAGGTAATGGTGAGCAGGTTGCTCATATTCAGGCAGAAGCTGAAGCAATTGCTGCTGACGCCACCGTACAGCCTGAGGCTCAAGCGCTGGCAACTCCAAAGAGTACAGAGAAGGCTTCCGACAACGAGGAAATTAAACTTCCTAGCGTCGAGGAGCTTGCACGTCGCGATGGTATTGCGCCAGATAGAATCAGTGCGAAGGATAGGGCTATCTACGAAGATATTCTCCGTATCTCGAAGGGGACGGTTATGCTTAAGACCGCAAATGCAGGCAGTCTTCTCATCGACAGACCAATTACCCGTCAGGTATCACAGTTCGATAAAGCAAAAGAGAAAATATCAAGTGCCCTTAAATCGTTTAAGAATATGCTTGTTGCCGGTAACAATAAATTAGGCATCTCTACTAAGGCACGTCGCACGGCTACGTATCTCAAAGACGCTCGCGGACGAGTAAAATCAAGAACACAAAACGTAGTTAGTGCTATAAAACAAGCTGATGTTAAGGGAAAGATCGAAGGATTTCTTGAGTCAACAAACGCCAGTATGGAGCGTAGGGTTAAAAAGGTTAATAAATTTATTAGACCTGGGACCACTAGAAAAAATGATCAGAACAAGAAATTTGATAACCATGGAAGTGAATAAACAAATCATATAAATTCCTAGCTTCAGCCAGTATCCCGAAATTTTCGGGATACTGTTATACTAGGAGGCATATAGGAGATAAAAGCAATGTTTCAATTAGATGACAATTTTTTGCAGGACTTGGGTCTCGGGGCGATGCCGGACAATCAAAAACAGGCATTTTTACAGCACATATATAGCGAGCTGGAACTACGAGTTGGTACCAAGTTGAGCGAAGGACTTACTGAACAGCAAATGGCAGAATTTGAGTCATTTGTTGATAGGGATCAGGAAAAAGTTCACGCATGGTTTATGGAGCATTTACCGAACTATGCTGAGCAACCTGATTATCAGAAACTGAAAGAGTCCGCACTACAGGATGAAGGTATTGATGAGCTAGCGATTCTGAGTGAATATGGTTCACTTAAATGGCTAGAAATGAATCGTCCAGACTATCGCCAAGTGGTTGCGAGCGAGCTTGAGAAATTGAAGCAAGAAATCTCTCAGAATCGTGAAGC
The DNA here is from genome assembly GCA_027492255.1 of Candidatus Saccharimonadota bacterium. GTDB lineage: Bacteria > Patescibacteriota > Saccharimonadia > Saccharimonadales > Saccharimonadaceae > JAPUDS01. The sequence goes on along the minus strand of JAPUFB010000004.1, from coordinate 262,067 downwards.
AATTTTAGCCACCGAAAGCTAAGCAGAGTAGCCGCGAAGAAAATCAGCGCCACTCATACGCTTCCCGCTAGGGGCAATGAGAGACGTAATTTCGAGCCATGAATTACCGGCGCACTCAATAACAAGTGTGCCGTCATTTTCATTATTTGCAACTTTTGCTGATGTAATGATTACATCGTGGTTAAATATATTTAGACGAGTTTTTGGATATTCTAAGAAGGCACGGATCTTTTTTTCGCATACATCAGCAGTATCGTTTGAAGGGGTGAGAATACCGTCATCCTTATGAATAAGTGATGTAACAGAAACATCATTTATTTTTTGTGGAGTTGCACGTAGTGAACCATCAAGGATACTAGGAAGGGTTTCGATAAGCGTCCTCGCACCTTCAACTGCAAGTAATGTATAGAGTTCTGGGCGAGTTTCATGACCAGTGAGTGCTAAGGGTTTTTGAGCAAAAATCGGTCCGGTATCCATGCCAGGATCTAGTTTCATGATACTAAGTGCGGTTGTAGTATCGCCCGCAAGAATGGTTGATTCGATTGGGCTAGGGCCACGGTATTTGGGCAAGGAAGAGGGATGAAGGTTAATGATGCCAATAGGCTCGAACAAATTAATTGTTCGCTCAGGAATTATTTTTCCATACGCCACGAGAACACCAGCCTCAGGACGAAGAGAAGTAATCTCCTCTGTTATTTCGGATAATTTCAGAGGTTGTAGTACTGGAATGTTATGTTCAAGGCCGATTTGCTTTATCGGGTGAACGAAGGATTTTTTGCCGCGACCTTTTCGCGTATCGGGTTTAGTAACGATAGCAACAATATTGAAGCCGTTATCCAATAGGGAATTAAGTGTCGGTACGCTGAAAGTTTCAGTCCCGAAAAATATCAGACGCGAGGACTTTGTCATACGCGAGTGGCTCCAGATCACCTTTAGCATTCAAGAGGAAAAAAGCATCGGGCTGGTCTTTGATATGATCAACGAAACAGATACCGTTTGTATGGTCAATTTCGTGTTGAAGTACGCGCGCAAGGAAGCCTTCAGCTTTGACGCGGACCTCGTTACCATCTTCATCGAGTGCTTTGATGCGGACCTTATTGTGACGAGGAACTATACCATATATATCAGTAACACTGAGACAGCCTTCATGATCAGCGATGACGTCTCCTTCAGCCTTAATAACCTCAGGGTTTATAAGGACGACAAAGGTTCGATCTTCTTTATTATCAAAATCACCACGAACAATAACGACTCGCTCAAGTCTATCAATCTGGACAGCTGCGAGTGCGACGGCAATTTCGTGAGGTCTCGAGTTTTCCCAGTCAAGCGTTGCACTGCGCATGTCAGCGATAAGCTGACGTGTTTCATCGGTAATAACATGCACTCTTTCAGAACGAGTATGAAGCGATGGATGTGGAAGTGTGATGATGTCGTCTTTAGTCATTGCAATTAGTATAACAGAGACAAAAATTGATTACAGTAACGATATTGGATCAAGTTCAGTTTGCCAGCCGGTTGCAGGAAGAAGAGGTAATATATTCATAAGATGTTGACGAGATCTACTTTTCAGGATAATTTGCCAACGGTAGGTATCACGGAGGCGTTCATAGAAGGCGGGTGCGGGGCCAAGTATCTCAACTTGTGAGGATGTATGTTCGCGTAATTTTTTTATTAACTCCCTAGATGCTCTTACGGCACCGGCTTCAGTTTTATATACAGCAGTGCATGTTAATAGATAGGTGAAGGGCGGGAAATGTGCTCGTTTACGCTCAAGAAGACAGTACTGATAAAAATCTTTGTAGTTTTGGGCGATACCGCACACTACGCTTGGATGAGTTGGTTGATAGCTTTGGATAATAACCGCACTTTGGTGATCGCTACGTCCTACTCGTCCAATAACTTGTGCTATAAGCTGGAAAACACGTTCGTCTGAGGAGAAATCAGGAAGTGCGAGGCCACTATCAGCCTGAACAATACCAACGAAACGAAGATGGGGAAGATCAAGCCCCTTTGCTATCACTTGTGTGCCAATAATAATGTCGATATTACCGTCGTAGAGGTTCTGGTATTGGCTCTCTACGGTGTCGATAGAAGAGGAATCACCATCAAAGCGGGCTATTCGGGCTTTTGGGAAAAGGCGTGTTAATTCTTCGAATATTCGTTTCGTACCGATGCCTTTATGGATAATACCGGCTGTCTGGCAGCTGGGGCATGTGGTTGGAACAGCTTCACTATAGTTACAAAGATGGCATCGTAAATGGTAGTGATCAGCGTGTAGTGTCAGAGGCACGTAGCAGCGCGGACAACTCGCATTCCACCCACAGTTCTCGCAGAGTGTAATAGGTGCACTGCCGCGGCGATTATGAAAGACAAGGGCTTGATTCCCGGCAGTGAGTGTTTCGTCTAGTTTTTTCAAAAATGTCTCAGATAAAAACTGGCTACGAGAGAAATTATGTTTCTTGGTCATATCGACCAGTTCAATGCTTGGTTTGAGTGTGATATTTCTTGCGGTAGCGAGCATCTCTACGACGTCAGCGTCAGGAGTATGTTCGGCTAGATAGTAATCAACAACGGATGGTGTCGCGCTGCCGAGGATTAATCGGCTTTTTGTCGTTTTTGCGAGGACGGCAGCAGCTCTGATTGCGGAATATCGGGGACTTTTCTCCTGTTTGAAAGCGGGTTCATGACATTCATCAATAACGATTAGGCCTAGATCAGGTACGGGCGAAAAGAGTGCAGATCGCGGGCCAATCACGACCTGTGGCTCGGTTGCAGACAGGAGGGTATTCCATAGTGTATGACGTGCTGACTCGGTCATTGTCGAGTGGGTGACCGATAGATTTTTGAAATGCGGGAAAAACTCTGCAACAATCTGTGAAGTGAGTGCGATTTCAGGTACAAGAACAATAACCGAGCGCCCGGCTTCAATAGTTTTTTTGGCAATTTCAATATATACCGCGGTTTTTCCTGATCCGGTAATGCCGTGTAGAAGAGTTGTACCATGGGGTTTCTGAAGAATACGTTCAATCGCAGTGTTTTGTTCGGTGGTGAGCGTGAGCGGTGACGTGTCCCTGACTGCAGTTATCATACTTTTTTTACTATTGCGACGTTTTTTAAGAAGGCCGCTTGGTAGCATGGTTTGCCATACGTTAACAGGGTGAGAATCGTAATACTGAGCCAGCCATTCATGAAGTATCAGAAGAGAAGTAGGTAACGGGACTTCCTGAATGAGGGCAGTAATTGGTTTCGTTGCAAACTCTGGTTGCTTTGTCTTGCTCGTCACGACCGCCGGGACGATACGTGAACCAACCGGAACAGAGACGATTTGACCGGGGGTGAGCAGTATACTACTTTCATATGTGAGAAGTGATTCACGGGCGTGGGTAATCTTGAGCGGTGATACCAGGTAGTAAGACATACCTCTTATTATACTGGTAAAAAACTGGTAGAATAATGCTTATGTATTTCTCTTCACGGGCTGATGCGGGCTATCAACTAGCGCAGGAGCTTTTGGTGACGTATCGCTATGAAAACTGTGTTGTTGTCGCACTAAATGACGGTGGTGTGGTACTGGGCCGTGAAATTGCTGCTCAGCTTCACTGTGCACTTGCATTACTTTTGCTTGAAACAATCGACGTGCCGGGCGAGAATCAAAACTTTGGTACTCTGACGCAAAGTGGAAGCTTTACGTACAATTCGGATTTCTCCGAAGGCGAGGTTGATGAATACTATACTGAGTTTCACGGTTATTTGGACGATCAAAAACGCGAGAAGATGGATAGAATCAATCAGCTGCTAGGTTCAAGCGGTATCGTTAACCCCGAGATGCTGAGGGCTCATAACGTTATTCTTGTTGCGGACGGGTTACCTAATGGAGCACTACTCGATGCAGCAGCTGATTTTCTGAAGCCACTTAATATCCTTAAACTTATTATCTGTACGCCAATCGCTTCAGTCCAGGCGGTTGATGTAGCGCATCTTACGGGAGACGAGTTGCATATCTTGTCGGTAACAGATAACTATATAGATACAGCGCACTACTACGAAAAAAATGACACATTTGATCATCAGACTGTTATCGCTATACTTCGCGACATAGTACTACATTGGCAGTAAAAAATGCGATTTGCTGTTGCCAGGCATGCCCTCTATAATGTAGAATAATTAGCAACAAATACTAACTGAAGAAGGTGTGGAAGCAAGTAATGTTGGATGTTTTTATCACGTCTAGGGTCCGTCGCAAGATAATCGTTGTGTATGCGAAATATCCTGATTTTCGAACTCATGTGCGAGGACTTGCTAAGCTTATCAAAGAAGATCCCGGTAATATCCAGCGAGAACTGAAGCGCCTCGAAAAAGTTGGTTTCCTTACGAGCGAAAAACAAGGCAACACAAAGATTTATTCAACAAACAAACACTTTACTATCTTCAAGGAGTTACAGAGCATTGTTATTAAATCTCAACAAGCACAGGCTAATCGAAAGCGCAGCAACCCAACCGACGCATGAGCAGCGCTCTTGTTGAAGCAGTATTAGGTGCAAGAGGTCTGACGTCTTCCCATAAGCGCCAGGCTTTTTTAAATCCTGAGTATGACCAGTATCGTCATGACCCGTTTTTATTGCCGGACATGGATAAGGCAGTGGCGCGATTAGTCCGTGCATATACGAAACACGAAACAGTTGTTATCTATGGCGACTATGATATTGACGGTCTGACAGCCTCGACAATCTTGCTTGATAGTTTTCAACAGTTTGGTATAGAAGCGAGCGTGTTTATTCCTAACAGATTTGTCGAGGGGTATGGGCTTGCAAAATCAGCCGTGGAAACACTTGCAAAAAACGGCGCTAAGATTATTGTGACAGTGGATTGCGGGAGTTTAAGTCATGCCGAGATTGCTCGAGCTGAAGAGCTTGGAGTCGATGTGATAGTGACAGATCATCATTCAGTGGCGGAGACTAAGTCATCAAAAACAGCGATGATTAATCCAAAGTGGCTTTTACAAAAATATCCCAATGAATATGAAGGGTTTATTCTAAAAGAATCTTCGAAAAAGAAACTCTATCCTTTTTTGGATCTGGCGGGCTGTGGGGTAGCATTTAAACTCGTGCAAGCATTGCAAACAAGGCTTAAAGGACTTGATGCCGGTCAAGAAAAGTGGCTGCTGGATTTGGTTGCGCTTGGTACGGTTTGTGATGTTGTGACACTTCAGGACGAGAATCGTGCCAATGTGCTCTGGGGGCTTCGGGTACTTGCAAAAACCCGACGACCAGGCCTTAAGCTATTGATGGCCGTGGCGCGTATCTCCCCGGATCGGCTCGACTCGCGGAGCCTCGGATTTGGTTTAGGGCCGAGACTTAACGCCGCCGGACGATTAGAAACAGCCCAGCTCGCACTAGATCTTCTTACCACTAGCGATAGCGCGAAGGCTCTTCAATTAGCCGAACAGCTTGAGGGGATAAATCAGGAGCGACGCACTGAGCAGGCAAGAATAGTTGCGAGTGCTATACCGCAAGCCGAGGCTTTCACTGGCCCGGTGCTTGTTGTAAGCGACCCAAGTTGGAGTCATGGAATTATCGGTATTGTCGCGGCAAATCTACTAGAAAAATACCACAAGCCGACGTTTGTTTTGCAGGAACTTGAGGACGGAACCGCCAAGGGATCAGCGAGGAGCTATGGTGACTTTTCGGCCGTGGCCGCAATTCGTGCGACTGAACACCTGCTCATAAAAGGCGGTGGTCACAAGCTTGCCGCTGGCGTGACACTTGAGTCTGTGAATATTGATGTATGGCGTGACGCAGTTAATGACTACTATCGTTCACTAAAACTTGTTGATCAATTTCACTATCTTGAGGTGCGATCAGACGTTACCTTACCAGATTTTCGACTCTGCACTGAGGGAAATATACGAGACCTTGCTGCACTAGAGCCTTATGGTAATGGCAATCCCTCACCACGATTTCAATTTGAAAATCTTATCGTGGTAGGTAAACGGTTTATGGGTGCTGAGAACCAACATGTGAAGTTTCGTTTTACTGACAAATTGGGGCAATCTATGGAAATGATAGTATTTTCAAAAGCCGATGACTTTAGCGCAGAAATTGGAGATAATGTCACCGCGTGGTGCGAGCTGGGCATAAATGAATGGAATGGACGAAAGAGTGTTGAAGGTCGGTTACTTCGACTTGAAGCTGCTTAACGTTGCAATATATAGAATAGTGTTTAATAATTCACTTTAGTCAAATTTCTAGCGAAAAGGTGGTACAGGGAATGTTGGCTTTTTGGATTATCAAAATGGAAGGCGCCGAGGGTAAGGATCTGCAGCTGCTTGCGGGAGACGTCATGGTTCTTGAAGAGGTCATGTCCGGCTCCCCGGTGCTTCCGAAGCTGAGCGAGCGAATGAGGAAAGAGCCTCTCACTCGCGATGAGATGCGAGAGTGGTTAGATGCTCTGCAGAAGGTTGACATTGAGGCTCTTGACGTGAGTGAGTACCCTTCATATTTCAGATCTTCTGTCCATCCTGAGATGGGGTATTACACGAAATCGAGTCTGGTGACGATGCTGAGAGATCTTCTTGAGGAGTCACTCGCCACTTGAACCACATGAGTCTGTTCTAAGGAAGTTGAGCCTTGCTCCTTCTAGGGCAGACTCAATTTCTTTATAGGAGTTGTATCTCTGTAAAAATTTTGATAGAATGTCACGAGTATGATTCAAGTTACCCGAAAAGATGGCAATGAAGCGAATGAAAATCTTATTCGTCGTTTTAACCGCAAAGTAGTTCAGTCCGGTGTTTTGGCGATTGTCAAAGCCGGTCAGCGTTTTGAAAAACCTATCAGCAAGACTGAGCGCCGTAAAAAGGCGATTATCCGTCGTGCTCGCAAAGGCGACAAAGTACAACGAACCCGCACTAGTGCCCGTTAAGGAGGACTTGTGAGTGAACTAAAACAGCGACTCGAAGCAGACCTGAAAACAGCGATGCTTGCTCGAGACGCTTTTTTAGTGGAAACATTACGAGGTCTCAAAGCTGCAATTCTGAATGAAGAGGTTGCAAAAGGAAAACGTGACGCTGGACTAGATGATACAGAAATTGAACAAATTTTCCTGCGTGAGGCCAAAAAACGCGATGAAGCTGCCGGATTGTTCGAGCAGGGGGGTAATCAAGCCAGTGCTGATAAAGAACGAAACGAGAAAAAAGTTATCGGGCAGTATCTTCCCGAGCAACTGAGTGAAGCGGATATTCAAAAAGCAGTCGCGGCTGCTGTTGAGCAGCTCAAACCAGAAGGCATGAAAGATATGGGCCGGGTGATTGGTGCGGTCAAAGCAAAACTCGGCAACACAGCGGACGGCGCATTGGTTGCCAAACTCGTGAAAGAATCGTTACAATAGACTTATGATTATTTTCTTTGGTCCAGCTGGGGCAGGCAAAAGCGTCCAGGGTCAAATTCTATGTGCACGTCACGGATGGCGATGGCTGAGTGCGGGGCAATTACTACGCGATACGCGAGACCCAAAACTGATTGCAGAAATGCAAACAGGTGAGTTGGTGTCGCCGGAAATCATCAGTGATGTAATGGGATCAGCACTTGTACGAGCGAAGGATGTCGATAGTATTATTCTCGATGGATACCCAAGGGAGATGGCTCAAGCGAAGTGGCTTATAGATATGGAGCCTACTCATGGCCGTGCGATTAAGCTAGTGGTGGTTCTTGAAGTGCCGCGTAAAGAGATATTGCGACGACTTCGACTTCGGGGTCGCGCCGATGACACTCCTGAGACTATTGATCGACGACTGACTATTTACCGAAGTGAAATTTATCCTATCTTAGACTATTTCAATGACCTCAATGTTCCGATTATTCATATGGATGGTGTTGGGACTGTTGGCGAAATTCATGACAAGATCGAAGCAGAATTAATTGACAGACAAATCGTAGCGAACGGAAAATAATGCTGTATACCGGTAAGAAAACACCAGAACAACTGGATGCCATGCGAGAATGTGGCGTATTGCTCGCGACAGTGTTTGAGGGATTAAAAAAACAAGTCCACGCTGGTGTTAGCGAACGTGAGCTAGATAATTGGGTGGGTCATGAGATTCAATCGCTTGGAGCTGAGGCTACCTATAAAACGCCAGAGGTTGATTTTCCGGGTAGTATTTGTATCTCTACGAATGATGCGGTTGTACATGGCGTTCCGAGTGATTACATATTGCAGCGCGGGGATGTCGTGAGTTTTGACCTAGTTATTTCGTACAAAGGGATGAAAACCGACGCCGCATTTACGATGCTTGTCGACGAAATACCTGCTGGTGATAAAAAACGACTACTCGAATACACCGAGCGAAGCCTTTATGCTGCGATTGATGCGATAAAAGGATCGGTGAAAAGCGGTGACATTGGTGCTGCTGCCGAGGCGGTGCTACATCAAGGACATCTTGGTATCGTACGGGATCTTGTCGGGCACGGGGTAGGTCTGCGTATGCATATGCCACCAGATATACCAAATTACGGACAAGCTGGCACTGGAGTTCTCTTAAAGCCGGGTGAAACAATCGCAATCGAGCCAATGGCGATGCTGGGTGGAGAGAAAGTATACAGTGATGCTTCAGACGGATGGACGATTCGTACGGCCGACGGTAGCCTGGCCGCGCACTTTGAACATACGGTACTTATTACAGAACATGGCGCTGAGATTCTGACCTCTCTATAAACATAACCGTAAAAATGTACGAGTTTGGTATACTATTTCTATATGCAAGAAATTTCGCGATACGCTGTAGGACTTGACGTCGGAACCTCGACGACGCGAGTTGTTGTAGGCCATCTAGAGGATCCAACAGGTAAACCAACGATTATCGGTGTTTCAAATGAGCCAAATACAGGACTTCGTAAGGGAGTGGTAGTTAATCTTGTAAACGCGGCTCAGTCTGTCGATAAGGCGCTTGAAGCTGCCGAAAGAATGAGTGGCCATCAGATTAATACTGCCTCGGTCAGTATTAATGGTTCACATATCGTCGGGATGAGCAGTAAGGGTGTTATCGCAGTTGGGGCAACCGGCCATGAAATTAATGACGAAGATATCGCGCGCGTCGAAGATGCCGCCACAGTGGTTCAGCTGCCCGTAAACCGCGAAATACTTGAAGTTACACCACGTAGCTATCAGCTTGATGGTCAGGAGAATATTAAAGATCCACTCGGTATGACGGGTGTTCGTCTTGAGGTTGATGCCCATGTTATTACTGCTCTCGGGCCACATCTTAAGAATCTTGAAAAAACCTGCGAAATGACGGAAACAGTAGCAAATAACATTATTTTATCCGGTTTAGCAGCGTCTACAGCCGTCCTCAGTGATCAGCAAAAAGAGAACGGGGTTGTTCTGCTTGATATTGGTGCCTCAACCACGAATATTGTTGTGTTTGAAGAGGGTGATTTGCAACATGTTGCTGTGCTACCGATTGGCGGCAATAATATTACAAATGATTTAGCTATAGGACTGAGAACAGAGCTTGATGTTGCCGAGAAAGTGAAACTTGAACACGCTGTTGCTCACTCTGATTTACGTCGCGGTAAGGCCGGGATCGTCGAAGTGAAGATGGACAAATCGACATTTGAGTTTAATACAGATGATATAGATATGATTGTTGATGCAAGACTGGAAGAGATTTTTGAGCTTGCTAACAAAGAACTAAAAAGTATTGGTCGCGCAGCAAAACTACCAGGCGGGGTTGTTATCTGTGGTGGCAGCGCAAACCTTAAGGGTATCGCTGATTATGCTCGTGAAGCGCTCAAGCTCAGTGCTCGTGTCGGAAAACCTCAGCACATGGGTGGCATGGCAGACCAAGTTAATTCTCCTGAATTCGCAACAGCAGTCGGACTTATGATGAGCGATCTTGCGACTGAATCTAAAGCAAATATGTCAGGAAAAGGACGCGGGGGCGAGAAGTCTGAGGGAATGATTCAAAAATTGACTCAGAGATTATCAGGGGTGTTTGGTAAGATTCGTTCATAATTTGTGCTCATTTTAATAAACCTACAACGTCTGTATAACATCTTGGTGCATGTATAAAAAACGTGTATACTAAATGTGAACAAACTTTGGAGGAATTATGCCCGAAATAAAACCAGCTGATATCCAGGCCTTCGCAAGCATCAAAGTTATTGGTGTTGGCGGTGCTGGTGGCTCTGCAGTAAATCGTATGAAAGACGCAGGATTGACCGGCGTTCAATTCATTTCTATTAATACAGATGCTCAAGCGCTTCACAATTCAAAAGCAGATGTAAAGATACATATTGGCAAGGACGCAACTCGCGGGCTTGGTGCTGGTGCTGATCCAAAAGTAGGACAGGCGGCCGCTGAAGAATCGATCGATGAAATCAAAGAAGCACTGCAAGGCGCTGATATGGCATTCGTCACGATTGGTGCAGGTGGCGGCACTGGATCAGGCGCAGGCCATGTAGTAGCAAAAATCGCTAAAGATGCTGGTGTACTCGTAGTTGGTGTTGCAACAAAACCATTTAGTTTTGAGGGTGAGAAGCGACGGACAAATGCCGAATGGGCAATCGCTCATCTTGGACGTAATGTTGATACCCTGATTACAATTCCTAATGACCGTCTACTGCAGACAATTGATCGCCGTACTCCACTACTTGAAACATTTAAGATCGCCGACGATGTTCTGCGACAGGGTGTCCAGGGTATCTCTGAATTAATTACCGAACACGGTCTTATTAACCTCGACTTTGCTGACGTCAAGGCGATCATGAGTAATGCCGGCTCAGCACTGATGGGTATTGGTCGCGCAAGCGGTGACAACCGTGCAACACAAGCTGCTCAGCAAGCAATTGAATCACCGCTTATCGAAGTATCGATTGATGGTGCAAAGGGTGTACTCTTCAATGTTACCGGCGGCTACGATATGAGCATGAGTGAGATCGAAGAAGCAGCCGAGATTATCACTAGCGCCGTGGCTCCGGATGCAAATATTATCTTCGGTGCAACTCTCAAGCCAGAGATGGAAGACGAACTTGTTATTACTGTTATCGCAACAGGTTTCGATAGTCAATATTTCCATGACCAGGTTGCATCATTCGACGAACAAGAAAATGATTCGCAGACTTCTTTTCAAGCATCATCAACGGATATTGATGATGAGAAGGTGAATGAAGCAGTAGGTTCGATTAATGTTGATTTGACAAAAACAGATGAGCCGAACGAACATCATTTTACGGCCGAAGACGATGACCCCACGAAAATCTGGCAAAACGTTGACGAAGAAGAATCCGACACACCGGCGTTCCTTCGTCGCAAAAAGAAGAAGGACTAAGAGCTCTATAGTCAATTAAAATAAATAATCCCATGATGATCATGGGATTATTTATTTTGTGCGGCGTCTTGCAATGCGTGGCGGTGTGTGGGATTGTTTTTGTTCAACCTTCGCAAAAAATGTTTGCGATTGCGATGCGGGTTGAGGGTAGAGAACATCAATTAGCGGTTGATGTGTTTGTCCATGCCTTACTTTCCATGACAAGATCGATTTCGTAATCTTACGTGAGCGGGCGGTGATAATATCGATGGCGCGGTTGCCATGAGGCTGCAGGTTCATAGTGCTTATACTATATCACAAATATTATAGTTTAGTCAAATTTATTGAGAAGAAGTACGTATTTTATGCTCGTGACTTGGGCACTATAGTAAAAATTGCTATAATAATACCTATGAATAACGGGGAAGAGGATAAACGGAAGCACTATATGTTGCATAAAATACACTTCCCAGGCGCTATATGTAGGGGATATAGTAGATGAAGCTACACTTTAGGGAGGTGTAGGGCGCCATTAACAGATGAAGGAGGATGAACGGTAATGAAATGTCCCAAGTGTGCGGGAGAAGAATCAAAAGTAGTCGAATCCAGGGAAACTGGTGAGGGTGACTCAATTCGACGGCGACGAGTCTGTCTCGCGTGCAATCATCGCTATACGACGTATGAGCGCATAGAGCGACCAAACCTAGCAATCGTTAAGAAAAATGGCGAACGCGAATTGTTTGATCGACAAAAACTCTTCGCGGCAATTACGCGAGCAGTTGGGAAATTCGTCCGTTCCGATCTAGAGGTAGAGCAAATCGTAAGCCAAGTCGAGGACAAGTTGTACGGACTAGGGGTTCAGGAGATTCCATCCAAGCAAATTGGAGATCTAGTGCTTGAAGGACTAGCAACGCACAACGAAATCGCATTTGTTCGCTTTGCGAGTGTCTACCGTGGATTTTCGACGCTAGAGGAGTTTGAGGCAACGATTGCCGAGGCTCGAGCCGCACGTAAAGCTTCCTGATATCTTTGTGAATAGTGCTAATTAGGTGCAATACCAAAACACTTTTAAAACAAATTCAAAATAAGGAGGGTAGATATTATGGCACAGACCGTGTCCGCGCTTTCTGTAGCGCGCTATTTTACAGAGGAAGGCGCACATCCGTATGACGGGCTCACATGGGTGAAGCGTGAATCTAAGATTACGAATCCGCAGACAGGCGAGATCGTATTCGAGCAACAAGATGCTGAATTTCCTGACTTCTGGAGTCAGAACGCCATCAATATAGTTGCGCAAAAATATTTTTATGGCACACCGGGCACGAAGAGCCGTGAAAAGGGTCTCAAGGATCTTATTAACCGCGTGGTTGATACGGTCACGCGTCATGGATTTGCAAATGAGTATTTCGCAAACGAGGCAGAAGCCGATACATTTAATGCAGAATTGAAATCTATTCTTGCAACCCAGCGCGCATCATTTAATAGCCCTGTTTGGTTCAATATTGGTACGCCGGACCGCAAGCAACAGGCGAGCGCATGCTTTATCTTGAAGGTCGAAGATACCCTTCCAAGTATTCTTAACTGGTACCGTGAAGAAGGTATGATCTTCAAGGGTGGTAGTGGCGCGGGCGTTAATGTTTCTGCTATCCGTGGTAGCAAGGAAACACTGTCTACGAGCGGCGGTCGTGCATCTGGCCCAGTAAGCTTTATGCGTGGTGCCGATGCAAGCGCTGGTACTATTGCGAGCGGCGGTAAAACTCGTCGTGCTGCTAAGATGGTGATTCTCAATGTTGATCACCCTGACATCGAAGAGTTCATCTGGTGTAAAGCTCGCGAAGAGCGCAAAGCATTCGCGTTGGCCGAGGCTGGTTTCGATATGAGTCTCAATGGCTCAGATATCCACTCGATTCAGTATCAGAATGCCAATAACTCTGTGCGTGTCACCGATGATTTCATGCATGCGGTAGAAAATGATGCAGACTGGGATCTCCTCGGAGTGAAAGACAGAAAGTCTTATAAAACACTCAAAGCCCGTAAGCTCTTTCGTGAGATTGCCGAAGCTGCTTGGGAATCCGCTGATCCTGGCATGCAATTCGATACGACGATCAACGATTGGCATACAACGCCACGCGCCGGTCGTATTAACGGCTCTAATCCTTGTAGTGAATATATGCACCTCGATAACTCTGCCTGTAATTTGGCAAGTTTGAACCTCCTAAAATTCTTGAATAACGACGGCAGTTTTGATGTTGCGGCCTATAAGCATGCAATTGAAATCATCTTCCTTGCTCAAGAAATTCTTGTCGGGTACAGTGAATACCCAACCGAATCAATTGATAAAAACTCACGTGCATACCGAGAGCTTGGTCTCGGCTACGCCAACCTTGGCGCAACACTGATGGCCAAAGGCCTGCCATATGATAGTGACGAGGGCAGAGCTTTTTCTGCAGCACTCACCGCTATCATGACTGGCCATGCCTACGCTACGAGTGCACGTATTGCGAAGCGTGTTGGACCATTTGCTGGATATGCTAAAGACAAAGATAGCGTCAACAGGGTACTTCGTAAGCATCGTGATGCCGTACGTGATATCGATGCGAGTCTTGTGCCCGAAGAACTGCTCAGCGGTGCTATGAGCGCCTGGGACGAAGCCGTGGCACTTGGTGAAAAATACGGTGTTCGTAACTCACAAGCGACAGTACTGGCCCCAACTGGTACGATCGGCTTTATGATGGACTGTGACACAACGGGTGTTGAGCCTGATTTCAGCCTGACAAAGTTTAAGACACTCGTAGGCGGTGGTTCGATGATTATCGTTAATCAGACGATTCCTCGAGCACTTAAGACACTCGGATACACGAAGCAACAAGCGGAAGAGGTCGTGTCATACATACATGAACACGGTACAGTTCAAGGAGCTCCACACCTTAAGGAAGAACATAAAGACGTCTTCTCATGTGCGGTTGGCGACAATGCGATCCACTATATGGGTCACGTTAAGATGATGAGTGCTGTTCAGCCATTTCTGTCAGGTGCCATCAGTAAGACTGTTAATATGCCAAAAGAGGCAACAGTTGAAGACGTTGAACAACTTCATCTTGATGCATGGAAGCTTGGGCTAAAAGCAGTTGCGATTTATCGTGACGGGAGTAAGATTGGTCAACCACTCAGCGACAAAAAGGATAAAGACAAGAAGGATGCTGAGCCAAAAGTTATTGAAAAGATTGTTCGCTCAAACGAACGTCGTGAAATGCCACGTGTTCGCACAAGCAAGACGATTGAGTTCCGTATCAGTGATCTTAAGGGATACGTTACCGTTGGTGAGTTTGAAGATAAAACTCCAGGTGAGATATTTATCACAGTTGCGAAGATGGGCTCAACACTGGCTGGTCTCATGGATGCCTTTGGCCGTTCAGTGAGTTATGGATTGCAATACGGAGTACCACTCAAGGCCTATGTAAAGGGTATGAGTAACACTAACTTTGCACCATTCGGTATGACTGATGACCCAGAGGTCAAGACAGCAACAAGCATCATTGACTACATCTTCCGTCGTTTAGCAATGGAGTATCTCTCACTTGACGATAGGCTTGAGCTCGGTCTTGCGACTATTGAAGATCTTGAAGCAGAGATGGAATCTCAACAAGCTAGCTTGCTCGATACAGTTCATGAAGCACCGGTTGATGTTGTTGCGGTTGAAAAACCAGCAGCCGCTGCCGTGGCAGATGTCGTGAAGGATGAGCCGAAAGAGGCAACGCTACGCACTGTTCGTGCTGAGCTAAAAGTAGCGGATGCCAATGCACCACTCTGTAGTAACTGCGGAAATATTACACAACGCGCAGGCAGCTGTTATGTCTGTACAAGTTGTGGCAGTACAACCGGCTGCTCATAGAACGGCCAATACAGATATGAAAATAGCTTAGGTAACTAAGCTATTTTCTTGTTTTACGTGTAAAATAAAAGCATGAAAGTTATCGTTGTATATAAAAAGCAGAGTGAACACGGACGGATGGTTGAAGATTATCTAAAGGATTTTTCAAGAACGACAGGAAAATTGCTTGAGGAGATGGACCCAGATTCTCACGAGGGATCAGCTTTTTGCGAAAACTACGATATAGTTGAGTATCCAACTCTTGTTGCAGTTGACGATGTGGGTGTGATGCAAAATATGTGGCGGGGAGCACTATTACCAACGATAAGCGAGGTTTCTTACTATGTTCAGTAAAGATAAAAAGATTTGGGCGTTAACACTGTTGTTGCTCGGTTCAAGTTTGGGCCTTATTGCTTCATTTGTCTTATCAACAGAAGCGATCGAGCTTGCGAAAAATGCCAATGTTGAGCTGCCCTGTAGTCTCAATGCTGTACTTAACTGCGCGGCGGTCGGAAAAGACCCAACGGCACATATCTTCGGCTTTCCAAATGCGTTTATAGGTATGCTGGCGTTGCCAGTACTTATCACGATCGCTATAGCGGCACTCGGGGGCACGAAATTCCCGAAATGGTTTATGTTTGCAGCCCAGGCTGGTGCAGCACTCGGGGCACTCTTCGCATTTTGGATGTTTTATACAAGTTATTTCGTGATTCAAATTCTCTGTCCATGGTGCTTGACGCTTGATGTGGCAATGATTGTCATATTCTTTTCACTGCTTCGCTATAATATCCTGGAAGATAACCTCTATCTTGGTCACGCTACACTGAAGAAGCTTCGTGCTTTTGCCGATAAGGGATTTGATGTGCTGGTTGCTGTTTTGCTGTTTGTTGCCGCAACTGCTGCGATTATTCTCAAATTTGGTTCAACGTTGTTCAGCTAAATAAATCTACGAGACAGATAGCAAAATCGCCCCACGTCATAACGCAGAGCGGTTTTGCTCGGGGGTTATGACTCGGGGCGTATCACCTGTCAGTATTGTTCCGCTTCGTCCTGGGGAACTCGACGAGGTGCCGGTCTGCGAAGGAGAACAGTCTCGTGAACCGGTCCCTGTACGTCATCCTTGATGAGGCCTCGATGTTCGGGGCATCGCCAGGAATTGACACCGTCAGGACGTTCCACGGCTGTGTCCGCCAGGTTGCGGCAGCAATCAGATGCTGCCATCGGGTGGGGGACATTCGGGTACATGCATTGCACATAGAGATCCGCGACTCGGACCTCCCTGAGATTCTTGGGCATACCACTCCTTGATGTCGATACTAACTCGGGTGAGTTAGATATATATTACCACTTTTTATTATAATAGTCAATAAACAACTATAACGATTACCCGCTAAGGGTAAGGTTTGAAATATTATCCCTTAACAAAGAAAACAATAGCGCCAGAGATGAGAGCCACAATAAGTGTCCAGATAGCAAAACCTGCTTTTTTGAACATTGAAACTTGCCAGTTTCGATCTGCCTTGTTTACGGCTTTTTCTACGGCAGCTTTAACGCTGTCATCCGTCTGAATGAGGTGAGAGATTAAATCGACAAGAACTTTGTCCATATTTTTATCATTCTCGAAGGCATCTTTAAAAGCTGATGCCAACGAAGCACTATCACCAACACGCTTTTCAAGCTTCTTAACTGAAACACTTAGGTCACCAAGTGTTTTTTCGTGATCTGCAGATGCCTTGATCAGGTCACCCGCATTAAAATCATTCTGACTTTTCGACTTGGCCGTTGTCATCGGTTTTTTCTCGCTTAAGGCTGTCTGCTGGCTCTATTGTTACTTTTTCACCTGCTTCTTTTTCATAGAATAACTTTTTATCTTTTGCGATAGATAAGACCGCCACAGCATAACGCAATGCGCTCTCTATGTCTTTGAAGTCCCATTCATCAATGATTTTATTTAATGCCACTAAGTCGCCATTACTGATTTCAACAGTTCGCGTACCCTGCTGGTCATCACTAGAGATTTTCTTTATCGCCATACCATTATTGTACATATAATCCATCAGTTGCGCTAGTATTATGACGTATGCAGATGGTATGATCACAAAAGTTAAAGCCCCCTCTACTCCGAAAGGGACGTGAGTAAAAGGCGGGTAGAGATCGGGCGGTCGCTAAAGCTCCCTATTTCCGCTCACAATGGGTCGAAAGCAAGCTTTCGCTTCCGTTGCTCGCTACACGAACTCTCGTTTGTTTTGCTACGCAAAACTTCGAGGTTTCGACTACCTCATACCAAATAAATAATCCACGCGGATGTGGATTATTTATTTGGTGCGGGTAGAGGTAGTCGAAACCTCATTTCTACCTTGGGAAGGTAGCATAATAGCCGTTATACGATACCCGCTCAGGACATATCTATAGTAGCAGAGATTGTGCTATAATCTACACTGTAAAGACGCTATGAGCGGCTATCAACCGCCAGTCGTGAGAAGAACAGATAACATCTTAGTAGACCTCACCGTGAAGCTGCGTGAAAGCAAAACGAAGTGCTGAAAGTCATCCTTTCGGAAGCTAGATGGTACCGCCCTGACAACCCGGGGCTCTAGCGGAAGAAAGGTTTTTAATTTGGAGAAAAAGTATGGCAAAAGAAATGGAATATGAACTGACGTATCTTGCAAAACGTATACCTGAAGAGATCCAAGGTATTGAGGGAGAATATGTCTGTGATATTTATGTTCCTGATACCGTTTCCCATGCGCATCTGCGTCTTCGAAGGCGTGGCGAAACATACGTCATCACAAAGAAAACGCCGTTACACGGAACGGATTCATCTGAACAAGTCGAAGATACGATTCCGCTCACAAAAGAAGAGTACGAATCACTTGCAAAATCATCGACAAAAATCGTAGCTAAATGGCGATATAGTGTTGTCATCGATGGTCATCAGGCTGAAGTGGACGTGTTTGATCTGAAACTAAAAGGACTCGTGGAAATTGATTTTGAATTTACGTCTCGCGAAGAGAAAGCCGCCTTTATTCCACCTGAGGTTTGTCATGCTGATGTGACACAGGAAGAAGCGTTTGCAGGCGGGTACCTGTCGGGAAGATCATACGAAGATATCGAACCAGTGCTTGATACATACGGCTATAAAAAAGTGGAGGTAAATGTATGAAATTTAAATCCGGAACTAGGCGTCGAGCAGCAGAATATGAAAAAGAGTGGGCGAAGCAATGGATTGCAGATGAGACATTTAAAAAATCTGTTGAACAACGATCCAAAAATAATCAGTGGGTGTTTTATGACGGCCCCCCATTTCTGACCGGGACGCCACACCACGGACACCTTCTTGTTTCGACCGTGAAAGACGCGATGGGACGCTTTCACACCATGAAGGGCCAGCGCGTTGAGCGTACGTGGGGCTGGGATTGTCATGGTCTGCCAGCAGAATTATACGTCGAGCAACAACTCGGTATCACGAGCAAAAAAGAAATCGGCACGAAAATCAGTATTGCTGACTATGTGCGAGAATGTCGTGCTGCTATGGTGAAAACCAGTACTGAATGGGAAGACACGATTGAGCGTTTAGGACGCTGGGTAGAGTTTGAGGGTGCCTACAAAACAATGGACGCGCCATATATGGAGAGTGTCTGGTGGGCATTTAGCGAGCTCTATAAAAAGGGAAAAATATATGAGGGTGAGAAGATTCTCGTGTATTGTACGAAAGACGCAACCCCGATCAGTAAGAGTGAAGTCGCAATGGAAAATAGCTATCAGCTCGATACTGACCCAAGTGTTTTTGTGTACTTCAAGCTTGAGGACAGGGACGAGTACATGCTTGCGTGGACAACGACACCATGGACACTGCCAGCAAACGTTGCCGTGGCCGTGCACAAAGATGTCGATTATTCGCTTGTCGAATATAACGAAAAAAAATTCTATATAGCGAGCGACACAGTGAGTCGAGTTATGCAAAATGAAAAACATGAACCGCTTGAATATACGGTTTCCGACAAAGTAAAAGGCAAGGATCTTGTGGGACTACGTTATGAACCATTGTTTGAGAATCGTGGCCCAAGCGCTCATAGAGTGTTGCATGCTGATTTCGTATCAACCGAAGAGGGAACTGGCCTCGTACATGAAGCCCCTGCTTACGGCGAGGAAGACTATGAGCTTTGTAAAACCGAAGGCGTACCTCTCGTTTCTATGGTTGATGCGGATGGAAATTATACAGAGGGGCGTTGGCTTGGTCGGAACATTTGGGAAGTGAACAAAGAAATCGCCAAAACACTTTTAGAAGAGGGTCGTGCGCTGAAAATTGAATACATAAAACACGAATACCCGCACTGTCATCGTTGTGGTACAAAGCTTATGTACCGAGCTCACCCGAGCTGGTTCATGGATATTCAAAGCCAAAAGAAAGAAATGCTTGAAGCGAACGCTGCCACAAGCTGGACACCAGATAACCTAAGAACTGGACGTTTCCATAACATTATTGAGCAAGCGCCTGATTGGAATCTTAGTCGTGACCGTTACTGGGCAACGCCAATTCCAGTTTGGAAGGGTGTGAGAAATGATGGAACTGAAGTTATCAAAGTCATCGGTAGCTATGAGGAGTTTGAACAACTAACTGGCAAGAAACTGAGCGACTACCATTTGCCAGAAGTGATGAATGTGACATTTGAGTGCGATGGTGTTGAAATGCGCCACATTGGCAAAGTATTGGATTGCTGGTTCGAATCAGGCTCGATGCCATTCGCCCAATTCCATTATCCATTTGAGAACAAAGAGAAATTTGAGAGTATGTTCCCGGCTGACTTCATTATTGAGGCAATTGACCAGACACGCGGGTGGTTTTACAGCCTGATGGCCGTGAACGTTGGTTTATTCGGGAAGGCACCATGGAAGAATCTCATCTGCACCGGCTTCATGAATGCAGCTGATGGAAAGAAAATGAGCAAAAAACTCAATAACTACACGCCGCCGCTAGAACTCATGGATAATTTCTCGGCCGATAGCTTCCGTTTTCTTATGCTAACAAGCCCACTAACCAATGGCGAAAACTTTGCGCTCGCTAACAAAGATGTGGGTGATGTGGCACGAAAGTTGTCGATGATATGGAATATGTACGACTTCTTTACGATGTATGCCGAAGTTGATGGTTGGGAATATGATGGGGAATTGAAAGACCCGCTCGACTCATTGTCAAACCCATTGGATATATGGGTAGTATCACGGCTTCACCAGCTCGTCGCGGAAGTAGAGGAGCGTACGGAAGCCTATGATATTAACAATGCACTGCGGCCGATCTTGCCGTTTATCGATGATGCTTCTAATTGGTATGTGCGCCGCTCCCGAAGGCGTTTCTGGAAAAGTGAAGATGATGGCGATAAAAATGATGCCTACAAAACACTTCACTATGTCCTTGTTCGCCTGGCGTATATCCTTGCGCCATTCGCGCCATTCATGGCCGAGGAGCTGTATCACAAGATGACAGGGGATGCAGAATCAATCCACCTCAAAGATTGGTTGCCGGCCGGACACGTTAACCAAGATATCTTAGATAAGATGAATGCAAGTCGCGTTGTTATCAATACGGGATTGGCTATACGGTCACTTGCTGGAGTAAAAGCAAGGCAACCGCTTCCGAAAATAGATATATACGGAGCTTGGAATAAGGTTAATATTGATGATGAGCAGTACAAACAAATAATACGAGAAGAACTAAACGTAAAGGATGTAAACTTTTTCCCAGCCAAATCAAAGGGCAACCTGGAAGTTGATATGGATCCGAATAATATCCCCCCTGAACTTAAGCGTGAAGGTCTCTCTCGTGAGGTAATTCGTTACGTACAGAATGCCCGAAAAGATGCAGGGTTGAATGTTGATGATCGTATTGAGCTCGCGTTGTTGGTTGAACCAGATACCGCTCCCGAACTCGAAAAGGCAATTAAAGATTTTTCTGACGTTATTAAAGCCGAAACACTTACAACAACGTTCGGCGATGTCCAAAACAGCCATGAAACAACAGTAAATATAGAAGGAATGCAACTAAAGATATGCCTGAAAAAAGCTTGATTATTGATACACGTGAACCATTCGAATACGCCGCCAGTCACGTACCGGGCGCGATAAACATCTCCGTTATGGAATTCGCGAGCGGGGAATTGCCAGCAGCTCTTGAAAACATCGCAAAAGACCAGCCGATTATCTTGTATTGCCGGAGCGGACAACGCTCCAACACCTGCAGTATGATCCTGAGGCAGCATGGGTTTACGAATCTCACGAACGGGATCAATGAGTCACAAGTAAGACGATTACTCGAACGAGACTCTTGACACAAAACAAAGTTTATGCTTAAATGAATATGTTAATCATATTTAAAAAACAAACATGCTTGCTATTACCCATAAAACACACTTCGACGTTCATCTGCCGCATCTCGGGATTTCTCATCCTATGCAATTTTCGAAGGTCATTAATGATAACGATGAACTGACCAAAGCGATTGGTGATGATACTGGTATTCATGACGACCAGTGGACGCTCGAAGAATTGGCTGATGGAAAGAAACTTGATGAATTTTGGTCCGAAGTTGAAACAGATATTCATAAAGATCCGACATGGTTCGATTTTAACGACGATCAAGACTGATAAGCACTAGCTTTTACCTGTTGTCTTTGCTACAATCTTAGTAACTAAGGTAAAGGAGTGATATGGACGGATTTAAGGTGCCCGTGAATGTTAATGAGCCACAAGCGGTTGAAGCTGAGACGGAGGATTTTGGGTCAAAAGTACCAGCGACACCTGAACAGTTTGTCCCTCCTGTTGAAGCCCTTCCGGTTATAAAAAAGGGTGGAAAGGTAAAAAAGATTCTTTTGGCATTCTTGGGAATTTTGCTTATCGGTGCAGGTGTTGGAGTTGCTTATTGGCAGTATACCGAAGCACAGCAAGCCAAGAAGTCACTATCTGATACTGAAACCCTCCTGGCAACCGCAAAGTCAAAGGTGACCGATCTTGAGGCTACCGCGCTTGCCAACAAAGTTACAGTACTTAGTGAGAGTAAAGTGAAAGCGGATACAGTAGCCGTTGCCACACTTGTGGCTGCCGAGAAAACCAGTATTGAAACTGCTACGAGTACATTCTATTGTTCACAAACTGATTTTAGCTGCGAGAATGTCACACAGACGACCCTGCGCTATCAGAAAGAAGATACAACAAAAAATACTGCCGGTTTTGCGGTTGTACAGGCGAAATCCTCCACGACTACAGAGTATGTGTGGTTGAAAAAGAAGGCTACTGCTTGGGTTGTCGTATACTGGGGTCAGTCAAATCCTTCAGCAGATGTCATGAAAACATTCGGCCTTCCTACAGCGATGAATCTCTAAGGATATTTACAGCCTTATCTATCTCTGTTATAATCTATCGCTGAATCAAATAAATTAAGGAATTCTATGAAAGCAGTCATTAAAGTCGGCGGTAAGCAATATATTGTCGCCGAAAAAGAGACCCTCCTGGTGGACCTCCTCCCGGATGGCACAAAAGATCTCACACTTGATGCGCTGCTCACTATCGACGGAAATAAAACCGTTGTCGGTACGCCTCTTATCAAAGGGGTGAAGGTGAGTGCGAAGGTTGTTGAGGAAGAAGTAAAGGGTGATAAAATTCGCGTTATTCGCTACAAGAGCAAAAAGCGTGTTCACAAAGAAAATGGTCATCGCCAGAAGTACTCACGTATCGAGATTACCTCGATCGCATAAGGAAACAAGACTTCAGAATCTCCTCCTAGATAATAGGGGGAGATTTTAGTTTTCACGACTTTTCACGCATGAGCACCATGCTATAATAGACGGTAGAATATGAGGGGAATATAAACAAATGGCCCGTGTTATTGCGGTGACTAATCAGAAGGGTGGCGTTGGTAAGACAACGACGAGTATTAATTTGGCGTATGGTCTTGCTAAGGCGGGGCATAAAACACTTCTTATCGATTTTGATCCACAGGGTAACGCAACGAGCGGACTTGGGATTGATAAGAAAGGCCTCGAGAAGAGCGTACTTGATGTTGTACAGGGGACGGTGCCGCTTGATGCCGTAGTGATGCCAACTCATTTCAAGAATCTTTTTCTTGTTCCTGCGACGCCGCAGCTTGCCAATGCTGAAGTAGAGCTGGCGCGAGCTGAACAGCGTTTTACACGCTTGAAAAAGGCACTAGAGAATCAAGACAGTTATGACTTTATCATCATTGACTCACCTCCAAGCCTCAGTTTACTGACAGTTAATGGGCTTATTGCTGCAGATCATATACTTTTGCCGGTGCAGGCCGAGTTTTATGCACTGGAAGGACTTGGACAGCTTCTGGAAACCATTCAACTTATTCGTAAAGGTATGAATCCTACACTCGAGATCCTTGGTGTGCTTGTGACAATGATGGATAGCCGTACAACGCTCAGTAATCAGGTATACGAAGAAGTAAAGAAGCATTTTCCAGGCAAAGTATTCGAGACGACGATCCCGCGTAATGTACGTATCGCAGAGGCTCCAAGTCACGGTGAACCAGTTGGGGCGTATGATCGCTGGTGTAAAGGGGCTCGTGCATATAAAGAACTAGCGAAGGAGGTGCTGCAGCGTGTCGGTTAAAAAAGGCCTAGGAAGAGGATTTGATTCACTTATTCCAACTGATGTATTAGATGAGACATTTGATCCAACTGCGGCTCGTGACGAACAGGTTTCTGAGCTGCGTTATATCAAGATCGGTGATATCGTACCCAACAAAGACCAGCCAAGGAGGGAGTTTGAAGAAGGGGCTCTTGAAGAGTTAGCGGCATCGATTAAAGAGCATGGTATTGTTCAGCCGCTTGTTGTTACTCCTCATGGTGCAAAATTTATGATCGTTGCTGGTGAACGTCGATGGCGCGCTGCGGGACGTATAAACCTTGAGAAACTACCAGTGATTGTTCGTACACTCACAGGACAACATAAGCTGGAAATAGCCCTTATTGAAAATCTTCAACGCACTGATCTTAATCCACTCGAAGTTGCAACTGCCTATCTTAAGCTCCATACCCAGTTTAATATGAGTTATGACGAGATTAGTGTTCGTGCGGGAGGTAAGGCGGCAAGTTCAATATCGAACTCAATACGAATGCTGCGATTGCCTGATGATGCCAAAAAAGCTGTGGTAGAAAAAAAGATTACTGAAGGACATGCTCGACAGATATTAGCGCTTCAGGGCGACCGCGAAGCACAGAAGGATTTATTGAAACATATTATTGCTGAGGAATGGAGCGTTCGTAAGGCTGAGCAGTATGTGATTGGATATCGAAAAGCGGGTCAAATGGAGCAGCCTAAACAGACGACTGCAGCGCGAGCGACACAGACGGAAACTGAATTCACGAAACACCTTTCAGAGCGACTATCTCTACCGGTGCGACATAAAACAACCGCCCATGGTGGACAGATTATTATCAGTTATACATCGGACACCGAGCTTAAAACGCTTGAAGAAAAATTACAGTAACGAAGAGTGCGACATAATCGGGGTAGTCACTAAAAAGTTCGCATTTTTGTGAAAGGAAATACGCGCAGTGCTACTGGTCCAATAATGTTTTGATAGGGAATAGTACCGAGGCCATTACGTGAATCAAGAGAATACCCTTCTTGTCGATGATCACCCATCACAAAGATATGACCATCATCGACAATCGTATCGACGTTACCGGCGGTTGGGCTGCTTCCACCTGGATAGTCGTGATCAAAGTCGATCCCGTTTGGATTTTGCTCGTTATATACTCTCACTGCGCCATCCTTAACTACGACTCGTTCTCCTGGAAACGCCACAACACGTTTAACGATAAATTCGTCATGCATACCCTTTTCAAATAAAGGATTACGGAATACGATTACTTGACCGCGTGGCGGGATATATTGACTTCCTCGAATATGAGACCATGTAACAGGTAAGCGGTTAACGATAAGTCGATCACTCGTATACAGTGTGGACTCCATACTAGGTCCACTGACACTGAAACTTTGAAATACGAATAAGTTTATGAGCCAAGCTCCGATAATGACGGCCAAGACGAAGAAGCCGATGTTTAGAACATCTTTAAAATTTTGCTGTTTGGACGGAGTAATAGTGATCGCCATAACGTATCTAGCATACACGAAACCTGTAATGCTGTCGAAAATTGCTTACGTTCGGCTGTATAGGGTATAGTAGATGAAAGAAATGAAACCTAGACCAACCGAAAGTATAGACGGCTTTACTATTCGCCGCCGCTCTCAGGCTGATATGAGCGGTAGTGGATTAGTGAGACCCGAAAATGCATCAATCCCAGAAGAATTTCTAAAAGGTAGTAATACGGGCGGATTAAGAAAATCTGAGGATCCAACACCTACTCTCGAAGCGATACCCGATGAGGTTCCCCGAGCAACAGGTTTGAGAAGGGCAGAAATCGACGAGTCACTTCAAGCGCTTGACGACGATGTTAGGGAAAGGGCCAATAAGCGGACTCGGAAAAACAAACTGTCGTTCAAGAGGATACCGTGGCGACGCATACTATTAGTAATCGGGGCACTACTGGTTATAGGTGGAGCTTATATGGGTATAAAGCTATTCTTGGCGAGTGGAAGAGTATTTCAAGGAAATTTGCTTGATCTACTGGGTGCCGGTACTGCCCTGAAGGCGGATGCTCAAGGTAATACAAATGTTCTCATTTTTGGTACCTCAGAAGATGATCCATCGCATGTCGATGCAGGCGCGAACCTCGCTGACAGCATCATGGTGTTATCTATTAATCAAGAAAAGAAGACGGCAGCGATGGTAAGTATTCCTCGTGACCTCTACGTAAAATACGGCGAAGCATGTATTAGCGGGTTTCAAGGAAAAATAAACGTAGCATACGAATGCGGTATGGCAAGCGGCAATGAAGCAAGTGGCTCCAAGAAGCTACAGAGCATAGTTGGCGAAGTACTCGGACTCGATATGCATTATTATGCACACGTAAACTACACCGTATTAAAAGAAGTGGTTGATGCGGTTGGGGGTATTACGGTAAAAATTGAGAGTGATGATCCGAGAGGGGTCCTTGACCGCAATTTTGACTGGAGATGTCGCTATACCTGCTACTACGTGAAGTGGCCGAATGGTGATGCACAGCTTGATGGTGAACATGCCTTGGCACTGGCGCGGGCCCGCAACGACGCAGGTGGGTATGGATTGGCGGGGGGAAATTTTGACCGCGAACAGTACCAGCAGAAAATTATCATTGCGCTGAAGGATAAAGCTATTAGTTCTGGGACACTCGCAAATCCTATTACAGTAACAAAGATAATTGATTCACTCGGCAATAATATTCGCACGGATTTTTCAGCCGGAGAGATAAAAACTCTTATTAAACTCGCAGGCGAGATCGATAATACAAAGATCAAGCGGATCAGCCTTATCGATGAAAAAAATCCTGTCGTAACAACCGGTAATTATGATGGACAAAGTATAGTACGACCTATTAGCGGCATGTTTGATTATTCGGGAATCAGTAAGTACGTAAAAGAGCAGCTCGGCACAACAGTAGATACTACCAATGAAGACGCAAGCATACAGGTATTGAATGGTTCTGATAAAAGCGGAGTTGCGAGTAAAAAAGCTAATGAACTTACATCCGCAGGGCTAAGCAATATTACAACAGGTGATACGGCGACTAGTAGTGTATATAAGGATTTTGTCTGGTATGACTTAAGTGGGGGCGTGATGCCAAAGACGAGCGCGAAGATACAAGAGGTGCTTGGGAGGTCTGCAGCGGGAACGACACTGCCTTCTGGGGTGCAGAGTACTGCTGATTTTGTTATAATCATAGGTAATGGAACTAATTAAGTCAGTTTCGCGACGATCAGTTGTGAGTGAGGTGGTCTATATTGTTCTCAATATAGCCTATGCAAGCACACTTCTTTTGTTGGTCAATCTATTTGATCCGCCCTATATTGCATATGTAGTAGTTGTTTTGAGTAAATGGCGAACCATTGCTGTTCGTATGCGCTTTTGGCTTGCAAATCTGCAGACAAACCTTGCCGATATGTTAGTCGGGCTTTCGATCGTAACGCTATTATGGCTACATAGCGGGTCTTTATGGATTCAGATTGGCATAACACTGCTTTTTATCGTATGGCTTATTGCTATAAAACCACGTTCGAAGCAAAAATGGATCATGGTTCAGGCAGGTACGGTGCAGTTCCTGGGTCTTATGGCGTTGTTTAGCTTTTCGTACGCATTACCGTTACCGCTCGTTGTTATGATTGCATGGCTTGTGGGGTACGTGAGCGCACAGCACTTACTCGGCTCGTATAATGATGAGGTTGATCGTGTATTCATAGCGGTAATATGGGGTTTTTGTGTTGCTGAGCTTGCTTGGATTGCGTATTACTGGACTATCGCATATAGCCCTCTTATGATCCCTCAGATCTCAATAGTTGCAACCCTTCTTAGCTTTTTAGTGTACATGGCGTATCAAAGTTACCAAACAAACGACGGTATTATTAAGCGTAAAGACATGACGATGCCAGTATTTTTTGTTGTTGGCACGATTGTTTTACTGGCTGTCGTATTCAATGGACTTGATCCTACGAGCCTCTAAGAAAGTTTTAAGCAAAGGTGGATAGTATATGAGTAAAATGGAGTCGAAAAGAAAGCTTTTTTCTCGAACAGTCGTAAAAAATTTATCCCTTGTTTTGTGTTGTTTTATTGCAGGTGGGACAGGTGCGTATCTCGCAGTAAATTTTGCTCAACCCCAGTCAACTTCTCCTGTCTCGGTCCCAAACTCCTTCACGAGGTCTCAAACGACCACCTCGATAAATAAGTCCCAAGGTACTAATGAAGCCACTGATGCGATTGCTCTGGTTGCAAAGACGGTAAGTCCAAGTGTGGTATCGATCATAACTCAGGTAAATGGTACGGGTATATTTGGTTCGTATATGTCTGGTGAAGGTGCGGGTACGGGTATTATTATTAGTGCCGATGGGTATGTTGTGACGAATAAGCACGTCCTAGGTAGCGGCACGAAGAGTGTAAAAATAATTCTTGCAGATGGCACTTCCTATTCCAGTGTCACTCTCGTTGGACGTGATCCGCTGAATGACGTCGCATTTCTAAAGATTAATGGTGCTCATAATCTTGTTCCGGCATCCTTCGGGAAATCGGCAGACGTACAAGTGGGGGAGAGGGTTGTTGCGATAGGTAATGCACTGGGTCAATATGAGACGACGGTGACATCGGGGATTATTTCTGCGCTTGGGCGTCCAGTGACCGCATCGGACGGAGGAACTAATACTGAGACTCTTGAGAATTTGTTTCAAACTGATGCGGCAATAAACCCTGGTAACTCGGGCGGTCCACTTGTAAATATGAAAGGTGAGGTGATTGGTATAAATACCGCAGTAGCTGCAGATGCTCAGGGGATTGGATTTGCGATACCAATTGATGATATTCGCGGAGTGACTGTTTCCGTATTGCAGCAGGGTAAAGTCGTGCGCCCAGCACTTGGTATTCGCTATCTCGCTGTAACGCCAGATCTTGTTGCGCAATATAATCTCTCGGCAAAAAGCGGCGTCTATATCCCTTCTACAAGCAATGGAGGTGGCGTAGTGACGGATGGTCCAGCTGATAAAGCAGGATTACGCGAAGGGGATATTATTGTGTCGCTAGGCGGTCAGTCTATTAATTCACAACACACATTATCAAGCGTATTGTCGAACTTTAAGCCAGACCAAACGATAGAAATAGTCTTTGTCCGTGACGGCAAAGAACAACACAGTTCGATTACATTAGGCACTCAAACTGCTCGATGACGCTGTAGGGCAAGGCAGTAGCCGCTATTTTTAACTTGCGTAAAATCTGGTTGAGAGTATTCAAGAATCGCTTCGTGCTGAGCGGGATCTGCTTCAAGAAGCAAGTAGCCACCATCTTTAATAACAGTCTTTGATTGAGTGATAAGCCTTTTAATAAGGGCAAGACCGCCATCCTCTGCATAGAGGGCATCTTGTGGTTCATACGCTAATTCAGGTGAGATTTCCCAGGTAGTATCGACATAAGGTAAATTAGCAAGAATGAGGTCAGCGTATGGGGCGCCTTGATCAGGTGAGGAAAGCCAAAACGACAATAAGTCTGATTGATAATATTGGACCCCAGTGAAGTGAAATAAATTACCATTATTTTGCTTTGCAATATCCAGTGCCTTTCTACTAATATCCACTAATACCACATCGCGAATTGAAGTAATCTCTGCTTTGAGAGTCAGCCCAATAATCCCTGATCCAGTACCGACGTCGATAACGTAACTATTATTTGGAAGCTGTAATTGCTTTGCAAGTTCGATGATTGCTTCTGTTTCCGGTCTCGGTATAAGAACGTCCGGCGTGACGATAAAATCTCGTCCGTAAAATTCTTTCTTGCCAACAATATACGCAATTGGCTCACGTTTTATTCGACGTTCTATGAGGCTATCCGCTTGTTGTAGCTGGGAGCTACTAAGTAAAGTATCGTCATGAGAGACGAGCCATAGCCTATCGACACACAGGACATGGGCAAGTACGATTTCCGCATCAAGTCGAGCTGACGCGATATGATGCGTCTTGAGCTGTCGTGTTGTGTCCTGGAGCCACGACTTAACTATTGGTGTTTTGGGCTTTAAGCTCACGTTCATAGTTTGCGAGACTTTCGAATATATCATCAATATAGCCGTTCATCGCTGCAGGGATATTACTGCGGCTGTAGCCGATACGATGATCGGTAATACGGTCTTGAGGGAAATTGTAGGTACGGATTTTTTCTGAGCGGTCACCTGAACCGATAAGGGATCGGCGCTCAGCACTGAGTTTCGCGTTTTCTTCATCAGTTTTTATCTGAAGCAGGCGCGCACGAAGCACGTTCATCGCCTTGAGTTTATTTTTAATCTGAGATTTTTCGTCCTGGTTGGTGACAACTAGTCCTGAGGGGAGGTGGGTGATACGGACTGCGCTATCTGTCGTATTAACAGACTGTCCGCCATGGCCACCCGCGCGATATACGTCAATCTTAAGATCATTGGGGTTGATTTCGATATCAGTTTCTTCAGCTTCCGGCAGAACAGCGACTGTTACGGTTGACGTATGAATACGACCTTGACTTTCAGTTGTTGGAACGCGTTGAACGCGATGAACGCCGGACTCGAATTTTAAGCGAGAATAAGGACTATCACCACTTATTTCAAACACGACCTCTTTATATCCTCCCGATTCATTGGCGCTTTCGCTCATCAACTCTGCTTTATAGCTATGTGCCTCACACCAGCGAAGATACATTCTGTATAGTTCAGCTGCAAATAGAGAGGCCTCATCACCTCCTGCGCCAGCACGAATTTCGACGATAACATTCTTTTCATCATTCGGGTCTTTTGGTGTCAACATGATAAAGAGTTTTTCGTCGAGTTCAGCGAGCTCCTTCTCTAGAAGCGGTAACTCTTCTTTAGCGAGTTCGGCAAGATCATCTCCTTTGTCGGCGAGTTCATATGCTTGTTGGATTTGATATTTCAGATCGTTTTGGCGTGCACCGGTGCTGATAAGTTCGTCGAGTTCCATGAGTCGACGATTCTTCTTTGCAAAGTCCGCATCAGAGAATGCATCCGGACGTGCTAAGAAATCCTGTAGCGCTTGGCGTTCAGAGGTGAGATCAGGGAGATTTAGTTGGATGTTGCTCATAAGGAATATTATCTCATACAAAAACCGACCGAGAAACGGCCGGTTATTCTGTAGCTACTTACGCTTCTGATTTTGCTTCTTTTTTCTGCTTGCTGACAGCGGCTTTTTTTGCTTTGCTTGCAAGTGCTTTACGGCGCTCTTCAGCGGCAGCTGCACGGGCCTTAAAGCGGTCAACGCGGCCTTCGGTGTCGATGATCTTCTCTTCACCAGTGAAGAATGGGTGAGAAGCACTTGAAATATGAAGCTTCACGAGAGGGTACTCGTTACCATCTTCCCATTTAATTTTTTCGTTGCTGGTGGCAGTGCTCTGTGTCAGAAACGCAAACCCAGCAGCTTCATCTTGAAAGACGACGAAGCGGTAGTCGGTTGGGTGTAAATCTTTTTTCATAGTCAGTGCAAGATTATATCTTATAGGGGTGGGAAAGTCAAAGGAAAAGACGCTCTATTACCAATAAAGCGTCTCCCGTAATAAGTTAATGATCAGTTTGCGCAGCTTGCGTCGCCGTCGATTTCCGCTAGAACGTTTCTGCGAGCTGATTGAGTGTCGGTAGTGTCAGCTTCTGCTGTAGCGGCTTGAATTGCAATCTTACTGCTCTTTACGCCACGTTGAATGAGCTGGTCGCGAACGTATTCTGCGCGCTGTTTTGCCAAAGTAGCGCCTTCAGTACTGAGGCTTGCTTCCTGAACCTTTGGTGTTATGTTTACCATGAATGATTTATCGGTATATTTCTTAACCCATGTTGCAAATTTATCAAGATCTTCATTTTGGATAGCGACAAAATCAGACACGAAGGCGGCAGAATCTGGCTCAAAGAAATAAGTGTCGCTAAAGATATATCCATCAGCATGAAAATCGCGGGAAGTATATCCTGTTTCCGCCGCTTCACTCGCGGTTAAGCAAGGAGAAGTAGTCGTTGGCGTCAGAGAGGTTGTTGCCGAGCCTGAACCATCAACGACCAACTTGTCGATATACCACGTACCATTTTCTTTCGTGAGACCAAAGTTCCAAGTTTGACTTTTATTATCACAGTAGCCGTTCATGGTTGCAGTAGCAGGTTTTCCGGCCGTATAACTGATCTTTATAGATCGGATATCAGTACTACAGTTTGCTCCAGCTTTTTTCGCGAGATTAGCGGTAAAATCTTTATCGCTTTGTGTTGAGCTTGGGACTGACAATGAGTCGAGCTTTGTACGGTTATTGTTTTTAGCCGCATCAAAGAAGGTGATACCAGCTCCAGCGACTTTAGCGGTATCTTGCGTACCAAAGAAAAATACCAGCCCTAGAGCAATACCACCGAGGACAAAAAGCCCGCCGATAACTAATAGAATAATTAGCAGCGCGTGTGATTTTTTGGCAGGAGTAGTCGGAATAGGCACTGGCTGGACTGGACTGACGAGTATAGGATTTTCGACCTGCGGAGTTAGGGGTGGTACCGAAGTATCTGGTTGTGTCTCTGGTGTAGTTGGTTGCTGTGTTGGATCCATAATTCTCCCTTAAAGATTTAGTTACTCCTGATTATAGGCATAGGCATTATGAACTACAAGGAGACGTTGCCGTATTGCTGGTTTACTACTAGACAATAATCATATATTTTGCTATAATTACCTCTGTAATATTTTTTAATGAAACAGTTCGTCTCATTTACTCCTGATTACAGGCGAGACGAGCGAGGAAGAAGGAGTAACAACATGGCGGTAACCGTCGATATTAAAGCTCTGCTCGAAGCTGGTGTTCACTTTGGACACAAAACGAGCCGCTGGCACCCAAAAATGGCCCAGTATATTCATAGCAAACGTCAGGACAGCCACATCATTGACCTGACAAAAACCGTTGAAGGGCTCGAGAAGGCACTGCCTTTTATCACCGATACGGTTGCTAAGGGCAAGCAGGTTCTATTGGTTGGCACAAAGCGCCAAGCACAAGATATTGTTCGTGAAGTTGCCGAAAAAGCTGGCCAGCCATTTGTGACTGAACGCTGGATGGGTGGCATGTTGACGAACGTAGCTACTGTGTCTGGACGTATCAAGGAGCTCAAGAGCCTTGAGCGCCGCATGGATTCAGGTGAGCTCGCAAATCGTTATAGCAAACTTGAAGTACAGCGTTTCCAAGAGCAAATTGATGACCTCAACAAGAAATATGGCGGCATCAAAGACCTTAACGGTAAGCCTGGTATCGTTTTTGTGACGGATATTATCGAGAATATCAACGCTGTTCGTGAAGCTCATACACTTGGTGTACCAGTTGTTGCGATTGTTGACACAAATGCTGATCCAAGCCTCGTTGACTATGTTATTCCTGCTAACGACGATGCGATTAAAGGCCTTAAGCTGATTCTTGACTATGTTGTCGAAGCAATCGAAGAAGGTAAACAAGTCAGCGCAAGTAAGACTGAAAAGTAAAGATAGGCACGAAAGGAAAACCCAGATGGCTATAACTATCGATGAAATTAAAAAGCTCAAAGACCTGACTGGTGTTGGTTTAACTGATGCCAAAGCAGCGCTCGTTGAAGCAAACGGTGATTTCGACAAGGCACTTGAAGCGATGCGAAAAAAAGGTATGACCAAAGCTGAGAAGCGCGGTGAACGTGAAGCTCGTCAGGGACTGGTCGATGCTTATGTGCACTCGAGTCGAATTGGCGCGATGGTCGAAGTAAACTGTGAAACAGATTTCGTTGCTCGAACTGATGACTTTAAGACATTAACACATGATATCGCCATGCATGTTTCCGCAACTGCTCCACTGTATATCTCAGTTGAAGATATTCCAGCTGAAGTTCGCGAGAAGAAAAAAGCTGAACTCGTCGAAGAGGCTAAAGCTTCCGGTAAGCCAGCTGATATCGCTGAAAAGATGGTAGAAGGGCAAATCAAGAAGTATTTTGCAGAAAAGACTTTGCTCGAACAGCCATTTATAAAGAATCCAGACATCACGGTTGATGAGTATGTGAAACAACACATCTCACGACTTGGTGAAAATATCGTTGTCCGACAGATGCAGCGCATCGAACTCGGTGTCAGCGAATAGTTTTACTGTCTTTGTAAAAATAACCCCTCATGAAGGGGTTATTTTGTTATAATGATCTTACCAAGAAGGAGAAAACTATGTTTGATACTAAACCCTATGAAGAGAAGATGAATCTGGCGATTGAGCACTTTGAGGCTGATTTACGCAGAATTCGAACTGGCCGAGCTCATCCTGACATGCTCGACGGCGTTGTTATTGAAGCGTATGGTGCGAAAATGCCACTCAACCAAGTTGCTAATGTCACAGTGCCTGAACCACAGCAACTCGCCGTGACGCCATTTGACCCAAGTAATGTTCAAGCGGTCGCGACAGCAATCCGTAATAACCAAGCGCTTAGCTTTAATCCATCAGATGATGGAAGAGTTGTTCGCGTTAATATCCCAGCACTCACCGAGGAGCGCCGTCGTGAGCTCGTAAAGCAATTAGGTGAGAAGGTTGAAGATTGCCGCATCGCACTGCGCAATGTGCGTCAGGATGCACTAAAAGAAGCCAAACGCATGAAAGACGCGAAAGAACTGAGCGAAGAAGATATGAAATTGATTGAAAAGGGTGTCGATGATGACATGAAGGACTATCAAGTAAAAATCGATGAGATCTTCAAGGCTAAAGAAAAAGAAATTATGACAGTCTAGTCTGAAATACGCTGTATGACAGATTATATCAAGAATAAACACAGCAATTTTGTCGACCGCATAAAAAAATCCGGTGCATCGCTTGATAAGACTATTGTTATAGGCAGCGGTATCCTCGATACGCTAGGAATAAGGCTGGCGGATGATGTCGATTTATTGCTCACCAGAGATGAATTCGATAGATTAGCAGCAGACGATCGTTGGGAGCAGGGGGTTAAGCAGAGCGGTTCACGCTACTTAAGGAATAATGAGTATGAGCTATGGGATGACTGGTCGGAAGATGGTTCCGGGCATCCGGATTTTGATGATATTTTCGAAAAAACAGTCGTGATAGACGGTGTACGATATATTACATTACAGTACCTTCGTGAAAGGAAACTACAGAAGGGACGCGGTAAAGACTTGAGGGACATTAAGGACATAGATGAGTATACGAGGAGGCATGATGGATAATAGGATTCCGATACATATCGGGTACATACTTGACGGTAATCGCCGTTGGGCAAAGAAACACGGTCTACCGACATACGAGGGTCATCTAGCTGGGTATAACACACTGAAGGAGGTTATTGATGCAACCGCAGACATGGGAGTACAATACATATCCTTTTATACATGGTCTACCGAGAATTGGGCACGTGCAGAAGAAGAAGTACGCGGTATTATGAAGCTGATTCGGATGCTGTTTAAGACTGATATCAAAGAGCTTATAAAAAAGGATTATAAAGTCGTTGTGCTTGGTGGACGGGAGCAACTACCAGAAGATATTAGCGCCATGATTGACGAGGCGGAAAAGGTATCGCATAACGGTAAACGAGCAACGCTTGCTATGTGTTTTAATTACGGAGGACAGCAGGAGATCGTTCGTGCTGCGCAACGAATAGCGGAAGCGGGCATAGATGCTGAAAAAGTCACGGCAAAAGTTTTTGAAAAATACCTTGATCATCCTAATATTCCACCGTGTGATGTCATTGTACGAACAAGCGGGGAACAACGACTAAGCAACTTCATGTTGTGGCGTAGTGCTTATAGTGAGTTTATTTTCTTGGAGAAGTTATGGCCGGATATGAGAAAAGAAGACATAACTGCTATCATAGAAGAATACACTAAAAGGTCGCGGAGATTTGGAGGCTAGATGGATATCTTAGGGGGACTTAACTTTGTCTTATCGGTTGCAATAGGTTTGTTTATACTCGTGTTTCTCGTTGTTATTCATGAACTTGGCCACGCAATTGCCGCCCGTCGTAACGGGGTTATTGTTGAGGAATTCGGTGTCGGTTTTCCGCCAAGGGCTTGGGCGAAGAAGCTTAAAAACGGGGTGTTATTTACGCTAAACTGGCTACCTCTTGGTGGTTTTGTGAAGCTTCAAGGTGAGCACGATGCAGCAGATAAAAGTGGTGATTATGGTGCAACCAGCCTCTGGATAAAAACGAAGATTCTCCTAGCTGGAGTAGTGGTCAACTGGGGTATGGCGGCAATAATCTTCATGATATTAATGTGGGTTGGGATGCCGAAGCTGATTGCAAACCAGTTTTATATCAAAGGTGATACGACGATCGAATCTCATCCACTTGTTATCGAGAAGGTAACGGATGGATCTCCGGCCGCAAAAGCCGGTCTTGAAGCAGGAGATGTTATTAAAAGCCTACAGGGTAAGACTGATCTTGCCGATATATCTGTTGCTGGTCAAATAACAAAGAGCTTAGCTGGACAAGATATGGTACTCGTATATAGCCGTAATAGTCTCGAGAAACAGATCACAGTTCATCTTAATGACGATGTTACAGCGGTGCAATCGGGGTATCTTGGTGTAAGATTTAACCAAAAGCAGACGATATATCGTTCGACATGGTCAGCACCTGTTTCAGGTTTCGTCTTAACGGCTCAGTTGAGCGCCGAAACATTTAAAGGGCTCGGAGCGCTTGTCGGTAATCTCTTTACGGGTATAGTGCAGAAATTTAGCGGGGATGCTTCGGTACGAGCTGAAGCAAATACAAAGCTGAATGATGCTGGAAATGGAGTGGCTGGTCCTATTGCCGTACTTGGGATGTTGTTTCCAAATGCTCGTCAACAGGGGATCGCCAGTTTACTACTGGTAACAGGAATCATCTCATTGTCGCTCGCTATCATGAACCTGCTGCCTATACCGGCACTCGACGGCGGTCGATGGTTTGTGACTATGCTTTATAGAGTAGTGCTTCGAAAACCTCTATCAAAAGAGAAAGAGGAGTCAATTCATGGTACAGGATTCATGGTTCTTATGGGGCTCGTTGTTGTAGTGACAGTTCTCGATATAGGGAAATTTCTGAAATAAGATGAATAATAAAGTTATTCAAAAAATACTCTATGGACTTGGTGTATCAAGCTGGGTAGTAGTGGTGTTGCTTGGTATAGCAGGCTCATTGATCGGATTTGCAATCGTCTACTTTGTGTTGCAAGTAAGCGGCGATCATGCAGCAGGCTTCCTTGAGTCGCCTCTCGGACAGCTTATTTTTATGGCACTTATATATGTGATTGGTTGCCTGATTGTGGTGATACCCTATTTATTTATGAATGTACGGGGAAGACATATTCTGGCGAGACTAGGGTTAACAAAGAGACCAACTGGTCGTGCGATTGCGCTAGCTGCGGCTTTTTGGTTTATAGGCTACATCTTATCGATGCTCGTTATGTTAACGTTGACATTCCTCCCGCTTACAGGGATTGATTTGACGCAGAAGCAAGAAGTGGGATTCGAAAATCTCAAAACTATCTTTGAGTATGTAGCAGCATTTATTGCATTATGTATTATTGCGCCGATTGCAGAAGAAGCAATCTTTCGAGGCTTTCTATATGATCGACTTCGTACCCATTTTCACTTTATTACAAGCATGCTAATTACAAGCTTTATCTTTGCGTTCGTGCATTTACAGGTGAATGTTGGTATCGATGTGTTTATACTTAGTCTATTTCTGTGTTATTTACGAGAACGTTATGTCAGTTTGTGGCCGGGAATATTTTTACATTCACTCAAAAATTCTGTTGCGTATTTCTTTCTATTTATCGCACCCCTCATCGGGATTAATCTGATACAATAACTGGTATGAAACGCTCTCAACTGTTCGTGAAAACACTCCGAGAAGCACCGGCTGATGAGTCGGCGCGAAACGCTAAGTTGCTTATTCAGGCAGGATACGTCTACAAGGTAATGGCTGGAGTATATGCTTATACACCCCTTGGGCTCCGTGTGCTTGAGAATATTAAGCAGATCGTTCGCGAGGAGATGAACGCTGTTAACGGACAAGAGCTGGTAATGACCAGTCTTCAGCGCAAGGAGACCTGGGAGGTAACAGGTCGATGGGATAGTGACGCAGTCGATATCTGGTTCAAATCCCGGCTTCAAGATGGGACGGAGGTTGGGTTTGGATGGTCTCATGAAGAAGCGATTATCGAGATGATGCGCCAATATATTCAGAGTTACAAGGATCTGCCAATTTCCGTATACCAGTTTCAAACAAAATTACGCAATGAAGTAAGAGCAAAGAGCGGTATTATGCGTGGTCGTGAGTTTGTTATGAAAGATATGTATTCGATGCATAGCTCACAGGAGGATATGGACCAGTATTACGACACAGTTATCGCTGCCTATAATTGTATTTATGAACGGCTAGGACTTGGTGATAGCACATTTGTTACATTT
The DNA here is from genome assembly GCA_027492255.1 of Candidatus Saccharimonadota bacterium. Taxonomy (GTDB): domain Bacteria; phylum Patescibacteriota; class Saccharimonadia; order Saccharimonadales; family Saccharimonadaceae; genus JAPUDS01. Next base: position 223,847 of record JAPUFB010000004.1, on the reverse strand, counting down.
GCGAGTGGTGGAGCATTTACGAAATTTAGCCATGAGTTTCAAACGATCTGTGAAGCCGGCGAAGACGTTTTATACATGAACCAAGACCATTCAATAGCGGTTAACGGTGAAGTCCTTGACGAAGCTTCAGAAGAGCTTCATGTCGACAAGAATAGCCTAGAACCAGTTACCACAGCTGAGGTCGGTAATATCTTTAAATTTGGTACAGACAAATCAGAGAAGATGGATTTTTACTTTACTGGCGAGGATGGTCAGCGTCATCCGATCTATCTTGCTTCGTATGGGGTTGGTATTACGCGCGTAATGGGTGTTGTTATTGAAAAATGCTCAGATGATAAAGGCTTAATTTGGCCTGAAGCTATAGCCCCAGCGACAGTTTATCTCGTATCAATAGGAGATATTGAAGATGAAGCACGGAAGCTCTACGAAATGCTTCAAAACTCAGGAATAGATGTGTTATGGGATGACCGTAGCGTACGGCCAGGTGAGAAATTTGCTGATGCAGATCTTATGGGGATTCCGTATCGTGTGGTTATTTCACCAAAGACTCTTGAGAATCAAGTGGTTGAATACAAAGCTCGTACCTCAAGTGAAACAGAGCTTTTGAGTCACGATGAACTGCTGAAAAAATTACATGATACGAAGCATTGACGAACGATCCATCCCTTGGTAGACTAATGACACAAAGGTTTGGGGGACTCTGAGGTATAGTTGTTATTTGCCAAGAGATGACTCCAAAGACGCGCTGAATGGCGCGCTTATATTTTGCCAAAAAGGAGAAGAAATATGAAAAAGAATTATCAGATTACCTCTGAAGGAAAAGCCGAACTTGAACAAGAGCTCGGTGAGTTGAAGGCTCGTCGCCAGGAAGTTGCCGAAAAGATTGCTGCTGCACGTGATTACGGAGATCTTAGCGAGAATGCCGAATATGATGCTGCACGCGAAGAACAGGGTATTGTCGAATCTCGTGTTATTGAGATCGAGGATATTCTACAGAACTTTGAACTTATCAAGCCAAAGAAATCAAACGGCATTATCGGTATAGGCAGTACTGTTGAGCTTAAAAACGGCAAGAAAGTTACGTACCGTATTGTAGGCCCGGTTGAAGCAGATCCTCTCGAGGGAAAGATCAGTAACGAATCGCCAATTGGTGCTGCTCTGATGGGCAAGAAGGTAGGCGAGAAAGTAACTATCGAAACACCAAAGGGTGCAACGACCTATACTGTTGAAGCTGTTTCCTAAAGGCTCTTTCGATTTTGAAAATACACTCCTCTATAACAGGAGTGTATTTATTAGGATAATGAGACGTATTTATTTACGAACAAGAACTTCTTTGAAGCTGAGGCGTCGACTATATTCGAGTGCACCAAACTGAAAGATACGAACAGCAATACGAATAACAATGACTGCAGTAATAATCAGTATGGCTGTTCCGATAAATACTTCCGGCCACGTGATAGTGCCGGCGGCATTACGTAGTAGTAGTGGAATAGGCGCTGTGAGCGGGAAATAACTAAGAAATTGAACAAGAGGACTCTCCGGTGATGATATAAAGAGGCTAGCTGCATACAGCGGTCCAAATAACAGCATCATCACAATACCGAGGAATGGCCCCGCCTCTTTTGCGGTTGGGGTTGCAGCACCAATTGCAACCAATAAGCCCATAAATAGGATAAAACTGGCCGCAAAAATAACTGCCGCAACGCCAATTCGTGCAGGATCAAGAGGGATTGAGCTCAGGTCAATAGTTGGGAGACGCAACTGATTGTGGAGGAAAAAATAACCGATAATAACAGGCGCAATAAAGAGAATACCTTGAATGAAGGCCAGAAGGATAAGAGAAAGGATTTTCCCAATAATTAGCGTACGAGCCTGCACTGTCGTAAGGAGCATCTCAATCACGCGATTTTCTTTTTCCTCTGTTGTGCTTGTTAGGGCTTGGTTTCCAAACATTGCAATTAAGAAGTAGAACAATACCAGGAAGAGACCAGGTGCAATTAATTGCCTCATCGGATCAGAGACAGCACCGTCCTTATAGGTGAGGGAGTTGATCGTTAACTGATTTCCTACAATACTTCTTACATTTTGGTCAACCTTTGTGGTGACCATTTGTTGAAGTAGGGCCTCGGCAACAGCACTATAGCGTCCGTTATTAAAAATACCAACATCTTTTCCGTAAATCTCAATACCATTCTTAAGATCAGCGGGGAAGTAGAAGAATGCATCAATTTTTCCTGTTTTCACTTGATCGATGGCGGCGTTTTTATCAGTTGTTGTTTTGATGCCCATCTGACTAAGAATAGTATCCTGTACGAGTCCAGTTTGATCATTAACTATGATAGAAAACTGCTGCTTTGACATATTTTTTGCAGCATCTTCTGTTGTTTTGTTCGATAAAAAGACGATTCCGAAAACAACAGCAATAATAAGCGGGAAGGATAGCGTTGTGATCCAAAACGTTTTTTTCTTGAGTGCGCGAATAACTTCAAACCTAAAGACTGTATTGAGATTATGCACGAGAAACCTCCTTTTGATTGTCACCATAGATCTCTACGAAAATATCATCGAGATTTTTACCTTTATACTTTTCTCGAACCTCTTTAATCGTACCGTATGCAGCTGCTTTACCATTTTTAAGTAGGATAATACGATCGCAGAGCCGTTCAACCTCTTCCATTTGATGAGTAACAAGCACAACTGTCGCACCTTTCTTTTGATGCTCTTCTATAATATCCATAAGTAATCGTCGATTAACTGGGTCAAAACCCTTAGTGGGTTCATCAAGAATCAGTAGTTCGGGATCACCCATAATAGTGATTCCTAGTTGCACCTTTTGCTGCTGTCCTCCTGACAGTTTATCGAGACGGATAGTTGACTTGTCGGCTAGATCAACGCGCTTTAAGAATGCGAGTGACCATTCGCGTGATTTCTCGACGGACAGTCCTTTTAGTTGGCCGAAGTACACCATGATATCAATAACTTTTTCCTTTTTATATAAACCACGTTCTTCAGGAAGGTAACCAAGCTTCAGTGAAGCAGCAACATTAAAAGGATTATTGTCGATCAGGAGTTTCCCCTCTGTAGGAATATACATACCAAGAAGGGAGCGGATAATAGTTGTTTTCCCAGAACCGTTTGAACCCAGAAGACCGAATGTTTCACCGCGCTTAACTTCGAAAGATAAGTCGTTGATAACGGTTGTCCGTCCAAACTTCATAGTGAAATGGTTAATCGTAATAATATTTTCGTTCATAACTATAGTATACAAGCATTTTGGTATATACTGTTAACAGATATGGCTACACTAAAAGATTATCGTGATGAACGACTTCGTAAATTAGAAGAGTTAAAAAAACTTGGTGTTAATCCGTACCCGAGCGACGCAGTTCGAACGCATGATATCGAGACGATTCATGCGGAGTTTTTGGACCTTGAAGATAAAAACGTGACGGTGGTTGGAAGGATTGTTTCGATTCGCAAATTTGGAAAACTCGCGTTTATCATCATTAAAGACGATGGTACTCTTACGCTCCAACTTTTTATTCGCAAAGGCGATACCACTGAAGAAGCTAACCGCGGTCATAGCGAGCTCGTTGTACCAGCAGAAATTAACTTACTTGATACAGGAGATTTCATAGAAGTAAGCGGGCACGTAATGAAGACACAAACCGGTGAGATATCGATCGGCGTCAAGAGTTTGCGGATTCTCACAAAAGCGCTTCGACCAATGCCTACCGAACTTAACGACAAGGAAGAGCGTCTTCGACGACGATATGTTGATATGAATGTAAATCCGGATGTACGACAGCGTTTTATTAGGCGCTCAAAATTCTGGCAGGCAACTCGCGAATTTTTGATTCAGGATGGATTTATTGAAGTAAATAATGCCGTCTTAGAGGCGACTGCGGGTGGTGCTGATGCGAGTCCTTTCGTCACACACATGGATGCCCTTGATCAAGATTTTTATTTACGTATTTCGCACGAGTTACCACTGAAGCGGCTGCTTGTTGCGGGTTTCGAAAAAGTGTTCGATATTGGCGCTCGTTTCCGCAACGAAAATTACAGCGAGGAACATTTGCCGGAGCATAATGCTATGGAGTGGTATTGGGCGTATGCCAACTGGGAACAGGGTATGGAATTGACTGAGCGCATGATCCGCTATATCTGCGATAAGACATGGGGTACGCGACAATTTACACTCATGGATGGTCAAAAGGTTGATTTTGGGGCAGATGGAGAACATTTTCCTAGAGTGAGTTTTGTCGGCATACTCAAAGAACAGTATGATATTGATGTCTTTAATACAACAATCGAAACTATTCAAGATTGTCTAAAGGATCATGGGCTTGAAGTTGAAAAACAGGACAATCGCATAAGAAGCCTAGATAAACTATGGAAAAAGTACCGAAAAACGCTGTCGGGTCCGGTTTTCCTTATCGACATACCGACATTTATGCAGCCACTTGCGAAAAATCAGCCTGGCGGGAATGGACTTACTGAACAGTTTAATCTTGTATTCGGCGGAAGCGAGATGTGTAAAGCATTTTCAGAGTTGAATGATCCAGTCGATCAGCTCGGGCGGTTTATGGAGCAGCAAAAAATGCGTGATGCGGGCGATGATGAAGCTCAGATGCTGGATATTGATTTTGTCGAGGCACTTGAATATGGTATGCCGCCTGCGTGCGGGCTAGGTTTTTCGGAGCGTATATTCTGGTCACTTGAGGGCGTAACGGCGCGTGAAGGTGTTCCATTTCCACAGCTTCGTAACGGGATAGATGAGACGACTAAAGAATTATACCCCGATCTAAAACTTGCATAAGCAGCGTCAGTTATAATAAAAGCTATGTCAAATTATCGTGGGCATTTGGTTGGTGGGTTGATTGGAGCGGCTATATATACAGCGGTGATGTTATTTGTACCGGTTCAGCGTTTGGCGGAATATGCTAATTTATTACACGATTGGCAGCCACTTGCGGCAGTATTTGTTATCGCGATGCTTTTTGCGCTATTTCCTGATGTCGATACAAATTCAAAAGCGCAGGATATCTTTTTCTGGACAGTTTTTCCGCTTGACGCCCTTCTGATATGGTCGGGCCATCTGCAGGCCGCAGCCTATCTCGGACTGATTGCGATGCTACCGATTATTACGCATCATCGTGGGTGGACACACTCGAAATGGGCCGTATGGATTGTTCCACTTCCGATCATACTTGTTCCGTATGTATATGATAGTAAGATGCTTGCGATTAGTTGCGTATATTACGGTGCAGCAGTAACAGGGTATCTATCGCATCTTTTGCTTGATGGGCTTTTGGTACGCGGTATCCGTTTTCGGAGCTAGAGTGATATACAATATGTATATATGAAAAAAATCTTTGGGTTGGCGCTACTTCTTCTATCTCTAATGAATGGTAATTATGTCTCGGCGGTTGATGTTAATAATTTTGTCATCACGCGCTATGACGTACAGATGACACTTGGACGTGATAGCGAAAACCGCTCAGTATTACGGACGATTGAAACAATTTCCGCTCAATTTCCGGAATACGATCAAAATCATGGTATCGAACGTTCTCTTGTCGATAGGTATGATACTCATTCAACCCAGCTTAAGATCGAATCAGTTACGGATGAAAAAGGAACACCAATACCGTATGCAATGGCAAATACGACTCTACGGATAGGTGATGCAAATACCTATGCTCATGGGAGTAAGACCTATAAAATTATTTATACGCAACATGATGTAACGCGCTACTACAATGACACTGATCGGGATGAGTTCTACTGGGATATTATTGGTACAGAATGGGCGGTACCAATTCAAGATGTTTCAATTTCACTCAAACTTGACGGTGTAAAAGAAGCCCTCAGAAGCGATCCTCGGTGTTATACAGGTGTACAAGGTACGGGAGTGACCTGTGCTGCCGCAATAAGACAGAATGTGATTGAGGTAACAGGTATACGGTTACGACCATATGAGGGTCTCACTCTAGCATTGGGTTTTGCAAAAGGTACATTTGCGTCGTATACACCTTCGCTCGGCGACATAATTATGGGCATATGGGCGATGTCTCAAATAGCAACTACAAGTATCGCCCTGGGTCTAGCTCTTTGGATATTCACACGCTTTAATCGACAGACAAATCGCAATAAAGAACTTGGTACGATTGTGCCGGAATACCTACCACCAGCAGAAGCAAGTGTTACTACATCGGCGCGAGTTGGCGGGTATATAACATCAAATGGTCTAACGGCCCAAATGCTCGATCTTGCGGTACGGCATTATATAAAAATATACGAAGTTTCACCTAAAACATTATTAAAGCCTGCGGAATATGAAATCGAAGTAATAAAAGAAATTAGTGATCTTCGATGGGAAGAGCAGGAGATATTGACGGATACATTCGCTATGAAGCCCACCATAGGACAACGACTTAACTTAAAATCGCTAAAGACAGATACGGGTTATTATCGTCGGGCGCTCAATAATAACACGGATCTCGATAAGAAAATTAAGGGAGAATATGGTTTTCGTGAAAAGGATGAAGCACTTAAAAAATGGTGTCGTCGCACGGCTTTAATTTTACTACTATTCGGACTATGTACACTTTCCGTTGCGTTACTTTTCATCTCGCTAGTCGTATTTATTTTGTCGACCGTCTCCTGGCGCCTCACTGACAAAGGCCTAGTTCTACGAAGATATCTTAAGGGGCTTGAAATGTATATCAAGGTTGCTGAGGAAGACCGCATTCGGATGCTTCAGAGTCCTGACGGTGCCGAGAAGGTTCCAGAATTAACAAATGGTACTGACTCGGTCCAGCTCATAAAACTTTATGAGAGAGTATTGCCCTACGCGGTTTTGTTTGGTCAAGAGAAAAAATGGAATCAACAGCTTGGACAATACTATGAAACAACCATGTCTCAGCCAGACTGGTTCGTAGGCAATTCTAATGTCTTTAATGCCGCCGTATTCTCTACGGCGATGAATAGTTTTGGAACAACAGCCACTGTATCATCAGGAAGTTCGAGCACTGGGGGTTCGGGCGGGGGCGGTTTCTCTGGTGGTGGCGGTGGGGGAGGCGGCGGTGGTGGGTGGTAGAACTTTGCAATCTTGAGTATACTAAATACATAAGAGGAGGACGGTGTATGGACAAAAATGTGAACGGTGCATATGAATTTGATGGGCAGTTATTTGAGAGTGAGAGTGAATTCCTAGAAGCGCTTGCTCATGAGTATACGTCAGGCGATACAGAGCTTGTTGTCGATACGCTCGAGCAGTATGGATATAGTCTGTCTGATATTAACGTTCGTCCGGAAGGGGCATAGCATAATGAAAAAAATATACGTCGGCGTTATTGTCCTAGTTAGCCTCCTTATTGGTGGATTATTGGTCCAGCCCGCATTTGCGACTCGATTCATGAGTTCGGATAATGGTGTCGTCCAGATCCGCAAAGATGAAGTAGTTGATAGTGCGGCTTTTTTGGCTGGAAGTACAGTGCTGGTTGACGGAACGGTCAAGGGTGATGTGTACTGTGCTGGCCAGGCAGTGACAATTACAGGTGTTGTTGAAGGTGATGTTCTATGCGCAGCGCAAACAATTACGATTACAGGATCTGTTAGTGGTAACGTTCGTGTTGCGGCCCAGCAAATAACTATTGGAAGTACCGTAAACGGGAGTGTTTCGGCGGCTGCGGCTAAGGTTTCTATCGGTGAATCAGCGAAAATAGATAAAGATCTTACGGTTGGTGCTTCGGAAGTACTACTAAATGGAACAGTAGCCAGGGATGTTCATGTGGGTGCGAGTATATTTACTCTTCAAGGAACTATTGGTCGTGATGTAACTGCTGCTTACGAATCAGCTAGTTTTGGGGATAGTGCAAAAGTTGGAGGAGTCTATGGCTATCGTTCAGGCAGCGAGCAAAAGCCACGTAGTGGTGTTGTAGCAGGTGAGGTAAGGTTTACTCTTGATAAGGAGATTGCGCAACAAAGCGTTGTCACAGCGGGAACGCTCCTTATGGGTTGGATAGTATTCTTATTGTCACTACTCGTTCTAGGACTTGTGGTCGTTATGTTGCTGCCAAAATTTGTCCATGAGGCCGCGGGTATTTCTTGGAGAAATACAGCTTTTGCCGGTCTTATCGGTCTTGGTGTGCTTGTGCTTGGACCAGTAGTACTGTTTACGCTTCTTGTTACAGGAATTGGTGCATGGGCAGCCTTTACTTTTGGACTTTTGTGGCTTGTACTACTTCTCCTAGCGTTGCCATTCTCGGCTTACTTTATCGGCTTACAGGTATTACGCGAAAAAGCGAAAAATGCTGTATTGGTTATGGCGCTCGGGCTTGCTATTTTGGCTGTTGCCTCATTTATACCACTTATAAATGGACTTGTTATCCTTGTCTCGCTTCTAGTGGGTGTTGGTATGCAGGTAATGATGCTGCGTCATCAATTTGATAAAAAACCGTATACAATCGTTAATAAATAATGTCACGTCTTGTGGGTATTATCTGGGCCAGGCTATACTAGTACAATGATCGAGCTTAAGGCTGTGAGTAAGGTGTATGGTAAGAAGAAGAATACTTTTTCTGCTCTTCGAGACGTAAGTGTCATTATTCCGGATGGTGCCAGTGTTGCGGTTGTCGGAAAATCCGGAAGCGGAAAGAGTACGATGATGCATATCATGAGCGGACTTGATCATGCGACGAGCGGTCAGGTAGTAATTGATGGTGACGACATCGTCACGTTTAAGCCTCGCAAGGTAGATAAATTCCGTTCTGAGACTATGAGTTTTATTTTTCAGAGCTTTTTCGTGCAGGGTAATGAATCATGCTATAACAATGTTAGTTTGCCACTTGAAATTGCGCGCGTGCCACTACGTCGACGTAAGGCAATGATAGAGAGGGCGCTGGCAGCAGTAGGGTTAGAGGAAAAAAAGCGTTCCAGGGCTCGAGATCTGAGTGGTGGTCAAAAACAACGACTTGCTATCGCTCGAGCGATCGTGAATGATCCGAAAATACTCTTTGCTGACGAGCCGACCGGAAATCTTGATAGCGTTACCGGGGAGGCTATTGAAAAATTGTTATTTGAGTACAACAAAAAGCAAGGCGCAACACTTATTGTTGTTACGCATGACGAAGATCTGGCTAATAAGTGCGACATGCAGGTTCATATTAAGGATGGCCAGATCGCGTCCATTAATACCCGTCAAGAAATAACAAACCAAACGCAACCACTAACTACAAGGCCGTTATCTCGCGGTAAGGTAATGCTATGAGAGCTATAGATGTTATGCGTCGTGCGGCGCGAAATTTACGACAAGCAAAAGGACGAACAATTCTTACGAGTCTTGCTATTGGAGTGGGGGCATTCACATTAACACTCAGCCTTGCTGCAGGTGAAGGCGCTCGGGAGTATGCTGATAACTTACTAAAGAACAACATCGATCCACAAGCACTCTTTATCGTAAAAGATAAATCCGTTACGAGTACTGACGCGGGCAATGGCATACGTGAATATTCTGACGACCTATCCTCTACATCAGCGGCGTCTGGGCGTGGTGTTGCGATACAAACGATGACAAACGATGACATTGTTAAACTGCGTTCAAGAAATGATCTTTCGCAAGTAATTCCAATATATTCGTTGACAGCAAAATACGTTGTATTTGCGGGAAATTCAAAAAAATACTACACCCCTCTGACATACTACGATGCAACGACGGTCAGTGATGTCGTAGCGGGAAGTCTACCGTCACTTGGCAATCAGATTAATGATAACGAGATACTTGTACCGGAACAGTACCTCGAGACATTGAGCTTATCGGCTCAAGATTTGGTCGGGAAGACAGTGACGATTACCGTTTCGCAATCTGTAGCCACTCCATCACAGGATGAGATACAGCAGGCCTTTTTAAACGGTGGCAACACCGCCGTCGAGGAACTCGTAAAGCCTAAAACAAAAGACTTCACCTATACTGTTCGGGCAATACTTAAGAAACCTACACTTGCTATCGCATCTAATCCGAGGCTGCATGTTTCAACGAACGCTGCCGCGGAACTATATAGTTATTCGACGAAAGGAAGTAGTAACGAGGATAAGTTCATTGGCGTGACTGCACTTGCTAAAGGTGATCCAACAAAGGCTAAGGACGATATTCAAAATTCATTGGGCTATTCGGTGCAGACGGCAAAAGATGCCCAAGGGCTACTGTTTACTTTTGTAAATATCCTCCAGGGAATAGTTGCTGGGTTTGCTGGACTAGCCTTGATTGCGAGCGTGTTTGGAATTATTAATACACAGTACATTTCAGTGCTTGAGCGCACGAGTCAAATCGGGCTTATGAAGGCACTTGGAATGCGTCGGCGGGATATTGCAAAACTTTTCCGATACGAAGCAGGATGGATCGGCTTTTTGGGCGGGCTTGTCGGTGTCGGACTTGCATTGCTTCTGGGCTTCTTAGCTAATCCATGGATTACAAAAACACTCGATCTATCAGGACAATCTTTGCTTGTGTTTGTATGGTGGCAGATCCTAGTTCTCATAGTATCACTAGTTATAGTGGCAATTATTGCAGGCTGGTTTCCTGCGCGAAAAGCTGCCCGACTTGATCCGATAGAAGCACTTCGAACAGAGTGAGTTTAAGACGCGTTAACTGGGACACGCGATGATACAATAATTCGTGTCCCTTCATGGAGTACTGAGTCTGCTGCTATGTAACCGCCAGCAGAATCCATGATAATCTTATCGAGAAACAGACTAAATCCCAACCCCTCATAATCAAACTGAGCGGCTGATTCAGCGCGAGAAAATGGCTGGAAAAGCTGCGGCAATTTTGATGGATCGACGCCGATACCAGTATCGTCGATATGAATATCGATATTGCCTTCCGAAAGATTGCTCGATAGTGTCACTGTGCCACCCTTACCCGTGAATTTGACAGCATTATCGATAACTGACCCGAGCACAAATCTAAAGAGGTTTGGGTTCTGTTTTATTGTTATATCAGCAATATTATTAATTATTTGTATGCTTTTCTCATTAATTTGTTCTTTGTATGCACCTAGAATTTCTTCAGTTACTTTCGCAATGCGGAACGTTTCCGTGTGTAGTGCGGCGCCGGTGCGAACTTGAGTTAGTAGTGTAAATTTATTGAGGATTTCAAGAAAACGGTTATATCCTTCATTGATATAGACAACTGATTCAGTATTCGCCGCAATGCTTCGATGCTTATTTACCTCATGAAGTGAGGCGCCAAGAGTCTTGGTTGCTTTGTCAATAAAATCAGTCCTTGCTGTGTCGATTGCGCTTTCGTATTCGACTAATTTTTCTTTATGAAGGCGCTGTTTATGGCGTAGATCAGCTGTACGGATTGCAGCATAGAGTGAGAAGCCAAGACAGCCATAAATAATTGTCTGTGCCCAAAGATTGGTTGTGCCGAGCTTTACATCCCCAACTACTCCAAACAGGAAATTCCCAAGCAACGTTAGTGTGCCAGACAAGATGACGGGAATGAGAAAATGTCGTGAAAGCAGATAGTGTCGTTTCTCGGAAGGCTCGACAGAAGGAGAGTCAACTGATTTCAGTGCTGTATTGTTTGTGAGATCTTCAATTAACCCATTAATCTTCAGCTTGAGCTCACTCACCGCACCATATAGCGGAGTAAGAACATTCTTAGGGAGTTCATTGTTAGTAATAATAGTATCGATACCATTGTTGACGAGCGTAAGCGGTGTAAGCAGGTAATGTGATGCCAGCATGAGAAAATTATCTTTTTGTTCAGCAACAGAGCGTTCTTTAGCAAGAAGGAGGTTAAGCTTGCGACTGGCATATATCTCTCTTACGCCTTGCCAAAACATAACAATTGCAGAACCGAGTACTGCGGTAAACGTAAAATATGGGAATGAGGCTGATATTTCTCTAGGAACAGAGTGTAGTGCAAGCCGGATATCTTTAGGAAAAAGATTAACAAGCGGCTGCAATATATCGCCAAGTATTTTTGGAACATTCTCAAGGGCGCCTGTTCCAAAAATATTACTGCCGTCAGCGTCATCGATTGGGGAGTAATATGGAGGATTATTTGGGGTAGTTGGCGCGGTAGGCTGGTTAATAACTGGCGTGTAACAATTTTTATTCGCATCGAGTTTCATACCGGCTGGTATTGCGTACTGGGAGCCTTCGATGTTTGGACATAGATCTGGTGGGGCAACATAACAGTCTCCATCTGAACCGTTAATATAGCCGTCAGGAACTGTTGATTGTGTCCCTGCAATTTTTGGACACACATCGACAGGTGGGACAGTCTGTGGATAGCACGCGTTGCTTGCGGTTCTGTAATATCCAGAAGGTATTACAGACTGATTACCGGTTATATTTGCACACACGTCAAGCGGGGCTGGTGATGGTGTGGGTGTTGGTGCAGGATCAGGAGGTGGCGTAACAGGCGTATAGCAATTTCCATTTATATCAAGCTGCATTCCGTTAGGAATTGGATTTTGTACCCCATAAATATTTGGACAGAGATCTGGAGGAGGCGGAGTAACGCCGAGATAGACGATAACAGTGCTTGAGCCTAAAGTATCTTTAACATGGTCACGAATATACTGCAGGCTGAAAAAACCTATACCTGCAAAGCTGAGGATAGCGGCAATAATTACGTATTTCTTCGTAATGTGTTTCTTCGAACTGGTCATGTCAATTTTTGTCTCTTTTTAGCTCTAGTGTCATAATACGCTATCGACACCTGTTTATGCAAGAGTTTTTTGCTGCTCAAGATGCTATACTTTTAAGTAATATGTTAGACATACGTTTTATTCGAGAAAATCCTGAGCGCGTGCAAGAAGCGTCCAGTCAAAAAGGTTATACAGTCGATGTGCAAGAATTACTTAAACTCGACGAGTCTCGTCGAGAACTACAACAGCAGGTTGAAGGCCTGAGGTCACGACGAAATGATAATGCTGCGAAGATGAAGGGTGGCCGGCCAGAGCAGGTTTTAATCGATGAAGGAAAGCAGATAAAAATTGAGCTTTCTGAGAGAGAAGGGTATCTCGCAAAACTTGATGAAGAGTTTTTTGCATTGCTCAAAAAAGTTCCAAATATGCCATGGGAAGGAGTTCCTGTTGGTGCAAGTGAAGACGAAAATATTGAAGTAAAACGAGTCGGTGAGCAACCCGGATTTAATTTTAGCGTTAAGAACCATGCGGAGATTGCTGAGCCAAAAGGTTGGCTTGATAAAGAACGGGCCGCAAAGGTGACTGGCGCGCGTTTTGCCTATATAAAAGGAGATCTTGTAAAGCTGCAGTGGGCGCTCATGCAGTGGATTATGAACCAGTTGACTGATGAGTCGGTGTTAAAACAAATTGCAGAAGGGGCTCACCTACATGTCTCCAGTAAGCCATTTGAGCCAGTGCTGCCACCACTCCTGATTCGGACAGAAGTCTATGATCAGATGGATCGTCTTGAGCCTCGTGATGAGCGGTATAAGATTGAAGGCGAAGAATTATGGCTACAGGGAAGCGCTGAACATGTGCTCGGCAGTATGCATGCCGGAGAAATTATTGACGAACGGGAATTACCAATTCGTTATCTTGGGTATGCGACAAGTTTCAGAAAAGAAGCGGGAACCTACGGTAAAGACATGGAAGGTATTTTCCGGGTTCACCAGTTTGACAAGATGGAGATGGAGAGCCTCACAACTAAAGAAACAAGTTATGAAGAACATTTATTCATGGTTGCAATTCAAGAGTATATTATGCAACAACTTCGTTTGCCGTATCGTGTTCTTGAAAAATGTACTGCAGATATCGGAAAACCGAATGCTAAAGGAGTAGATATTGATGTATGGCTACCAGGCCAAGGTAAGTATCGCGAAACACATACTGCTGACCTCATGACTGACTATCAAGCACGACGTCTTCAAACACGAGTTCGACGATCAGATGGCGTTATAGAGCTAATTCATACGAACGATGCGACTGCTAGTTCGTTACGCCCACTTATCGCACTGCTTGAAAATAATCAGACCGCAGAGGGGGATGTGATGATACCTGAAGTCCTTCGCCCATACCTAGGTGGTCGCGAGATACTGTAAGTCTTCATAGGTATGAAGAGTATACTATAGGTAGATTACGGCATTAATCGTAATCAAAAGGGGGATCATATGATTGATCATATTGACATAAGTGGCGTCCGATACCATCTCGATGAAAATACGACAAAATATATTCACAAGAAATTAGGTCGACTCGATCGCTTTCTCCCGCGTCATGCACGCAAAACCGCCCAACTTGAAGTTGTCCTCAAAGAAGTAAACCGTGCTCATGGTAACAAGTATGAGTGTGATGTACTCTTAAAATTACCTGGCAAAAATATCAATGCGAAAGATTCAACCATGAATATGCTTGCGGCGGTTGATATTGTTGAAGCAAAACTTGCAACACAGCTCAAAAAGTATAAGGAAATGACCAAGCCGTATGAAGGAAATCGTGGAGTGTTTGCACGTCTAAAACATCGCGCTACTCGTGTGCTTCCAAGCAACTAGACGCTACTACTTCATCTGATTGTGCGCTATAATATTCCCTAAGAATAACCAATGACCGATAAGTATCTGATAGGAGAGGGAAGTTACATTTATGGTGAGTCGACAAGGTGCACTAACAAAAGTCTTTGGTGATCCGCAGAAGCGGACGCTCAAACGTCTCGAGAAAAAAGTTGCCGAAATTAATAAACTAGCAGAAAAATACCATGCTATGAAGGTAGGTGAGCTAAAGAAGCAAACAGAAGTACTTAAGAAAAATCTTGCGAAAAAAGGTGCGTCCCTTGATACGATTCTGCCTGACGCATTTGCGCTTGTACGAGAAGCTGGTGACCGGGTGCTCGGACAGCGACACTATGATGTTCAGTTGATGGGGGGTATGGTGCTTCATGAAGGTAATGTCGCGGAACTAAAAACCGGTGAAGGTAAAACACTCATGGCGACACTTCCGGTATATCTCAATGCTCTCGAGGAAAAAGGTGTTCACGTTGTGACGGTCAATGATTATCTTGCTCAGCGCGATGCGGGATGGATGGGTCAGGTGTATCACTACCTAGGCATGTCAACAGGTGTAATTATTAACGAACAATCATTTATTTTTGATCCAAAATTTGATAATCCTGAGCATACCGATTCACGCATGAAGATGTTGAGACCGTGTACTCGCAAAGAAGCTTATGCGGCCGATATTACCTATGGTACAAATAATGAATTTGGTTTTGATTATTTACGCGATAACATGACAAATGAAGTCGATCTTTTGCGCCAACGCGATCTCAACTTTGCGATTGTTGACGAGGTAGACTCTATCCTGATTGACGAAGCACGTACACCACTTATTATTAGCGCACCTGCGATGGAGAATCCTGAAAACTATATTATGTTTGCTGGGATTGCCTCTGCACTAAAACCAGAGCACTATATTCTTGATGAAAAACGCCGTAGTGTGAGTCTTACTGACGAGGGCGTTGATAAGGTTGAGAAGATGCTTGGTATTAAAAACCTATTTAGCCCAGATCATGTTCGTTCGGTATATCACCTCGATCAATCACTAAAGGCCCAGGTACTGTTTAAACGAGATAAAGACTATGTAGTGACAAATGAGGGCGAGGTAATTATCGTCGACGAGTTTACGGGTCGTCTCATGCATGGCCGACGCTACAATGAAGGTCTTCATCAGGCTATCGAGGCAAAAGAGCGCGTCAGTGTCCAGCAGGAAAGTATGACGCTTGCAACAATTTCATTTCAAAACTACTTCCGTATTTACAAGAAATTATCTGGAATGACAGGTACTGCTTATACTGAAGCGGAAGAGTTTCAGCAGATTTACGGTCTCGATGTGGTGCAGATACCACCAAATAAACCACTTGTTCGAGAAGATCGTCCGGATAAGATTTTTAAGAATGAGGCAGGGAAGATAAAAGCACTCGTTGCTGATGTTGAGGCCTTTCATAAAGCTGGCCGGGCGGTACTTATCGGCTCAGCATCAATTGCAAAAAATGAGTTAATCAGCAAATCACTGACAAAAGCGAAGATTCCTCACGAACTTTTGAATGCCAAAAATAACGAACGTGAAGCAGCTATTGTTGAAAAAGCAGGGCAAAAAGGCGCAGTAACACTCGCTACAAATATTGCTGGTCGTGGTACCGATATTGTTCTGGATCCTGAAGTTAAGAAGCTCGGTGGACTCGTGGTGCTTGGTAGCGAACGACACGAGGCACGCCGTATCGACAATCAGCTTCGAGGTCGCGGCGGCCGTCAGGGTGATCCTGGCGTCACGCAGTTCTATGTATCAACTGAGGACGACTTGATGCGTATTTTTCAGGGTGAGAGAATCGCTCTCCTTATGGATAGGCTTGGCGTAGAGGATGACCAACCAATTGAAAATAAGGCAGTAAGTAAGACTCTCGAATCTGCGCAAAAACGTGTTGAAGGCTATAGCTATGATACGCGTAAGAATGTCGTCCAGTACGATAACGTTATCAACCGACATAGAAAAGTTGTCTATAAGGTGCGTCGTGAGATTCTTGAGGGTGAAAATATTAAACCTGAGATTGAGCGTTTAATTGGCGATGCAGTCAAAGAGCTGACGGTAGTACCATCCAAGAATAATCGTAAATTTGTCGAAGAATTTGAGACAATTTTCCCAGTTGATCATGCGCGTGTTGAGAAGATTGGCAAAGAAAAGAAAGATCGAGTACGGCTTGAATTGGCTCTCGATGCAGTTAAAGAACTATATGCTAAAAAAGAAAAAGAACTCTCTCCTGAGCTGATGAGGGGTGTTGAGCGCGAAGTATATCTTCAAGTTCTTGATGTTCTTTGGATGAATCACTTGGAAAACATGCAGCATCTTCGTGATGGTATTCACTGGCGCAGTGTCGGCCAGCGTGATCCACTTGTTGAGTACCGTAGCGAGTCACAAAAGCTCTTTGAAAGCTTGCAGGGGACGCTTCGTCAAGAAGTGCTACGTACGATCTTTCATGTACGGCGTCAAGAAGTTGACCAGAAGCAGGTTACTGACGAGAAATACGAATCTGAGCTTACGCAAGCAGCACGGAGCGCAGTTGAGATAGGCGTGAATGAAATTGGTCATGCCGAAAAACACAGTGAAGCCGAATTTAAAGTCAAAAAATCTCCGACTGAAACTAAAGCACACGATAAGAAAAAAGCCGCTAAGAAGAAGCGTAAAACAACACGCGCCGCACGAAAACGAAAGTAAAAACAACGATGAAACATACTGTTAAGGAAATTGTGCTCAAAAACGGTGCGCGGGGGTTATTAATCGACGTGCCCGGTGCACAAGTTATGAGTACTCAATTTCATTTTCGAGCAGGTTATCGTTTTGCGCGTGATAAGAGTATCTATGAAACGGCCCATATCATGGAACATATGGCATTCGGTGCAAGCAAACGATTCAAGGATGCCCATGCTTATGAAGGTGAATTTACAAAAAATGGTGCATACCACAATGCCTATACGAGTGATCGCTCGATGGTTTATGAAGCTGAGTGCGCTAAGTTCGAATGGGAGCGGATTCTTGATCTGCAACGCTCAGCTATTACTGAACCGATATTCGTAGAGGATGAATTTCAGAGCGAACGAGGCAATGTTAAGAGCGAGCTAACTGGTTACCTCAATGTGCCGGATCGTCTTTTATGGCTAAAATTATCGCAAGAACTTGGCGAGGACGTGTTAACGTATCCCGAGCGGTTAGCGATTCTTGGAGACATCAAAGTGAGTGATATCCGTGAACACTACAAGCGTACCCATACGGCCGGCAATCTACGCTTCGTTATTGCAGGTGACTTTGAGGGTGAGCATAAACGACTTGAGGCAATGCTCAATGAATGGCAATTACCGGAAGGCGAGCGGCTTCCAATACCGGTTGATGAGATGCATAGCGCGGCGCCATTCTTGATACGCCGTAAAGATGCCCCAAATCTTACCTTCGGGTGGTCAATGGTGGTATCAAGAAGGCTGAGTGATGAAGAGAGCGATGCAATGGGGGGCCTTAACCATATCCTCACAGGAACGCTTCGTTCGCGTATCCTTGGCGAAGCACGCAAGCGGGGTATCGTCTACTCGATGTTCTCAGATGCCTCAGCATATGAACATAACAGTACCTGGGACTTTGGTGCACAAGCCAATACTGAAACAGTCGGTGAAGTTATCGATATTATTGTGACTGAACTTCGCGCAATTCTTAGAGGTGAACTTGACGAGGCAGAAATTGAAGCGGCAAAAAGTTACGCACTAGGCCGACATCAAATGGGTGCTCAGACTGCTGGTCGTATCAACGGTTGGTATGCTGGGCGTTATTTCTTCGATGGTAAAATTGAAGATTTTGAGGGTCAGCCAGAACAAATTAACGCTATAACAAAAGAAGCAATTATCGAAACCGCTCGAGCCTTTTTTCACGCAAATTGTTGGACGTTTGGCGCCTACGGCAGTAGTGATATTGCATTTATTCGTGAGCTATCAAGCAAATTTGAACCATTATTCGAACAACAATAAGGAGGCGATGTGAAAATTGCGATTGCAGGGTATGGTATCGAAGGAAAAGCTAGTCTTGAGTATTGGCAAACCAAGGAAAAAGACGCTGAAATTACGGTGCTTGATGAGCGAGAACAATCTGATATTCCGGAAGATATTCAACATCGTTTCGGTCCAGATATTTTCAATGATCTAGGTAGCTATGATCTTGTTGTAAGAACCGCAGGCCTGCCACCTCAAAGACTTTCAAGTGCTCGTAAAGTATGGTCAGCAACCAATGAATTTTTTGACCGCTGTCCAGCGCCAATCATAGGTGTCACTGGAACGAAAGGTAAGGGAACGACCTGTAGTTTGATAGCTAATATCCTTCGTGCTGATGGCAAAACTGTTCATCTCCTTGGAAATATTGGTACTCCTGCACTTCAGGTATTACCTCAAATCACGCAGGATGATATCGTTGTATACGAACTAAGTAGTTTTCAGCTCTGGGACGTAGAGACTAGTCCTCACACGGCTGTTATTCTAATGATCGAACCGGATCACTTGAACGTCCACGTTGACATGCAAGAATATGTGCAAGCTAAAGCAAATATCACGCGCCACCAAAATAATACAGATATACTTGTCTATAACAATCACTGTGCTGACGTACAGACGATTTCCGACCAGAGTCCAGCTGGGATAAAAATCGGTTACCAGGACCCTCGAACCGCTCATGTAACAGATGGGTATATTTGGTACGGAGAACAAAAAATTTGTTCGATTTCTGCTCTTCGTATCCCTGGAAAACATAATTATGATAATGTTTCGGCTGCTATTGATGCTTGCTGGTCGTATATCGATACCGCCGAGAGTATAGAAAATGGGATCAGTCAATTTCATGGTTTGCCGCACAGGCTGAAGTTTGTCGCAGAGAAGAAGGGAGTGCGCTACTACGACGATAGTATCGCGACAACACCCGGTAGTGCAATTGCCGCTCTCGATAGTTTTGATGCACCAAAGATAATCATCCTTGGCGGATCCGATAAAGGCTCAAGCTACGACGCGATTATTGGCAAATGTCGAGACGTCGGTGCTACGGTTATTGCGATTGGACAGACAGGCGAACAGATTTATGAGCTCGCACTTGCTGCCGGTATTACTGTATATCGGATCGAGGGGCGTATGGATGAGGTTGTTCCAAAAGCAGCAGAAATCGCCGTAGATGGCTCAGTCGTTATCCTTAGTCCAGCCAGTGCAAGTTTTGGGCAGTACGAAAACTATGCTGACCGTGGTGATAAGTTTGTCGAAGCAGTTACTCAATTAGTGAGCTAATGCGCGCGGCGATCGCAGAGGTTGGTTCAAGTACTATAGCGCGGTCTTTGGCAATAGACTCAATAAGTTCTTTTATCCAATGATAATGCGTACAGCCAAGGATGATAATATCGCTATCTCTGTCGAGACAATCGATAATCTGCTGTCTAACTAGTTCTTCATCTAAACTACTTGTTTCAATGAGCGATGCCCATGTGGAACAATTAGGTTCGATAACAGTGATGTCAGTGGCAAATGTATTCTTTAGATTACTATATCGTTCGCTGGCGAGTGTAGCCGGGGTAGCACAAACACATATAACGCCAGTTTTTGTCATAGTAGCAGCCGGTTTTATCATTGGTTCAATACCGATAAATTTTTGTTCGGGATACGTGAGACGCAAAGACGTGAGAGCGACTGATGTTGCGGTGTTACAGGCGATAACGATAGTATCACACTGCTCGCTCAGGAGCGGTTGGATGGCGGCATGGGTGAGAGCGGTAATCTCGGCCTCGCTTTTTGACCCGTAAGGAAGATGTTCTCGATCGCTTACGGTTATGATTTTTGCGTCAGGAAAATGAACCTGCAGGTCATATGCAACCTTCTCGCCGCCGATTCCAGAGTCAAACACGCCAATTTTCATCGTTACTCCAGTATAATATATAGTATGCAACCTCTCCTAGAGCGTGTCAGGCATTTACGCGTGAGTCTCGATGAATCAGTCGAGCAGCTTCACTTAGATATGAAGCAACAAGAGCTAGGGGCAATTGATGCCCAGCTTGCTGAAAGTGATGTATGGACTAATATTGAGCGTGCACAGATACTAAGCAAGCAATCTGCGAGTCTCAGGGCACAGATTGAACCATGGCAGACACTCGTGTCTCAAGTTGAGGACATCGAAGAGTTAATGGTGATCGGTGATGAGACGATGACGGATGAATTTGGTACTCAAATCACCGCTCTTGAACAGGAGTTTCTTAGGCTCAAGAGAGACTTACTCTATAAGGGTGAGTATGATGATCATGCGGCTATCATAAAATTTAGCGCTGGAGCGGGCGGAACTGATGCCCAGGATTGGACAGGGATACTTGAGCGCATGTATTTGCGCTGGGCAGAAAGAGCCGGTATGAAAGTCGAACTTGTCGAACGTTCAGTTGGTGAGGAGGCAGGGCTTAAAAATGCTACGTACAGTGTGAGTGGGCCGTATGCATACGGTAAACTGCAGTCTGAGCATGGGGTCCATCGGCTGGTACGCCTCAGTCCATTTAATAGTGATAATCTTCGCCAAACCAGTTTTGCACTTGTAGAAATCATGCCAGAGATTGATGCGCCGGACGAAATAGTGATTGATGACAAAGATCTGAAAATTGACGTTTACCGCGCAGGAGGCCATGGTGGTCAGAGTGTTAATACTACTGATAGTGCAGTTAGAGTCACACATATTCCAACGAATACCGTCGTTGCAATCCAGAATGAGCGTTCTCAATTGCAAAATAAAGAAACTGCGATGAAAATCCTGCGTTCCAAGCTTGCCCAAATGCAACTTGAGCAACACGCAGAAAACTTGGCTGATCTTCGTGCCGGAGAATCAGCAAGCTGGGGGAATCAGATCCGCAATTACGTCTTACACCCATATCAACTTGTCAAAGACACACGTACTAAGTATGAGGACAAAGATACGGCCAGTGTGCTTGATGGCAAGCTTGACGGTTTCATGATGGCATATCTAGAGCACGCCTCGTCGATTAACTTCTCTTAGATTAAGCCCCGCTTAAGTACCTGTTATGTTAAAATATATAGCGTATGATTCTGCTCGATAGGGTAACGAAGACGTATCAAAAAGACGGGGCGCCAGCGCTTAACCGTGTTAGCCTTCATATTGAGCCTAAAGAATTTGTTATCATCGTCGGCACAAGCGGAGCAGGTAAGTCAACACTTCTCAAGTTGTTAACACGAGAGGAAAAACAAACGAGCGGTAAAATTGTTGTGGGCGGTATCGATTACGATACGCTCAAAAACAAACATGTCCCGCTTCTCCGACGTAAGATCGGCGTCGTATTTCAAGATTTTAAACTTCTTCCACAGAGGACTGTGTACGAGAATATTGCCTTTGCACTTGAGATAGCCGGTATGACAAACCGCGAGATCAAGTCAACTGTACCAAAAGTGATTGAACTTGTCGGACTCTCTGGTAAAGAAAAGAAATTTCCTCACCAGCTCTCTGGGGGTGAACGACAACGTGTCGCCATAGCCCGCGCCGTTGTGCGTCAGCCGAAAATTTTAATCGCTGACGAACCGACCGGCAATCTTGATCCGCGCCACAGCTGGGATATTGTCCGTTTACTTGAAAAAATTAACCGCTACGGCACGACAGTCTTACTTACTACCCATAATGCCGATATTGTTAATAAACTTAAACGCCGCGTTATTACGATTGATCATGGAAAAGTAACAAGCGATCAAGCACAGGGGAGTTATAAACAATAATGGCTCGCGACACTACCTCACAGCTTATTGCCAAGCGCGCGCTCAAGCGCCGTTGGATTACATGGGTGCGTATGGTCCGCTATGGAGTAAATAATTTTACCCGTAATGCCTGGCTCACGACAGCCGCAACGGCGGTGATGACAATTACTCTTATTATTATTCTGAGCGCTTTCGCGGCTCGTTTAGTCCTCAGTTCAACTGTTAATGAGATTCGTCAGAAGGTTGACATACCAATTAACTTGCGTAGCGATATTACTGAAGATGACGTTAAAGATGTAGAATCGAAAATCACAGCCCTCGATTCGGTGAGCAGTGTTAGATATGTCACGCTTGATGAATCCAAGGAACAATATATCGCTACCAATAAGCCGTCTGCAGAATATCTTAAGGTTATTTCAGAGCTACCAACTTCACCATTTTTCCCCGTACTACACGTAGTTATGAAAGACGCCAATAATACGGCTGAGCTTGCACAACTCGTCACCGAAGATAAGACGGTAAAGAGTGCGCTACATCCTGATCCACGCCGCGCACCAAGTTTCTCTGGTGAAAAGAAGAAAGTAATTGAGACAATCAGTAGCTGGGCAAACCTTGCAGAGAAGGGCGGCTTGATTGTTGGCGGTTTGTTTGTTGCGATTTCAATGCTGATTATCTTTAATACAATTCGTATGGCCATCTTTAATCGTCGTGACGAAATCGAGATGATGAAGCTTATTGGGGCTGATAAGAATTTCATTCGTGGTCCATTCGTCGTGGAGGCAGTTATGTACGGTTTTATCGCCGCTATTGTTGCGACGGTGAGCGGTATCGCGATCTTTATGGCAATCGAACCAAAGCTTAGCGCCTATGGCGTTGCAACGTCTCAGATTAGTGCCGATCTTATGGCCTATCTGCCATTTATCTTGCTCGCAATGATTATTATTGGTGCTCTTATCGGAGTTATTTCATCCAGGCTCGCTGTCCGAAGGTATCTAAAAGTATAAACTCCACAAGCGGTTATATCTTGTTATCAGCGCAATAAGCTGTTGACAAGATAAACCGCTTATGGTAAATTTGAGGAGTAATCTCTATGATTCAAATAAAAATATCCACCAAAAAGTTAGTCACACGCTCCGCAATCGTTGCGATGGCTGTATTTATGGTGGTCACGACAACCGCTGCGCCATTTTCGCCGGTGTATGCAGATACCTACGATGATCGCATCAATGCTGTTCAGGCTGAGATCGGTGGATATCAATCTCAAATCGCTAGTCTTCGTGCTCAAAGTGATACTCTGCAGAATGCTTTGAATGTTTTAACAGCTGAGAAGAATACGATTCAAGCCCAGGTTAATCTTAGTCAGGCAAAATACGACAAATTAGTAATCGAGATAGAAGCCAATGAAAAGAAACTAGCTGATCAGCAGGCCGCGTTGACGGTCACGATTGGAGATCTCGCATCTGAAGCCGATACGTCACCAATCGAAGTATTAGCTGGAAGTAGCACTGTTGGTGAATACGTAAGCCGCCAGGAATACCGTTCATCGATTCAGGATCAGGTTCAATCGTCAATTACGGAGATTACTAAGATTCAGGAAGAACTAGCAGCTCAAAAAACTGAAATTGAACGCGTCCTTGCTGATCAGACTGCCCAGCGAGACAGCCTTGCGCAAAAAGAATCAGAACAGGCTGGTCTCCTTGCTCAAACACAAGGTCAGGAAGCCTCATACCAAAGCATCGTCGCAACGAAGAATGCTGAGATTAACCAGATTCGTTCCGCTCAAGCTGCCGCTTACGCCGCGTATGCCAATTCACACAGTAATGTCATGTACGGGTCGGGAACAAACGGCGGCTATCCAGACGTATGGGCTAATGCTCCGCAAGACTCTATGGCAGATAGCTGGGGAATGTACAACCGCGAATGCGTGAGCTATGTTGCCTGGAAGGTAAACTCAGTTGGTCACTATATGCCGTACTGGGGAAATAAAGTTGCCAATGCAACCAACTGGCCAAATCTTGCTCGAGATGCTGGTATACCAGTTGGTGGCCGTCCCGCAGCAGGCAATCCCGTTGGTGTCGCCGTTGTCTGGCAGGCCGGGCAGGGGATGGGTAGCTATGGTCACGTCGCCTATGTCGATATCGTAAATGGCGATGGATCCCTTGAAGTGAGTCAATACAATGTTATTCACGGACAATTCAACCGCATGCATGTGAGTGCCAGCGATGCGAGCTGGCTTACATACATCTATTTTTAGTAAATATAAAGGTTACTAACACAACGCTTTTCTCCTAGGTTCTCAAGGGGAAATTTGTTAGAATAAGGAGTAGCATTTTGGAGGAAATATATGACCTATACACCCGTAGCTGAGGTTAAGAACCCAGTAAAAGTTTCGGTGCCGATCGGCGTCGTGATATTGGTTACAGCTTTATTCGCACTTATTGGATACGTGATCGGAACTCGTTCAGATGAAATTGTCGCAACACTGCAACACAAAACAAGCGCCCCTACAACTCTTGATTATTCTTCGCTTGAAAGCGTCTATAAAGAACTTCGCAATAGCTATGACGGCAAGATTGATACCGCCGCTCTTCTCGATGGTGCAAAACATGGCATGATCGATGCGGCTGGAGATCCGTATACGGTATATCTCAACGCTGAGGAAGCAAAAGCGTTCGATAGCGATCTCAATGGAACATTCGAAGGGATTGGGGCAGAGCTCGCCAAAGTTGACGGGAAATTGACTGTTATGAATGTACTTGCTGACAGTCCTGCTAAAGCTTCGGGGCTTCTTAATAAAGACATTATCCTTAAGATCAACGACGAGGATGCGTCGCCATTAACCCTGGGTAATGCAGTTAAGAAAATTCGGGGTGACAAAGGCACGACTGTAAAACTTATGATTCTTAGGGGTGACACAACCAATGAGATGACGATTACCCGTGATAAGATTACAGCTCCAAGTGTTACAAGTGAAATCCTGAACGGCAATATCGGATATCTGCGTATCTCTCGTTTTGCCGAGGATACCTCCAGTCTCGCTTCCCGTGCAGCCGAGAATTTTAAGTCAAAAAATGTGACCAAGGTGATTCTTGATTTACGGGGTAACGGTGGCGGTCTTGTCACGGCGGCGCAGGATGTCGCAAGTTTATGGCTTATTAATAAGACGGTGGTGTCTGAACGAACACAAACTGGACAGCAACTCAACACACTAAAGTCGGGTACAGATGCGCCGCTTAGTGGTACGCAAACAATCGTTTTGGTTGATGGTGGTAGTGCAAGCGCGAGTGAAATTGTTGCCGGTGCACTCAAAGATAATGGCGCAGCGTCACTGCTTGGTGAAAAGACATTTGGCAAGGGAAGCGTTCAAGAAGTGAAATCGCTTGGTGACGGGGGTGAGCTTAAGGTAACAATTGCACGGTGGTACACGCCAAGTGGTAAGAATATCCACGGACAAGGAATTGCACCTGATACGGAAGTGAAATTAAGTGATGAAGATATCAAGGCTGGACGAGATCCACAAAAAGATGCTGCAATTACAGCATTGCAGTAACTTGTAAGCATAAGGCATTTGGGGTACGATAGAGGTAATATGCAATCGAAAAAGAAAATCTTACTCGTCGAGGATGATAGTGATCTAGGAACAGTATACCAATCTAGGCTTGAGCTCGAGGGTTTTGAAGTTCGACGTGTTGCTAACGGTGAGGAAGCGTTGTCGAATGCGGTTGAATTCAAACCTGATCTTATCCTACTTGACGTGATGATGCCGAAAATTAATGGATTTGACGTGCTTGATATTCTTCGTACAACACCTGAAACGATGAGTATTCGTATTATTATGCTTACAGCATTATCGCAGGCGAAAGATTTAGAGCGAGCCAAATCACTCGGAGCAGATGACTACCTTGTCAAATCCCAAGTGGTTATTAGTGATGTTGTTGCTCGTATCAAGTACCATCTTGGGATAGTATAGAAGTCGCACGCTTTATATATGCCACCTCCGATAGGGGGCGGTTTTATATAGAACATAAGCATATTGACAAAGCATAAATATTTTGCTATAATACGAAGTAACAATTATTATGACAAACACCACTGCACCTTCTAATACATCTCTTAATCCTTCTCAGAACACTGAGCAGAAATCTGTTCTGGTACATCCTGAAGTCCTAGAGCAGGATTCGTTTAAGGGTCGCGATATGCTGCACTACGCACGTGAATTATGGGCTCGGCATGAAAAAGGGGAGATCTCTTCCGAAGACGTTCTTGATATGTTTATTGGCGCATCGGTTGCCAATGGAAACATCAAGGAAGATGGGTACGACGACGTATTTACGCCAGGCGATATCGTCACGGTAACTGCTTTATCAAAGGGCGATATCGTTAATCTTCCTAAGGCTTTCCCAAAAGAATCGACACTAAGAACAGGAGCTGTTTGGTTAGCAAGGAAGAGCGGTATGCCTGAGCTTATGGGGTCACTGGCGGATCGTGTCTATAACGTGACCGATCATGCAACGGGTGATCTTGAAGCGCATTTAGCGTCAATCGCTATGATTGAAGGATATGTACAAACATCGCTCTACAACTTGAAACGCGGTGATGTTGACGATGAGTCGAAAGATCTCGCAGGTAAGCTCGTAGAAAAGTTACGCTCACATCTTGCCGTAAATAAGCCTATTGATGTGTCACCAGCGCTTGCGCGCGATCTCGAGGAGTATTTTGGTGTTAATCCATGGCTGCTGCGCGATAGTATTGATGAAATATTATTCATACGGCAAATCGGCCCTAAAAAACTTGCAACTACCGCATTTAAGCAGGATGACTGGTATGGGAAATTTTCCGATACATTTAGCGGCTCCGGAGCAGCTCATAAACCTGCGTGGCCTGAAACTACGGGCTCGACTTATCCAAAATCTCCGTCTACTCCGTACCATCCGATTGAAGATACGTTTAAATATAGAAAATCCTAGACTCGTATACTTCACAGCCTGACTACTTCAAGTCTAGCATAAGTGTATTGACAAAAAGTCAATTTTTTGCTATATTAAATACAGTAAAACGATAAAACAAAAATGACTACAGATACTATCCCAACAGATACAATAGAACGTCAGAGAACCGATCATTTAATTAATACTGAGCTACGGAATGGAGATTTTAGCTCAATACGTTCGAATGAGTCGAATTCCGATCCAGAAGTCGGGTATGTTTTCTTTGGTGGTCGAGATATGCTTTCCGCTGCAACGAAGAAGTTTGGTGACAGTTTGTATGATACGCCAGGACTTGGTGTATCAATTATAGATCTTACGAAATGCCCAAAGAGTGCATCGGGTCACTATGAATATATGGGAAAACTCTTCAACCCCGATGTTAGTGCACTTGTTGTCGATAAGGGACAAGTGGATTGGAGTGCGGGTACTGGCTATAAAGGTGTTCGACGTGGTGAATTTGTTGTGTTAGGGAGGGATAATGAGCGATTTCCTGATTCACTCGCAACCACTTCTCGAAAACATTGTGGAGTAACGATTGACGAAGAGACGGGGTTACTTACGGTCGTTGATGGCAGGTCATTGAATGGCACAACACTTTTATCCGGCAATCTTGAAAGCCAATTTTCAAAGAATAAAGAGCAAACGACTCAAATTCTGGACACGACTCGTGCAGAAGAACAGCCTAATCTAGAAGCTATACGTACAAGTGAGCAGGATGCAGTATTCTTGACTGATGAAGTGATTGGTGCGCGAGTGAGTGAAATGCGTAATAGTAAAAACCAGCATGAAACGACAAGGATCTTATTGCAATATGAAGTATTTGAACCTAAAGTAGGTCTTTCTATCCGTGATAAAGAATTTATGTTTTCCGAAATCTTCACCGCAGGCAAAAGATTACACTGTGTGGCATATACAAAGAGTGAGGACGATGAAAAAGTAAGACCAACACTTTACTATAAATCACAGAGTGATGGAGGCTGGCGAGCTTCTCCAGGATTCTATGATAATGGACAATATAGTAAAGGTGATATTGTTGTCATGAATGACGATACTCCCATGGAGTATGGTCAGTATACTCAAGGCACAAAACCTACAGAACACATTACGTCATTACTTGAGGAGATGGAGGTTAGTAGACAAACGAAACCACGTATTTCTGTGCCACTTGATGGATTCATAAAAGACATCTTCAATATGAGTCGTCTTTCAGAAGATGGAGTTAATACGAGTCTTGGTAGTCAAGTAGAACTTACAGCCATCCGCGGTAAGGGGATGGACCAGTACTTACCGGGTAGAGGCTTCATGTCATCAACAGAACAGGCTCGATTTGATGTTCACAATATGGAACTACCTATAGGTTTTGAGCCTGACTTTTCGCAAGAATCGATTAAATCGTATGCGATTAAACATACAATGCTTGGACGATGTGAAGTTGAAGTATTCCAATCCACTCTTCCGAATGGCAAGCCGGCTGAATGGCATATCGCACGTGATGCGAAAACAGATACTGTATGGCTAGAGAGGGTTGTTGATGCAAGCCCTGGTGCAGGCGTAACAGAGCTCGGTACCTATAAAAGTGTCGTTGTTGCCGGTGCACTAAGCGCAAAACCAATAGATTACCGTAGCCAGCTCATCGGTATGGAGGAAGGTAAGGATTTTAAGGTTATTGAAGGGTCGCCGTATGCGTCACTTAAACCGCTACTTGATGCAATGCCATGGGTGAAGGATTATCGAAAGGCTGCACTTGCTTCGTCGTAATCTGTGAGAGGTATGAATGAAAATAACCGCATAAGCGGTTATTTTTTAAGAAGCTGTACTATTTTACTCGACGACGACTTGAGTTCGGCGGGCGGTTTTGCCGGTGAAGCGGCGAGTTTTGATCTGTTTGAAATTGACAATACCATCTTGCTTAGCATGGATAGTAAAGTTTTTGCTCATGTAGGTGCCGGGACCAGCTTGCTTGGTTTCGCCGACTTGTCGGACGATAACACCGCCAGCGCGGACCTTTTGGCCACCAAATAATTTCACGCCAAGTCGTTGGCCGGGTGAATCTTTAACGTTTTTGGCGGTACCGCCAGCTTTGACGTGTGACATCTAGAATGACTCCTTAAAGTTTTTCGAATAAATCCGTACCATTGTACTCTGTTACGAGGCTTTCGTCAACACCAGAAGTTCTCGAGCAACAACCTGGTCTTCACGGCGGTATATAAGAGGTGCTGGCGCGTGCTGGAACTCAACAGAGATAAGTCCGAGCTCATCGAGGTAACTTGAGTCAAGCTGATGGAGGGTATTGTTTACAAACCAGGCGGGGACAGCGATACAGAGACGGGAGCCGGCGGGTAATTGCGGGGCAATATTTTTGAAAAATCCTCTAACGATAGTCCCGGCATCATGCATAACGGACGCAAGCTTCTCAGTCGTTGGACTCTGGCCACCGAGTGGTTGACCGAGATAGGACTCTGAAGCGACACAGAGGGGACCTGAGATGTTCCAGGAGGCTTCGGTCGCATCGGCGAGGGTGAGTTCATATGTTTTACCGTGAATATCGTGTTTCTGCTTGAGCCACTCGAGATTTGCGCGGCTGAAATCAATCATCTTCGGGCTGACATCTGTACCGGCTGCGTTGTATCCCATAAGCAGCGCTTCTTGGAGTATCACTCCAGTTCCACAAAATGGATCAAGGACGGATAATTTTTCGTCATGAGTGCCAATGGCAAGATTGAGAATAATCTGTGCAAGCTTAGGAGGGAGCATGCCGACAAAGGCGTCACGCTTAGGGCGTTCGCGGTCACGGATACGATAGGCGTCGATATTCTGAACGTGCGTTACTCGACCAATAAGGGTTTTTTCACCGTCTTTGACGATAACAAATTCAAGGCCAAGCTCGCCAGTAAGCTGGTTGTGGTATGTCTGAGCACTGGAGAGCGTATTGCCCTCGTTGGGTACGACTCGCACCGACCGGCCGGCAGCTCGCAGGATTTTCTTGAGACGGAGTGATTCACCGTTGATATGATACGGAGTAAATGAATAGCCATAAAAACTGAGGCCGAGTTTGATTTTCCCTTCAGGCAAAGAAGCAGCAAACGAAGGCAGGAGTTTGGCGATTTTTTTCAAAGCGCTGCGAGGATCACTGGCGTTTCCATCAAGCAAGGTCGCGGCCTTAACGGTACCTCCAAGATGAGAAAAGGTGATGTCACCATCAATAAGAGCACAATACTCGCCAACAGGACGTGTGGCACTCGCGCCATAGAGCGACTCAAGTTCAGCGAGCCCGAGCTCAGGCTGGCGGCCAAGAATACAGATAGTCATATACCTAGTATACGGTATAATGGTGCCATAATGACCTTTCGTAAATGGGTAAATATTTTGACGGCCGTACTTGTGTTGCTTATCTTGATATTTGCGCGCAACGATATTATTCACGCGTTCGAATTACTAGGCAAGGTAAATCTGTGGTGGCTAGTGCTTATTATCCCGATACAATTCTTGAGTTACTATGCGGCAGGAGCGGCTGCATTTTCATATCTTGAGCAACTAGGAGAGCTGCGAGGCGTGAGCAAACTTGAGCAACCGAAGGTTGCGCTAGAATTAAACTTTGTGAATCACGTGGCACCAACAGCGGGTATATCAGGGGCAACCTATATGGCATGGCGATTGCAGAAGCTAGGGGTGAGTGTAGGGCGAGCGACACTTGCGCAAGTAGTAAGGCTCGTAGCGATTTTCGTTGCGTTTGTCGCGTTGATGATCGTGGGGCTTATCGCAGTGACGATTGACGGCTCTATTACTAGGGTGACGATCCTTGCTGCCTCTGGACTAGTAAGTGTTATCGTGTTTGGCATCATTTTTTCGATGTATATTATTGGCAGTAAAGCACGACTTGAGCGTTTTTCTCATTGGCTTGATCGAGTACTGAATAAACATATTGCAAAATGGCTCAAACGGAAAGAACTAGTCAGTTTTTCGAAGATTGAAGAATTCTTAGTTGATCTTCATGAGGATTATTTATCCCTGAAGCGTAAGCCAAAGGTGCTATTGCGACCTTTTCTATGGGGTATAGTATTTAATTTTGCTGAGATCGGTATGTTCTTTGTCGCTTTCTTATCACTTGGCGCATTTGTAAATCCAGCGTCAATACTGATCTCGATCGGACTTGCCGGACTGGTTGGGACGTTTATGGCAACACCTGGCGGTGCCGGTGGGTATGAAGTGGCAATGATATTTTTCCTTACGAGCACAGGCGTTTCAGCCGGACTTGTCGGCGCTGGAATCGTGCTGACGAGAACGATTCTCATACTCCTAACGCTTGCGAGCGGCTGGTACTTCACACATCAGGCTCAGAAAAAATATGGTAAAGCGCCAGAAGTGATCGATGGAACAAGTCTCGATTAGTGTTGGCGAGTGTGTCTCACTCGTTAATCAGACACTGGAATATGCCTTTCCGACACTGATTGTCGAAGGTGAAGTAGCCAGTTTTAAAGTTAATCAAGGTAAGTACGTATTCTTTGATTTAAAAGATGAAGAAGCGACGATCGGGTGCTTTATGATGATATTTTCGCTTCGAGTCCCTCTTGAGGACGGGATGCGCGTCCGCGTCCAGGCAAGCCCAAAACTTACGCAATGGGGCAAATTCAGCCTGACGGTTCGAGAGGTGTGGCCGGTAGGTGAGGGAAGTTTGAAGCGCGCCTTTGATCTGCTATATGCCAAACTCGACAAAGAAGGGCTTTTTGCCGAAGAGCGGAAAAGACTATTACCTCAATTGCCGGCACGAATCGGTGTTATCTCTTCGAAAGATGCTGCAGGATATAAAGATTTTATGACAATCCTGGGACAGCGATGGGGTGGTATTGATATACAAGTCGCTCACGTACAAGTGCAAGGGACGGGTGCGCCACAACAAATTATCCGAGCGCTAAACTATTTCAATGAACAAGCTGATCCTGTGGAGATTGTTGCAATTGTGCGAGGCGGAGGGAGTGCGGATGATCTGGCAGCATTTAATGACGAGCCTTTGGTACGCGCTATTGCGGCGAGTCGTATTCCTACTATCGTTGGAGTGGGGCATGAAGTTGATACGAGTCTTGCTGATCTTGTAGCTGACGTGCGAGCTGCAACTCCAAGTAATGCGGCTGAAATACTTGTTCCGGATAAGCGTGAGATCGAAGCGAATGTCACGCATCTTGTCGGAGGTATGATACGTAGCCTCGAGGCAAAGGTATCACGGATGTATCATACGGTGGAATTACAGATGAGAACAGTGGGTGCGATACTCGATCAGCAATCGACGCGTGTTACCAATAAATTTCGTTCACTTGATGCGGTACTAACGCAGTTGAATCCACGAACTGCTCTGCGGCGAGGTTATGCGCTTGTTCGAGATTCTGGCGGAGGTATGATCCGCTCTCAGGAAGTTAAAAAAGGTGATATGCTCGGGATAGAAACTGAAAAATATCATATTAAAACGGAGGTAAAAGATGTCGAAAGAAAAAACACTTAAGCAGAAACTGGCCGATTTGGAAGCACTTGTGACCTGGTTTGATAGCGAAGACGTTGATGTCGAAGAAGCGATTACTAAGTTTGATGAAGGCAGTAAGCTTGCAGACGAGATACGTGATGATCTGAAAACGCTCGAAAATAAGATAACGATTCTCAAGAAGCGCTTCGACGAAGCCGAGTAGTGGAGATGGAATATATTCTCTGGGTACTACTCAGTCTCCTCGCGATTGTTTGGCTCGGGGTTGTATTTCGGGGAGCACCCTATGTTCCAACGCTCAAAGGTGACCTTAAGAACCTTTTTAGGGAATTATCGGTAACAGAAAAGGATACATTTGTTGATCTTGGTTCGGGTGACGGCAGGGTACTGTTTATGGCGGCAGAAAAGGGCGCGAAAGCAGTAGGATACGAGCTTAATCCGTTTCTCGTACTTTTTACTAAACTCAGCGCGTGGAGACGACGCGCAATAATTGAAGTGCGGACGGTAGATTTTTGGCGGACACCACTTCCGGATGATACGACGATAGTTTTCGTGTTCCTGGCCGATACATACATGTCAAAGCTCCATAAAAAACTGAGTTCGGAATCGTTACGGTTAAAAAGACCATTAAAACTGGTGAGCTACGGGTTTGCACTAAAGGGACGAGAACCTCTCGTAAAGATTGGTGCTTGCAACGTATATGAATTTCAACCATAAGCCTTTACAACAGGGGAGATAGCACGGTATAGTATGGGTATGAACTCACGTGCTGAACGGGGCGCCGTCAATCCGCTTGTTATCGCTTCTATCTTACTCGGACTTCTTGCCGCAGGTTTTGCGGGCGCATTTATCTGGGCGTTTATGGGATACCAAGATTACAAGAGCAGTAGTGATGAAAAAGTTGCCGCTGCCGTAAAAGTTGCAAAAAAAGATCAGCAAACAGCTGATGAAAAAGATTTTGAACAACGCTACAAGGAACCTAACAAGGTCTTTAATGGCCCAACCGATCTCGGTAATGTGAAATTTAGTTATCCGAAGACCTGGAGCGTGATGGTTAATAAAAGTGGTGCGAACGGGGATAATTATGAAGCCTATTTGCATCTCGATGTTGTTCCGCTTGTATCTGATACACAAGCTTTCGCAACACGCGCCAGTATACTCGATAAGAGTTATGACTCAGTGGTAAAAAGTTACGATACGCTCGTGAAAAAAGGTGACCTCAAATCATCGCCTATTAAAACAGGGGATTTTACAGGTATCCGTCTAGACGGCACATTTTCTAAAACCCGTACTGGATCAGCTGTGATCTTTAAGATTCGTGATAAGACGCTTGTTGTCGCGTGTGATTCACCGACATTCTTGCCCGATTTTGAGAATATTGTAAAGACACTTGATTTTAACCCTTAGTTTCAAAAGCGTTATTACTTTCCGTTGTTCATTGCCCCGCGTATACTAGAAGGTATCTATGCGAGGGGATGAGAAAGTAGAAAATAATACAGCACTGCCATCGGTATTCGTGGCAGCTCATGAGTTGAAGGCGCCACTAGTACTAATGCGTCAGCTTACTTTCGATTTACGAGATTGTCAGACAGATGCTGAGCGCGAGACTGCCTTGCAGCGGCTTGAGATGACTGTTGAGCGGAGTCTGCGTCTCGTTGAGCAACTTACGAAAGCAAGTAGGGTCAATGACCTGTTGTTTGATACGGAACCATTACAGGTCGCCTCAATATGCCAGGCAGTTGCTGCGGAGATGCAGCCGCTTGCGAAAAGTCTTGGTCAGACAATCCGACCGCGTATTACTCGTCGAAGCGCACTTATTATCGGACACCGGGATATGCTGACGGCGTTACTTATCAATCTTTGTGATAACGCACTCGGACATAACCCAGCGGGAGGTATGGTCGTAATTAGTGCTCAGCAGAAAAAAGACCACGTGTCATTTATGGTGCGCGATAACGGCCCTAAGATGAGCGCTAAGGTATTTGAGCGACTGCGTACGGAACTTGGCCGTGGGCCAATGCCAATGGGTGAGCGAGCTCGCAGTAGCGGTCTTGGTCTCTGGATTGCAGATCAGTTTACTCGCGCAATGAGCGGTAACTTAACGATGATACGGCATCAAAAGGGTGGCGTGACCTTTTCGGTGACCTTGCCGTACTCTCATCAGATGACGCTTCTATGAGCTACGCATTAATAGTTGAAGATGATCGGTGGCTCGGAGAGAGTTATCAAAAAACACTTGAGCGGGCAGGAGTGCGGACGGCACTTGTCCAATCAGGATATGAAGCGATGGATGTGATTGATGCCGAAGTTCCTTCGGTTATTGTTGCTGATATAATGCTCGACGGCCATACAACATTTACACTGTTTCATGAGCTACAAAGTTATGACGATACGAAAGATATCCCGATTATTATCTGTAGTGGTGTGGTTGACCGGTCACTCACAGAGGAAAAACTAAAAAGCTATGGTGTTGTTGAGGTACTCGACAAGGCGACGGTGACTAATGAGATTCTTGTTGATGCCGTGAAAGAGCACGGCGAGTTTGCGACACATGAATAAAAAACCAATTCGAACGAAAGCAATAGTCCTGCGTCGTACTAATTACGGCGAAGCAGATCGTATCCTGCAGGTTCTCACGCCAGACTACGGCAAGGTGAGTATTATGGCGAAGGGTGTACGGAGGGAAAAGAGCAAACTTGCTGGGGGAATTGAGCTGTTTGCAATCTGTGATATTACCTATGTACCTGGCAAGGGAGAGATCGGAACATTGACCAGTGCAAAGTTGGATACATTTTTTGCACATATTTTGACGGATTATGAGCGGCTACAGTTTGGGTATGAGATGATCAAGCAGGTTTCAAAAGCCAGTGAACAAGTTGATGACGAATCTTTTTTTCGATTACTTGAAACAGGGATCGAATCAATCGGTGATCCTAAGATTGTGTTATCTATTACCGTCACCTGGTTTTGGCTCCAGCTCGCAATCCTATTGGGCATCGGTATGAATCTTTCAACAGATGTGAATGGTATGAAGCTTGTCGAGGACAGCCGGTATTTTTTCGATGAAGAAGCGATGGCATTTTCATTCAGTGAGCAAGGTGATTATACGACCGAGCATATAAAAATATTGCGCCTTATCTCAGCGCAATCACCATCGGTAGCGGCAAATGTCAAAGGAATTACGCCGCTAATTGAGAGATGTCGCTATCTTGCTGAGCGGGTGATACCTCGGTAGGGGATTCGGTTGCTGACGCAAGTCTAGACGCACGTTGCTCAAGGAGGGCGATGTGTCTAACGGCTGAGAGGATATTTTGCTTGAATACTGCACTAATAGTATCCATACGCTCTACGGTGAGAACGGCAGGCGTTTCGCTCGCCAGTATTTCGAGATAGAGGTGCCGAACAACCATAGCTCCGATTGCTCGAACTGATCGTTGATTTGTTGCTTCGATCGTCACTTCAGGATTAAGTCGCCCCGCCTCCTGCATAACCTCTTCAATACCGGCATACATAAAATCTGATGCGTCAAAGATCTTTGCTGTATTTTCCAGCTGACCATTCGCCATATTGATATGAGTTTTATGATGATTCGGGTCGTAGACATCGCGTGCAGTAACTACATCTTCTTCGATGTGCTCGGTAGTAAGATGTGCAAGGTCTTCTTGGATTTGATGCTGGATATGAATCGCATTTGATTCGAGCCAAGCGCGTGGGGCTGTATACGCGGCCGAAGTGAGGTAGTCAGGACTGTTAACGGAGTCATTCTCGAGCCATTTAAATATTCTCGATACCGCATCACGAGCAAAAGCGGTCTCAAGTCGTTCGATATCAATAGTAGGCGAGCCAGCAGTTTCAATAGCAACAGGGTCAGTTGACTCTTTCACGAAATCAATATGCGTAGTAGCATCAATCAATATTGCTTCGACTTTAGGACTCATATTATTTGAGGGATATATGTTTTTTATAAAAAAGTAACCTGTCATCGTTATAGCACCAGCGTATTAAAAATACAACAGTAATATTCAACACCGAAAACAACAGAGGAGAGATGTTGATGTAAAAACAACGAACACTTGTCTGATGCAGCACAAGTTAATTTTTTAGAATATTGAGAGCCCCGGCTCACTTTCCTCTCCTTAGAGGGTAAGTGAGCCGGGGCTGCCCGTGATGTTGTTCAGTGAGACTTCTTTCGCTCGGTCCACGCCTTGATGCGCTTCTGAGCGAAGTAGAAGGGAAGGATGATGAGCGAGATGACGTCCATGATGGTGAAGACGATTTTCGCTTTCAGGTCCAGTCCACTGTCCTCGGACTTCTTTCGAGCCACAGCTATTCCTCTCTCGTACGGGTAGGGTTATTATACTGTAAAATGCATGAAAAATAAAGCAGCTGAGACTCTACTAACAGAGTGATTTATGGTATAATGAAGACAAATATTTACCGCTATGTTGCCAACATAGGGAAAGGGAACTACTACAGTGTCAGAGATAAAAATGGACGACGTCATTGCGCTCACGAAACGTCGTGGTTTTGTGTATGCAGGAAGTGAAATTTACGGGGGTGAAGCAGGGTTGTACGACTTTGGTCCGTATGGCGTTGAACTCTTAAATAACATTAAGAAATCGTGGTGGAAGCGAAACGTCTATCTAAAAGAAGACTACATTGGCCTCGACAGCGCCATGTTTAAGAACCCGAAAGTTTGGGAAGCATCCGGCCATGTTGGCGGATTTGCCGACCCTCTCGCGGAGTGCAGAGAGTGCAATGCTCGCATACGTGTCGACAAGGAACTCGCGAGAGTTGGCGTGCAAGCTGACGAAAAAATGTCACCAGAGGAGCTGAATAAGCTCTTTGACGAAAACCGCGACAAGATCAAGTGTCCAAACTGTGGCAAGCAGAATTTTACAGAGGCGAAGCCGTTCAATTTGCTAGTGAAATCTAACCTTGGTGACTTCACGGAAAATGGCGACCGACCAGTGTATCTACCGGGCGAAGCCTGCCAAGGCATCTATCTGAACTTCAAAAATATCGTCGACACGACGCGCATGAAAGTGCCGTTTGGTGTCGCGCAAATAGGTAAGGCCTTCCGCAACGAAATCTCTCCGCGAAACTTCTTGTTCCGAGTTCGTGAGTTTGAACAGGCTGACACGCAGTATTTCATTCGTCCAAACGAGAACAAAGAAGCCTACGACCGCATCAAACAGGACAGGTGGGACTGGTATGTGAACGATCTCGGTATTCGACCCGAAAAACTGCGCTGGCATCAGCACGAAAACCTCGTGTTTTACGCCAAAGATGCCTGGGATATTGAATACGAATTCCCGAGTTACGGATTTGACGAAGTCGAAGGAATTCATGACCGAACCGACTACGACCTCTCGCAGCACATGAAGTTTAGCGGTACAGATCTTAATTATCGCGATCCGATAACAAATGAGAAATTCATCCCCTGGGTACTTGAGACGTCGATGGGACTTGGGCGGGTGTTTCTCGCGGTTATCTCTGATGCGCTCGGTGTTGAAGAGCTTGAAAATGGTGAAACTCGCACGGTGTTGAAACTCAAACCCGAACTTGCGCCGGTGCAATATGCTGTGTTCCCGCTGCTGAAAAACAAACCCGAGCTTGTCGCTAAAGCGCGCGAAGTCTACGCAGAACTTTCGAAAAAATACGTCTGCGAATGGGACGACAACGGTAATATCGGCAAACGCTATCGCCGCCAGGACGAAATCGGCACTCCAGCCTGTGTGGTTGTCGACTTCCAGACTTTGGAAGACGGAACGGTGACGGTGAGGGATAGGGATACGACCGAGCAAACACGTATGAATATAGAAAATTTTTAGCTATGGATAACTGGCAGGTTATCGTTCCGATCGTTACCTCAGTCATTGCGGCGACCACCACGCTAGTAACTGTTTTATGGGGTAATCGATTACAGAAAGCAAATGAACTAAACCTAAAACTGAGAGATAGCTTAAATGCTAAGAAAATGAGCTTTTATAAAGACTTACTTTCCTTCATGGGAGATATGATTGATGGAAAGTATGATCGTCATGATGATAACTACGATGATTTACGCGGTATGATACAAGATAAATTCAAAGAAGCCGCTTATTATGCATCGCCTGAGGTGATTAAGAGTTTTGGCGATTTGATGCAACATTATTACACGGATAGTAATCCAGATATATTAGTGCTTCGAGGGCGTAAGCTCCTTGCTGAGTTAACAGTTCAGATTAGGATAGATCTTGGTCACAATGCCTCGTCATTTAGGAAAGAAACATGGCTTGATATATTGAGATTTTCCATTAAAGACATTAAAGATTATATTCCTACAGCCAAGGTTAAGGATCGTGGAAAGAAAACCAAACCGGCTATGGTTAGGAATAAAGAAAAAATAAAGTGAGGAGATATTAAACTTACGACGACTCATCAGGGGAAGTTCTCCAAAAGAATCCTAGGAAATATCGATAAATTCAGGAAAATCAAAAAGAGACAATAATATTAAGTAGGAAGGGTGAATATGCACGGAGTTATCGAAACTGGTAAAAAAGGGCGCAGAACGGATTATCTGTACAGGATTTCACTTAAAGCATTGATACGAAA
Organism: Candidatus Saccharimonadota bacterium; assembly: GCA_027492255.1. Taxonomy (GTDB): domain Bacteria; phylum Patescibacteriota; class Saccharimonadia; order Saccharimonadales; family Saccharimonadaceae; genus JAPUDS01. Next base: position 184,510 of record JAPUFB010000004.1, on the reverse strand, counting down.
CGAGAAAGACGAGGTTCTTGTCGTAAAGGAGACAAACAGGGACTGGTGGGATTTACCGGGCGGCGGTCTCGATCATGGTGAAGAATTTGAACAGGGTTTAGCTCGTGAACTCAAGGAAGAAGTGAACTTAGCGGGTAATTTTACGTGGCATATTATCGATACAGATGAACCTAAATATCTCGATGAGCACGGGTTTTATCAGATACGACTCATATTTGAACTTATACCACAAGAAATGGAATTTAGTGCAGGCGATGATGGTGATGAGGTAGCATTTATGGATCCTGATATTTTCAAAAACTCACAGAAAGCAACAGAAAGACGTATCTGGGAATATTCTCAACATAGAGTGGACATAGGGTAATAACTTTAGTAATTGTAATTTAGGATGTAGTAAATTGTCATAATCTAGTTTTGTGAGCAAATGAGATATGGTATTATACGAAACATAACGGTTAAGATAAAACTAACACCGACTGAGGAGTTACTATGCCATTACCGAGATTCGAATTGATAAATACTGAAGGTGCCATGGGCACTTCGCGCGAGCACGACAGCTATGAACAGACACACGTTTATCCATATATTGAGCAATTATGGAATTATTTTCTGGAAATGCATCCCGAATATCTATCTGAGGATCACAGCGAGAAGGGGATAGAATACATGACACCCCTACTTACATTCCAAGAGGCGATGACGAGTCAGGATATGGTGAGAATAGTAAAGCATCAAGACACTGTATGTACACTTGCTGAAGCAGCTCAAGATATACATGAGCGTGCTAAGGGTTTGGCGGATAAAGCTGCAGTAGCTATGTATATGTCGTGGTTCGAGAAGCATAGACGAGAGATCAAAAACGATTTTGGTGCTATCGTCGAGAAAAAACCAGAAGTTGTCAATGAATCACAAAATACTGAAGAGCAGTTACAACAAGCCGCATAAGGCACTACGAGCAAAAATCAGAATACGCCAAGTGATATACTTGAGTGCATGCAAATGAGAAATATTCGTCGAGCATCACACGACAAGCGTCGCACAAAAGTGATCGAAAGACTTCTTTCGAGCGGACAAAAATACCACGGTGTCGTGAATGGATTTACGACCAAAAAGCGTTTTGAAGTTGATCTATCATTTTCATCACTACTAGACGGATCGTCAGGAATCGGGTTTCCTGAACATGTGATATTTCAGGTGATAACTGATGACGGAAAGATGTATGAGAGTGATGAAACAAATACGCCGCAAAGAATAGCACAAAACTACGTCGAACTGCATTCACCGGTTAGTGTATATGTTGATTCGGAAGATACTTACGTTGCGATAGAAGAGCTTCCGCCGTTTGATCCGATGGATGCGCTTAAGCCACTCAGTGATATTTTCAGTAATAAGGAGAAATAACATGGCATACGAAGGAACAAAATTACATAACTTTGAGCCGCGCAGTGAAGCGGTTACAGAGCTTGAGGTTACGGATGTTGAGGTCGGAACAGGCGAAGAAGTGAAACCAGGCGCGACTATAACGGCACACTATACTGGTGCACTTGTGAAGAATGGAATAATTTTTCAGAGCAGTTTTGATTTTGGTAAAGCTATAACATTTGGCTTACATCAGGTTATCGCTGGCTGGACCAAAGGAGTGCCGGGTATGAAAGTAGGCGGAACGCGCAGACTCGTTATACCGGCAGAGATGGCCTACGGTTCAAGTAGTCCAGCAAAAAATATCCCCGCCAATAGCGATCTTGTGTTTGATATCGATCTTGTTGCTATACCAAGAAACGGATAATAATGAATCTATCACTACACGAATGAACCCCGCCTCACTAACGAGACGGGGTTCATTCGTTAACGGACGGGGAGTGGGGTGGGTCGGGGGCGATGTCCGTGATGAACGTCGTAGCCGAGTTCGGTGAGACCGCTAATGATCGTTGTACGTACCTCATCGACCGAATAGCCAGGGGGAACACCGATGACAATATCCTTACCGACGACCTGAGTATTGCTGTTCGGTACCCCCTCGATTCTCTCAATGAGTGCCAAGAAGGTACGAGGGTTACCAGTCGGTGAGCGACGAACATACATAAACCGGTGCTTACCAGTCCTGACGGTTGCTCGTCGAGCCATGGAACAACCTCTTTCTGTGAGCAGAAAATGGACCGGGCGGCCCACTAGGAAGGAGTATAGGGAGGAAAATTTACAGTGTCAAATATGAGAATATTCTTCGTATTAATACTTGATTAATGCTATAGTAAAATAAATCAATTCGGTGGGGGCTGAAGACCAATATTTATACGAGGGATATACCGGAGGGCGTATGGCTGATATACCACAAGATGTAGCAAAAGAAAAAGACACACCTACTATTCATGTTAGTAGGGAAGTATATATACCCGAGAGATGGATTGAAAAAGAAGTTCGCGATATAGAGCCTGATGTACCCTACGTACTTCCTATGAAAGTTGACAATGATTATTCCAGCGAAAAGGATTCTATGTTGTTAGTTGATGAAAAAGGCAGATTGCTACTTGCTGGAAATCTTGTTGCTGATAACAGGTGGAGGGGCATTAAGGGTGCGGACGTTATCGACGGGTTTGGCCTCATGAGAACGTACGAGCCATATACAGGTGATGTGCAAGAGGGTTTTGTCGTCGATCTTCGAAATGTTAATCCTGGGGAAATAGAAAGAATCGATACCAGTCAGAGACCTGATGACGAGGATGATATTGGTGCTTGGTTAACATTTATAGCAGAATTAATTCCTGTTCAAGCAGTCATTCTTCCTCATCGAGAATATGAGGATATGGATCCCGAATTATCAAAGAAGGCTAAAGCAAAATTGAAAAAATTAGTACCAGAAAAGCCAAAATATAACATACAGGGTTATGCTGCATTTTTCCCCGCGCTTAACTATTTAGCAGCAGAGATAGATGGAGAGATGAAACGACAAAAAGAACTGTCAAATAAAAAAGCTAAAGGGAAGAAAAAAGGTCGTAGTAAAGAATTAGATCGTATTTCAACCCAGCTTGTTGTAAATGCTTTTAGGGGTTTCAAGAAAAAATAAATAGTTCTTTCGCAATCGAAGAAATCCCATTGCCTACTACTGTTAGCACGAGTATACTCGATTTTAAGAAATACTAATTGAAGGAGTTTATGGAATGGCTAAGCAAGTTCATCGTTACACTGCAGGGCAGAGCGGTTCATCACAGACCGTAGAAACACAAGCACATACAGCACCTGTTACGACAGTAGGTGAGAAAAAAGGCATCTTTCTTCGCGGAGCGGACTACCTCCTGAGCCGTTTACCATTTACTAAGTATAAATATCAGAATTGGTCAAAAACCAAGAGGATTGTTCTCGGATACTTACTCTGGCTAGTGGTGTTGCCGTTTATCCCTCTCACGATTATGGCTATTATGTGGGCTCGAGATCCAGAAGGTTTCAAGAAAAGCCCAGCATTCGCAATCCTTAGTGTTATCACCGTGGCGTGGTTTGGTGCTGGTCTTGGTTATGTGAACAGCCAGGTACCTGTTGATTCAACAGATGGCCAAGTGTCAAACGGTGCGCTCAGTAATGTCAAGGATCGTACATCGAGCGAGCCTACAAATGGCCGTCAATTTGCAAACTGTACAGAGGCCTTTAATGCCGGCGTCTTCAATATCGCGAAAGCTGATTCGTCCTATCAAGCAAAACTTGACCGTGATGGTGACGGCGTAGCCTGCGAGCGATAATATGGGGTTTTGGAGTGTCGCACGCCGGTTATTGGTGGGCGAGCCGGCCTTCAAAGACTCTGATATAGATACTCGTGAAGTTGATGAGCAGGAGGTTATCGATGGACGTGATGACGATAACCAAGATGAGAATATTAACGAGGTAGACACCTCCAAAGAGCCTGCTGTCGAAGAAACGCCACCGTTGATTGAAATCGTTTCCGTTAATTGCCATATCGATGGTGATCATATGGATGTCTATGGGCATATCCTCAACCATAGTCGTGAAGAAGTAGAGCTCGATAAAGTCGTACTGCTTGATCAAAAAAAGGAACTAGACAACTTTCTTTATGGCGGGGAATCGCGCGAATATTTATTATACTCCGGTCCGTTATGGGACTCCCAAACAGTACGTAACAGTGATGTTGTCTATAAAACAAAAGAGGGTAATTATTGGCGGGCCGAACACTATGTTCGTCTCCGTTATCTTAGTGATACTGACAAATTCATTGTCGATGAAATCAAACTCCTGCCTCCCGTAAGAAATTTGTAAGCCATACCTGCTTGACGCTATACTAAGAGTAATGGATCAACTCTTAGCGCTGGAGATACTACTTTCGGGGGAGAATGTTCTACTGACTGGGCCGGCTGGGTCAGGTAAAACATATGTTCTCAATGAATTTATTCGAGCGGCAAAAAAGGCTGGCAAACATGTGTCAGTAACCGCAACAACCGGGCTTGCAGCAACACACATTGGTGGTAATACGATCCATGCTTGGAGTGGCATTGGGGTTCATGACGAACTACCAGAAGATTTTGAAGACTATCTTCTCAAGAGCCGGCGCGATATCATCGAGACAACTGATGTACTTATTATTGATGAGGTGAGTATGCTTCACGATTATAGGCTTGATATGGTCGAATTAGTGGCTCGCAGAGTTCGTGAAGATCCTCGTCCTTTTGGTGGTATACAAGTAGTACTCTGTGGTGATTTTTTTCAATTACCTCCAGTTAATCGACATGATTCGCGCGGAGGAGGCTTTGTCGTCAATTCTGAGGCCTGGGAGAAGCTTAATCCAGTTATATGTTACCTTGCTGAACAGCACCGTCAGGATGATGCTGTATTGCTCGATATTCTTAATTCTATGCGACAGGGTGACCTCCGCAGAAGACATGCAGAATCCCTTCTGACTCGCATAGACGCGTCACTTGGGCCACGCGAGATAACCGAACTACATACAATGAATATCGATGTCGATCGTCTCAATGAACAAAAATTACGAGCACTTGACGGAGAAACACATACATACACCGCAACAACAACAGGGAAGGAGAATTACGTTGCGACGTTAATGCGATCCTGTATAGCTCAAGAAAAGCTAGTCCTAAAAAAGGGCGCATTGGTGATGGCAATTAAAAACAGCCTGGAGCGGAAATACGTTAACGGTAGTATTGGAACAGTGGTAGAATTTGAAAAGTTGACAGATTTTCCAGTAGTAGAATTTTTAAACGGCCGTAAAGTAACAATGAAGCTTGACACATGGGAACTACGTGATGGTGACAAGAAACGGGCGAGTCTCAGTCAGATTCCACTACGTCTAGCCTGGGCAATCACCGTCCATAAGAGCCAGGGGATGACGCTCGATGCTGCGCGGATTGATCTGCGTAAAGCATTCGTTGAGGGTATGGGCTACGTGGCGCTGAGTCGCGTTCGTTCATTAGACGGCCTTAGTCTTGTGGGTATAAATCAAATGGCGCTCAAGGTTAGCGAGGAAGCGCTTAAGATTGATGAAGGACTGCGCGAGAAAGCGGCAGATGACCATGCAAGATTCGAATATCTTCGTGATCAAGCAGTAAAACGTCAGAAGAATGAGAATAAAAAAGCGGCCGATAAAGATAAAAAGGCAAGTAGTTGGACAGAGCGCCTCGAAAAGATGCGCGAGAAACATCCAAATGCCTATAAACCATGGACGGACGAACAAGATATCAAACTTAAAAGCGACTTTCAAAATGGCGTACCTCTGAAGAAATTGAGTAAAAAATTTGGTCGACATGAGCGATCAATTATATTACGCTTACAAAAACATTTCGGGGAAGACGTGATACAACTGTCCTAAATAGGTTAAGAGCCCCGATCCCACAAGGGAGTCGAGGACTCAAAACCTTGAGGATCAGGGCTAGTTATTGATCGGTGTGACGTACTTGAATACGTCGCAGTGTGATCTTGATGGGGCGTTCCATCTCATGTTCGTTGCGTGGATTCGGATCAGATGTCTCACTCATAACGACTATCCAACCAGATCCCTCAAGAAGACTGTCAACATGGGCATGCAACCTCACTGAGAAATCAGAATTCTTGAATGCATACTGTGCTGCCCAGACCTTGGCGATGCGGTGACAATCGATAGTAGACAACTCACATGTGTGAACTTCGCCCGGGAGGTTCGTGAGGTAGCTATGGAGCGTATGTCTTGCGACATCCAGGGCGACTTCCACGGCTACGTAGTAAGCAGCAAGTGATGCTTCAATTGAACGGGCGCTGCTTTTGATGACCGCCAAATTACCTTCTTGCAAATCAGTGAATGGCATAAGAAGAATCCTTTCAGAGCGGAGGTTGTTTCATGAAGATATGAGAGCTCGTAGCCCTATGTCCCATGTATCATCATGATTACCGACAAGCTCGATTCGCGCAGAACGTCCATCCGTAAGCTGGAACCTAGACGGTGTCGAATTTTCCTGAATACCGGCGACAAATCTTTCGAGCGAGGGCAGGAAGTACGAGTCATTTGTGAAATACAGGGTCTGAAGTGCCTTGCACAGCGACAGTGGCAAATCAACAGCACCCTCCTTGTCCTTGAGGTAAGCCTGGAGAGCTTCGATACAGGCTGTCCGAGTCTTATCCCTCTGTTTCTTCAACTGAATTGCAGCTCGTGTTGCTCGTCGGATCGCATTGCGTGACGATGAGTTAGCAGTCATCTTTTTCTCTCCTATAGTCTCGTGTGCGTCCGTAATGAGATGTGGACACACTTCTCACACGGAATAATCTACAGTATTGATTGTTCGAGATACTATTGCAAGCATAAGCAAGTTGCTATAAATCATCCTTATCGTTTCGATGCCTTTGTGTAATACGGTATACTAGTTATCAGATGTCAGAGAAATTTCGATTTCCGAAACGCTTCTTGTGGGGAGTAGCGAGTAGTGCACACCAGGTTGAAGGGGGTAACCACAACAACTGGAGTGTTTGGGAGTTGCAAAATGCAAGAGCACTCGCTAAAGCGGCTTCATATAAACAATCTGAACTTAAAGTCTGGCCAGAGATTAAAAAACAAGCTTCGACACCTAATAATTATGTCTCGGGACGCGCTGTAGATCATTATAATCGCTATGAAGAAGATTTTGAGATTGCCCGTAAGATGTCGCTGAATGCCTTTCGTTTTAGTATCGAATGGTCGAGGATTGAACCTGAAGAGGGTAGGTGGGATGCGGCCGAAATTGAACATTATCGGAAGTATATTCATGAGCTGAAACGACGCGGTCTCGAGCCGGTCATGACGCTTTATCACTGGACGGTACCTGTGTGGTTCGCGGAAAAAGGTGGGTTTGAGCAAGCGCGTAATATTCAGTATTTTGTCCGTTATGCTGAAAAAGTACTGAGTGAAATAGGGAAAGACATACGACTCATTGTTACAATCAATGAACCCGATACGGTGGTGAGTCACGGATACTATCTGCTTGAGCATCCTCCGCAGAAACGATCGCTTTGGAAAGCTTTTTGGGTGTACCGTAACCTACTAAAGGGCCACAAATTAATTTACCAACGTGCGCATAGGATTTCTCGGCGGTTCAAAGTCGGATTTGTAAAGAGTTATTCTCATGTTGTAGCGCTGGATGACCGAAGAATCACGAGGTTTATGGTATGGTGGAATCTCAAAACGCGTGACAGTCTTCCACTTGGGTATGTCGGGAGACACATGGACTTCATAGGGGTGAACTACTATTTTACTGATGCATATCAGGGAAGAAAACTTATATTTGGTGCAAATATCTATCATGAAGCGGACAGTGATCGTCGAACAAGTGATCTAGGCTGGGAAATGTATCCAGATAATCTTGAACCTGTACTTATCCGGCTTGCGCGCTGGAGGAAGCCGTTGATAGTGACGGAAACAGGGGTTGCGGATGTTCATGACCGCTATCGAAAAGAATGGTTGAATGGTACGATACGCGCCGTAAATAACGCACTTGAAAAAGGAGTGAAAGTCGAGGGCTATCTCTACTGGTCTTTGACAGATAATTTCGAGTGGGCATATGGAAAATGGCCGTGTTTTGGATTGGTTGGGATTGACTATGATAATGATTTAAAACGTGTTCCGCGACGCAGTGCGCTGTACTACGCGGCATTTGTTAAAAAGATGAGGGGTATATGATTCACGAAGAAGTTGCAGGAGCTAAATTTGTTGTTATAGGCGGCGGGACGGGGAGCTTTGCAGTACTTAGCGGTTTGAAAAACTACGTTCAAGATATTACCGCAATCGTTGATATGGCGGATGATGGGGGTTCAACAGGACAGTTACGAGATGAATTGGGTGCCTTACCGCCAGGTGACGTGCGACAATGTCTCGTTGCGCTCAGTGATTCACCAAAAGTAAGAGATTTGTTTAATTATCGATTTGAAGAAGGGACGATGAAGGGGCATGCCTTCGGTAATTTATTTTTATCCGCTCTAGAGAAGATGACAGGGAATTTTGCCGAGGCAGTTGAGCTTGCTAGTGAAGTTTTAAACATTACCGGAAAAGTTGAGCCTATGACACTTACGGACGTGACGCTTTGTGTTGAAGGTCAAGACGGAAAAATGATTGTCGGTGAAGATAAGATAGGCCGCTCATCTCTAGCACGATGTCCGAAGGTTGAACTCCGACCTGCGGCCGTTGCAAATCCACGAGCGATTCAGGCAATCCTCGAAGCTGATATGGTTGTGATAGCACCGGGTGATCTCTATGAGAGTATTGCACCGGTACTTGTTGTACCGGGAGTCGGTGAGGCTTTGACGCGAACGAAAGCCGTGTGTGTCTATGTATGTAATCTCGTTACTAAACCTCATTCCACGCATAGTCTAAAAGTACATGATTTTGCCGCTGAGATTGAACGACTGGCCGGAGGAGATTTTCTTGACTATGTTGTGTTCAATAGTGCATTACCAAACAAAGCTCTTCTTGATAAGTATGCACACGATGGTGAATTGAGTGTTGAGGCAGATATAGACACACTTAAGAAACAACAGTATCAGTATCGTGGTGTCCCGTTGCTATCTGGTTATATATGGCAAAACAATCACTCAAGTGATGCATTAAGTGCTGATCGGAGTTACATCCGTCACGATCCTGATGCCATCGCACGACAACTGATGAGGATATATTTTACATGAACGTATACGTAGATCTTGACCGAACTCTTTTTCAAACCGACAGAATGAAAGAAGTCATGGAGGAGATAGGGAAATTATATCCCGAGATCAACCCTGAAGAGATGTATACTAATCAAACGCAGTTTTACGTATGGAGTGACGACACCACATACGCACATGATTTCTCAGCTCAGCTTATATCTGAAGGACTTGATCCTGATCTGGTATATGGACAATTAGAGCAGTCGGATCTCGCGGACGGCAGATTTGAGTATGATGGCGCGGGTGAGTTTATTGAATTATTAAGAGAAAAAGCTTCGCCGATCATACTGACGTATGGATTTGATGATTATCAGAGGTTTAAGGCTGCTCTCTGTCCTTCGCTGCAGGGGATTGAAATTATAACGATGCTTCAGAGTAAAGCACTTTTTCTCGAGGAAATAAACGAACCGGGTTGGCTCGTTGATGACAAGGCTATAGGCGATGAATTACCGAGCAGTACGAGCTTCGTACAGGTTAGTTTAGATGGTGATACATCAGGTATTTCTCCAGATTGGCCATTACTCTACAGTCTAAGAGATGCAAAAACCTTCTTCGAAGACATTCTCTCCGAAAGCTAAAACCCACTTGTTTCTTGAGGTAAATTTGTGTAATGTATACATTTTATGATCTAGTATATATTGACAAATATACCAAAACATATAAAAAATGATATTGTAATTAACATATGAAATATGACATAAAATCATTGACAGATTACATAATTATTATTTACAAAAATGATAGTTATACACAGTCTACAGGGGAAAATCTGATTTTTATCAAATAGCAACCCCGGTGAAGGCGGGTATTTATCCACAGAAAGGGGAATATTTTGCAATAATATGCAAAAAAGTACTTGCATCTCGCTTAAGCATGGCTGTAGACTAATGTCAGTGGCAAACAAAGCAGCCAAAATCAGCTGCAGCGTCAAAAATAAAAAACCACGGCACCACATAACAATTCACTAATGAGATAAGACGATGACATATCGTCTTTCACTGCATTAGTAACAAAGCACGTTAACAAATCGGTCGTCAGATAGAGAATTCACGAGGTCAACTATCTGGCAGTCAACAGCTGAATAAAGCGACAGCTGAAAATTACCGCTTTTGTTCTTTCATCAAACAACACACCTCCCAAAAAACTCCACCTCACACATAAGTCTCTCACTCTCTCACTAGTCAGTGGAGACTTCAACGAAAAATTGGGGTTCCGATCTATCGGTACCTCACACCACAACAACTCCATTGACTACTCACATCCGACACACTTGTCGGGTGACAAAAACAAAAATTTTGCGAAAACAAACATTGACTGTCAGATAGGTGACCTCGTAGAAAAGCGTATCATTTACCGACTAAAAACGATAAAATGAAACGTGAATAATATGAGTAAAAAACCACCACAACAACACAAGGAATCGAACGATCACATATCGAACGAAACCGAACTACTCCATATTCCAGTGCTTCTTGAAAAAGTAATCGAGCTTTTAAGCCCGAAAACTAACGAAACATATCTTGACTTAACTGCCGGGTACGGCGGTCATGCAAGAGCAATCCTGGCAAAAACTGGGAACGCGTCCAAGATGACACTGGTAGATCGCGATAATTTTGCTATCCAGCAACTGGAATCTTTCCGGGAGCTCGGGGCGAAGGTTGTACATGACGATTTTGCTCACTTCATAAGGAGTGCAATCGCAGGTGCAAAACGTTATAATATGGTACTTGTTGACTTGGGGGTATCGTCACCACAGCTCGACAAGGCAGAACGTGGGTTCTCACTCAAACGGAATGGTCCGCTTGACATGCGCATGGATCAACGGCAGGAAAAAACTGCTGCGGATATCGTGAATCATGCGAGCGAAACCGTTTTGCAAGAGATTATCGAACGCTACGGAGAAGAACCTCCTGGCAGGGCACGTGCCATCGCGAGAGCGATCACGCGGGCTCGACCGATATTGACGACCCAAGTGCTTGCCGACGTCATACTTAATACACATCGCGGACGTTTCCAAAAGACTCATCCAGCGACGCGCACCTTTCAAGCCATCCGGATAGAGCTCAATAGGGAGCTGGAACAAGTAGAAACCCTACTCAAAAACATTCCAGCTCTCCTTGAGCCAGGCGGACGGATCGCAATCATTAGTTTCCATAGTCTGGAAGACCGACTCGTTAAACAGTATTTTGCTGATCAAGCAAATGCCGGGTACGAAGCTGAACTGACCCTCCTTACTAAAAAAGCGATTCTTGGCAAAACTGACGATGTTCACAATCCGCGTGCTCGAAGTGCAATTCTCCGGGTCGCAGTGAAAAAATAAAAACAACAGGAAAGGACAACGAAAGCTATGGCTATCAAAGTTGTCGATATAACTCCAAAGGCATATCGCGTCGACGTCCGTTTCGGACGCCGTAAATAACGGTATGCTCCTTTTAACTTGGCCGGCTACATAAAGTACCGGTCCAAGTTGCAAGGGGAGTGCATATAAATATTTAACGAAAAACATTCCACCACATGTCTTATACTACTCGAAGAAACAATTCGGGGTTTTCCTCACGGCGTGAACGTTCGTGGCAGCGAAACCAAAATACCGTTGCATTTGCTCCACGTGCGGCAATGGGACCGATTACTCATACGGTGCTCGTCGCATTGATGATTGCGGTACTTGGTCTTATCTATCTCACACAAGTGACGAAAACTAGTTTTTACGGCTATACGCTAAATACTCAAAGTGAACAGATGGCTTCACTCAAGGCCGAGCAGCAAGACCTCCAGGTCGAAAATGCCCGCCTACAAGCTTTACAACGCGTCAAGGATAGTAATGTCGCGAAGGCTATGACCGAACCAAAGAGCGTTGACTACGTTAATTAACCGAATCTACTACCTTAATACCCTATAGAACTTATAATGCCACAACTTACGCAGCAGTTTTCTCGCATGCCTCGTTCGCGCCTCCTACGGATTGTAGTGCTCGGGCTTTTTGGGATTTTTACGCTGCGGTTATTTTATATTCAGGTTATTCAGCACGGATACTATGACGAACAGGCGAAAGCAAGCCAAGTATCAAAACTAACAATTGCTCCGGAACGGGGTAAGATATATGCGCATGATGGAGCAGGAGTAGTACCGCTCGTACTCAATGAGACGGTGTATACGGTATTTGCGGATCCATCAGAAGTCACTGATGCTAGTAAGGTCACTCAGGTTCTCAAGAACGTAGCAGGCGGCAATATCGTGAGCGACTCCCTTGCTCGTCTGACGGATAAAAGTGTCCGGTATATTGTGCTTGCTCGACAGGTATCACGTACCCAAGCAGAACTTATACAGAAAGAGAATGTTGCGGGTATTGGATTGCAAAAAGGATCTCGACGCGTCTATCCTGAACAAGCATTAGCCGCGCAGACTCTGGGATATGTAAATACAGAAGGAACTGGTCAGTACGGACTTGAAGAGGCTCTCCAGGCTCGTCTTGTCGGTACACCAGGAACACTTGAAGCGGTTACAGATGTGCGACGAATTCCTCTCACAATCGGTAAAGATGATGCAAGGGTCGAGGCTAAGAATGGCGATAACCTTGTGCTTAGCGTTGACCGTAATATTCAAAGTAAAGCTGAGCAGGTACTGCGGGACGGTCTCGCAAATGTACGCGCAACAAAGGGGAGTGTGCTAGTGATGGATCCTCGAAGTGGTCACGTTCTTGCGATGGCTAATTTTCCGACCTATGATCCATCGAAGTACGGTGACGTACAGGATTATAGTGTTTTTCAGAACGCCGTCGTATCCGCACCGTATGAAGCTGGCTCGGTTATGAAGACTCTCACGGTTGGTGCTGGTCTGGATAGTGGTGCTGTCAATACAAATACTGTTTTCAATGATTCGAGCGGCTGCGCTACTGTTGATGACCGCAAGATTTGTAATGTCGAAGAAGACCCTCGACAGGCAAATGCAACAATGTTAACAACACTTCGATATTCGTTGAATACCGGTGTGGTTTTTACGTTACGACAAATGGGTGGAGGAGAAGTGAATCGTCAGGCACGCGACACTCTCTATAGCTATTTTCATAGTCACTACCGTTTCGGTCAGTTGACCGGCATTGAGCAAGCAGGGGAAACACCTGGAACAATTATTGCACCCGATCAGCAAGAGGGTAATAACGTTCGTTATGCCAATATGGCTTTTGGACAAGGCATGGATGTAACTATGATACAGGCGGCATCTGCGTTTTCGGCCGCTATTAACGGAGGACGGTATTATCAGCCATCACTGATTGACGGAACCCTAGGTAGCGACGGGAGCGTATCATCAGTGCAGCCAAAAGTTTTGGCAGAGAACACATTGTCACCAGCTCATTCAGCTGAGCTGCGAGATCTCATCTGGCAAGCTCGTAAACAAGGATTCTTTGGTCCTAATGATCCTGAAGGGTATAAAATCGGCGGTAAGACGGGCACAAGCCAGGTCATAGATCCAAAAACAGGGAAATACTCTAATGATAATTCTATCGGTAGCTATCTTGGTTTTGGTGGGGCGGAGACTCCAGAATATGTCATAATGGTACGAGTTGATGACTCAAAAGCTGGCGGCTATGCGGGCACGACTGCGGCAGGACCAATTTTCAACACTTTGTCTAACTGGCTTTTGAAGTATCTCAATATAGAACCAATGCGGTAAGGAGCCGCGTTACCATGCTTGATATTACACCATTTATCACACAACTTATCCCTCATATCGTGAAAATATCACTGCTTGCGGTTGGGTCATTTTCGCTTGCGATGGCATTAACGCCTCTTTATACCTTCATAGCCTATAAGTATCGATTCTGGAAACAGCCTCGAACAGTCAGTACGACAGGCGAAGAATTAAAGGTGTTCAACAAGCTTCATGAAGAAAAGCATCGACGGCACATACCGACCATGGCTGGATTGATTGGGGTTGTAGTAATCTCATTTGTGACATTGGTTGCTAATCTTGACCGACAACAAACATGGTTACCGCTTGTTGCACTACTTGGCGGCGGCGTTGTTGGTTTAATTGACGATATTATCAATATTCGTGGCAATGGTACGGGTATCAGCGGGCTTCGTTCAAGTATTAAATTTCTCCTTATTTCGGCTGTAGCACTCGTTGCCGCCTGGTTCTTTTACTATAAGCTTGGCTACACGAATGTGCATGTGCCGTTTTTCGGAGAATGGCAGCTTGGGTGGCTGATTATCCCATTGTTTGTTATGGTAGTCGTCTCAACCGGCAATGCTGTCAATATTACTGATGGACTCGATGGACTTGCCGGGGGACTCCTGGCGACAGCCTACGGCGCATTTGGTGTTATCGCACTACTGCAAGGCAATTTCGGTATTGCCGGCTTCTGCTTTACTGTGCTCGGCGCGCTCCTCAGTTATCTTTGGTTTAATATTTTCCCGGCTCGTTTCTTTATGGGTGATGTCGGAAGTTTTGCATTTGGGACGGCGCTTGGTGTTGTTGCGATGCTGACCGATACACTCTTTCTTCTTCCGATTATCGGATTACTCTTTGTTGTTGAAGCTGGCTCAAGCTCCTTGCAGATTCTGTCAAAAAAACTACGCCACGGGAAACGGATTTTCATCTCAGCACCATACCATCATCACCTTGAAGCCTCAGGCTGGCCAGAAGTAAAGGTAACGATGCGTTTCTGGGTAATTGGTCAAGTGGTTGCGATCATTGGATTAATTGTTGCGCTGATGGGAGGAAGCATCCGGTGAGTTTCCTTGGTGGGCGAACATCGGCGCGTATTGATCGAAGCGGTACGCTTGGCGCAGTCCGCAAGCATCGGCCAGATTACCAGATAGTTCTCTATATGGGTCTTTTAGTCCTCGTTGGGCTGGTTGTTCTTTATGCAATTAGTCCGGCCCGCGTTGAGTTTCTCAATAACAACGTAAGCAGTGAATTGAATCAAGCGTATTTCATGCAAAAACAGCTCCTCTATCTTGCGATGGGGCTTGTGTCGTTTGGTATAGCATCAGTAATTCCGCTGACATTTTGGCAAAAATATACGAATAAGATTCTTGTGGTTGCGATAGCGCTGTGCGCCCTCCTTGCGCTCCTTGGGTTATTTATGAATAGTGGACCGATTATTAAGACCGGTGGTGCAGTGCGCTGGTTTAATTTAGGAATCAGCTCATTTCAGCCGGCAGAACTTCTGAAGTTCGGCGTTATGCTGTTTACGGCCGGTTTCTTAGGTCGCCGGGTACGGGATGGTTCGATTAGTAGTATAAAAGACACACTCATCCCGCTTGGGGTTGTTCTTGCGGTTGCAGCATTCTTCATCATTGTCCTACAGAAAGATATGGGCACCGGTATTACGTTGTTTGGTATGGTACTTGCGATGCTTGTTGCGGCTGGTGTTTCTGGACGGATTTTCGGTGTAGGTCTTGGGGTGGTAGCGGCGGCCGGCCTCGTTCTTGTTATGACGTCGCCGCATCGTATTGCCCGCGTGCTGACATTTCTTAATCCCGCCGATGTATCGGATGCATCATCGTATCATATAAACCAGGCACTTATTGCGCTTGGATCCGGGGGTCTGTTTGGGAAGGGATTGGGGCATAGCGTACAAGCATTTGGATATCTTCCAGAGGCGATTAATGATTCAATTTTTGCGATCCTTGGGGAGACTTTCGGTTTTGTAGGGGTGATTGTTATCTTGATTATCTTCTACGCTCTTTTAAAGCGCATCCTTCGTACCATGGATAGAACGGTCGATGTGACGGCTCGCCTCATGGTAGCGGGTATATTTGGATTACTTGCGACACATATAGTCGTTAATATTGGCGCCATGACTGGAGTATTTCCGTTGACTGGAGTGACTCTGCCATTTCTTAGTTTTGGCGGAACAAGTCTACTTTTCACAATGATTGGCCTAGGTGTAGTTTTCTATATTTCGCGCTATACTACTCATAAGGATTTAGAAACGAAAACGGAGGAGACAAGTGAAACTACTCTGCGTCGGCGGGGGATCGGGCGGACACGTTACACCGGTGCTCGCAGTCGTCAACGAGCTGAGTAAGCTCGATACTGATCTGCAAGTAACCTTCGTATGCGATAAGGCCTTCGAAGAACAATCGCGCGGGCTTATGTCGCACGCAGCTGTTCCGGTAGTCGTGAAGACAATTTCGGCCGGAAAACTTCGTCGCTATCACGGCATTGCATGGTACCGGCAATTATTTGATCTCCCAACGACTTCAAAGAATATCGCTGATATCTCGCGGATTATGAATGGATTTCGTCAGAGTCTCTGGCTTATGCTCCGTGAGCGGCCTGATGTCGTCTTTGCGAAGGGGGGGTTTGTTTGCTTGCCGTTAGGGTTAGCGGCAAAAATGCTACGCATACCGCTCGTTATTCATGATTCAGATGCGCGTCCTGGCCTTACGAATTCAGTGCTCGCCCGGTATGCCGATAAGATTACCACTGGTTCGCCGCTTGATAATTACCCCTCGTACCCAAAGACACGTTCGCACTATACGGGGGTGCCGATTAGTGCCGATTTCAGTCCATTGACTGAGGAAGAAAAAAGACAGGCGAGGGAAGAAATCGGGGTTGTTGATCTCTCTAAACCACTAGTAGTAGTGACTGGTGGCGGGCTTGGGGCGAAAACAATTAACAATGCAGTGGTGCAAAATATACAACACTTACTAGAGAAGGGGATTGGTGTTTACCATGTGACTGGCAAGAGGGATTATAACGACATAGTTACCCGTGCGAAGAACCATGCAGATTATCAGATTGTTCCTTTTGTATATAAGGATATGGCAAAGGTACTAGGGGCGGCGGATATCGTTGTGTCGCGAGGTAGTGCAACGTTTACGCAAGAAATTGCAGCGCTGGGAAAGCCAATGATTATGATTCCTTCACACGTACTTGGCGATCAGGTGAAGAATGCTGAAGTGTATGAAAAAGCGAGAGCTGCAGTCGTATTAAGTGACCATGATATTACACGGTCTACTGCTTTGACAGACACGATTATTGAGCTGGTGGAGCATCCCGAAGAGTCAAATGCTATGGCTGAGCGCTTACATGCCTTCGCGCGTCCACACGCCGCTCAGGACGTAGCAAAAGCTATTTTTAATGTATGGAGTACTAATGGCGGGGTTCGACGATGAAATTATTCCGACGTAAAGAGGATGTGCCGATTCGTCAGCCACACATAACGGCTCAAAACGATTCATTTTCATTTCGTCGCAGTCGCACATTAACTGGCTCGGCAAGTGATAGTGTTACTTCGGTTGTCACGCATCGAGATCGTAGTGATCTTCAGTCGCCACGTATGAAAGCTCATGCATTGAGGCAGAAACGTCGTCATCTCGCGCTTATCCTGGGGGGGTGTTTTTTGGTATGCATAGGATTAATGTGGCTAATGAGTCAGTTTGTGTTCTCTACTCGAGCAGTTATTGTCGGAGTAAACGCAGTTGATACAGGTTCCTATCAAAAAACAATTAATGAGTATTTCGGGAGCCATCCTTTCGAACGTTTTCGTTTCGCGCTTCGTGAAAATGCTCTTATAGATACCGTTAGGAGTCATCACGCTGAGTTGGATTCAGTAACTATTGAACTTCCAGCTACGCCACTTGGTGCGTCCACGGCTCGCCTCGTAGCACGACAACCAGTAGTTACCTGGCAGCTTGGAGGGACAAAGTACTACGTAGACGCTAAAGGCGAAGCTTTTTCTACTAATTTCTTTGCCGAACCGACTGTCGCTGTGACGGATAAAACAGGGGTGAAGCCGGATGAGCAGGGGTCAATCGCCTCAACTCGCCTCTTGAAGTACCTAGGACGGCTTATTGGTAAGATAGGGCAGGGGGGGTTCAAGGTAGTGTCAATTACCCTTCCGCCGCTCACGAGTAGAGAAATTGATATTCAGCTAGAGGGCAGGGGATACCCTATTAAGACGCAGCTCGATAGGGATACGTCAGCACAGGCGACCGATGTTATTAATGCCGTAAAATATTTTGATACGAAACATATCACTCCAGCTTACGTAGATGTTCGTGTGAGTTCCCGCGCATATTATCAGTAGCCACCCGCCAGTCCGGCTTTTCTTTTCCCTTATCTCACAACTCCACCACTCTACTCTTAGTGTTCTATATTTGTTCTATATAGTGCCATTACATAAAACTATATAAAAACATAGGGAAGTAATAAAGTCAAACAACTGTCAAAAAAACAGGGAAATGGGGGATAAAAATATATAGTGAGATAAATGTCAAATAATGCACCAAATGGTGTGGAAAAGTCATAGTATGGGCTATGGACGTAAAATACAACGAACAACACGTGAGAATAATACATACTACGTAAAACAAAACAGCACTAATGGTCTTAGTGTGCCAATAGTGATCAAAAGTCCCCTGTTATTAAGGTATAGTGAATCAACTATTGTTTATATCTTACATGTCGTAAAATAAATATTGTGCGACATAGAGTATTGATAACAAAGTTGAATTCTTATACGTTCACCCGCTGGCTATTTGCGCGCTATTTTCTTGTTTTGTTATGTCCTACAAATTTATATTACCTGCCACGTCCTTATTGGTGATTTCCTGTGCAGCTTTAGAACGTGACATGCATGGTATGTTTGCCTATTCATACTATATTGTTTAATGTTCTATATTTGTTCTGTATTATTACGATGACTAGTCGTGACGTGCGAATAGGTGTTACCTATACATTAATGCAGACGTAGTTCGCTGCTGTCGCTACTTGGCTTTTGGAGGATGGTGCGAGCAGGGGACTTCTCGCCTTCTCCACTGCCTTCTTGTCTATTCCGGTTGCGTGAACGACTGCGTGTACGTTTGCGTTTTACCGGATTATCATTTTCAGTGTATGCTTCCTGGCGAGGAGCGTTGCTCGGCGCATTAGCAGGGGTATGATGCCTTTGCTCTCCCCTGTTCGGCGATGCCACTGGTTTAGCGCCTGCATCAATAGGCCATTGTCGGGCCATTGTCGGCGTCACAGTGACCTTCTGGGGCTCGTTACGGGGCATAATCAGCTCACTAATCTCTCTTTCAACATCTGCGCGATCACGAGCGTAGCGGCGGCGAGAGTTATCAACGATATGAGGGAGATAGTCAGTTTGTGACGGCGGAATAGTAAGCGTCGTCGCGCTGAAGGCAGGAGCTTTTTCACCCTTGATGACCATATTGATAATAAAATGACGGTTGTGCATTTGTAGAAGATCGGCAGGTTCAAATTGAGGCTCGAACTGCTTTGAGAGCATCGGAGAGTCATCAGCGGAGACGCGGAAGCTGATCATGGTACCGACGTTGCCAAAAACAGCGTCACGGACATTTTCCTGCATTTGAGAGATATATTGATTGGCGACTGTTAGGTTGAGACCATATTTACGAGCCTCGCTCAGGATCGTTGCAAACGAATCTGTGGCAAAGTTTTGAAACTCGTCAACATAGAGATAGAACGGACGCCGATCCTCGATACTTTGGATGTCACTGCGGCTCATGGCTGCAAGCTGGATCTTAGTCACAAGAAAGGCACCGAGGATACTTGCATTGTCTTCACCAATAAGTCCCTTACTGAGGTTGACAATGAGAATTTTACCTTCGTCCATGATTTGACGGATATTAAAGGTACTCTTTGGTTGGCCGATGATATTACGAATGATTGGATTGGCTGTGAAGGCGCCGACTTTGTTGAGAACTGGCGCAATTGCCTCAGCTTGGAATTTATCATTCCAGCTTGCAAACTCAACATTCCAGAATTGCATCACAACAGTGTCAGTACAGGTATCAAGTACTTGCTTACGGAACTTTTTGTCAGTGAGCATACGGGTGATATCAAGCATAGTAGTATTTGGATGATCCAGCAAAGCGAGGATGGTGTAACGAAGGATATATTCGAGTCGGGGGCCCCATGATTCACCAAACATACGCTTAAGAACACCAATAATTTCTGAACTGATATTATTTTTCATCGCCGGATTAATCACTTCCATCGGGTTGAATCCTAGCGGGTATGCAGTATCGGCCGGATTGAAATACACAACGTCATTCATACGGTGTGCTGGGATGAACCTGAGATTATTAACAGCGAAGTCGCCGTGCGGGTCAATGATCGCGTAGCCTTGGTTATGATAGACATCACTCAATGCAAACAACTCAAGTAAACCGGACTTTCCTGCGCCGGTTTGACCGATAATATACACATGACGAGATCGGTCGCTACGCCAGAGTCCGAACTGTTGATTGATACCGCGGAAATTAGTGAGCCCGAAAGCGCTTACCTGTTCATCGACTGCACTGTCACCAGTGAGAATCGGTAGATTTGAAGGCGGTTCGGCCGTTTTACTACTTGCCCAAACGATATTCGGTGTTTCGACGTTAGTATGCGGAAGATGGAATACGCTCGCTAGTTCTTCGATATTCAATATAAAACCTTTGTCAATAAAGAAACGCGCAATGTATTTTGTGAGCTCTTCCCTCTTGAAGCTTGCGTTTGCAATCTTGAAACCATTCAGATTTGTCGAGTTGAACTGCTTAAATGTCCCTACGATTGCCTGCATTCGAAGTTTTGCAGACTGCTGATCCTCGCCAAGATACGCGATGCGAATTTTTACTTGGTATCCAAGTTTTGTTGATTTTTTCTCAATCTCAGATATACGAGTCTTGTCGCGTTCACTCAACTCTTTTGGAGCTGATGATTTTGCGCTCTCTTCCGGTGGTTTCCATAATGCTTCAAGAACCCTGAGAAGATAGGAGGCGATAGCAGTAAAGGTGTCTGACCCACTTCCGAATGCAGGTCCTTTACCCTTGATGCGGTCAGAGTACTGCGATGCACGTTTTTGCCATGTATCAGCGATAGGACGAGCAATAAATTGTATCCATACTTCTTCCCCGGCATCTTCGAGCTTAGCAAGGGTTGCTGTAATACCTGCTAGCGGGTCAACTTCGAAACTCTGAAACGTCTTAATTGGAAGCATTTCATTGTCGGTTGGAACCAGCTCGGAGGTATATACAACCCCGTGCTTTAATTCACGCTTCGTGTAATCCTCTTCTGCCTCATGAATCTGGACTGTTGGATATTGGGCGTAGATCTGTCCTTCTACAAAGTTCTGTAAGTGCTTTGGGACATGCACATAAAAACGAATTAATTTGCCCACTGCAGCGATCTCAAAGCTCAAAGCCTCCTGTAGTCCCCCACTCATCCGCAATTCATTTTTATCGCGCAATATACCGTGAAGGCTGGCGAACATCTGTTCTGCGGCAAGCTCCTTCTTGTCATTGGCGCGCGGAATCTCAAGAACGAGCAGGACATGCTGGGTTGTGTCTATACGCTCAACCTTCTTATAATTGCGCCATGTGAGATATGCCAGGATTGCCACTATTGGCACCCAGACATACCACTGCAGAAGAAGACCAAATATAAACGAGAGAATACTGCCCATAGTTACCTACTATTCTCCTCTAAAACGGGGTAAATCGCAAATGCTTTCTTGTTAGTTTTTATACTATACATCTTTGCTATTATATCATACTGATGAAGAAAATGCAAGAACCACGTCCTAATCAACCAAAAACCGCCCTGGAAAGGCGGATTTAAGGTTGATCGCATATGTCTCCTGTAGAGCTTATTTTGCGTCAGGTGCCAGCTCGTAAGTGGCTTTAGCGACACGCTTGAATTCTGATTTACTCTGAAGGTTGAGTAGGATGGTTGTTTCGCGTACCTGTCGGTGCTTAAGGACACGTTTGACGATTTCGTCACGATGAAGCGGACCATTCTCTTTCTTGAGGACATCAGCAATGATATCGGAAACAGTTCCCTTGCTATATCCCCACTCAGCCAAGGCATAGATGCCGCGACCGATGAGCACGAAGCGCTTGTCTTTGATTAGCTCGTTGTGAATCGCCTGGGTGGTAACGTTCTTGCGTTTGAATTCAGAATCTTTGATCGACTTTGAAATCTCAGAGAAATGCATAGGTTTCTTTGTTTCTTGAAGAATAACGTAGATCTTATCACGAATATTCTTTGGGTTGACGCTTGGCCACTTTACAAGACCCCACATACCGCGGAGTTCAGCAAGTTGCTTGCTGAGGCTGGCAATTGCGCGAATATGATCAGGATGTTCGTAGGAAGGTAGTTTAGCGTTTAGGTCGTCAACAGAGATGGCTTCCCCGTTCTCTTTGATAACCTTGACGATTTCATCAACCGCTTTTTTGAGGGATTTCTCATCAGCAAAGTGCTCTTTTATAGCGACGCCGTGGAAATAGCTGTCATTTTCATCAAGGACAGTGAGGCGTGGAGCGAGCGCACCGATAAAACCAACCCGTGAACGCTGTCGTTCGTCTGATTTGTCGCCAAACATCTTAGAGCTGAGATCAGCAACGCGTGCAGCGCGGCCCATCTCATGAAGGTTACGAACGAGGTACATTTCAGCCTTAGCGATGTTTTCTTGTCCGTCTTCTGCAGATATTTTGAGGCGGATAAGGATAGCTTTTTCAAGCTGGCGAACACGTTCACGAGTAATACCAAGGAGCTCCCCGATCTGTTCGAGTGTTTCTTTGCGATCATTGAGGCCAAAACGACGTGAGATAATCTCTCGTTCTCGTTCTCGATCAATAGTAGCAAGGACCGCGTCAACTGTTTTGGCGATATCTGGAGCTGTGTCTTGGATTTTTGACTCTTCGTTCATACTTCTCTCTTATTAATTATTAAATTTGGTGGAAACCTTAGATCATGTATACCCTATTCCACCGAATTTAGGGATTAATCTTGTATGTATTGTATAACAAGTTTTGTTATAAGTCAAATACAAAATCTAATGTATTTAGTATATCATATTGTAGACGCTTACGGTAAATAGTATTTTCGGACTTTCTTGTTGTAGAATTTTATGACTAGCCTGCCCATACTCCTCTTCACTGTCAAATCTACCTCTGGTGGGTGTGAAAAGAATACTTTTCACGAAAAGAGCCCGCCCCCAAGGAGCATCACCATCGTATACGACGGGCTCTCTCGGCAGACGGGCTAGTTATCCTTGTTCTGGCTGATGAACTTTCGCCAGGCTTCGCTATCTTCGAGCGGTAATTCCTGCGTGACTACTATTTCTTCTCGCTCCTCGAGCTCTTCTGGCTCAGTCTCGGCTGCGATCATCGTGTTCGACAGATACGTCAGGCCGTAGAAAGAGATGAAGACCCCCAAGCTGAATACTACAGACAAGCTGACGTCATGATTTACCACGAGCACAAGGATGTTGAGCGCGATAATACTGAGAGAGACCTTCAGGACCCGATATTTTCCTGGCATTCCCCAGGCGGAAAATCCACACACGAGCCCAAAAGCAAAGATCAGGACTAGGCAGATTACAAGAACAAGGGGGGTATCAAGGTTCATCTTTCTAAGCCTTTCGGTCGATGGACTTAAAAAGTATAAACTAAAACTATAATAAGTCAAATATCAACAAAGTGTTGTTTCGTTAAGCAAGGACCGTAGACCGCAATGATAGAGCGTTATTTTTTTCGACGGACGAAGCGGCGTTTTTTTGAAGCCTCAGGTGCTTCTAAGAGAAGTTGCTTGGCTTGGTCATGGGTTATAGCGGACGGTTCTGTGTCTTTGGGAATTTTGGCATTTTTCTTGCCGTCGGTAATATATGGTCCAAAACGGCCCTTGAGAACCTTGACTCCGTCGCCGAAGTCGGCGATGTTCTTCTCGGCTTCCGTGATAAGCTTTGCGGCATAGGCTTCACGGGCTTCTGCCTCTGTTATTGTATGGGGATCAAGTGGTGCTTTGAGGCTAATAAATAGCTTGTCGACTTGTATATACGGTCCAAAACGTCCAACATTGGCTTTAATATCTTTGCCGTCCTCTGTTTTTCCGACAAGACGAGGTAATTCAAAGGCTTTGAGGGCCTGTTCGAGCGTGACAGTCTCGACCCGAGCACCAGCTGGCATAGGGGCGAATTCCGGTTTGTTGTCTTTATCCTCAGATGATCCGAGCTGGAGCATCGGTCCAAAACGGCCAAAACGAGCAAGGATTGGCTTTCCCGTCTTGGGGTGGATACCGATTTCTCGAGCCTGAGCAACAGCACTGCGGTCGATAGAGCCAGAATTTTCGATACGGGCATGGAACGGACCATAAAAATCTTTCAACATCGCATTGCGCGCCAGTTTGTTTTCAGCGATGTCATCAAAATGTTTTTCAACACTGGCCGTAAAACCGTAGTCCACAACTTCATCGAAGTGTTCTCCGAGGAAGTCGGCAATAAGCTCACCAGCGGGAGTCGGGACAAGCTTGCCCCTGTCAGAACCAGTTTTTTCGGTGACAACACGGCGAGATACATCCTTGGCTCCATCCAGGGCCAGTTCAATAACTTCTCGCTCTTGGCCCTCGCCTTCCCCGCGTTCGGCGTAACCACGGGCTTGGACGGTACTGATAATCGTTGCATAGGTAGACGGTCGGCCGATGCCGAGCTCTTCGAGTTTCTTGACGAGCGCACCTTCCGAGTAGCGGGCTGGCGGTCGGGCAAAGGTTTGACGGGCGAGGACGTTCTCGAGTGAGAGGAGATCACCAGAGACGAGATTTGGCAGAAGGGCGTCTTCTTTGCCGCCTCCATATACTTTCAGGAAACCGTCAAAGACAACAACTTCACCCTTGGCGATAAATTTTCGTGAGTCTTGGGTGCTAATGGTGATTGCCATCTCTGTTTTCTCGAGTTTGGCGGGCGACATCTGTGACGCCAGGGTGCGGGTGCGGATAAGATTGTATAATTTCTGGTCGTATTCATTGCTGGAGGCTCGTTCGCGGGCCATATCGGTTGGGCGAATTGCTTCATGGGCTTCTTGAGCACTGGCGCTTTTGGTCTTGTAGGCGCGAACTTGGACGTATTCTTTGCCAAATGCCTGCTCTATAAAGCCTGCAGCTGCTGCCAGGGCCTGTTTCGACAAGATGACGCTGTCGGTACGCATATAGGTAATCATACCGTCCTGATAGAGCTTCTGCGCGCTTGCCATGGTAGATTTGCTACTGAATCCAAGTCGCGAGTTGGCCTCTTGTTGGAGGGTGCTTGTCGTGAATGGCGCGGCTGGATTGCGGGTACTTGGGCTTTTTGTGACGCCAGAGACGCTAAAGATTGCTCCTTTGAGACTTTCGAGGAACGAATGAGCCTCTTCTTCGGTAGTGAATCGTTCTGGTAATTCGGCCTTAATTTCCTCGCTGCCATGCGTGAATAGCGCCGTTATCTTGAACTGGTAGGTACTATCGAAGGCGCGGATTTCGCGTTCGCGCTCAACAAGCAATCGTACCGCAGGGCTTTGGACGCGTCCGGCACTTTTGCCGCCCGGTACTTTCTGCCAGACGACTGGCGAGAGTTCGAATCCAACGATGCGGTCGAGGATTTGGCGGGCTTGTTGGGCTTCGACGAGTTTCATATCAACGGTGCGAGGATGCTGGATAGCTTCTTCGATGGCTGATTTTGTGATTTCGTGAAAGACGATTCGCTTCGTTTCGCGCGGATCGAGTTTCAGGACCTCACAAAGATGCCAGGCGATCGCCTCCCCTTCGCGGTCTTCATCCGTTGCGAGCCACACGGTGTCAGTTTCTTTGACAGCTTTCTTAAGTTCAGTGATAACTTTGCGTTTTTCGCTGTCGACTTCATAAACAGTTTTAAAATCATGCGCCACGTCGATCGGCGGTGTGCCGTCCTTGGTCTTCTTGGCAATGCTACGGATATGGCCAATGCTTGAGAGTACTTTAAAGTCCTTACCGAGGTATTTCTCGATAGTTTTGGCTTTGGCTGGTGATTCTACGATGACGAGATTTTTAGGCATATGCTTATCCAAGGGTAACAGCAACCTATATTATCAGCAAATGAGATTTTAGCAAATAAAAAAGACCCTTTCGGGCTTTGTTCTATGGGATTGGGTTGCTGCAGAGCACGGAATCTTCTCTTCCGAGAATACCCCGTGCTCTGCGCGCACGTCAGTTGCAATACTCCTTGCCGTACAGCGTGCCATCCCCTGCCTGCAGGTAGCGAGTGACGCAGTTGGTGGGGCGGCTCGACGCCGAAGGCGTCGATATCTGCCATGTCGGGACAGGGGTCGGGAAATCCCCGACGTAGCCGCCAGTCAGGGGCGGGGTCGTCGGTGTGTACGATGATGAGGCTGTCGCGTTGGCTGGCGGGCTCGGGTAGACCGACGAGGTCTTCGGTGTCGTCGACGGAATCGGCGACACGTTAACATCTGGGTAGATGGTCCGCGTGACCGTCACCGTGGCCGTCCTGCCTTGGTACGGGTCGTGTACGATTCGTACCTCAGTCTTCGGAGGCTGGTTGATGATGATCGCGGCGAGGATGGCCAGCGCGGCGGCGAGAAGAAGGAAGAAGTTTCGCCACTGACGCGAGCGGTTCACCTTTCGGTGCATGTCCTCCATGATCTTCGTTGCCGCGACAGGCATGCTGTCGCTTGAAGCGACAGGGTAAGCCTCGTACAAATCGACGCCCTTCCAGGCGTTGGTTGCCTTCGTCTTGAGCGCGATGAGGAGCATGAGGATGCTCGTCAGGAACGCGCCAGCGTTCTTCTTGACATCCTTGGATGCCCGGCTAAGCTCTGTGCTCATGACTTGCCTCTCTGTTGACGTGCGGTCGAGTGACCACGCGTGGTGGTTAGACGATGTATTTACTATTTTAGCACAAAATCAATAATCAGTCAATACATCTTAAGATATAATCATGTATTTGCAAGAAGCTCTAGTGTATGAATTGACAATGATTTTTAGCAAGAGCATAATCTTAGGCAACTACCGATTAACATCGGCACGCACAAAATAAAACCAGGAGTAAATTATGAAAAGTAATACCCTTAGTATTGAGGATGGTGGTCGTGTTTTCCATAATTATCAAATACCTGAACCTCAGCCAGCTCCAGAAAGCTACGATGGTCTGTCACGCGGGGAATTAACCGAGTCTGTTGACGATCTCGTCTTTGAGGTGGATGGCGTCTGTGAAGCGATCTATAAACTGCGTGAACAAGAAGCACATAGCGGCGGGTTGAGTCGAGACGAGTCTCGTGAATTACTCCTGCTTGAGGCGGAGCACGAAGTCCTGTCTTCGCAACTTGATATTCTACGCTGGCAGGATGAGCATCCGAAGTTTGTTACTGCTGTGCATCAATGGGTCGAGAAAGGCTTTAGTACCGCGCTTAACCGGGATCACGTCGGTGTGTCGCGTTTAGATGTTATCAGGGATATTATCGTCGAGCTCGCAAGCGATGATGAGCCGGAAGAGCTTATGACAACGGTGTTGTTAGTTGAAAATGAGTATCGTGCTGAAGATCTGCGTGAAAAAATTATCCGCCAAGAAGCTGGTGAGGACGAGTTGTCTCAAGAGATAGGGAGACGGGTACTCGTACTGGCGGCCTAAGGGGTTAAAGTTTCCACTGGTTGGCGCCAAGAGGTGAAATTGCTCCGCTGAGCTCGAGCATCGTCATCGTACGTTGAAATACTTCTGGTTTCAACCCACTCTGCACCGCTATTTGATCGCCATCACTGATACCGTTCGAGATAAGCTCGAGAATACATTTTTCGTCTTCTGAATAGGCCTGTAACAGTGGTGAGGAGAGTAAGGCTTGCTTCGGCGCGATTCGCTCGATAAAGGCGTCTATATCGACAATTGGCGTAGCGCCCTGTTCAATGAGGCGGTTACAGCCGGCACTCATCGGACTTGTGATATTTCCTGGAACTGCAAATACTTCTCTTCCCTGTTCAAGCGCGTGCATAACCGTATTCATCGTTCCACTTTTTGTCGCTGCTTCCGTGACGATAAGTGCATCACATAGACCACTTACGAGTCGGTTTCTGACAACGAATGAATAGTGGCTGGCTGGTGTGCCAGGGGGATGCTCGCTTATAATTCCCCCATTGCACTCAAGAATATCGATCGCTAATTGACGATGTGTGCGAGGAGTAATCATATCAAGTCCATTTCCCTGTACGGCAATTGTTCTGCCTCTAGCCTTGAGTGCTCCTTGGTGCGCAATACCGTCAATACCAAGCGCAAGCCCGCTCACGATAACCACTCCTCTTGACGCAAGTTTCTCAGCTATTTCAAAAGTAACAGCGCTTCCGTACGGAGTAGGCTTGCGAGTACCAATAATTGAAACGACAGGTGCATCGAGAGAGATATTTCCTAGATAATACAGTTCTTTAGGAGCGCTTGGAATATTTCGAAGCCTCTCTGGGAAAACAGGGGTAGAACTGCTTATGTTATTGATTTTCATAGAAAAAGTGTTTAAAAGTATTGACTTATATGCAAATACGTGCTAATATACAACACGTTCAACTGTTATACAGTTCAACGCACCTTATACCCCCATTCTAACAAGAATTTGTTAGACCGCATGTAAATCGTTTTAAAGTTTTCTACCCTCCACTTTAAGACATATAGATTTACATGCGTCTAACCCCTTTAACCTCGTCCCGTAGTCGGCCCGTCCGTCTGCGTGACCTGGAATCAACTTTCAGGTCTTGTCTAGTTCACTAGTGACTATCAAACAAGTGAGATGTTCTCTGCGAGGATACCTCAGGCGCACACCGCGTAGCTTAATACGGTCGTAGCGCTTCATCGAACAGACAGCCCGGGTGGGTTGAAGGGTGAAATAGCGGCTCAGCGATGCCCACCCTTGCTGAGCCGCTTTTTCATTTTCTGACTCAGGACAAACCTACGGTTTTTCCTGACGCGCAGACAAAATGATACATTTTGTCTGGCTGGGCTTTTCCCTTATTTATAAAAACAACCGCGAAGTAAATTCGACGGTTGTTTTTGATTTAATAATTGAAAGGGTCAGTACTTGCGTATGCGCTACCAAAAAATAGTCCACATAAAAACCGAGCCCCGGCCATGACGGCCGGGGCTTCGGAGCTTTAACGGAGAGCGGAGAGCATCGGTCTGAGTAAATCGGTCCTCAGAATGCCGTCATCGAGTTGATCGTATTCGAGCTCCTTGATGAGCCTCCAGATACGGACGTCCTGGCGGAAACGCCAGTCCCGATAAAATTGTCGGTAGTAGATATTCCCATCGGCATCGACCGCAAAATGATGATATTCACCGAACTGACGCACCCTTACCTCTGTACCGCGAACGAGCGCAACACATCGGTACGAGTTCTCGGGACGTGATTGTCTTCCGATGAGTACGACTGGTGCATAATTGATCGGATCCGTAAGTAGTTGATGCCAGACTTGATCAGACTCCTTACAACGGGCGATCGTAGTACCGATAATGCGGGCGGCCTCGCGTATCTCGTCATAGAGCTTCTGGCTCCCTAGCGGGATAGCTTCACCCCTTCTTCGGCGTGTTCGTTGGCCGATCTGGCGTAGTGCGTGGACTCTCATCATGAACTCATTTCTTCCGAGACGTCACCGCTAGGTTCTGTGGGTGATGTGACCGTACGGTCCTTGAGTGTTTTCAATGCTTCGACGTAGAACGTGAGGATATCCTGGAGTTCCCGACGATCGGATATCTCAGTGACATATTTCCCCGAATAAATATCGAGGCCAACACATGCTTTGCCGTCTTGACTGATTCCGATGAATGCATAGTGACGAGTCCATTCTGAACTCTCGTATAGCAGATATGCAACGAAGTGATGACTGCAGAGATTGATGCAAGCCTTTTTCCTGCTGTGCCTGAAGAGGAATCCTTGCGTCTCAAGACGACAAAAGATTCCATGCTTGTACCAATCATCCGCTGTTAGTAGACCGAATATGTCCCGCACGACGTCCTGGATCTTTTCCTGAAGACTGTCACGCAAGGGCTTATCTGCTTCGAACGTACGTACTCGCTTCTGGTGTTCGGATCGTACTTCTTCACGTTGTCGTGCCAGTTCGTCTGATTCACGTTGTCGTATGAGACGCTTAGCGTTGATCATGTCACACTCTTTCCATGTTAAGCTCCGATTTCGGAGCGAAGAACAATTTCTTACCTTACTCGACGAAATTAAGGTAAGAATAGCATAAAAATGACAAATAGCAAAAAAGTCGAATCCCGGCGTCCCAATTGGGAGGCCGGGATTATTTCGACGTATCAGCGGTTCATGTGCCCGAGAGTTACGATCAAGTCGCGAAGCTCTCGAGTGGCCATCTCACGAAGTGCAAGCTGGGCACCGCGCCGGCCATGGTCGTAG
Source organism: Candidatus Saccharimonadota bacterium (assembly GCA_027492255.1). Classification (GTDB taxonomy): domain Bacteria; phylum Patescibacteriota; class Saccharimonadia; order Saccharimonadales; family Saccharimonadaceae; genus JAPUDS01. The sequence goes on along the minus strand of JAPUFB010000004.1, from coordinate 154,202 downwards.
CGATAGACCGCCGCCACGCTGAAGCGATTGCGTGCGATACATAGCTCGTCATCGACCTTGATGGTCCCGCCAGAGACGAGCCCTTGCCGGCTAATGATCTGATTAACCAGATGGCCAATAGTGGTGATGTGGTCGTCTACGACCGTCAGCAGTTGCTGACCCGACATTACTGCAGTCATGGCGGCTCCTTTGCCGTTTTGATCCGTCGAAAGTTCTTCTTTACGAGAACTTGGCGGAATATGGAGTACTACCTGTTCTCTAGTAAGAATCTCGATATTATACCATAAAGCTAACGATGAGTTGTGTGTTCAAGGGACCCATCGATAAAAGAATCAATTACCTGAAAGATTTTTGGTAAAGCTGAGGTAAGCGCCTCCTGCTCTTCAACTGTAAAGCGTGATAAGACGAAATCCGTATCACCGACTAATGTGCGGTGTTCAGTGTGGGTTCCAATACGAAGACGATGTGTCTCATAGCCTATGTTGCTATTCATAGACTTAATACCGTTATTACCAGCATCTGCGCCGCCGTGGCGGATACGAAGCGTACCAAGGGGTAGTGCGAGATCATCATGGATAACGAGAATATTATCGGGCGAGACTTTATAAAAATCAGCAATGACCCGTACTGACTCTCCAACCAGATTGTAATACGTCGTCGGCTTAATGAGTAGGACGGGCTTATCATCCCTACTATACTCAGCTATCACTGCCTTGAATTTTGATTTCAATGCGAAATGAAGCGTGTGCAAGGAGGCGTATGCATCGAGCACGTCGAATCCAATATTGTGGCGAGTGCCATCATACTGTTTCTCGGGATTACCAAGGCCAATGATAAGTTTCATAGTCTCTAGTATACGTTACTTGAAAGTATATACAAATTGTGTCATAATGCTTTTCGTGTTCGACGACTGAGTCGGACAAGAGCAGAAGGATTGACATGATCAAACTCAGACAAGCCTATAATCGGCTTGGGATCTACCGGCATTTTTCAGCGTTCTTCATCGCGGGATGCATCACCTCGATCATCTTGGTTGTGGTGAGTCGTGGTAGTGAGCAGGACGTGAAGCTGGCTTCGTTCATTGGAGCTATGTGTTTTGTCTCCACACTCATCTCATTGTACGCCAGTCGAGAGGTGATTCGCCGACGTCGACGAATCATTTATCCTCGCGGACAAGGAAACTAGGAATATGAGTGTCAGGAAATGGATAGCGCTCCTTGCGGCCGATGTCGTATGGAGTTTTGCTGTCATCAGGTTCCCTGCCCTTCTTGGGCTCAACGATGAAACAAAGGGACCCGCCTTCGGTTTTCCACTTCTAGCATTGGTGATTGTGGCGATTGTTTTGATTACGATCAGCATCATGAAATCATCCAAAGAAGTTGAGGAGCCCTAGGCATTTGTCCCTGAACGTGTGTTAGAGATCCTTCTGCTCACGTTCCCAGAGTTGCTAATCAGTTTTAGCGGTTCTGGGAACGGATGATTTTTCTTTTTCGCGAAAACTAAACATAATTGGCGTGCCGATGTAATCAAAATGATCACGAACGGCATGCTCAAGATAGCGCTTATAGCTCCAGTGTAGTAACTTGAGATTGCTTCCAAATATGACGAACCACGGTGGATTTTGATCAGTTTGGACCATGTAGCGCAGTTTTGGATGGGTATTCTTAAGACCAGCTGGGGGATGCTTGTGGAGGCAGTCCTGCAGGATATCGTTTAGATCTCTTGTTTTAATAAGCTGGGCTCGTCGCTCGACGATGTCTTCGGCAAGTTCAAAGAGTTTTGTTACATTTTGACCAGTGACAGAGCTTGTAAAAATTAGTGGTGCCCAAGGCACGAATGCAAATTCATGGGCGATGCGCGGAGCAAGATCATCTCGAGTGAAAGCATCTTTCTCTTCGGCGATATCCCACTTTGTCACGACCAGGATGAGGCCTTTGCCTGCTTCTTTGATAAGCCCGGCGAGTTTTTGGTCAAGTTGTGTCGAGAGCTCATTGACATCCATAAGCAAAAGGCAGATATCAGCTTCGTCAATGGCGGCCAGGGAACGTAAAACAGAGAATTTTTCGATACCAACCTCTTGTTTACCGTTACGTCGAATGCCCGCGGTATCGAGGAGTTCTATAGCCTTGCCTTTGTAGCGAATCGCGACTCGATTTACATCACGTGTAGTACCTGCGATATTGGCTACGATTGCCTGCTGTTTGCCGGCTAGCGTATTAAACAGATGGCTTTTACCAACATTAGGGCGACCAATGAGAGCAATACGTAGAGGCTGCTCTTCATACATAGAAGTATCTACTGCTGCTGGTAGGTACCCTACAATCGCTTCAGTAAGTTGCTTGATTCCCTGATTATGCTCTGCGCTTGTGCGAATAATATCTTTAATACCGAGTCGACGGAATTCATCGACCATAAGGGAACCTTTCAAGTCACACTTATTAGTAAGGAGAATAACCGGCTTCTTACTTCTTAGGGCAGTTTTAGCGATGCGACGGTCTTGGTCGCTAGGATACATCGTGCTGTCGACAACAACAAGAATAACATCAGCCAGCTCAGTAGCTTCGAGAATCTGTTCTTGGATATCAGCTTCAAAATCATCTTCAGCGTCTTTTAGACCGGCTGTATCGACAAGCCAGAATGAAGCTGTGTGAGGTTCAGTTTGTTCCTGACTTTCACCTGTCGTGACCGTAATCTTGCGGACGACATTGTCACGCGTCGTACCTGGCTCACGGGCAACAATCGCCTCTTGTGAACCGTAGAGGCGGTTAAAGAGGCTGCTTTTGCCAACGTTAGTTTGGCCGACGATCGCGACATAGGGTAATTTTGCCATGTTACAGTTTATTATAACAGAGGTGATACAGTTTTACAACTGTTAATAATTATGATAAAATCACACTTAACTGAATAGTCAGTACATAGACATCGACCGTCTATATTCACAATCAGGAGGAGTAATGTTTGGTGTTTTGCGACGCCGTAAAGTCTTGCCCCAGAGCGCTGAGCCCGCTGTCAAGCTAGTGGTTCGTCTTCCGAGTACTTATTACTCAATAGGTGGTAGGCGGCTAACTGAAGATGAAGCGGCAGGCGTTGAGAGCTATGTTCGTACATATCTGACGGATGATGAACAACCCTACGTCACATTCAAGTACGGTACTTGGCGGAGTGGAGGTATTCGTGCGGAGGTACGTCTTTTACCTGGCGTAGATTTGCTCGGGAAAGTCTCCAAATATGCTGCCGTAGCAGAAAAAATGGTACGTAAGCACAAAAAGTTATAACAACCAATGCCTACCGGTGATGCGCTAATGAACGCCTCACCGGTAGGTTACCCCTCCTGGTTATATTATTTAAAGCATATCGGTGAGTACGTACTCACCTCTTTTTATATTACCTAGTGAATATTTACCAAACTGTGTACGGTGAAGATTTGTAACCGTATAACCGAGGGCGGCAAAGGTGCGGCGAATTTGACGATTACGACCTTCGTGCATTGTAACTTCGTAACTATGAGGTTTTTCCGAGGTGCTAATCAAAAAACGTGATACACCGTCTTCTAGTGCTATTCCATGGTCGGATATCATCTGTTGATGTAGTGGTTCGAGAGTTTTGTCGAGCTGTACTTCATATATTTTCGTTTTGGCAAATTTGGGATGTGTCATCTGATGAGCAAAATCACCATCGTCGGTCAGTAGAATTAGTCCGGAGCTGTCTTTATCGAGACGGCCCACAGGCTTTAGCGGGCGAAATTCTTCGGGGAGAAGTTCGAAAATTGTAGGAATGCCGCCTTGTGACCGGCGTGAGCACAGATAACCCACAGGTTTATGAAGGAGTATATACGTATATGCCGCCTGTTGCGCGACAGGTTTATTATCAAAAGTGACCTGGTCCCCGGGAAGTACATGGGTGCCAAGTTCAGCAGGGGCACCGTTCACGCGTACTCTTCCTGCTGTGATCGCATTATCCGCCTCACGACGACTTAGGCCAGTCGCGTGGGCTAGAAATTTATTGATGCGCTGAGAATTGTCAGATAGACCGTTAGTAACCACAAACTACACCTGTGGAGGGGTGATGGGTGGCTGAGGAGGAGGTGTCTGTACGGAGGTATCCGGAGTGACGGGCGGGGTTGAGATGTTCGGTGTTGGCATATCAAGTCCAGGCTGTGGCTGGAAAGAAGCTAATTGATCATTAAGCATTGCCTTTTCTTGATCGGCGGTTGCGATTGGCGGGAGTGCGTCTGCGGTGATGCCAGCCTCTTTAGCGATCTCCTTATCAAGTAGCTCCTGCATATTCACAGTCTGTACGGTTGGGTCATTAATTGGTTGAATGACGCGATCTTTCAAGGAAGCGGGTTTTGGCGTTGCGATTGGTGGAGTAGGAAGCGGTTCAGGACGTGGCGACGGGGTCGGAGCAGGTTGCGAAGTAACTACCGGTGAAACAGGTGTTGCGATTGGTGGAGTAGGCGGAGCTACTGGTGAGGGCATCGTAACCGGCGTTGGTACTGCGGAAACAGGTGCAACTGGTTGCGGTGCCGTAGTAATCGGAGGAATAGTAGCTGCGGGTGCTGGTGTAGTGTTATCGGAGAGGATATCATGCACGACATGCACAACATCTTCGATGCCAACTTGTGACTTTACGAGATAGCGATCGGCACCCAATGATTCGCCACGCTTTCGTTGCTCCTCTGAGCTTAATGCAGTCATCATGATAACTTTAATATCTTTTGTCTCCGTAGTGGACCGAAGAATATCAAGCATGTCGTACCCACTTACTTTTGGCATCATAACGTCACTAATAATCAGAGAAGGACGTTCTTTGATCGCAATCGCGAGGGCCTCTTCCCCGTCGCCAGCTGAAACAATATCGTATCCTTCAGCAAGCAGGCGAACACCGTAGATTTCGCGGAGGCTTTTATCGTCCTCGACAAGCATAATTTTTGTCATATTACTCCTATTTTACGGATTTATTGGGAAAAAAGCTAGCGTTTTCAGGCTGCTGGCGGCATTGGCGCTGTTGGGGGTACTTGAGTTTGTGGCGTGGGCTGCATTGTTTGGCTCGCGGCTGCAACTTTTTGATCTATCTCAGCCTTCGTTAGTCGATTAAGTTCTATAGTGAAAGTACTTCCTTGAGTGTATTCACTTTGAAGAATGAGCTGTCCCCCCATTGATTCAATGAGCTGGCGTGAGAGATACAGGCCAAGTCCGGTGCCGCCAATTTCCCGAGTGTCTGAATTATCGACTCGGTAGAATTTCTGGAACATATGAGGGATGTCCTCGGCAGGGATACCGATACCGGTATCTTGTACGCTAATACGAACGTGATTTTCATCACCCTTCACGTCAATCGTTACACTACCGGTTTTTGTATATTTAATGGCATTTTCAATGAGATTTCCGCTAATTTCGTCAAATCGATCAGGATCAACTTCAGCGTAAAAAGCTGGTGTAAGATTACCATTCTGCTTTGTTGCATCTGGATTAAATACAAGCGTAAGACCCTTGGCGGCAGCACTAGTTGCGAATCCTTGAACGACACTACGGGTACGGGCTACGATATCGGTAACCTGGAGGTTGATCTGCATACGTCCATCCTCTGCTTTTGAGATATCCAAGAGATCCTGAAAGAGGTGCCCAAGGTGCTGAGCAGACTCATGAGCCTTCGTGATGTATTCACGGGCTTTATCATCGATTGTGGCGGTCTGTGGGTTAAGTGCAAGGCCAAGGTATCCTTCTATGGCGGCAACTGGGGTGCGCATCTCGTGCGATGCGGTACTCACAAATTCGGTGCGTTCACGATTTTCTTCAACCTGCGTCGTGATGTCACGGAAGACGATAATTGCACCATTTTTTGCCTTCTCGCCGACAGGTGAAACATCAATTGAGACGAGAATATGCTTGTCAGAGTTAGTGATAACACGAAGTTCTGAGGTAGTCTTATGCTCACCGGTTTTGAAGCACTGATTAACTGGGTCGACCGCAGGATCGACTACTTTATCGGCTTTATCAACGATTTTAAATACGAGTTTATAGTCCAGATGGAGTGCATCATCTTTATCCCAGCCAAGAAGTGCTTGCGCTGCGGGATTAATAAGGACGATGATACCATCATTCCCGAGCGCGATCACGCCGTCAGATATCGTATTGATCACAATTTCCGATTTATTGGATACTTCACTGAGCTCATGACTTAGTACATCAAGAGCTTGTTGTTTGTCTGTTTTCTGAGGAATCGTGTTAGACCAGAGGAAGATACTAAACAATAACGGCAAATAACTACAGGCAACAAGAAGGATCCCCTCCTCTGAAGAAATACCCTTATATAGGACTAGGTACAGGCTGTATATCGTGAACAGGATAATAGTCGGTAATAATGTCTTAAATAAGTACACGCCAGCAAGGAGGGCGATTATGCTCCAGAAGATGAAAAGTGGTGATAGTGGCGTACCGATAACATATAAGCCAAAGAGAATAGTTGTAGCGGATGCTACATATGCGAATTGAGCGAGAATCTCAGCTTGTTTACGGAATATAAGGGCTGAGGTAGCGACAGCTGCTGTGACTGCACAGGCGATAACAAACACCAGTGATTCGCTAAGTGGGTGAAATGCGTCAAGGATTCCTACAAATTCAGCCAACCAGATACCAATAAGAATCATAGATACCCCAAGAGACGCGACAGCTAGCCGCCGCGGCCAGAATGAGGTGAACGGATTTTCGTTTTCGTTTACGGTGTTCATAACATCTATGGTTTCTTTATATAGTATACGACATTTCTCTTGTTATTGCCTATGCTTTATCTGGAGATTGTGAGAAGTCTCCATGATTCGTCCCGTGAATTTTGGCGGAGACGAAACTGAGCGCTTCCATCGCTAATATCGAGTAGGCGGATTAATTCTTCCCCGCTGCGCAGTAACACCTGCCGTCCTTTTTCGGTGAAGCTATAGGTATGGCCGTCGACTTCGATACGGCGCGGGATGATATCGAACTGGTCAGTGAAGCGCATTGCAGTTACTTCAACTGGCTTATTAATGAAGCAGATATCAGTTTTTTGTGAGGTAGTAGTCATCTTATTTCTCCTTTAAGACAGGTAATGAAAATTAGTAAGAAAGAGTACTGGACAGACGCCAGTGAACGGATGGTGGAGAAAAACTACGCGTGCCTTTTTGGTGAAGAGGAGCCGTTCCCTGCTCTCTTTTGGCCGGTGGTAGTTGAGGTGATGAGCGAACGTTTTGATGGCTCGATCATAGATTGCTTTTGTGGTAACACATTGGTCACCAGTGTAAAGCTTGTGAGTGGAAAAACGGTTTTATTCGTCAGTACCCACATAGCTGTACCTTAGTATGAGCCTGTCGTGTCGTGCTGGCTAGACTTGTTTTTCATAGAAATGAGGGGTAAAAAACTAGGCAAAATCAACAGGTAGTGATAAAGAATGTGGAATATAAAGAAAACGACAAAGGCCACCTTTTTGGTATACTAGTACCTGACTCATGGAAAAGATACAACAGATTCTTGCTAATAGATACGTTAAATTATGTCTACTTGTGGCACTATTGACGCTACTTAGTTATTTTTTCCTGATTTTTTTCTTCACGATCTTTGCAGTCAATCTGTCGTCATGGATAGAATGGCTACTTTCTTTCCTTCTCAGTGGGCTTCTAGTATATAAATACTTATCACCACGTATCTTTTAACCACTTAAAACCCCGGATATTCCGGGGTTTTAAGAACCATTTTAATTTTATGATCGCACAGGAGTTAGCTTGCCGTCAGTAAGACTGAACGTACGATCGCTCCTACCGGCAATTTCCAGATCATGCGTCACGGCGATAATTGTTGTTTTATCAGTGCGACTGAGCGAATGAAGAAGATCAAAGATCATTTCACCTGTTTTTGAATCGAGATTGCCGGTCGGTTCATCCGCTAAGATAAGTGACGGTTTGTTTGCGAGAGCACGGGCGATAGAAACGCGCTGTTGTTCTCCGCCGCTGAGTTTTCCGGGTTTGCGCTGCTGTTTGTCGTCAGTGATACCAACGCGTTGCAATAGTTCAGTAGCACGTGCTTGGCGTTCATGTCTTGCGACACCGGCAAGCTCCATCGGAAGCATGACGTTTTCAAGTGCGCTAAGATTTGGAATTAAGTTATAGCTCTGGAACACAAAACCAATTTTATTGCGACGATACGAGCTGAGCGCTCTGTCGCGTAGACTGGTAATATCGGTATCATCAACATCGACGCGCCCACTTGTTGGTGTGTCGAGTGCTCCGAGAATAGCGAGTAATGTACTCTTTCCACTCCCACTCTTGCCTATGACGGAGGCGAATTCACCGTCCTTAATATCGAAACTAACATCTTTAAGCGCAGTGACGGTTGTATCACCTGAACGGAATAACTTGGTAATCTTTGAAACTTTTAACATAGCTAACCTCCTCTATTCTGACCTTAAAACTTCTGATGGACGGACCTTGCTGATGAAATAGGCTGGGACGGCGCTGCCGACAATAGCGATGAGAAGAGCGACTCCGACACCATACCCGAGCGATTGCCAGCCAACTGACGTTTCAATAGTTCGCAGGTTTTGTCCGGCGACTTGTCCGAAATTCCCCCCGCGTGGGCCACGTACACCTGGAGTGCTTTGTGATGAGCTACTAGCATTTGTTACCATCGTGCTCGTGAGCGGACTAGCAGCGGCGAATGCAACGCCGAGTCCGATAACAAGTCCAAGTAGCGTGAGCGTGACTGATTCGACGATAAATTGGAGCATGATCGTAGTATTGCCACTTCCAGTTGCTTTCATGACCCCGATTTCACGACGTCGTTCACGGACTATCATAAGCATGGTTAGGAGGATAATTACAGCCCCTGCGCCGAGTGCAGCAAAGAAGCTGTATGTTGAGATGGTTTGAACGCTTTCGAGTGGTTGGATAGCATTATTGGCAACATCCTGACTATTAGTGATGTCCGCCTTGGTACCCAGTGCGGTCTTGAGGGTAGTGGTTGTAGTAGCGAGATTATCAATAGAATCAACTGTTGCGCTGACTGACGTGATTAAACCTGTCTGGTTCGTCAGGCGCTGCAGCGTGCTGAGCGGTACGAGGAGGCCGGCATTTGAAAATGTATTGCCAGTATCGTAGATACCAACAACAGTGATAGTAGTGCCATATGCAGTAAATGTTGAGCCGACGTTGAGGTTGTTTTTCTCGGCCAGACCCTTACCTATGACTGCAACTTCTTTGTCGACAGTAGGATCAAATGCGTAGCCGCTTGTATAGGTGACAGTGCTTGAACCGTAGACACTGTTACTTACGAAACTATCTATACCTGAGATCATGACCGGTGGTGTAAAGCTGCGACCGACCGAGTTATTGGTCGATGCGGATGTGGTTGAACTTGCTGGCATATCCGCAGGCGGAGCGATAGCTACTCCAGAATTAGATGAATTGCGCTGGCCGAGACTCCCCGCTTCAATTGCAGCCACAAGATTTGTGTTGCTTGTCGTGAGGCGATCACTGAGGGTTGAAGTAACACTTGCGATACCAGTAGTCTGTTTGATAGTGGTGATATCTGCGGAAGTAAGCGGTTCCCCGCCCCCCTCAAAACCGCGGGCACCTGCCGGGCTGATTGAGATAGTATTTCCTACAGAACTTTTAACACTTGTTATTTTATCGCTGACCGCGCCTCGCGCAATCATCATACTGAGCGCTAGACCGATACTAATACCCAGGATGGCAACGATCGAAATAGTGCGCACGCCGTTGCGGAAGGCGTTACGAATTCCTCGTGTGATTGGATTCATGTGTTTCCTTGTAGTTAATGGTTGTTTCCTACGTTAATATAAGCACTCATTCTTAAAAAGATCTGAAGAATTATTGAGTACTTCTTCAGCAGGAGTGGCGGCCTCTATTGTTATTTCGTGTACTATAGAGACATGAAGAATCATCAAATTACAAAGCGGTTTTGGGTACTGTTGATTGTTTTCGCTGGAGTCGGTGCGCTCGCAAGCTATTTGATTGGCATGCAACAAAGTGTCTGGTTTGACGAAGCCTACTCGGTATTAGTTGCGCAACAACCGATCGGTGAAATAATACGCCTTGCTGCGGCTGATACCCATCCCCCACTTTATTATCTCTTCTTGCACGAATGGGGTACATTATTCGGATGGGGAGAATCCGCGCTACGAGTATCAAGTGCTCTTGTCTTCGGTGGCGCAATCGCCGTCGCCGGTGTACTTGTTAAGCGATTATTTGGCATGCGAGCAGCGCTCGCTACACTCCTCTTGCTTATCGTTTCTCCATTGCTTGTACGCTATGGTTTTGAGATCCGTTCGTACGCACTAGCTTCATTTATTGGCATAACTGCAACGTATGTCATGATACGCGCAGAGAATTCCAGGACATATCAGCGCTGGTGGTGGCTGCTGTATGCCCTATTTGTTGCGATCGGTATGGCAACGCTCTATAACCTGCTGTATCTCTGGATGGCGCATCTTGTCTGGCTTGCATGGGTATATAGACGCGAAAAACGTTTATCTTGGAGGGCCCCGTGGTTATGGTCATATGTCTTGAGTGTTATATTCTTTTTGCCCCAGTTGCCAACCTTTCTTTCTCAACTAACAAATGGGGCGTTAGCACCTATCTCACAACCACTCACTCTTCAGAACCTATTTGGTATTATCTCGTTTAATACCGTATATCAGCCGTTTTGGGCTCTCGGAGCGTTTACCTCTCTCCTGGTGCTTGCAGTCATGGCCGGTCTTGCATATCTCTCCGTGAAAAGTAAAGTTTTCACGAATAAGTACGCTGTACTTTTTGCACTCTACTTCCTTTTTCCTATAGCAATTCTTATGCTCATCAGCCTTGCTCGACCGCTGTATGTTGAGCGGTATTTATCGCATATCGCGATTGGAGGCGTGATCTTAGTCGCAGTTATGGCCGCTGCAGCCTCCCGTCATCATACTCGAATTGTCGGTGCTGTGTTTGTAGGCATCGTTATCTCGATGGGTGTTGGGATCGTACAGCTTACGAATGTTGGTAACTATAATTTTCAGCGTATGCAAAAACCAGACGTAAAATCACTTGCCTACTTTATTAACACCTGTGATGCAAATAGCTCGGTGATTGCCAATGAACCGTATGTTGCCACCGAACTACAATATTACCTGCGAAATAAGTGCGATATCGCATTTTACAAGGAATGGGATACGCTTCGCGGCGGGTATGCACCGTATGATAAAAATCCTCTCCAGTTCCGGACATTAGTGATGCCAGCTCAGACAAAAACACTCTACTATGTGTATTATGACTCACCGAGATTACTTGCACCTGCGTCGTACCGAATCGTCAGTACAAAAGATTTCGGCTCAATGCACGTCCAGACGCTTAGCGCGGAATAAGTTTGTTAATATGTGGAACTTTGAGGAGTAGCCACGTTATAAGTATGCATAACGTGGTAATAAACGTATTAATCCATAAGCCTGTTGTATTGACGAGCAGTAGTTGACACGCCACAAGCGGAACAGTGTGAAGTATGTATGCCGTCAGAGATCGTTCACCAAAGACCGGTAAAATCCAACTGGCTGTCTTTTTGAGCCATGGCAATAGATATTGGAAGAGGCTGAGGAGTCCAGCAAACCATACGAACGACAGAGCGATCGATGACAAAGACAACGGATCACGACTAAAAACAAGATCATCGTAAACGCCGGGTTCATAGGCAAAAACAACCTGCATCGACCACATGAACGTCGTGAACATTACGAGAATCGGTGCGATACGCACTAAATGTCGAAGTCGCGGTTGTAGGCTCCTGATAAAAATCAATATTGAATCAAGATAGTAGCCAATAATCGCCGGGATGAAGAATACAACCTGCCACTGTTGCCATTCGGTATCAAATACGAGTCCGTGCCACCATAGAACACCCGAAGCGATCACAATAATCCACCACCAGCTACGCCTCAGTAGCCAGATTGCAAAGGGTGAAATAACAAGGAAGATAGCGTAGAGGTAGAGGAAATGCGTCAACGAATGGACATAGTCGAGATGTATCATATTCTGCCAGAGAAGATTCCAATTATCTTTTTCGACTGGTATATACGCCATATTACCCTTCATTGGGAGATACCAAGTTGCCCAAACAAGGGTAAGGGTTGTGATAACCATCCAGGCAAAGAGCATGATACCGCGAAGGCTTAGTTTTTTTGCAATTGGTAATAGCGGCTGATGGCGTTTTTTAAACCCGTGTACATAGCCGACAAGCAAGCCGGAGATGATAACAAAACCTTCTGCCGCAGAAACCCAGAGCTCGCCACGACCAGTGACATACTGAAAAAGATTTGGCCAGCGCCAAAGATGATCGATGATGATAACAGTGATGAAAAATCCCCTCAGGTAGTCAAGAGTGACCAACCGGGTTGTTTTCGGTTGTTCAGGCATTCAGTCACCTATTATAGCAAACGAGCTTAATCGTTTCTTAAAATTAGCCGGCCATCCTCGATCAGCGAACGGAAATTCCAGGTTCCTCGTCCCTCTGTCTTATATGTCCAGTAAAACCATCCGTCGGCCACTGCATATACTTCGAGTTGGCGACGACCATGCTCGTCCATCATCTGCTCGTGACGATTTTTTGGAAAATGCTTAAAGGTATGAGTAGAAATAACGATACTCCACTCACCAATAATAATAGGATTTTTCTTTTGTAATTTTCGAAGAAGGTTTCCCCGATGTTTTAAGAGGAGATAATACAGAGACAGAGGTATGAAGCGCTGCAACGGCAGGGTGAAATGATACCAATGCACGTCCATAATTGCATTGCTTGGCAGAGCACCCGACATAAGGCGCGGAGTATATCCGTCAGAAAAAACAACCCGAGTGTTATGAACGAGCGAACTGTATGTGTGTCGATAAAAACGACGGAGCACGTGATGAAAAATCCCAAGCCTCGGCTCATTAAGCAGTTCAATACCCCAGAAGGCGGCATGGCTGCGATATCGATTAGTTAATCGTTCGAGGATATGAAGCGTCTTTTCTTGGTAGCGAAGTGAGGTAAACCACTGGGCTTTACCGCGACGTCCTGTGTGCTGCTGGCCGTTTTGCGAGCCAGGTGCGGCATGGAGACATATGAGCACGTGGATATTATATTTTTTCGCCCAGCGCATAGCCTTGTCGAGGTAACGTATACTGCTTCGATAGGGCTTTTCGTCTCCAAAAATCCAGTAACCAACGGGAATTCGTACGGCATTCAATCCGTTATCATGCAACCAGCGGAAATCTTCTTCTGTCACAAACTCGCGCCAATGTTTTTCAAGTTTTGCCGCCGCACCCTTTTCTTGGATGAATGTAAACTCGTCTTCGGCTGTCGACCCCTCAAAAAGACTAGGTGTCATCCAGCGTTCAAGCACGAGCCAACCCCCAAGATTGACCCCCTTAAGTTTTTCCATTAACTTACGCGCACACTAAAGGTGCTTCCTTTGCCTATTTCACTGGCCACTTTTAACTTCATGCCGGCCCGTTCAGACAGAGTTTTAGCGATTGCAAGACCGAGGCCGTATCCCCCGTTTGCGTGCTGTGAACGAGCTTCATCGGTACGATAGAAACGTTCAAAGATTTTTTCATGGTGTTCGGGGGCGATGCCGGGTCCTTTATCGATAACATGCAGCCACGTTTCTTTACCGTGTTCCTCACTGGTAATCAGCACTTCAGCTCCTGACGGCGAATATTTCACGGCATTGTCGAGAAGATTTCGAAGGACGTGGTCAAGCGTTTGTATATCAACCGGAATAATTTTAGACGATACAGTATTCTTAACGATGATACTTTTTTCTTCAGCAAGTATTGCAACACCTTGCATAGCACTATCAACCTGTTCTTTGATATCAACATTCTGCCGTGTATTTTCGCTCGACTCTGTTGAGAGAAGGCCAAGTAATGCTTCGGTTAGTCCGTGCAAGCGAATAACCTCATCGACATTAGTGGCGAGGACTTTTCGAGCATCAGGGAGCGTAAGGCTTTTTTTGCGAAGAGCTACTTCATTGGTGGTTTGCATGACAGCGAGTGGCGTACGCAGCTCATGGCTCGCGTCACTGACAAAGCGGCTTTGCGCGAGCATAGCCTGTTCGATAGGTTCAAGTGATTTACGTGCAAGGAAGTAACTGAAAAAAGCACCGAATACTAACATAACAAGGTTGAGAAATACGAGCAGTAACAGTAGCTCGCCGGCGGAACGCTCAGCACGAGCACGAAGGACGTCATCGATAGCCTGACTTTCTAAACTATTGTCTGGTATGTTGCGGTGTTGCGGTTCCGGACGTCGCATCTGGTCGTTAGCAAGGGCAAAAATGACACCACTAAATAGCATCGACATTGCCATAATAATTGCAAGGTAGGTGCCTGCGAGTTGTGTTGTTCGATCCGTGAAAAATGTACTTTTCACGATTCTTCTCCTAGACGATAGCCGAAGCCTCGCACAGTATGGATAAGAGGTTTTTTAAAGGGCTTATCGATTTTGCTTCTAAGAAACGTGATAAACACCTCGACGTTATTCGGTAGGATGTCAGCATCAAAATTCCAGACATGCGTGATAATGGTGTCTTTACTGAGGATTTTACCTGGATTACGCATGAAAAATTCAAGGATAGCAAATTCTTTTGAAGAAAGTTTCAGTACTCTGCCCTCGCGCTCCACCCGTTTCGCAGCCGGGTCGAGAGTTAATGGACCAACTTTGAGGGTTTCTCCCAAACTTTGTGTCGGACGCCGAAGGAGTGCGCGGATACGAGCAAGGAGCACGTTGAAAGAGAATGGTTTCGCGAGATAATCATCAGCACCCGTATCGAGACCTTTTACGACATCGCTCTCTTGGCTTTTAGCCGTCAACATAAGTACAGGTGTGTGATCGCCGTCTTGGCGCAGTTTTGCCACCATCTCATACCCGTTCATCTCAGGCATCATGACATCGCTAATAATGAGATCGTATTCATCGGCGCTGGCGCTACGATATCCTTCGTCTCCGTCATACGCGATATCAACAGCATACGATTCATCCTCAAGTCCTTCTTTTATCGCTTGAGCAATTCGGTGTTCATCTTCAACGACAAGTATTTTCATACTCTCTAGTATATAAGTAAATATTAAAACAAGCTTAAAATATAGTTTAGACGCTCATCACGAACTCTGGCCAGATATATTTCATCACCCGCCTACCTTCGGTATTGAGATTCAACCATAACTCTTCATACGTTCTCTTTACGGCAATAAGATGTTTGTGTCGGAGTGTCTCGATGAGCCGCATCACCTTAGTTTTCGTCATACCGAGTTGGCGTGCCAGTGCATCAGGTGTTATCTCTTCGTTTTCATATATTTGTTGAAGCGCTAAGGCTTCCTCGTTACCAAGGTCATGGCTCATTTGTGCAATATGTGTCATATGTCTACCCTTTCTTTTTACTGAATATGATACATACGAATATAGTAAGTCCTTCTGAAAATAACCTTAACTAACATCACCCTACGGTGTATGGAGGGCGTAGGGTGATTGGTTCTCGAGAAAGTAAGGGCTTCCTCTCAGGGAATACGAAATTATTGAGTGCTAGTGGTGGGTGACTGTAAATTGGACGGCGAACGGTAGTAGCGGTTATTGGCATCCGGCTGCATCATGCGTCCGCGGTCATCAAAGTCCATCGGCAACCGAGTATTGGTGGTATTACGTCCGACTAGCCAGCCGAAAAAGAAACAAGCCATACAGGCAAATAATACAATTACTCCAATAATGATGTAGGTAATAGTTGGAGTCAGTTGCGACCTAGATACTACAGTAGTTGGTATTTCTTTGTTATCTTCTGGAACCACAGCCTCCGACGTAATAGTTTTTGTAACAGTAGTTTCTTTAGCCATATTTTCTCCTTATATCGTTAAAGATACAGGATGTATCTTAAGGAAGACTTAAAAAAACGACGATGTTACGTTGTAAGATCTTTCTTACTATAAAAGACGTATGTTACGACGATACCAATGACCACTAAGGCACTTGAAGCGATAAGGGCGTACATGTTGAGATTCATTGCCGTAAGTATTCTTTGTGCATCAAACCATGAAAAGATTGAAAAATACTTCATCCAATCAAGATCAGGGGTAAGCTTGGAGGCACTGTCGAGAACAAAACATGCAAATACAAGCATGGCAATAATTTTTCCACCAGTTACAGCCCGCCTAAGAAGGCTTGATGCGGCCGCGCCGAGAGCTGCAAATACCAGCATAATTATAAGTGCCGCGGTATTTAGTAGGATAATGAAATGTATATCCTGCGATGTTGGGGAAAACTTTGAAACGAGCGCGAGTGATCCGGCGAACAGCACGGCGCAAAGTATAACAATATCGATAAGTACAACAGATAACTTAGCGGTAAGTATCTTTGATCGCGGGATAGGCTTCGCATAGAGAAATTCAGACGTTTTATCACTCTCTTCATCGCTGAGAACACGGCTTCCAAGCATGCCCGCAAAGACAGCGACGAGGAGTGCTGTATATGCAAATACAACCCCGAAATAGCCGCTCAGCGTCGTAAGATCAAGCCCTCCCATCCCAAACACGGCTTTTAGTGTTGACGGAAAATTTCTAAGGAGCTCACTGACTACCGCTGGGGTGGCTGAGAATGTCTCAAATTTAAGCATACTAAGATAGAGGTAGATGATCATGACGACAGACCAGATAATGAGGCTTTTGCGACGAGTCTTTAGTTCTTTAAGAAAAACATTCATCAGTCAACTGCCCTTCTATCACGCCTAATATATAGGAGGTAGCTCATGACGATACAGGTTATAAAAAGGCTAATACCAGCTACGAGATATTGCCATTCATATGCTTTATGATCAATGACATATAGGAAGTCAACGTATTTGAATGGTGAAAGATAGCGAACCTTATCTTCACCAAGTGCAATACCCAAGGTTCCGGTGATAAATAACCCGAGTGTTACCGCGAGTGAAATCGAGGCAGGAGATTTAATCTTCTTGATGAGTTGAGATACTAGTAACCCGAGCGACAAAAAGACTAGCTGAACAATCGAGAAAACCGCAGTGATAAGTAGATATGTTGTCATACTAAAACTACCCGCTCCGGTGATTTTTGCCCCTATAAATGTCATCGCAACGAATGCAATACCGGTCACAACCAGCGAAGTGAGGGCAGCTGCATATTTCGACAGGAAAATAGTGCGGCGGCGGATTGGTTTTGACAGGAGAAAATCAGTTGTTTTAGAACGGACTTCACGGCTCAATATACCTACCCCAAGCAACATCGCCTGGATTGAGCCTGCTAGCATAAAGAACGGAAAGATATTGCCGTAGAAATTTAGAAAAGAAAATTGAGTGTTTGTATCGATATGACTAAGTCCCATAGCTGCGCGCGCAGCTGCAGGCAGGTGGCTATAAAGATTTTTGAGAGTATCAACATCACTCGCAAATGCTGGATACACACTCATATATATAGATGTCAATAGAAGCAAAACAAGTATCCAAAGGAAGGTGCTACGACTAAGTGAGCGAAGCTCGAAGCGAAAAACGTTCACCGTAATCCCCTACCCTTCCTTTTTGTAATAATGCAGAAATATTTCTTCAAGCTCGGGCTCTTCGAGTGAAATATCTGTCAGCTGGAGTCCTGCGAGTAGGCGCGTTAGTTCGTTGACGTCACCACTCCAAATAAAGTGAATATTGTGACCATGAACGCTAAAGTCACTAATATTTTTATTGGCGAAGATGCTTTTTTTGGCTGGCGCTGCCAGCTCTAATTCACAACGGAAGTAATTATGACCACGGAGACTTTTAATCGATTGTGTTTCCACGATACGACCATCTTTGATGATGGCAACGCGATCACAGAGTTTCTGGACTTCACTGAGGATGTGCGAAGAAAACAGGATAGTAACGCCATGTTTATTTTCCTGGCGAAGCAGGTCGAAGAAAGTCTGTTGCATCAATGGGTCAAGACCGCCAGTCGGCTCATCAAGGATTAGGAGTCGTGGTGAATGCTGCATTCCCTGTATAATTCCGACCTTTTTCTTATTGCCATATGAAAGATCGTCGATTTTGCGAGTAAGATCAAGATCAAGGAGTTTTGCAAGCTCATGCATCCGAATTTCAATATCACGTTTTGGTTTTTTGTAGAAACTTGCAGAGTATTTGAGAAGGTCGATGACGCGCATATTGTCATAGTAAAAAACTTCGCTTGGCAGATAGCCGACATCCTCTCGTGCAGCGGGGCCCTCATTGACGATATCTTTGCCAAACAGAGTTGCTGAGCCTGACGTTGGCTTAAGAAGACCAAGCAGTGTGCGAATAGTTGTCGACTTTCCTGCTCCATTCGGGCCGATAAACCCGAAAATTTCTCCTTCCTGTATTTGTAAATCGATATCGATGATACCTCTCGATTTGCCATATTTTTTCGTCAGTTGTTTAGTTTCAATTGCTGGTGTCATAAAGAGTATTATACGCTTACTTAGTGATCTTCGTCACTGTCAAGAAGGCTCATTACCCATGACTCAAGTGGTTTCCGTTTCCAGTAAGCAATTCCAAGGGCGATGACGAAAGCGGTTGCCATTGACGCAATGAGCCAGGCGTTGCCTTGTTCGATGCCGGCTCCCGCAAAACCTGATAACAGATATCCTGGTAACCGTCCTGCGATCGATATAAGTATAAGTGTTCGGATAGGGATTTTACTAAGTCCTGCGATGTAACAAATAACATCATCAGGGAAACCGGGAAGCAAAAATATCAGAAAGAAAACAAGTGGACCGGCTTTGGTTGAGAGCTTATCAAATTTACTAAGATGCTTGGGTTCTACAAACCGCTCAACAAATGGTCGACCGAGTTGTCGTGCAAGAAAAAAGACAGCCGTAAATCCAATTAAAGCTCCTATGAGCGAGTAGAGTGTCCCGAGCCATGGACCGAAAAGCATACCAGCCATCACGGCGACTGCTTGTCCAGGGATAGGCGCGATAATAATCTGCAGTGCTTGGAGGATTATGAAGACGAGTGGGCCTAAAATACCGGCGCGATCTACAACAGCTTTAATTTCGTTGGGATTTCCAAAAAACGCGATGAATGGTTGCCAAAAAATAATAAGTAACGCAATCATTGCTATGACGGCGACTGCGGCAATAACGATTGTTTTATTTGAAATAGCCTGGCGAGAAGTTTTGCTTCGTTTCACGATGTGATCCTCCCGCTATTACTATTTACTGGAAGCTCTTGACAAGATGTGGTGACCCCGAGGGGAATCGAACCCCTATTGCCGGGATGAGAACCCGATTTCCTAACCGTTAGAAGACGGGGCCATCACATACTGTCAATCACGAATTACTCTATCAAAACAGAGGCGAAAAGTCTAGCTTACTCCATGGGTTTTAGTTGCGAGATTATCTCTAGGAGTCGACTAGGTGTGATATCAGCCTTTATGAGATAGGCATCGGCTTTAGACTGCATTGCGGCGCGAGACTCATCATCCTGGTCGAAATTAGTTAACACAATAACGCGGCTATGAGGAATTTTATCTTCGCTGTTTGAGCGAAGTTCGGCAATCACCTCTGTTCCCTGCTGCTCAGGTAGCATCACATCAAGGAGTATAAGATCGTAGGTTTTAGCGAGCGCAGCGGCAACTCCCTCGCGGCCATTTACTGCCCAGTCGACGGTATATCCATTTTTTCTGAGTGATCGAACATACATCTCACCTATAAAACGATCATCTTCGATAATCAGAATTGTTTGGATTTTGCGTTCCACTTTCTACCCTTTCATAATCATCGAGTGATTTTTTATCCACCCGTTACTATTTTCTATAATACCCTCATTTGAGCTATCATTGGCAAGTAATTTATCTTTTACAGAGGCGTATGTTGGAATTGAAAAGGTAAATGTTGAGCCCTTTCCTTCGGTTGATGATGCGGTAATTTGCCCGCCATGAGATTCGATGATCACCTTTGAAATATATAATCCGAGTCCTGTACCGGCGACAGTCTTACGAGATCTGTGCGAGCGATAGAACCGGGTAAATAAGTGGCTCAGGACGGAACTTGGAATTCCCATACCAAAATCCTGGACATCACAACGAACACTATTGCCGTCAAGACGTGCGGTTACCGTGACAGTACCGCCTTCATTGGAGTATTTTATCGCGTTGTCGATAAGGTTTGAGATAACTTCACTCAAACTGTTGCGGTCGGCTGCAATTGTCGGTAGGTCATCAGGAAACGTAACATTGAGAAGTCGGTTTTGGGTTGAGGCGCGGAGTGCAAGATCATGAGCAACGCTATCGTAGACGCCTTTTAGAGTGTCTTCGCGCAAGTGTAACTGGAGATGGCGTCGGTCTGAACGAGACACATTAAGAATATTATTGATATAGCTTGAAAGCTTGAGTGCGGAGACACTGAGACGTTCAAAAAGGACTTTCTGGTCGGGCTTAATAACTTCGGCCATTTCATCCATTAAGACTTCAAGGTAGCCGCGAATAACGGTGATTGGTCCTCGCAGCTCATGGGCGGCAAGAGCGATAAAGTCCATATCTTCTTCATCCACGGCATAGTGCTCGGTGCGGTCAACCGTAAGTACGACTGTTTCAATACCTTTGTCGCCATTTTTATGATAATCAGCCATAATATCAAAAATTTTGCGATCAGGTTCTTCGGGTAATACATTTGCGATACGGGTCCACGTGTGTTTTGCGCTGATATTATAGCTTTCGGCGTAATCCAGCCACTGCTCCAAGGTATCGCTTGCCTCGAATAGCAGCTGTATAGTTGTTTGATCCTTCTCATCTGTATGTACTGGTGCGGCAGCGTTAGCGTAGACGATCTCTCTTTGCTCATTGAGCACGATAACGCCGCAATCAAGCGTATCAAGGAGGGCGATCTTCAACTCTCTATCATCCTTCGTATTGTCTGTATTAACTGCTGGTGCAGCGGTGCGTGCGAAGATATTTTCAACCATCGATTTCAACCCGCTCTTATCGTCGGCTTCATCTGTTAATATCGGCGGCTGGACATCGCTGGCTTGCGTCGAAGTGAAGGTAACTGCGCGGGTAATAATCTCAAGGGGACGTAGCGTATTTTTTCCCAAGGTGATATACATTCCAATATGGAGAACAAAGGACGGGAGTACAACGATAAAAAGTGCTGTAAGCGGTTCAATATCGAGCGATAATACAAGTAAAAAAGTAAGTCCCGTGACGATAAGTTCTGCAAGTATCCATAGCGGAGTTTTACGCTTAACATGTTCTTTATAAAAATCAGCTAGTCTTACTGCCATGACACAACCTTTTCGCTCGCAAGCGCTGTAACCCAAGTCTGACCTCGAACGAGAGGAATCTCTTTGCCGCTGGCATCGAGTAATTTCAGTTGGGCCTTATCAGTATCTCGGGACCAAGTACCCTCGGTGACAGTTCCATTTTGAAAAACATATGCCGAGCCGGTGCCAGTTGTGGTGATCTGCTCGCGGTAGCCATCTTCCATCGCATAGGTCATTGCGACTTTTATCGCAATAACAACTTTTGGCTGTATTTGACCACCCTCTCTATCGATATGTGCCTCCCCGCCTTGCTTGCGAATGTAATTATTGCTTGCAGTATCATAATCGTACGTAACGGCAAATGATCCTGTCGAGACTGGAATATTGATATGGCTGGCACTTGGTGATGCTGCTTTTTTCTCGTCAATTCGAGAGGAGAAGACAAAAGTACTCGATACTTTACCTTTGGCGGTTGATAACGCATCAAGTTTGTCGAAATTCGTATAGACATTGTGTGGGGCTGCCCGATCAGTCGCTCTCCAGAATGAGCCACCGTTAAAATACTGGTCCATATCGGGTCCATAACTGCCGCTTCGAGCCATCGTGAGTGCTCTCGCGCTTCCACCGACATGAACGATGCCGGAGTCAAATGCACTTGCCCACTCTAGATAATATGGACGAAGGCTTCGTACTGGACCGATAAGCGATGGGCGGGATTCTTGATACAGTGCAATAAACCGTGTAATACCACCTTCTGCAATTGCTTCAAAAACAACCCCGGCATCCTTAAGGCCTGATTGTGGACGGGCATCGGGACTATTTTCAATCATAACGGCTGTTACTTGCCGCTTTGTTGCGGCTTCATCACCGACAAGTATTCCAGAAAGTGGTGAATAGTACTTTACTGCCGGCTTTTTTTGAATGACTGGAGCGATGTCTGGTACATCAGGAATGGGATTGAGTTTTATCCATAACAAAAGACCTACTCCGACTGTAATCACAAAAGCGATAGCTATCCAAAAATATTTCACCCCTTTTTTATCGCCAAGAAACGCATTGATATTTAACTTCTTAAATCTTTCCCTGAAAGGAATCTTAGGGGTGGGCGTTTCGCTTGGCGGCTGATGCATCGTGCTTATGATTATACCATTTCAATCAGAGGTGGAAAACACTATAATTTACGCGCTCAGAGCTACTTTATTGGCAAAATGTCTACGCCTACAGGAAAACCATGTCCCGTCGTTATTGTGTAAACCTTGCGAGACGAGCGAGAGTCTTTTCTTTTCCAAGAAGAGCAAGTGTATCGTTGAGCTGTGGACTGAATGGCGCCCAGGTAGTGACAATACGAATGAGACTAAAGAGAATACCAGGTTTTTGACCAGTGAGTTCAATGAGGTAATTGAGCGTTGCCTGGATGTGTTCGGCACTCCAATCCTCGATTTTATCCAGTTCAGCATGTGATATATGTATGAGATTGATTCTTTCTTCGCTACTGAGCTTAGCGAGCTGTTTGTTGCCCGATATAAGTTCAAGATGTTGTTCAGGTTCCTCAAAAAAGTAACGAGTCATGAGCGGTAGTTCAGCAAGGGTTTTAAGTCGATCTTTGACGAGTGTCAAAACATTTTTTTGATACACCTCGTCATAGTTCGCAGCGGCATTTGTCCAATACCGTTCGACACGCAGGTAAAGGTCGTCGATATCGAGCGAGCGGATCCAGTACCCATTCATCCACAGAAGACGGGCTTCATCGAATCGAGCTCCCGAACGCTGGACGCGTTCTAGGCTAAATTTTTCGATCAGTTCCTGTTTCGTAAAAATTTCTTGTTCGGTCCCATCATTCCACCCCATGCTTGCGAGGAAATTAAGCATAGCTTCAGGTAAGATCCCATCGGTGCGATAATCCGAAACACTCTTTGCTCCGTCGCGTTTGCCGAGTTTTTTCTTCCCATCGGGTGCCATGATATGCGGCAAGCACGCTAGGACTGGCGGCTCAATCTCAAGTGCTTCATAGAGCGATAAATACCGTGGAATTGAGCTTATATATTCGAGACCACGAATAACGTGCGTAATTCCCATCTCTGCATCATCAACAATATGTGCAAAATTATACGTTGGTAGGCCATCAGCTTTTATAAGGATAAAATCATCAAGCACTTCTGAGCCAGCCGAAAGGTCTCCCATAACTGGATCATGCCAGGTATAGCGTTTAATATCGGTAACTTTAAATCTTAGTGGCTGCGTTCCATCCCATACTGGTGGATTATCGGGTCGATGGTCTCGATAAAGAAACGGTTTCTTGAGGGCTTTGGCTTCTTCGCGGAACGCCTGAACTTCTTCGGCAGTGAACGGGTCGGCATACGCGAGACCTTTGTCGATAAGCTTTTGGGCCCATGTCTTATATAGCTCCCGGCGTTCACTTTGAATATATGGTCCGTATGCCCCGCCCATTCTAGGGCCTTCGTCCCATTCAAGTCCAAGCCATTCAAGGGTATCAAGTATGAGATCGGTTGCTCCTTCGACAAAGCGCGCTTGATCAGTATCTTCTATGCGTAAGATAAATTGACCACCATTTTGCCGAGCTAAAAGATACGGGAAAAGTGCTGAACGAACATTTCCAACGTGAATATACCCGGTTGGACTTGGGGCAAAACGAGTACGAACAATCATATGGACAGTATAACAGATGTAAAACTCAAATAAAGTTTGAGCCCCGTCACACGGGAGCGGAGCTCAAACCGTGTGACGGGGCTACATCAGTTGCAGGTTGACTTGCACAGTGTATGCAGATGAGTGGAGCAGAAAGTTGAGTGACGCAGCTGCAAGCTCACCCATCTTATTCTCGAAGCTGGTTAGCGAATCGCTCGACACAAACGGGCGATACTCATCATCATTGCCTACTGGCTCCAAGGTGATGACGAACTTCGGAGGCTTGTAGTGAGCCTGATCGGCTTTTGTCGCAGTGCTACTGACAACACGCCACGAAATCTGCATCGTATTGTGAAGCCACCACGCATACGCCCTGCATCGACTAAGGCGTAGGAGCGACTCTGCGAAGCGCTCACGCACCCGCCTGTCGGGAAGAATTGAACTCCTCTTTCCTGTGTAGGTAAAGATGACCTTGCCGCCATAATCTCCCATGGCAATTCCTCTCGTAGTATCACAAGCAGAGACGATCTCTGACTCGGATATGCTCATAGATAGACAGCTAGAGAATCTCCACCCTGCTATCATGCGAACATAAAAATATTATATTACATAAATAATAAAAAAGTCAATGAGTCGGAGCTCATACGTAGACACCCTAACCAATCGCTACATGCTGGCGGCAATGCGGACCAGCTGATCATTGGAGAGCGGAGCGTTTCCTTCAATCGTATAAAGGATGCCCCCGTTTACCCAGGCAGCGTGGTTGTTATAGGTAAAGATGGTGAGTCCACCATCGGAATTAGTACTAAATGTTTGCGTCGCTTTCTCAACGAGATTCTCGAGTACTGCCTCAGAATTCCAGGAGCTTGCCTGCTGTTTTATAAGATATTTTTGATCAAGATTATTTGATGCAAAAGTAATCCTTACTTGACCAGGTTCATACGCAACCGGTCCTTGAAAACGATACCCATTAGGATGGTAGCTCGGATAGGTGGCAGCGAGACCTGCCTGAGAGGCGGCAATCCTCACGGATAGGCTTGGCATACTAAGATATGTAAAATAACCTGCTAGCAGCAAGAGCGTAATGACGAGTACGACCCCACGAGCAACGGTTTTTGGCTTCAGTCGCTCTAATATGGATTTTTTTACTGGTTGAGCGGGGGATTTTTTTATTGCCACCGCAAGTTTATCAGCGATTAATTTTTCCTTTAAAGCTGTACCACTCAATGTTTCTTTATGGATATCCTTCGGTTTCAATTTTTCATGAAAATGATGAGCAAGGGGTGAGATATCAGAGATTGGCGCAACGGGTTTACTAATGTTTTCTGGTGTTTGCGTCTGAGCAAAACGATTGATTAGCGGACTTTTTGTAATATGCCCGATAAGGCTGCGTCGTTGACGAGCGGGTTGCTGAGCGGAAACAGGTTTCTTAAGATGACTGCGTTTTAGAGTGACACTTTTTTGCGGTCCACTATGGACAGTTACGGACGTAGAAGGACTGGTCCTCACGGCTGAGCGCTGTGTCGAAGCAACACCGATGTCAGAGACAATTTTACGCGATGAGGCTGGTCGTGCGACGGTTGGTGACGGTGTGTGTACCTGAATAGTGCCATCTACTGGCAAGCCAGTAACGGCATCATAACGTTTTCCATTGATTATGATTGTGGTTTTTGCGCTCATATTCCCTGTTCACAGCTTCTTTTTGTCTAGTTTGACTATACACTACTAGAGTAGTATTTTTTACAGAAAAGCGCAAGCGATAACAGGGGGTAATTAGTAACCGGTTGTGGCCTGCTCTGTACTAACCCCAGTTTTGATTTTCTGCTATACTAAAAGACGCATAATATGCCAAACGAACAGTATAAGAAGAAGCAGAAACGTCAAAAGATTACTTTATTTTTTTCCTATGCACTCATGACAGCGACAGTCGCGCTTATAAGTATCGTCTGTGTCTTTCTCCTTCTTGGCTATCGTCTCGATCTTGGTCTTAAAAAGGTAGAGCAAGGTGCGCTTGTGCAATTCCGCTCGCAGCCAGGTGGTGCCCAAATCATACTGGATGGCAAAAATTTATCTTTGAAAACACCCAATAAACAAGATGTTCGAGCCGGTAATCATACTGTGACACTAAAACTTGACGGATATCGCGAGTGGACCAAAACATTTACTGTTGGACCTGGTGAATTACATTGGCTCAGCGAGGCACGCTTAACACCAGTCACGATCAAGACGATCAAGGCATATGATTTCACTTCCCTTTCGAGCGTATCTGTTTCTCGAGACCGTAAATGGCTGATGAGTGTTCAGGATGCGACAAAACCATCACTTACCTTGTTAGACATTAGCGACGAAAAAAACCTCAAAGTATCTACCCTTACTATTCCGGTAACAGCGTACTCTACTCAGGAGGGCGCAGCACATCAGTTCAGTATTGCGGGTTGGGATGCAAGTAGTAATTATGTTCTCATAAAACACATCTATGCCGATAAGACGGAATTCTTACGAATATCTCGGAGTGATACGGCGAATATGCAAAATATCAGTGTAAAACTAGGTGTATCGCTCACTGATGTACAGTTTTCAAGTAGCAATGATACTGTTCTCTATGGTATAGAAAACGGTAATCTGCGCCGTCTTGACGTTGCGAATAGCCAGTTGTCTGAGCCACTCGCACGAGGCGTGCAATCCGTCACAATCGAAGAGAATGGTATCATGAGCATTGTTCAGAAAACCGATGTAGCAACAACTGTTGCACAAATGAACCCTGGCGGTACACTTGTGCAGATTGCGGCGTACGACAATTCCCTTCCAGTGTATGTACGTGGTACTAAATATTACGGCGAAGAATATCTTGTGATCGCACGCGGCAAGATTATCGATATCTTGAAGAATCCGCAGGCCGAAAAGAAGACAGATGTTATTAAATTTGCATCACAAGCATTAGAGTTTGAAGCGGCCTGGCTTGATAGTTCGAGTGAGGGCCGTATTATTATCGTCGGGAACAACACACAGTATCTTAGTTATGATCTAGAGCTTAAGCTTGCACACGCCGTGACGCTCTCGACTGCCGCTCGTCCGACGTGGCTTGATAACTATACACTTGCTCGTTACGATCAAACTGGAGTTGGTACGATGGATTTTGATGGTGATAATCAACAACCCTTGACAGCAGCAGACGGTGTTTTTCGAGCAATCTTAAGTGATGACGAGAAGTATCTCTATAGTTTCTTACGCGACACCGCTAGTGGTCACGTCTATCTGCAGGCATCGCAAATAGTTCTCTAGAAATTAAACAGTCTCTCGAAAAAGCTTTTTGGGGCACCACCAATACTGGTTGTTTGATTTGTTGATGTGGGTGTCGTGGCTTTTTCAGTTGCCGCGTCAGGATTTGGACTTATCTGCTCCCCTATGACAACAAGACGCTTTAGTGCGGTACCAGGTGGAGTACAAGTTACAAGAGTGGCGCGAGCCCTACTATTGTCGAGAACTAGCTCGCTTACTTGATTAGGCTCGATAATTTTCTTTTCAGTTACTTTATACGCGTAGCGGACACTGTTGTAATTAAGATAGAACATATCACCGACTGCGAGACTGTCGAGTTGTACGAATACAAATTTATATTTACCGTCATCAAAAACATCATTTGAAGAATGTCCAAGTATGACAGTATTTCCCTTTTGTCCCGGGAACCCATCCGCTCCAGGAATTGGATAATGGACAACACCATCTTTTAGTTTTGTTTGTACAACATGTTCGTCAAGAGATGAAACGTCATAAACGACTGGCGCGTTGACATTAATCTTAGGGATGATAATTTTTGGCTCCGGACTAACGACTGCTGAGGCGGTTGGATCAACGACAGCATTTGGTGAATTATTTGAACTAGGGACTGCATAGGCCATGAGCTGACCGAAAAACAGAGTGTTGTATTGGAGGAATAAAAATATTCCCGCAACACAGGCTGCAACAATCGCTGGCATGAAATGCCGACTGCGACGTACTTTTTCTCCCTGGTTTTTAATCTTTCCAAGTAGCTCTGAGCGTAGCTCGCTAACTGCTTGATCTTTAGTTATTTCCTGCGCTGAAGCCTGCTGGACTACCGGTTCTGTTCGGGCAGCGTCTGCAAGTAGTTTTTGGCGCTGCACTTCCCCGACGTAATACCGTTCATAATATTGTTGATAATAATTTTGCCACTGTGAATGGTATTGTTGCCATTGGTTTGAGATATCTTCGGTCGCTGCAGCGTGATCACCGGTTTCAGAATGCGACTTCTCGTAAGGATTTTCGTCGCTAGTCGATGCTGTTACTGTTTCAACATCATGGATTGTTGTTGCTGCCGGATCATCATAAATAGTGTCGATCTGTTCACGCATTAAGCGGACTGCCGTGTCTCGTGCGGGAGTCTGGAGTGGTTGATTCTGATCACGAGGCGGTATATGTACGGGCCGAGGATCCTGGGTATCATTTGGTTGCATAGACCTCTTTATTGTACAATTGTATGCGTTCTATCTCAAATGGACTTATGGTTTCCGGGAAAGAAATTTAAAAATATATCGTATGGATGGGCGAGTGGCGGAATTGGTATACGGTTTCGTTTCACGAAACAAGCATTGATGTTTGTGCCGCGGTGGTGGAATTGGTAGACACGTTAGACTCAAAATCTGATGTCCATTAGGACGTGCCGGTTCAAGTCCGGCCCGCGGCACCAAACATCAATGCTTCGTTAGACAGCGCTTGGTATAACCTCGCTTCTCCGCTTCGCTACGCCAAAATCTAATAACAAAAGAGCGGAGTGATGGTTCCTTCCCGCCCACCAATACGACATATTTTACATGCTAGTCAGAGCTATTTTGCGCATGACTGTTAACGACAAGACCATTTACTTTTTGGAGGAATTCTCGGGGTATTCTTAGATTCCCTTCGTATCGACCGATATCTATAGGCGGCGTTTCAGTTTTGGGATATACGATTTCTGATGGCAGCGCCTGGGGTTTTAGTGGCCGGAAAATTGAACGCCCATCGTTCGTATGTGGGAGATCGAATACGATGATCGGAGGCTTATTTGCATCAATATACTCAAGCATTTCTATAGTCGCGTGCTGTGCTGAGATGCGGCCAAGAGTGATATGTGGCCGATACCGAGAAGTCGGGTGCTCATACAACCTCTTTTGGTAGTACGTATGTTCATCTTCTGGGGTACCGTCTTTACTGACAATAATTAATGACACCGCACAGACACCCATACGAGTTCCCAGAAGTGACGTGCTAGCCGTTTCAAGTGCTAGTTGTCTTCCTGTTGATTGTGGTGGTCGTAATTCACTTATTTTTCGATCGGTAATCGCTCGCCTCCCTGCCGCAATCGTCAGGTGAGGTGAAGCTACTCGCTTAATAAATCCTGGAAAGCTATCAACGAGAGTATCCTGGAGTCTAAGGATTTCTTCTGTATATTCTTGAGCGACCGCGCGAAACACGGCAGAACGAGGAAGATTACTCGGTTGAGACATCTTAATATAATACAACAAATAGTAATAATATACAACACATCACCTCAGTTATAAATGTGAAACCCCGCCTCTAGTAAACTAAAAGCGGGGCGGCCTAACCGGGAGCGGTTAGGGCTTGGATCGGTAGACGATGACACGGTCGCCGACCTTGGTCTGCGAGAAGAGCCAACCGGCCTTCTCGAAGTCCTTCAGATTGATACATCCGGCCGAAGCGCCAGGGTTCTCGGGCTTCGCATCCTCAAACTGCTGCGAGTAGTGAATTGCTTCACCCTTGTAGAAGTAGAGGCTGAACGGCATCTCGACCTGGTAGGGTTGACTCCAACTGTCCGCTTCTTTGCGCTGGATAGTGAACGAGCCTTCCTGGGTCGGATTTTCCGTACTGCCGAAGCGAGCGTCAGTAACGACACGGGCTTCGCCGTCGACGATGAACCAGAGTTTCTCGGTTGTCTTGTCGGCGCAGAACACCCTTCCGTTCGAGTAACATCTCTGATCGAGGTCTTTCGGAGTTGCGGGTATGCGCTGACTGCTCAGTAAGTACCATTCATCCGAATTGACCTTGATAGTGCCGTCGACCTTGACAATGCTGTGATGCGCCAGCTTGTTGGCAGTCTCCCATTGGAACAACGCCTGACTTGTCTCTACGCCAAGCTTCTTCGATGTCACGAAGTTCTTGGGGAGATACGTCTTCAGGTAGTTGTTCGCGAGGAGCTGCTGCAGCTCAGCGACACGGTAACTCTCGCTATCACGGCGCAACGTCGGGTAGTTGTAGTTGATGTACCCGATACCGCTGGCGATGAGGATCATGACGACAACGATGGCCGCGACGATCTTCTGCCAGGTCTTGAGGTACCTGAACTTCTGGAGGAGTGTCATCTCCTCTCCTTTCAGATCACGTGGCAGAATATCTAGCCAACATTAATATTATAGCATAAATATTACAACAGTCAATCAAGAAGTAATAAAACTCGTCGTAATTGCTTCAAGAGGTTTTGTGGGATTCCAGAGGAGATAGCTTGCGACGCGAGCTGCAGTAACTCCCCGCCAGATAAGCATTGGTTCATCGTACTCTTGTGTAATAATCTTGCCTTCATGGGCGACGATTAGCTGATTTTGATGGAATGTGACGATTGTCACGGGGTACGTGATGGTAAATTTATGCAGGATATCGACGAGCTGCATGAGTTGCATGGAAAAACTGAGAATTTTTGGATAATAGACGTTTTGGAATAATTTCTGTAACTGAGCAAAAGATACGATAAGCGTTGTTTTCTCCCTGCTAACAATTTGAGGCGAAACCGCACGGAGAAGATCAACGGCATCACGAGTAATTACGAGATGGCCATGATATGTTGTGAGTAGCTGCTCGAATGCCATGGCAGTTTCTGAGTTGCGTCCAGTATCACCAATCAGTAAACAGACATCAGCCCAGGCGGCAGCGGCTAATAGTTCTGGTAACGCTTCCCTGCTAAAGCCGCCCGATATATTACTTGCGATATAGAGAGTATCGGTAATAGTTGGTGGAAGTGACTTCTTCAAGACATCAGGAAGAATTGCACGGATTTGTCCTGCGCCAAGCTCATGCGAAACTGAATAACTCTCCGCAACAGCGATAAATCCGAGCTTATTTCCGCCAATAATTGCTAATTTTCCCGCACGGGAGCGTTGCTCGGGCTTATTCCATTCAATATCAGGGAAAAGCGGGGTCGGAGATTTCTGTTGTCGCCAATCACTACTGTCCATATGGCTATTATACGCCAGGCATGTCTATGAGCTATTCAGGATCCGACGCGTGATCTAATTTATTTTTTTCGGTGATCATATAGCCAAGTACCCTTCTTCGGCGTCTTGTATCGGGTTTTGTACGGATTATCTTAATTAATTCCTTCGTGCCATGATGACTTCCAAGCAATGCACTATTTCCAAGTGACCGTTTTGCTGCTAGTTCGAGACCTTTTTCACCATAAAGCTCTACCCATGCTTGTCGTTCTCGCAATATATTGACGTGATCAGTGACACGTGCGGGCAGATCATCTCTTGGATGATCATAGGCATGATCTTCAAGTGATTCGATCGTCGGTTTTATCACTTTCAGAAAAATACGAAGACCTACCTTCTGAAGCCTGGTAAGTGGCGGTTTATAGTGCTCCCAGGCGAGCATATGTGGTGGAGATTCGTATGTCATATACCGATATACTCGTCTAAGCTAGCTCTATACTTACTGGACAGTGGTCACTTCCCATAACGTCGGGGTGGATCTGCGGATTTTTTACACGAGGGGCGACAGATTTCGAGGCAAGCCAGTAATCGATACGCCAGCCGACATTGCGCGCCCGGGCATTCGCCCAGTGTGTCCACCAGGAGTAGGCCTCTTTTTTGTCTGGGTATGCGTGTCGGAAGGTATCGATGAAACCTGCTTTTTCAAAATCATCAAATCGTTCGCGTTCTTCGTTCGTAAACCCATGTTTGCCAATATTTGCTTTCGGATTCGCGAGGTCGATTTCTGCATGTGCAACGTTGAGGTCACCACAAAATACTACCGGTTTTGATTTCTCGAGCTGTTGAACATAGGCGAGAAACGCGCGGTCCCAGCAATCATAGCGGAGTTTCAGCCTCGAAAGGTCCCCTTTGCTGTTCGGCGTATAGACGGTGACAACCCAAAATTCATCAAACTCTGCGGCGATCACCCGCCCTTCCTTGTTTGGATTACCATAGGTGTCACCAGTAACATTAAACCGAGTAACGATATCGTCCGGAAAACCGTCAATATATTGGATAGCGGGTGTCTTGCTAAATATCGCCGTGCCACTATAGCCCTTTTTGACCGCACTAAAAAAATGTTCATGATACTGGGGCATATCAAGTTCGACTTGTCCTCGCTCGGCCTTTGTTTCCTGAAGGCAGAGGATATCTGGGTCATGTTCAGCGATAAACTTTTGAAAATCGCCTTTATTGAGTACTGCTCGAATTCCGTTGACGTTCCAGCTATATAATTTCATGGATCAATTATATCAGGGTATTAAAAAATGCCCCGTAGGGCTTTTAGGATTACAAACTAGGAGTAGTTAGAGGATGAGCGGGGGCCGAAGCCCCCGCCACAATGTAAGTTATTCCTCGCCGTGCTCATCGAACCCCGTCTTCTGTTCCCACCATGATGTGGGGGGTAGTTCATTGAACTCGATAGGAACGATGTCGAGCTTCTTGCAGATCGCAAGCATGGCCGCCTCGTTCCTTTCCTGCTCTTCGTGGGAGAAGATGTTCTTGTCTTCGAGGATGGCAACGGTGATGTGGCCACTCGCGATTGCAAGCAACAGGAATGAGAAAATCATGAATGTTCCGGCGATGAACCTGCCCCCTGCTGTAACAGGGAAGAGATCACCGTAGCCGATGGTAAATCCTGTGACTACTACCCACCATGCACTGTCGCCGAAGGATTTCCCCTCTAGGACGGAAAAGGCAGTAGCAGCCAGGATGAACCACGCAACAATCACCCCGAACACCCAGCGTGCCTTATTGAGAATACGCCGAGCAACTCGAATACTTCGCCTCATGAATCCCTCCATAGTCGTTGGGCCAAAGTTGAGATATATTATAACACCAAATATCAAGTTTAGTCAATTGCTTTTCGCTGTTTTCAGCTCATCAGCATAGATACGCATCTATGGAAGCATTTATTACACCTTTGAAGGAATACTCCAAAGGTGCGTGCCCCAGGGCTCAGCGCTGCAGTAAACTGCAGGCCGAGCCCTGGGGCGAGTGTTACAGCACGTTCACGATCGCCGCGTTGACGGCGATGCTGAGCATGACGATGAAGGCGCTTCGCGCGACCGACATCGCCACATTGTCCTGCTCATGGGTCTGCTGGGCCCCGTGGCCGGGTCCGAAGCGCTCGACGAGCAGCCAGGATCCGATCAACAGGACAACAGACACCAGTGCTGTCAGGCCGAAGCCTGACAGACTAGCCCCCCAGCTGACGACGTCGCCCGCAACGGACGGCGAGGCCGCGTAGGAGATCGCCACCAGCGCGAGGCCGGTCTCGATCCCTGCCGTCGTCTTCCCAGCCACGAGCCAGTCGTGCAGCCTGTACGGCGTCGCCAGCTCGAGGAGCCAGAACGCCGCGCAGATGAGCAGTAGACCGAGGAGGAAGAACACCACGGCGCTTGCCATGGTGGTGAGCATCGAGTGCCCACTCCCGATCAGCGAGCTGCCGAGGATCATGCCGATGCCGATGTAGGCACCGGCTTCGGTGAAGCCGACCGCGAGATTCCCCTCACGAAGCAGCTTCAGGTTGTCGACCCGGACGAGCACGAGCTTGTCCACGGCGAACATCGACACCATGAGCGCCACACAGATCCACGCGAGTGCCAGCAGGAACCAACCGAAGTTGGCAGCCGTCTGGTTCGCTCCGTAGATCGAGATCGCACTGCTCATGGCGATGGCCTGGCCGACGAGGATGCCGCCGCGCCGAAGCGCGTAGGCTGAGTTGTTCTTGTCTCGGTACTCGGCCCCGTCATCGAACGGCGTGAGCCGATTGATGAGGAGCCAGAAGCCGATCGCGAACGCGATCATGCACGCGAGTGCAAGCATCGTGTCGGGCAGACCCATTGCGTAGTTCTTGATCATCGTGTGTTCCTACTCCTTCGTGGGAGGTGTGGTGGGCTTGGGCGGTTGGCTGTACTGGATCGTGAATTCTGCAGACGCGGCTGCCCGAATCTGCGCTCCTTCTCGAGCAGAGAGGTATGACGCAAAAGTCGGCGGAGCCGGTTGGGGTGCTTCGACAGGAGGTACCTCACGGTACGTATCAAAGGTGTCGTCGTTGCCGAACGTCGGCTCGAGAGGCACCTTCCGATATGGCGAGTCAATGATGCAATGAGGAACGAAGCTGGAGACGTTGTCCGTCACTAGCGTTGTTGCTTCACGGATAGCAAGCCCAGCGGGCTCGCCATCAATCATCCAGACTCCCATCACCGGGTGAACAGGCTGATCCGAGTCATCAGTCGAGAACGCAGGAAGTGGGGCAAACGCCTGAACGACGTAGCCTTCCTTTCCGTAATTACCGGCATACTCCTCGAGAACTTCTCCGTCCTTGACGATCTTGACGCAGGCACCTTCACGACCGAGTAAGGGCTTCTTGACGTATGTCTTGAGGCCCTTGGGCTCTTCTCCCGCAAACCATGTCGGGAGGAGGTATTTCGCCTTCTCAGCATCGTAGTGCTTGGACTTCTTGTTGCCGAACAGGTCCCACAGGATCGGAAGAATCCCCTTATTGCTCCACAGCATCTTGTAAGGGGGCTCGATCCAGATAGTACCCAGCGTCTGGTTTCCCTGGACGGTTGTGACCGGCTCTTCGCGCAGCTGATCCTTCACGATGGCCTTAGCGAAACGCTGTTCCATCATGAATTCCCAGGGATACAGTTTGAAGATGACTTCGATATGTTCCTTGCCGTCACCGGTGTAGAACAACCCGTCATCCCCAAGCATGATCTCCTCGACGTAGAGGTTTCTCGTATCGTATCCAGCTTGCGCACAGCAGTCCTGGATGTAGTACGTGTTCATTGCGTCTTCGCCGGAGTACTCATCCTCTGTGTAGCTAAAGTAAATGACAGGCTTGTGGCCGAGCCGCTGCTCGATGAGGCCGAGGTTACGTTTCCACGCCTCAATCAGCAGTTCCTGCATGAGGTTCCACTGATCGGGGCCGTGAGCGGTATCCTGCAGCCATTGCCACTGTACCCAAGCCGACTCAACGAGGCACGTAGGCGTGTCGGCGTTGTATTCGTACAACTTGGGAGTCCGCATGGATTCGTCAGGATGATTGACTCCACCGAAGCGGAAATCGAATCGTCCGTAGACGCTTCCAAACTCCTGACCATCGATCTGGTCTCGCCAAGACTTGGCCACCATGGCCTGGGCAAATTTGGGTATGCCCATCTTGTACATGTAACGAGGGTTGTCAAGGATCCATTCACCGGCGAAGTCGAGCATAGCAAAGACGGCCTTGGCCGCCTCTTCCATCGCTTCGACGTCCGCCATGGTGATGTCGTAGACAGCACCTTCCTTCCAGTACTGCATAACAGTACCGTTCGGAAGCATGGTGGGCGAGTAAACAAGTCCTTGAAGTTTGATCTTCTCTTCCCATCCATCACGGATGGGAACATTCGAGTTTCTCCTCATCAGCTTGCGCCTCCGCCCTTTCCGCCTGTACCGCCGCCAGCCTTGCCGCCTGCTCCCTTGCCGGTTCCGATGCCGCCGGTCTTACCGGTGGCAACCTTGCCGTTCGAGGGAAGCCCGGCATTGGCGCGAGCCACCGGGTCGGATGCGCTGACGCGCGTTCCACTCACGGTGCCGCCGTTGACGGTGGTGTTGTTGTAGGTCGTCACGTTAGTGCCCATGGGCAGTCCCGCGGGGTAGTTACCGTACCAGATGAACACGGAGTGTCCACCGCCGACGTACGTCCTGTGATCTTCGCCGTCTGCGTCGCAGTACTTCTCGTCAATGATCTTGTCGTTCTCATCGACGCAGTACGCAACACGGTCGTCCTCGGGTTCAGTCGAGCAGCCCGAGAGGGTTGCGCCGAATGCGAGTGCCGCAGCTGCAACGAGCATCGGAGGAATGTTCTTCCCCGATTTTCCTGTTGCCATGTCCCATCTCCTTCAGGTGTTGTTTGAACGTGCTAGTTGTCAAGTTTCGTGGTGAGCATTGCTCAGTTCTTATGCAATCTATTTATTGCCGTATATAAGCTCCTCAGGGCTTAGGGTGTAAGCCTGAAACCATTGCGTAACTTATAGCACAAAAGTATAGATGAGTCAATATATAATTATAAGGGTAAGCATAATTCCCTATCTGATAAATACTATTGACATAACAAGTATTATAGTCTATAGTTTTAATCAATTATGGTCGTGAAAGATATGAAGTCACAAGCATATGACAACAATGCACCTATCAGAGGTGTGCATATTTGCGTAGATTTTTATGGTTGCAAAAAATCGTATCTAGATGACCCGCAGTATTTACGAGATACTTTAGTCAAAGCCGCAAAGCACGCCAATGCGACGGTCCTTGGAATCTGCGAGCATAAGTTCCAGCCACACGGGGTGACGACACTGCTCCTTCTTGCCGAATCACACATATCCATACATACCTGGCCAGAACATGACTATGCGGCAATTGACGTATTTACCTGTGGGCCGAACATGGATCCTCAAAAAGCCGTTGACTATCTTCGCGCCGCCCTTGAAGCACATGACGAACAAAACACGACACTTGAACGAGGCATGCATGTCTAGTTGGTTTACTGAAGCAGCTCTCCCGCTTTCCAAAGACGGTATAAAAATATCCGTTAAAGTGACGGATGTGTTGTTTGACGAGCAGTCAGAGTGGGCACACCTGCAAGTATTTGATACTGCATTTTTTGGACGAATGCTCGCCATCGACGGGATTATTCAAGTATCAGAATCTGATGAATTTATCTATCACGAGATGATGACCGTTCTTCCATCGATTCAATACGGAAACCCAAAGAACATTTTAATTATTGGCGGTGGTGACGGCGGTGCACTGAAACACTCTCTGCGAGTAAATAGCATCGAGCAGTCAACCCAAGTTGAAATAGATAATACCGTCTCGGAACTCTGTGCTAAATATCTGCCGAAAGTTAGCGAGGGGGCGTTTCACAATACGCGTTCACGACTGATATACGAGGACGC
Source organism: Candidatus Saccharimonadota bacterium (assembly GCA_027492255.1). Classification (GTDB taxonomy): domain Bacteria; phylum Patescibacteriota; class Saccharimonadia; order Saccharimonadales; family Saccharimonadaceae; genus JAPUDS01. Next base: position 117,097 of record JAPUFB010000004.1, on the reverse strand, counting down.
CTATAATTTTGTAAATACCACCAAAGAAACATTCGATATTATCGTCCTCGATCTGACTGATCCTGTGCCCGACGGCCCAGCTGAACGCCTCTTCCAGCCAGAATTCATTCGCTCTGTCAAAAAGATTCTCGCACCAAGCGGCATCGTTATGATGCAGTGCGGTTCATTGCTTCTGCAACCCGCAGAAGTTAAGGCTCAACTCGCAGAGATGAAACTGCTTTTCGCATCTGCTCGGCTCCATACGGCGGTCGTTCCAACCTATCAACTCACTACTTTTGGATTTATTATGGCTTCCGATCAACCATTATCCGTTCTTGACGAGGTAGAATTTAATACTCGTCTAGCTAATATCCAGGATAATAATCAGTATCTCGACTACTCGATGTACCTGGCGTCTATGTCTCTCCCACCTTATCTCAAGGATCAAATACTATGAATATAGATACGCGCTTACTAGGCGCACTTCAGGCTGCGATATTCCCTGCTGATCGTCCGACAATGCTCGTGTGTCCAGAAATCGCTCGTGAAAATGCGTTGCATATAAAGGCACTTCTTCCAAGAGTTCATATGTACTTTGCCTATAAAGCATTTAGTGACGCACGTATCATCGCGGAACTTAAGGATGTGGTTGACGGTTTTGATATTGCTAGTTCGGGTGAGCTCAAGGAACTATTGGACTTAGGTATTGACCCTCATACTATTTGGATGTCGAATCCCGTAAAAATTAGGAGTGATATTGAGTATGCCTATAGCCGTGGCGTGGAAGGTTATACCGCCCAGTCTTCGGATGAGCTGAAAAAGATTGCTGAATGCGCGCCTGGATCTAAAGTGCTCATACGTTTTCATATCGAGAGCGAAGATGATCAAATGGCTGAAAAATTTACCAGAAAGTTCGGTGCTGATCGTGGTGATGTGCTCTCGCTTTTGCAATTTGCAGAGAAACAAGGCCTTGACCCGATTGGGATTACATTTAGTATAGGCTCTCAGATGGAGAACCCTTATCTTTGGAATCGCGCGATTAAGACAGCATCAGAATTATTGGCGTCCGCACGTCAAGCCGGTATATCACTCAGTGTCCTGAATATTGGTGGCGGTTTACCGGTTTCATACTCAGATACGCGTACGCAAGGTATTGCGATTGATAAAATTCGCTCCGCTCTTGATGAATATATTTCAGAAGATATTACTGTGGTTGCAGAACCGGGACGAGCATTGGTTGCAAATACAGCGAGTCATGTCAGCAATGTTATTGGGTGCGAGCTGCGTGCGGGTATTAATTGGCTCTATCTCGACATGGGCATATTTAGCGGGTTATTCGAATCGAAAGAATACGGCCGTCTTCTTCAACCTGTTTACAAACTTTGCAGTATGGATGATGATCAACTCACTGAGTATATTCTCGCTGGGCCTTCTTGTGATGGCGAAGATGTTATTGGAAGATGCTTTCTGCCTAAGGATATGAAAATGGGCGATCAGATACTGTTTGGGCTGAGTGGCGCGTATACTCAGTCGTACATGACGAATTTCAACCGCTTGCCGGTTCCAGAAATCCAATATGTCTCGTAGACTACTCTAGCGCCTAGATTCGCGTTCAAGATCACGTTTTTTAATTGTCTGTCGTTTATCCCAATTCTTTTTACCCTTACCAAGGGCTATTACCAGCTTGATAAAGCGACCTTCGGTCAATAGTTTCGTTGGAATAATTGTCATCCCCTGTTTTTTACTATCGGCCAGGTGGTCGATTTGCTTTCGTTTAGCAAGAAGTTTGCGAACACTCGAATCAACTGTCGGGGCACCATGGGTACCTTTTTCGTTATTGACGATACTAAAACTAGCATTGTTGAGCCAGAGTTCTTCGTCGCGAATCGTGACATAGGCGCCCCGTAATTGCACGTGTCCTTGACGGGCAGCCCTCACCTCTCGGCCATTTAAACTAAGCCCCACAACCAAATCCTCCCCAAGTTCATAGTCGAACCTGGCGCGGCGATTGACGATTACGGACGGTCGCGAAGCTTTTTTCTTCATATAACCTATACTACACCAGAGGTAGAAAGTTGACAAATAGGTACATTATGTGATATAATGATAAAGATAGCCTTGCCTGGGGCGCTACAACTTCTCGGGCGACGCATCGCCCCTTTTCAGAAAGGCGTCCTGATGGACCCTGTCACCGGCCTGTTCTGGCCATTCTCGTACCTGACCAACCACTCGTGGTGGCTCACGGTGCTGCTCTGTCTGGCGATCACGCCGGGCATGATGTTCGTCGTTGGGATCGTTGGTGAGAGCCGTCTCCTGCCGATCGACCCATGGCACCAGTACTTGTCGTTCCTTCCTGGCGATCTTTTCCTCAGCTGGGCGGTTGCGAACATGCTGGTACTGGCGCAGAACCTACCGCACGAGAAGCACTGGTACAACAGTGTCTGGTGGCACGGTATCGTCCTGACGGTTGCCCTTGGGGTAGCGGTCATGATGACACGGATGGAGCTGCTTGCAGATCCATCCGCGCCGTACGCTTTCCCGGCTCGCGCGCTTCGCAGTCCGACCAAGGTGTTCCATAACTTCCTGCTCTACGGAGGATACGGATACCTGTCAGTTGCAACGTTCGTCGCGCTTGTCGCTGGCAAGCAGTTCAACACTATGCTGCTCTGTGCCATCGCTCCGATCGTCCTGTGGCTTGCTTGTCTCTTCGGAGAACGATATTCCTCCGATCAGACGAGGCAGCAACGCATCGAGAACGCCCATGTCGAGAGCTGGAAGCCGATCTGGGAAAAACGCTGAAAAAGGGATACCGTCCAAGTACCGTATTGTCGCAAGACAAGATGGGAACGGACGGCTTTTTCTATGATCATAAAAATGCTACGCTTATGGTAATGAATTTCCTTAAAGATGCCGATGAACTTGATCGCCGTGTTAGTGGCGTGGTTGACGCATACTTAGGTCTGCGTGACATAAAAAATTTCGGCATATACACAAGCAATGGCCAATTCTATAATCACACACTGTTCGGGCGTGACGCCGCGATGAGTGCAAAATTCGTTTCTGATTTTGACCAGGAAGTATCGCATAGCGCAATTGTTGCTCTGGCCGAATTACAGGGCACCACGAGTCACGCTAAAACAGGCGAAGCATTGGGTCGTATTATTCATGAGCATCGCCATCTCGACAGTTGGCGTGGAACCTGGCTGCAGCAAATGACAATGCATATTGCTGGGTGGTTTTGGGGTGTTACAGATAGTACGATAACTACCTATTTTGCTATCGATACTACTGCGCTATATATTCGATTGGTGCATAAATATTTCATGCATATTGATGCACATATTCTTGAGCAGACAGTGCGCATCAAAGGCACTACAGTGACGATCGGCGAGACTGTCGAGCGAGCAGTTGAATGGATGATTACTCAGACGGATGAATATGACTGCATATGTCTTACGCGGACCAATAAAACTGCGCATCCTTACGGAACATTTGAAGACTCAGTCTCGTCCTATGCATGGGCAGACCGTTCGGCGATTAACTTTAAACATCCGATTTCATTTGTCGAAGTACAGGCGTACACGATTGATGCACTTCAGGATGCGGCGTATATGTTACCCTTACACTCCAGTGAGTGGAAGAAGGTTGCGGCAAAGATGACAGAAGCGCTTCTACGTGATTTTTGGGATGAGGATCAACAATGTTTCGCCAGTACGATGAGTTATAAAAATCATACGCGCCTCCAATCTGATGTACCGAATCTTTCGGCTGGCTGGACGCTCAATAATAGTTTTTGGGATGATCTTCCTGAAATGGTCTATCAGGAAAAGTTATCGGGTATTATTCGTCGTCTATTTGCAGATGATTTTCTCACGGCAGCGGGTATCCGAACGCGTTCTATGAATTACCCTGAGCCACTTGGAACACTGGTTGACTATCACGGATCTCAAACGGTATGGCCGATGTTTACATTCATGTTTATCGAGGGTTTACGGCGTCATGGCTTGTTTCGTCTTGCGGAGCAACTTGAGAACCGTCTCATCAATGCTGCAAATGCCGTCGGTTTTTTTCAAGAGTTTTATATCATTGACCACGATCAAAAAGTTTTTACCCCCTCAGCTGATCCAAAGGCACGAAAACTACCTATCCAATTTCCTCCGGAAGCCTTCATCGCCTTTACGGTCGTTCCGATGATGGTTCTTGCCTACAGGCGGAATAACAAAGAAGAGCGTATTCCCGAAGCGTCATGGAAGCGATCGCTTGAGGATGATATATTACAGAAAATTCCACACATCGATAGAGTTGAACCCAAGAAGGCTCGTGATCAATTCGAGATAATTCCGGTGCGATTTACCCGTTTTACCGCGCTCGCAAAAACAGCGCTATACTATATGAAACAGTCTATGACGTTACGATAAACGAAAGGAAGACCATGAAGGTTTTGATATCTAGTGAGAGCTATTGGCCAAATAAAGACGGAGGAGCTGTCTTTGAAGAGCGTCTCGTTGGTCAGCTCATAGCCGATGGTCATAAAGTCTGCGTGTTAGTGCCAGGAGTAAAATGGCGAAAATATGAAGAAGATCATAATGGATCGCATATTTATCGCACCGCCTCGATGCCCTTGCCACTCAATAAAGATGGATATCGCATCACGTACTATGCTGCCTCACAGGTGAAAAAAGTGTTGCATGAATTTAAGCCCGATATTATACATATCAACACGATGGCGATTACCGGAGAAGTACTTAGGCGTTATGCGAAGAAGTTGGGTATCCCGCTCGTCGCCACAAATCATTTGATGCCGGAGAATATCTTTATGAGTTTTCCGAAGTTCGTTCAGCGGAGCAAGCGGGCTGAGAACCTCTTTTGGAGGCAGCTTGTTCGTTTTCATGAGAATTTCTTGGCGGTTTCCAGTCCTACTCCAAGTGCCATCCAGCTCCTTAAGGAGCACGGATTAACACGTCCTTTATTTGCAATTAGCAATGGAGTTGATACTGAGCAATACCATCCAATCAAGGATAAAAGTTTGCCAAGTAAGGATGTGCGGCTGCAGCGATTTACGCTTCCAAGTGAACGCTATATCATTTATCTTGGCCGTGTTAATGCTGAAAAGCGTATCGATATGACTGTTGATGGATTTGCCGCAGCGCTCAAAAAAGATTCTGGTCTCGGCATGGTTATTGCCGGTAAGGGTAATCGTGTCACGCAGCTGCAGAAACAATGTGAAGAACTCGGTGTCGCAGAGAAGGTGCTCTTCACGGGGCTGGTATCGGACGAGGAAAAGGTCGCACTTCTACAGCACGCACAGCTATATATCATCACCTCTCCTGCTGAGTTACAGAGCATCGCCACAATGGAAGCGATGGCCTGTGGACTACCAGTTATCGCTGTTGATATTGCCGCTCTCCATGAGCTTTGCCATACGGGTAAAAATGGCTATCTCATCCCACTCAACGATATCGAAGCCTGTTCTGATGCTATCTTGAAGATTACGGGTGATCCAGAGCTTCAAGAGCGATTTGCCAACTACTCACGACAATACATACTCGATCATCACTCACACGCTAGCAGTTACAAGGCGTTTCTCGATTTTTATCATTTTGCCCTTAAGGAAGCACGAAAGTGACCGTGTTTGCTATAATGACACACAGTTTATGCGCATAGGACTTTTCACTGACACATATCGACCAACTATCAACGGTATTACGTTTGTCGTGGAATCGCTTAAAAATAATCTTGAGGCGATGGGTCATGAAGTGTATGTGTTTTGTCCTGCCCGCACGATGAGTCTTAGTAAGCGACTCGTTCTGACAGCTGAAGACGACCATATCATACGCTTTCCGAGTTTTCCCAGTGGCCTCTTTACGGATTTTGATTTTACATTGTTCTTCCCGCCACGCATCATGCATCAAATCGAAGAGATGGAATTGGATGTGATCCATATTTTTACTCCGTCGCAAGTAGGCCTGCTCGGTATCAATGCAGCGATTAAAAACAATACGCCATTCATCACACAGCACAGTACAGATCTATACCAATTCGTCGAGAATTATCCAAATGTCCTTCCTGGCATCCTTGCCCTCGTGGGTATCGTCTTTCCTATGAGCGTTAAGTTAAAGGGCAAAGACATACGTGAGATCATAAAACTGTACCGGCCACGTACAAAAATTATGAAATGGAACCAGGATATTGTCGCCAAGGCTATGACGATGCTCTACAGCAAAGCTGATGCTGTGATCGTATTGAGCCGCAAGAGTGAACGACAGTTAAAAAGCTGGCAGGACAAACATTATCGCTATGATCTGACGCTCATGCCAAATGGGGTCAATGCAATTCCGCATCCTTCGGAGGCGGCTTTACGTGCCTTTCGTACTACATGGGGGCTGAGTAAAAAAGACGAAGTTTTTGGATTTGTTGGCCGTCTGGGTGAAGAGAAAAATTTGCCAATTCTTATTAAGGCATTTGATCGTGTTGGTAAAGCCCGGCCAGCGGCAAAACTACTCTTTGTGGGTGATTTTGAATATCGCAAGACGCTCGAGGCGATGGCCGCCGCATCGAAATATCCTGACAGAATCATCTTTACGGGTTCAATTCCACGCGAGCAGCTTGGTGTGGCCTATGAGGTTATGGATGTGTTCACCTTTCCTTCCCTGAAAGATACTCAGGGCTGGGTACTTCACGAAGCCGCCCAAGCACATCGACCAATCGTATTAATCGATACCGAGGTGAGCGAAGTTGTGCATGACGGTGAAAATGGTTACTATGCCAAAAATCAACCAACTGATTTTGCGAATAAAGTTACTGCACTTCTTTCGAGCCCAGCAAAGCGGCGGAAATTCGGTGAGCGTAGTAAGCAGCTTGCTATGGCGTATACTGAGAAAAAACAGATGAAAAAGCTTGAAAAATTATACCATGACGTTATTCTTGATCATGCCGAAAAGATATTAGCCGAGCGTCACAATTCAGTTCTGAGTCGAGGTAAGCGTCTCCTCAAAAAACCACTTCGCATGTTTATGACCAAGTAGGTGCTAGTAATCAATTCCTTTATTTGCGAGGTATTTATCGTCGTAATGATGTTTAATCTTCGTCATATTAGTTGCGATATCGGCATAGCGCAGTAGTTTTTCAGGAAAATTCCGTCCGGTAATACAGAGACTAGTAGTTGGCGCTCGTTTTGTCATGAGGTTTTTAAGATCAGTTTCTGTGAGGAGACCATCGTGGACGGCGTTGTTGATTTCATCGCAGATCACGAGGTCATAGTTGCCGCTTGTTGCACAGTTCAGGGCAAAATCATAGGTTGCCCGGGCGTGGTCGAGATGTTCCTGTTTGCTTGCCTTTGAGCTGATTTCACCAGCATCAAAAAATCCTGCTCCGCCTTTATAAAATGTGAGCTGGTCGTCGAAGAGTGGGGCGATCTTTTTTACGAATTTATGTTCATTAACTTCCCACATCTTGATAAATTGCACATATGCGACGCGCCATCCTGCCCCAAGTGCGCGTGCCATTAGTCCTAGGCTCGCGCTGGTTTTCCCTTTGCCTTCTCCGGTGTAAACGACTAACACACTTTCTTTAGTGGTAAAATCTTCAAATGCCATGGCTTATAGTATGCTCCCTAGAGATTGAATCCCCAAACGAGCTCTAGGATCTATATCCCCTTCGTTAGTAATACTCGGGTCATCTAGTTCCGTAAAATCCAATTGATCCTGAACCCATTCCGGTTCTCCGAAAAGAACATCTTGCTCTCCAGTCATACTGTGCCCCCTTATTGCTTTGTGATTTAGTATAAGCGCATTAGGAGCAGTATGTATATGGTAATAATAACTACAGGTAGCGTATAGTATAGTATAAATACACTACCAGTAGCGTATTTATAGAAAAAGAAAAGGCCGCGTGGAGAACGGCCAGGGAGCATCTCTATTGGACGCTCTCCACTTGCCTTTTCTCACGCGACTTTGCCGAGGAATTCCTCGTCAGTGATGCCGAAGAACCCCCTGCTCACGGCGGCCCAGAACGTTGCACGGATCTTGGTCCACGTACTCGGCCAACCTCCGGTGTTCTTGGACTCTTCCTCGAGAGCTACAACTGCTCGAATCGTTGTTCGGAGCACCCATCCCTTGAGGCCCAGTTTTACTCCAGGTGTTGCTTCGTGTGTCATTGCATCTCCTTGAGCTTAGGATGCGGCAGGTGCATCAACTGTATTTATAGCAATATTAACAAATACTGTCAATATATGAACAGGGGTCGTGGTATACTATGAAGCATGATTGCCGATATCACGATTACCGAAAAATCCTTTGGTCCGAAAAGTTTATACAAAAACCTTTCGTTCTCAATTCGTGATGGCGAAAAAATAGGGGTTGTGGGCCGCAACGGTGTTGGCAAATCGACCCTTCTTGGCATCTTGGCCGGAACTGACACGGATTTTACAGGTGATATCGTCTGGCGCCGCGGTGTCAGTATCGTCAGCTCGCGCCAGGAGCATCATGGTCATGAGGATAAAACTGTTCTCGAATACATCCTTGGTGATTTACCTGAGTACGCTGTCCTTTCCCATATCATCGAAACATATCCTGAAACCATGGGTGAGAACGTTAAGAAGATCGGCGAATATACCGAGGCGCTTGAACGCTTTGGAAATCTGGGATATTACGACAACGAAGGTGTCATACTCGAAGATCTGAAGCGTGTGCAGATTAGTGAAACAATGGCGCATTCACTACTCAGGGCGCTCAGTGGTGGGCAGAAACGGTTGGTTGAAGTCGTAAAGATTATGCACTCTGGTGCTCATCTGGCGCTAGTTGATGAGCCAACGAACCATATGGATTATGTCGCGAAAGCGAAGTTTATCGAATGGATGAAGAGTTCACGTGCGGCGATGTTGATTATTACTCACGACCGTGATGTGCTGGCACAAGTTGATCGTATTATTGAGATCAAAGACGGTGAAGCACATATATACAATGGCAGTTATGACCAGTATCTCGCGCTCAATGCCGAACGCACGAGCAGTGGTATGCACGAGTATGAGGTTGTGCAACGGCAGATCGCCAATCTTACAAAGCAAATTGCCTATGCAAAAAGTATGAAACCAAAATGGAGCGGGACGGCGGACAAGCGCAACCCATTTGTCGTGATGGAAACAAGAGCGAAAAAGGAGCGCGATGAACTTCTGAAAATTGAACGTCCAAGTTTTTGGATTGATAAAGATTCGGTTGAATCACTCGGATTGTCGGCTGGCGTACGGTATGAGAAATACAAATCCAAAAACATTCGTATTCATGGCGTGAAGGATGTCGAGGGACATTCACGATTGCTTGTTGAAGTAAAAACACTCAGTCTTGGCTATGACATACCGTTATTTACAGGTATCAAATTCGAACTGCGCGAAGGTGAGCGAGTTGAGCTTCGTGGACGGAATGGCGCAGGAAAAACGACGTTAATACGAAAACTACTAGAGACAGCGGGAATTATTCCATCAACAGCAATTAAGAGTTTTGACGGCTATATCGACATTGATAACAAAGCATCGATCGGCGTATACGAACAAGAGGTTAATCACGACCTATTTAGTCTTACGCTTGGTCAAGCAGTCGAAAAAATATACCTCAACCGGCACCTGCCAATTAATGAAACAAAAATTCGTCAACTGCTCGCTGATTATCTCTTTGAGGGCAGCGATATGGGGCTTATTGTCGAACGGTTGAGTGGGGGGCAAAAAGCGCGGCTCCAGCTCATACAGATGCTGGCGCATAATCCATCTCTACTTATTCTTGACGAACCAACAAACCATCTTGATCTTCCAAGTATTGAGGAGCTAGAAAACGCTCTCGCCCGCTACAAGGGTGCGATTATCTACGTTAGTCACGATAGCTATTTCCAAAAAGCAATCGGTGGCGAAGTTGTTGATATCACTCGCGTTTAGAGTTCGATATTGCTGGCGTGCAAACCAATCATAATCTGGAGAAGTTCGTAGGTCGGCTGGAACTCTGGACCGATTTTCTCAAGAAGCAAGACGGAGGCTCTGTAAATATCACTTTCGAGCACTTCCTCCTCTGAGGTATTTCGTAGACCAACAGCTGTGAGTACGAGATGTTTTGTTGCATCTTCACCGTTATTGAGGTGGTCAAGTTCTGACGTAGCATCCCCTAGAAGTTCAACAATTTCACGCAGTCGTGCGCCATCGCGCGGGTCGAGATCTTTTCGAATCTTACCATGTATCGGCATCGCATCATCGATTGAAACCATAAGACCAAGACGAGTTAGTATTTCATACACATCAAGAGGGATAGTACGTGTATGATGTATAGCGTCGCGAAAACGTTCAAGAATTTCAAAATCAGTAAGAGTATCAGCAAACAGTGTTTCACGACGTTCATGGGCTTTACGGACCTCTTTGTCACCTGCTTCATGCGAGCCTGGAAATACGATGACTTCACCCATATTACGTGCTCTTCCTGGCAGAATGACCTGCGAGTACCTCATCGATTGCCGGGCGATCAAAGCCAAGGATAATAGTTCCGTCAATATCCAGAACAGGAACGCCCCGATACGTGCCAGTTCTGCGTATGAGTGCGGCACGTGCCGCACCATCGACCTCAATATCTTTTTCGATAAATGGAATATTTTTACTTCTTAGATAGACTTTTGTTGCACGACAATACCCGCACCAATGTGTCGTATATACCACGACTTTTCTGCGAACAGTCTTAGGCAACAATTTCACCTATTAAGTATACAACTTTGGACGAACTTCTTTGAGGATTGATGTCCATTTCTCGAGATTATCGAGGGTTTTTGCAAGCGATGCAACGTGATGGGCATTTGCGCTAAATTTGCCGTTTTCATCAAGGTTTTGGAAGAGCATGATATGCGTACCCTTCCCGCTTGAATTTTGGGGAATCATATCAAGATTCGTCGTGATACGCGTAAGGTCCTCAATAGCTCTAGTACCACCCATAGCGCCATAGCCAACAAAGCTGACAGGTTTATTCTGCCACTCATGAAAAAGTGTATCAAGCGCGTTTTTGAGGCTCCCGGGTGCACTATGATTATATTCGCACGTGACGATGAGAAATCCGTCTTGATCACCGATCATTTTCGCCCATTGCTTTGTTGATTCGTGTTCATAATCACCTTGAGCTGGTAATTTTGGCTCGTCAAGAAATGGCAGATTAATTTCCATGAGATCGAGAAGAGTATAGTGTGCTGCTGAGCGCTTTTTTGCCTCGTTCATTACCCAGTCACCGATTTGACCGCCGAAGCGATTTGGCCGTGTACTGGCAACAATAATACCGATATTCATCAAATTCTCCCTTCGCTTATACAAACAGTATACTTGAAGCCATGAGATATATGTTGCGGTTACAATACCTAACGTTTCAGAATGTTAGTGTAATTCTTAAACAAATTCTTTCGATAAATTAGTTCAAATCTTCAATGAATCTTTGTTTGTTTGTGTGAGATGATAGCTTCCGCACGAAACGCAGTGATAGGTGGCAAGCGCGACTTCAGGATTTGTGATCGCTTTTTCTTCCATTACTTGATCTGCTTCGATTCGAGAGCTGTAGCAATATTTGCCCCCACACTTTTTGGGAGCGTTAAAATTTCGAGCAAGCGGTTTTCGAATACGTGCCATATCCTTATTATACCTTGTCATACGGAGTGGCTGGCTGGTATACTAGAAACAGATATGACGGAGGAAAAACACACGCCAGTACAGGACACCGGCTCTGATAAGCCGTGGGTGCTGGTTTATGGGACGATTGCTGACACGACGTTTCGCATGTTTATCCCTGTTCTTAGTTTGACGCTTATTGGGTATGGGGTTGATAAGCTTGCGGCAACACGACCGATTGGCATCCTTATCGGGATGTGCCTTGGTATCGTTATTGCAGTCCTACTTGTATTCATGCAGCTTAAAAATGTCAAAAGTAAGGGTGGCAAATGATACCGCTTAGTACTATTGCTGCTGCTGGACCGCATATTGAGATTAAAGCCGAAACTCTGTTTCATTTAGGGCCGTTGCCAATTACCAATTCAATGCTCCTCGGTATTATTGGGTATTCGCTTGTTATCTGGTTAATGTTTGCGACTGCGCATGCGGTGAAGACCGGTAAGCGTGGGTATGTGACGGGCGTCGTACTGTGGATATACGACATGCTGTTTTCTACCGTACAACAAGTTGTTGGCAACTATGCTCTCGCAAAACGGATTGCTCCTCTGTCTATTACACTCTTCTTTGTTATTATCGTGAATTACTGGATGGGTATCTTGCCGTTTGTCGGGCCGCTTACATGGAACGGTGCCCCACTATTCCGCGGTATGGTAGCTGACATGAATGTAACGTTTGCGATGGCGATTATCAGCATGGTAATGGCACAAATATACGCTATTCGCACGCACGGCTTCTTTGGAAATATCGGCCGCTATCTACGTAATCCATTTAAAGATCCAGCAGGCGCATTTGAAGGAATCTTAGAGCTCGTAGCGGAGTTTTCTCGCCTGCTCGCGTTGAGCTTGCGTCTGTTCGGCAACGTTTTTGCTGGTGAGATTCTGATTATCGTTGTCGGATATTTGACAGCGTATCTTGCGTCGATCGCGCTTTTGCCGTTTATGATTTTCGAGCTCTTCATCGGCTCGATCCAAGCCTACGTGTTCTTTATGTTGACAACGGTATTTATATCCCTTGGTACGGTCTCACACGGAGACCATAGTTCACCCGATCATTCCCCTGCCCCATCCCATAAGAAGGAAACGGTCGCAGAATGATATATCAATTTTTGAGTAATAAATAATGGTAAATAAGGAGAAAAAATACAATGGATAATCTCGCATTCGCACTCGCTTACGCGCTCGCCGCACTTGGCGCTGGACTTGGCGCTGGTATGGTTGGTGCTGCAGCTCTCAACGCGGCTGGACGTAATCCAGAAAAAATCGGTGAAATCCGAACACTTATGATTATGGCCGTGTCCTTTGTTGATGCACTCGCAATCATCGGTTTTGTCGTCGCAATTCTCGTAAAATTCCTCTAAGGTTCACGTAGGCATGACTGTATATCAACTATATTTCGCCTCAACTGAAACTGTCGGTCAGAAGCCCGGCTTGTTTGAGTCTCTCGGTATTGACTGGAAGATGCTCCTTATGCAAACCGTCGCCTTCTTGGCGTTGTTATGGCTTTTGAACAAGTATGTTTTTCCGGTACTCACAAAGACAATTGACGACCGTGAACAAGCGATCGAAGAAAGTCAGCGAGCCGCTCACGATGCATCAAAACATGCAGCAGAAGCTGAAGAAAAAATGAAAGAAATGCTTCAGGAAGCACGGACACAGGCTGCGGATATTGTCACGACTGCAAAAGAGCAGGCCGAAAAGCTTGCTAGTGACAGTGATAAAAAAGCCAAAGACAGAGCTGAGAGAATTATCGAAACAGCTCACGAAGACATCACGAAGGAAGTCGAGCGTGCTCGTATCTCACTACACAATGAACTGATTGATTTAGTGACACTAGCAACCGAGAAAGTAACGTCAAAGGCATTGACGAAATCAGTAGATAAGAACGAAATTACTAACAGTATCGCAGGAGTCTCAAAGAAGTAGCGTATGCCAGAGCTTTCCCGACGCAAACTTGCAATACATGCCACAGACCGACTACTTGATGGAGATACATCTATTGTGCAAGAACTTGCTGCGTACTTAATCGCTTCTGGTCGTGAACGAGAAAGTGAATTACTTGTACGTGATATCGAACAAATTATGTCCGACAAAGGCATACTCGTTGCAGACGTAACGACGGCACATACACTGGATAAAGCACTGGAAGAAGAAATTATTTCACTACTGAAAAAAGAAACTGATTCCACACAAGTAGTGATTCGAACAACTGTCGATCCATTACTTATAGGCGGCATGAAAATTGTACTCCCCGATCAACTGCTTGATACGTCTGTACGGCGAAAACTAACTGCGCTCAGCGCACTGAAGAGATAAAGGAAGGATAAGACGTGAATAAATTATCAGTACAAGAACTTTCGGCAGATTTACGTAAAGCTATTGCTGGACTTGAAGCAACAACCGGACTGGAGCGTGTTGGTGTCGTGACTCGTGTCGGCGATGGTGTTGCTTGGGTGCATGGGCTGCGAAGCGCAGGATACAGCGAAGTGCTGGAAATCGAAACACGCCACGGCATCGTGGAAGCATTCGCGCTAAATCTTATGGAAGATGAGATTGGTGCCGTATTGCTCGGCAGTGATGAGAAAGTTGCCGCTGGCGACAATGTGAAGTTAAAAGGCGAAGTCCTTAGTGTTCCGGTTGGCGAAGAGCTGCTTGGACGTGTCGTGAATCCACTCGGTATTCCTCTTGACGGTGGTGGACCAATTACTACGACCCAAATGGGACGCATTGAGCGCGAAGCCATCGGTGTCATGGGCCGAAAAGGCGTTCATGAACCACTTATGACCGGACTTATGAGCATTGATGCTATGTTTCCTATTGGCCGAGGACAGCGTGAGCTTATCATCGGTGACCGTCAAACTGGTAAAACGGCGATTGCACTTGATACGATGATTAACCAGGCCAAGCAAAAAACCGGCGTCGTAAACGTGTATGTTGCAATTGGCCAGAAGCTATCAAAAGTTGCTCGTCTTGTTGAGCGTCTTAAGAGCGAGGGTGTGATGGAGCAGACGATTGTTGTCGCGACTGGACCAAGTGATCCGGCTTCCCTGCTTTATCTTGCACCGTACGCCGGAACTGCGATGGGTGAATATTTCCGTGACAGCAGCCGTCATGCGTTGATGATTTACGATGATCTTACGAAACACGCAGTTGCCTATCGTCAGATGTCACTCTTGCTTCGCCGCCCACCGGGACGCGAGGCTTTTCCTGGTGATGTATTCTATCTTCATTCCCGTCTTCTTGAGCGATCTGCGAAATTGTCTGATGAGCTTGGAGCCGGATCGTTGACTGCCTTGCCTATCATTGAAACGCAGGCGGGCGATATCTCGGCGTATATTCCAACTAATGTTATTTCAATTACGGACGGTCAGATTTTCATGGAAACCGACCTTTTCTACCAAGGTATTCGTCCCGCGATTTCAGCCGGATTATCCGTTTCTCGCGTTGGTGGTGATGCGCAGACAAAACTCGTGAAATCTGTTTCCGGTAATCTCAAACTTGGACTTAGTCAATTTCGCGAACTTGCTTCATTTGCCCAATTCGGTAGTGACCTTGACGAGGACACGAAGAAGCAGATCGATCGCGGTCAACGACTTACGGAACTATTGAAACAACCACAATACCAGCCAATGAGCATTTGGGAACAAGTTGCAAGTATTGTTGCCGTCAATGAAGGGTGTTTTGACCGGGTTCCAACTATAAAGATCAAGCCCGCTCAAGAAGCGTTCCTCACGAAGTTATGGAGTGAGCACAAAGATATTATGCGTGAGCTTAATAAGGGCGATAAGAAAATCGATGAGATGGAAGATGCAAAAAAGATTATTATCAAGGTTGCAAATGTGGCTGCGAAAGGATTTGAGGGATAATGGGTCAGACCATAGAATACACATTTCCTCCACTGACACCCGAGAGTAGTCGATTATTTGCCGCAAGCCGAGAGCGTGAGAAACGAGAAGCTATGCTCGCAGCAGAACGTCAACAACGAACAGAACGTATTAGTGGCGCTAAGGAGATACTCGAGGCCGGACTTTACCCTTCTGAAACCGAAAAAGCTGGCTTTTTTGGTGTTCTTGGTCGTGATATTGTTGCACACACATACGACTTAATCACGATGCAAGGCACTCCAGAGTTGCTTGATATAGCTTGGGCTTATTATGACAGAATGGGCTATACGTCTTATGGGCAATCTCCTTATAGATGGCTCGAACTACTGACGCCTGAATTACGACAGCAAGTTGAAACCGATCTTGCCATCTACGTTGCGGGTGTCTGGCGCTCACAAGGAGTAATTGCAGCTGGAGATGGAATCGATGGCTAGTACCCAGCAACTAAAATCTCGTATCCGCTCCGTTAAATCGACGAAGCAAATTACGAAGGCTATGCAAATGGTTGCAGCGAGTAAGATGCGGCGCAGTCAGGATGCTACTAAATCTTCAGAGCAATATGTATTTTCTGCAAGCGAACTCTTTGCGTATCTTGCTGGACAAGGCGCGACAAACGATCACCCACTCTTTCAGACCCGGCCAGTAAAAGCACGGCTGCTTGTTGTGATCGCCAGCGACAAAGGGCTTGCGGGAGCATTTAATTCCAATATTATGCGAAAATATCTCGAAATACTTCGCGAGGATGACCGACAACACGTGCACAATAAAACTATTGCGATTGGTCGTAAGGCTTCGCAGTTTGTGTCGCGTCTCAAGGATACTGAGGTACTTGGAACGTACGAAGATTTACCAGATGAAGTCGAAGGAGCACAGTTCCACGCTATTCTTAATACGATCGTCAGTCATTTCGTTGATAAGGAAACCGATGAAGTTGACATCATCTTTACGCGTTTTAAAAGTAGTATTAATCAGATTGCAGTTCGCCGTCGATTGCTACCGGCTGGGTTTTCAGCCGAAACAGAAGTATCGGAAGATGTTCAGGAAGCAACATTTGAACCAGGTGCAAATGAAGTACTTGATGCCGTAGCCTACCGCCTGGTCGGGGCACAGTTATATCAGGCGCTACTTGATTCCCGAGCTAGTGAACATAGTATGCGCATGATGGCGATGAAAAATGCAACCGACAACGCAAGTGATCTCGTTGATGACCTCACGCTTGAGATGAACAAGGCGCGTCAAGGTGCAATTACACAAGAACTGGCCGAGATTAGCGGCGGTTCGGAGGCGATGAAATGAGCGATATCCTTCAAGTGTACGGCACGGTCGAAGTCCATCCGAATCTGCCCGAGATACTCGGCTCCGATGGCGCAAATGAGGCATTGGTTGAGGCGATACTTCGCACAGCCTGGGATCAATTTAGTGAGCTAAGGTCAGCACGATATGATGAATACGGTGGGCAGAGTTTTGATCTTGATGTCGGAGTGGATCCGTCCGGTGTAATCGATATGACGATACTGCCAGATGATTTAGAAGAAGTAATAAGAGAAGTGCAGTCGAAGTGTAACGTGACGTTATCTGAGGGTGATAAAGAATTGTTAGAGATATATTTAAACGGCTATAAAGACCCTTTTTCACCGTCAGATAGATCCATTCAGCGTGCGCTTCCTATCGGCAAGGAATTTGATGCACTACTGAGTCGTGCTGATGTCGTCTTTCAAGCAGTACTAACAAAGTTTGGTTCGACCGCACTGCAGTCTACTCTTCCCAGGATTACAGAATCGACACTCGGAGAAATTGCAGTAGAAGAAATTTGGCAAGCAAAACTGAAAGAACATATCTCGCAGGCCTATCATGATTATGTCGCTTATGTTCAAGATGAAGATTATAGTCCTGGTGATGAACACGTACTCTATCCAGAATTGATGCCACAAATCATGTATATATTTCTATTAGACTGCGAAGATGATCTCACTGACGATCAGATTGCGGCCGTCCAAAAGGGCTTAGAGGATCTAATCCAAGATGAGGACGCTCGTTCATTTCGTGAAGCAGTAGTTCGGGAGATGGACGATGCGGACAAAGAATCAGAAGAAATAGCGCTCATAAAGGAAGGAATTAAATAATATGACGGAATCAAGTATGAATGTAGGAAAAATTATTCAGATTATTGGCGTGGTTGTCGACGTTGAGTTTGAGGGTAAAACCCTCCCGGCAATTTACGACGCCCTGCGCGCGAAGCACGGCGACCGCGAACTCACCTTCGAGGTTGCACAACACCTCGATGAGCATACGGTGCGTGCAATTTCAATGCAGAGTACGGATGGGTTAAAGCGTGGAGACAGTGTTGAGGCAACAGGTGCTCCAATCTCGGTTCCTGTCGGAGTCGAGACGCAGGGACGTATGTTCAATGTGGTTGGTGACCCGATTGATGGCCAACCTGCACCAAAGGGCAAAAGAAGTCCGATTCATCGGGATCCACCTGCTCTATCGGAACAATCAAGCAAGACAGAAATCCTTGAAACGGGTATTAAGGTTATCGATCTTATCGCCCCAATTTCTAAAGGAGGCAAGGTTGGACTCTTCGGTGGAGCTGGTGTTGGTAAAACAGTTCTTATCCAGGAACTTATTAATAATATTGCAAACTTTCACAAAGGTAATTCGGTCTTTGCGGGCGTTGGTGAACGAACGCGTGAAGGTAATGACCTCTATCACGAGATGAAAGATTCTGGTGTGCTCGATAAAACAAGTTTCGTGTTCGGCCAGATGAATGAGCCACCAGGAGCACGTCTCCGTGTCGCGCTTTCAGGTCTTACGATGGCTGAGGCATTTCGTGACGAGGGCAAAGATGTGTTGCTGTTTGTAGACAATATTTTCCGTTTCACACAGGCCGGTAGTGAAGTATCTGCCCTGCTCGGTCGTTTGCCAAGTGCCGTGGGTTACCAACCGAATCTTCAACAAGAGATGGGCGCGCTCCAGGAACGTATTACGAGTACGAAAAAAGGCTCGATTACCTCTGTGCAGGCCGTGTATGTTCCTGCTGACGACCTAACCGATCCAGCCCCGGCAACAACATTTGCCCACCTGGATTCAACAATCGTGCTGAACCGATCATTGACCGAAATTGGTATCTATCCTGCTGTCGATCCGCTTGATTCAAGTTCGACGATTCTCGATCCAGAAATTGTCGGACAGGATCACTACGAAGTTGCGCGTGAAGTGCAGAGGGTGCTGCAGCAGTACAAAGAGCTCCAGGATATTATTGCGATTCTTGGTATGGAAGAATTGTCGGATGATCAGAAGCAGATCGTTAATCGGGCTCGTCGTCTTCAGCGGTTCCTAGCTCAACCCTTCTTCGTGGCGGAGCAGTTTACGGGAAATCCCGGTGCGTATGTTAAGTTGACTGATACGATTAAGGACTGCCAGGACATTCTGAGCGGTACCTATGATGACAAGCCAGAGAACTGGTTCTATATGTCTCCAGTAGCTTTAAGTGAAAAGAAGGATTAATCAATGCAGTTGCAACTCATAACACTTGGCGGTGTGAAGGTAGATGAAGAAATCTATTCCGTTGTCGTACCGACAGTCGAAGGCGAAATCTCTATTTACCCTAGTCACATGCCACTTATTACGGTTGCAGTACCTGGTATGCTTATCGTGCGAAAAAACAGGCAGGATACTGACGATGATCTGGAATACTTTGCAACTAGTGGTGGTGTCGTTGAAGTGTCAGGTAAAAGGGTAAAAATTCTCGTTGACGAGGCTGATCACGGTGAGGATATTGTTGAAGCTGAAAGCCAGGCTGCCTTGGAGCGAGCTATAAAGATGCGCGATGAAGCTAAGGATCAGATTGAGCTCGAGAAAGCCCACCAGCTTGTTGATAGGCACATGGTTCGGATTAAGGTTGCTGATCTTCATAGACGTCGACGACGATGTTGATACGCAAAAATGTGGTTATTTGGGCAGGGCGACTGTGTCGCCCTGCCCGGGATGGTGGCTTACTTTTTGGCGATCTTGCATGCTGGACACACGCCGTTCGGCGGCAACATCATGCCGCATACCGGACACTTGGGCTTTTCGGCCATCACTCTCACCTCCTCGGTGTTTGTTTATATTACCACATATTGGACTAATAAACATCTATAGTTTTGAGTTTTTGAGTAGTAAACGGGCTTCTGTGGTTGATTTGGTATGCATGAACATATCCCTCAACTCGCTCGCACCATCAAAATCACGGATGTAGATTTTGAAAAAACGCTTGAGAGTATCGTATGGTCGTGACGTATCATCGCTATATAAGTCATACATATCGAGATGATAACGTAAGAGCTCGATTAGCGATTCTTTAGTATGTTCGTCTGGAAGTTGGGAAAAAGCAAATGGGTTCGCAAATACTCCACGGCCGATCATAACCCCATCGACACCAGAGCGTTCTGCGAGTTCCAGACCATGTGCACGGTCACGTACGTCGCCGTTTATGATAAGGAGGGTATGTGGCGCAATGTCATCGCGTAGTTGCTTAATATCGTCTATAAGTTCATGGTGAGCTGGAACTTTACTCATCTCCTTCTTTGTCCGGAGGTGAATAGTGAGTGCAGCGATATTTTGTTCAAGCAGTGTCGTGAGCCATGAGCGCCACTCCTCTGTCGTTGAATAACCGAGGCGCGTCTTCACGCTGACGGGTAGCCCGGCGGTTTTGGCGGCTGCGATCGAGGCAATTGCCACTTCGGGCTTTAGTATTAACGCGGATCCACCACTTTTTATGGCGCTTTTTGCCGGGCATCCCATATTGATGTCGATACCATCGAATTTTTGTGCAGCACAGTACTGCGCAAATGCAGCCATATCACCAGGTTCTCCGCCCCAGATTTGAGCGACAATCGGGTATTCATCATCTGTTTTGACTAAGCGTCCAGCAATAGCGCGTTCACCCGCGTGAACCCAGCCTGTCGCATTGGCGAATTCCGTGAAAAAAACATCTGGTGAACCAGCCTTTTTAATAACATGGCGAAAAACAACGTCCGTTACAGCTTCCATCGGTGCCAAGATAAAAAAAGGTTTCTCAAGCGTATCCCAAAATGATTTCATAACAGATACAATTATGTCACAGGATCGAACATTTTTATAATGGCATCTTTTAGAGAATCGACTTCTCCTACGTCTTTTTAACGTATGCCGAATGGAATAGAAAATATAGCCAATTTAAACGCCGTCTCACGAGGAGACGGCGGAATGATGAGAGCAGATGCTCACAGTACCAGGGACTGAATCCAGTTTCGGAGCACGCTCATCGTTGAGCTGCTGTGACGATATGGATTATCATCGAAGCTTTAGGTGGTGTCCACCGCGTTACTGCCTCGTTCTTGGGGTAACGGGTTCACATGTCCGGTGGACACCACCGCTCGCGCCTCGCCCAGAGGTAGACTAGATGTCTCACCCCTAGACATCACAGTGCTCTGCACTCTGGTCGAGACGTTCTGGGGGGGGTGGGGCGGTCGAGAGGTTGTGGCGAAAAGTCAGGGTATGACCCTAACGGAATTCACCTCTCGACCGCCCCCTTGCACGTGTTTGTTAAAATAGCCATCGACATGATCGTGTCAGCGGTCGCGCTACAAACACGTGGGTGGCGAACTCTGCGGAGAAGAAGCAGAGTCCACGCATACGCGGGATGGAGTGCTATGCCTTGACGCGTCCTGTGCACGCACAGTTGGCGCAGCACGAGTGTGTGATGGCGCCACAGCCACCGATGCCGAAGCCACCCTTGCCATTGCAAGCAGTACAGGCCTTATCGTTAGCCATGACTCACCTATCTTGGGTTCTAGGGATGCTGATCATCCCTGCGTGACGAGTATAATAGCACGATATACAACGGCTATCAAGAGTGATTAAGTAAAAACTGTTCGAAAGAGTGGATGCCTTTGAGATTTAATTCGTAGTCGTCTGCGACTGAAAAGTCGAGATCAACAATTCGTTTCCATACTGCACCGATAAGATGAGTGAATTCATCAAGTTCTGACTGGTCATATTCCAGCTCCAGCGAAATAATATGTCCTGATTTGTCAGGCTCAACGAACTGCAGAATACCTTTTGTTACCGTGTAGCCTGCAAAACTGCGAGAATGTTCGATCAGAAGTTTATAGAATAACAATTGTTGGCGATAATGATGCAGTTTAATTTTTTCATAGTCGGTTGTGCCTTTCCAATTTCCTACCGGTGAACCAGTTTTGTAGTCAGTTACGACAATCGTTTTTGCTTTTTTATCAATCTCCATTAGATCGATAGCACCAGTAATTACTGCACCATTAAGCACTACGTGTTCACTTCCAAAATTATGCTCGACATTTTGCGATAGCGTAAAGGTATCGTAACGCTCAGCGAGGTAATGCGTAAGTACTTCGGTCCCCTGCTCTAAGAATTTTACATAGTCAAGTTCTGATAATTGATGCTCGTGCAGATTTTTCTCAAAGTCGTGCAGGATATCTTCAACTGGACGCTTCTTTTTGTGCGCGGCGAAATGCTGATGGGCGTGCTGGAGAGCGGCATGAATTGCTGAGCCATAGGCCGCGTGTGGCGATATTGCCTGCGGGAAACGAAGGAGATTGTGAAGAAGGAAAAGAGTTGGCCCACCCCTGCTTATATCAAGAAAATTATTGAGATGCGTCGCACTTAATTTATAGTGCTCGAGTCGTGGCATTAGAAGTCGTTTTTGATCAGTTGAGGTGACTGTAAACAACGGAGCCCGCCAGTCGATGCGAAGTGATTGTGTAAGCTCGTGTATATCGAGCGGCTCATGGTGAAGCCATGAAAGCATTTGTTCACCGATGGCTCCGACCGGCAACATCTCTTTTCCGTTATCGCTCGATCGAGCACCGACAAGTATAAGACGACTCTTAGCTCGCGTAAGTGCGACGTACAATAAGCGCAGTCTTTCATCGTCACTATCTCCCGAGGGTGACAGGGGTAAATTGCTCGAAAATTTGATTATGCGGCTTTTTGTGCGTGCACCATGACCCCAGATATTTTCTTCAGCGTCGATTATGTATACCTCATCAAATTCAAGCCCCTTGGCTTTATGTGCAGTAAGTAATTGCACAGCCTGTTCGCCGGTATCAATCTCACCACTTCCCTGCACTGGTAGATCGAGCTCGTGGTGCAGGTTAATAAATTCGACAAAATCTTCTAGGTGTAGGGTTTTCTGAGGACGGTATTCGCGTAGCGCTGAGCGTATTTTCTGTAATGCAGCAAGATGCTCAAGGTACACTGCGGGTTGAATAGCTCGTTTTTGCTCATTGAAAAAATACTGTCGGAGTGGTGACGAAAAGCTGTTTTTCATCGAACTTCCAAAAGGCTTGGATTCATCACTGCTTGTTTCGCTCGCTTGATTATCAACAACGCCAAATAGATGGTCGAGCATGTATTCGAGTGGTTCGGTTTTACTAAGATTGCTTGCGACGATCAACCACTCGGCGATATTTTTAAGATCTTCATTACTATCAAGCATTGACTCTAGCCAGAATTTCTTATCACGCCAAGCTCTTAAACTTAATTGCCATAATTCAGTGGGCGGGATATTCCACGCTTGATGCGCAAGAAGTTCGCTGAGCGCTTCGTTCGCTTCATCGAATTGTTGAGTCGCAATTGCATGAACAACTCGTACAACCAGCTCAAGTTGGCGAATGGGCTCGCTTTCGAGCATATCCTCCTGGCGTTCATAGCGCATCGGTAGTCCGGTATGCTGAAGATATGGTAAAAATCCTACAAGTTGGCGGTGATTGCGTGCGATGACGGCTCGTGAAAATTTTGAATTTTCACGGTGATTTTTTTCGATTAATGCCGCCAGTGAATAATACGCTTCACGAGTTGTTTCATACCGGTGGGCAGCTAACTCAGAGGAAGCCGGCATATGATGCGGTGTCAGGGTCTTATTAACGGTTTCAAGCATATTTTCGAGCCGTTCAGTACCCTGTACGATGACGTCGCGCGCCAGCTTTAGCACGTCTGGTGCCGAACGATAATTATCCGTGAGTGTAATAACTTTGACATCCTGGTACCGCTTCGTGAAATCAATAATATTACTAAGGAGCGCGCCTTGAAAACGGTAAATCGCTTGATCGTCATCGCCGACTACCATAAGATTTGGTCGACCCTCGCTTACTGGATTATTCGTGAGATTCCAAACAAGGCGCATTTGCGCATCGTTCGTATCCTGAAACTCATCAACGAGGATATAGTGATACGTCTCCTGTAGATTAAGGCGCAGATCATTGAAGACTTCCATCGCATGGACGACACGGAGAATCATGTCATCGTAATCATACAGCTCATGTTCTTGCATAGCGATAAGATAGTCGTAGTAGACTCCACTGAGTGCTCTGAGTTTCACACTGCGTTTCGCATCTTTTAATACTTGCGTGCCCTCCCCATCTTTCTCGAGGTACTCTTTCTTCCACGCAGTAATTGGTTTTGTTGAATCCTCCATCACTGCTTCATTTACTGCATCTTCGAGACTTCCGATTACTAGCTCCGATAATGGAAGATACCCTATTAACTCTAGGGGTGGTTCAGAATACATCTTTAGATCATCGCTCAGTTTCGCTATTCGGGGAAGTATTTTTTTACTTAATTTTTCAGCGAATACATTAGCGAACAATGACTGTGACCAGCTGATAAATGCGTCATTGTGATCAAGAATTTTTACTAGTTCATCTGGCGTGAGGCCGCTTTTTTTAAGTTCTGAAATACTCGTTTGAATATCCCGCAGATAGGTGAATTGTCCGTTCATTGTACTGGCCAGTGGACTGCTGTGCGGCAGGCGTTCCATGATACTGCTTAAAATCTCATATGAACTGAGCTCGTCAGCCGGACGGAAATGTGCACCGTTATAGAAATATTCGCCGTTTTGGTTGATGATGTCGCTGCCGAAACTATGGAAAGTATGAATGGCGACTTTGTGGGCTTCGGGGCCTATAAGGCCAATAAGACGTTCGCGCATGGCAGTTGCACCACTTTCAGTAAATGTGAGACACAAGATGTTTCCTGGCAGCGCATCGGTTTTTTGTAAGATATTGGCGACGCGTACGCTCAATAATTCAGTCTTACCAGTTCCTGGACCGGCCACAATCATCACTGGCCCGTCGAGTGTATCGACAGCCAACTTTTGCGCTTCGTTGAGCGCCTTGTACCTTTTTTGAAACTCCATTACTACTAGTATAGCAATAACTAAGAAAGCGGGATAAAGGAAAACCCCCGAAAATCAGGGGTTGGTCGCCCCCGCAGCCCCAATTTATAACTCCGTAGAGTGTCCGTGTAGGACTTGAGGGTGCGGGGACGGAGTTCCGATTGAACGTTGAGCTCAGAGTGTATAGAGACGTTGTGATATCACCCTGGGGAGATATCTACCGTTCATAGATCGTTTTACCTTCGATCCTCTGCTTCTCACGCTGATGACTTCGGAACAAGAGCCAGATTCCTGATATGCGCAGACTGCGCCGGGTGCTTGGTTGCTATCAGGTTGTTGCAGGTGGGACATGCGGTCCTCAGTTGTGTGCGAGGACCGATTTGGCCGGCACTGCTTCTTGCCGGCTGCGGTGCCCGAACGCTCGTGGCGTTCAGGTACTACCAAGTATAAGTTCTCGGGAAGTGTTGTCAATAGATTTTTTAGCATAAGAAATACCCCGGGGGGCTGGATTGTGCATTGCTGCACGCACCAGCCCTTGCCGGGGTTTGCCCTCACCAGATCCTGGATGTCCGAAGTTAATCGGGCCAAGTCTCTTAGTAGGGCGGTCCCTTTCGAATGTCGTAGGTTGTACGCATTTAAGGCATACAAGCACGTCTTCAGGGGTCCAGATGTTATCAGCATCGATCAGAGTTGACTCCAAGAAAGGGGCCAAAATGCGCTTGATTAGTACACGCATCCTACTTGAGAGATTGGGATGACCCCGCAACGACGACCCACCATTGTCGTCATCTCTCTTTCGCCAGGTGGTAACTGAGGAAGTGCGTTGCTGGTCGATCCAGCGATTGCTGTCACTATCCTTGTCGTGGCAGACACGCATACCCCACTGGGGTTTTCACTAGAGGCCCGGGTGGGCCACCGCGCATCTCAGCGCGGGAGTACCGTTCTTCCCTGGGGAATCTGATACCCTTGCGAACGGTGACACGGGCGACTCGTTGCCCTGGGTCCTGTGCGGCAAAAAACCGCTGACCGCTAATGCCACCAACCATTACCAGTCGTCACGGTCGAGGCTATTCGCCTACTCTCGGTGGAGTACAACAGTGACGATGGAAAACATTATATACCATAAACTATATTATGTCAATACTTTTTTCACATATTCCATACAATTATTGTATTAACAGAGGTAAATTATAGCTGTAATTCCTTGAAAGCCCGGGTTAGTACGCCTAAAAGTTTTTCATATTCAGTTATAGATGTATTCATCTGTGTATAGAAATACACGATATTGTCGATTACTTCGATGTTGAGTGCTTCGAAATTATCGTACAAAAAGGCCATATAGCCTGGGTTTAGCAGCTCGAATGCGGCAAGCCTATCGGCATCAGTGGCACACACATGATAGCGTTTATTAAAGTCAGGCCATTCAAATTCGTACTTTTGATATCCTCTTGGACAATTGATAAACAGTGAGGTTAGTAGACCTTTTTTGCTGCGAATTAAGATACCGCCATAACTCTTTGGGAGATTGATTTGCCCAACAAGATAAGGCGGCTTATTGTTTTGGATATCCTTATTGTTACTGTAGGTGTACATCTGAGCAAGAATACTGTGGTAGGTACCGATGACATGGTTATTTATATCACTTTTTCCGAAGCCGCCATCTTTCACAAGTTCACCAGATCGAGGGATTAATAACCATCCATAGTCGAGGCTATAGAACATACTATTGGCTTTAGCAAAGTCCTTAAGGGTGGTTTTCTCTGAGAGCTTATTGGCCGTGACTTGATCGATGTGCGCTAACTGCCATGAGGTATCTGTTCGCTGGAATGTCCATTCTTCCATGAAGTCGCTGGCATCTGTAAACACGACAGAATTTGTCACTTCATCGATGAGTTGGTCTTGGCTTGAAGCAACAATGAACATTGTGAATGTATCGAGAGTCATATCGGTGTCGTCATGGATAGAGCTGACCTCCATACTTTTAATGACAACATTTGTCATACGGTCGAAACGCTTTAGCTCCGTAAGTGCACGCAACATAAGAGTGGCATGCTGGGCATAATATGGTGTCATATATTCTGCAAAATGACTACTGTCTCGATTTGACCAGTCTTGTTGATACCGCATAAATACGTCTGTCGCGCGTTGTTTAAAGATTGTTTCATCCCAGGCTGGATCCGTCTGTGCGGCAAGAGCAATATCTGTGTCAGCTTTTTTAAAGCTTTTCTTCATTTTTTCAAAAAGACTAAACATAACTGCGCTCCATCCAATCCAAATACCTACAGCTGCTTCTATACCGAGTACGATCAATAATCCGCTATCGCTGAACATCGGTGCGATTCCGAGTGCAATCGACAACAGTACGCACAAGATAATAGATGGAATCATAGCCGTGTCGCGTCCCACTATCTTCTTTAGAACCCAGGCGATCGCATAGCCAATACCGTAGCCAATAGCCACTCCGATAGCCATATCACCGCCACCGCTACTACTTGAGCCACCTCCACCACTACGGGCAAAAAAATCTAGAGGAGCAGTAAGAACTGAAGATACATAGTACATATTTAAGCACTAGTATAACAGGGGTTTTGCAGGGTTAAAATAGTAGAGTAAAATAAGGTGAGATGAACGACGAAATATTTAATGACCTCGCCATAGAACAGCTAGTGAAGGCTGAATTTGGCTTGCAGGTTGATGTCAAGCAAGTAATTGTCCGCGAAATCCCAATCAGTCACACGGCGATTGCAACTGTATTTTTGACGCCCAAACACCAACTCTTTGGTCTATTGCAAGCAAAAGCACCGATGGCACTAGGGGATGTCCGAAAGATGTGCAAACGTATGGGGCTGATTATTGAAGCCTATCTGCCGCCACATCATAACGGAGATTATTTTGATGCGATATCGCGCGAAAAATTTCGAGCAGTTTTTCCGAGTCGTCATAATGTCGACGAAAGCGAACTACGATTTTATAAGCTGCTTGCGCCGTACAACCCTGCCCTTGTGAAGATTGACGCGATTGACGGCGGAGTGATAAAACAGTTTGATTCACATGATAGTTCGCAGTGGCGTACTGCCGCAAAATTTACGTATAAACAGATCGTCACACAATAATATGAAAACCCCGCCAGCTGGCTGCTGACGGGGCATCAATACAACTTCTAGACAAAAGTAACGTTTTGCTTTGCCCACTCTATCGCTTCTTGAACGCGAGGACGTGCATTTTTCGCAGCCTGAGATGGTGTATCACTGTGCCACCATGTGCTCCACGACGCAGGATTGATACATTCAAGATTGTAGCGATGAAGCAATTGCCCATCGGTGAATTCAAAGTTTCTCTCGATACTATGGATATTGTAGCCGCTATGCTCCAATGCTTTGCGGCTTGCCGTGTTCGGAAACGTAACAGCCGATTTGATCCTGTCGAGATTCATCTCGAGGAATCCGTAACGAGTGCGGGCTTTGTGAATTGCCGTTGCAATTCCCTTTCCCCAGTATTCTTGACGGAAGATCATCGAGCCAGACACTGCCTGACACATAGGATGTTGCGTGATATCGGTGAGGGATGTATTACCGATCAATACGGGATGGTCGGGGTCAGTGTAGTCCCAGATTCCCCATACGATTTTCAGCTTATCTTTACGTGTATGATCAAACCACTCAAGTTCATCGTCGAGCACGAATGCATTGTGGTGACCGAGGTAACGGATGATAATATGCGACTGCATCCCACCGTTTTTTACGAACTCGCCAATCTCTTCCCGAGTAAACGGGGCCAGCCTAATAGTCATCGACCCGACTTTGAGCTGCATGATGGTACCGAACATTGATACGCTCCTTTGTAGTTGGTTTGTATTAACTTCGCTTCCTGGTTTAGGAGCGAAAGTGAGTCTCCGAGTGGGTGTTGTTGATCTTTTTTACGAAAAAACCTCCGATTCGGAGGCTCGCTATCGATTCAAAATTTGTGAGAAGTTAGAAAATCGTTCGAGCCACATCTGTGTTTGCGACGCCAAGGCCAAGATACATCGCCTTAACGATGTTCTGATTGGTCACAGATGGGGTGTTACGATTACTCATAATATGAAAACATTAGCATAAATATTTTAATAAGTCAAATATTTAATCCACGGAAGTACACTTCCCTAGTATTATGATTTTGAATTGTATACAGTATGGGCAATAAGGAGAATATATGAGTCACGAAGTCCAAATCCACGAAGCACAAACGAAAATTCTGAGAGAACTCCTCTTTTTACCGGAAACAAATTTTGCTGATCTGCAAAAAGTGAGCGGGCTTGAGAGTGACCATGTAAAATTTCATATCAAGCGCTTAGTTGAGCTTGGGTATGTCGAAAAGAGTGGCACAAAGTATAAACTGAGCGTCAAGGGTAAAGAGTACGCTAACAAACTTGATACCGACGCAGGGGTAATTGAGCGACAACCAAAAGTTGCCGTCCTGCTCATCATTGAGCGTGAACGTGACGGAGTGAAGGAATACCTTCTACAGGAGCGTCGAAAACATCCTTATTTTGGGTATTGGGGCGCGCCGACTGGTAAAATTCGCTGGGGTGAATCGATTCTCGAAACTGCCGCGCGAGAGTTGATGGAAGAAACTGGACTCACAGCAGAATTTGAGTATCGTGGTATTAATCATGAACGGGTGCGACATATTGATACTGGCGAAATAGTGGAAGATAAGATTTTCCACCTCATGTTCACTAACAATATTTCTGGAAAATTAAAAGAGATATTTGATGGCGGTCGTAATGCGTGGCGGACAATGCAGGATATGAAAGTAGAACCGAAGAAATATAAAGGGTTTTACGAGGAGATGGCAGCGGGCATACAAGGCAATGCGTTCCTGGATCATATCGAGGAATATACGAAAGAAGAGTTCTAAGAATTACTGGGGTTGTGACCAATCCACCAATAAGCGCTCTTGCCTACATTCACTGCAAGTTGATGACGCTCAAAAGAGCTCCAAACACGTTCCGCCTCATCACTATGATATTCGGTTACAAATGCAAAACCAGATTCATCAAAAGTTTTTCCGTCAGGAAGTCGCATTGATGGGATAGAAGCATAGATTTCTATACCATACCCTTTATTTTTGAAGTCATCATAGATATTTACACTTCCGACTTGCATTAGTTTACTTTCATAATCATAGAATACAGACACATCACCAATTGGTGTACCGTCTTTTAGGTGTACATCATAAAAAAGCTCTGGGCACTCAGGAATCCAGTCTTCTCGGCGAAGATCGGGTGTAGTATCAGGCAGGATACGCAGGCGATCGGTCTCGTAATATTCTGGCAAATCGCTACTTAAGGTTTCCGGTGTTCCTGGAATAATATATAGGCTCTCAGTAACATCTGTGACTGTCATATATGCTATTATAGCATATAAATTACACTTTTGTCAATACGACAAGGTGTTCTATATGGGGTGTGCGAGGAAAGAAATTATAGCCGCGGTGATACGCGATGCCGTATTTTCCGGCTAGCAATGCTACGTCGCGGGCTTGTGTGACCGGGTTACAGCTGAGATAAATGATACGCTCTGGCACAGTTTCGAGTAGTCGTTCTATAACAGCAGGATGAAGGCCGGCTCGTGGTGGGTCAACGATAATGATTTTGTCACTCGTGATATAGTCGAGGGCTTTTTCGCTTGGTGCGAGAACGACTTCGGCTTTTTTGTTGAGCCTGGCCACGTTTTCACGCATTTCACGCACAGCATCTTCGCTAATTTCGACAAGCGTGACACCGTCGCCACCGATCGTGAGGCCTATGCTTCCGACACCTGAGTAGAGGTCAATAACTTCTTGTGGGGTTACGGTTTCTCGGCTATCGCCATCGTCTCCTGGCTTCGCGCCGTGCTTCCCTCGTGCTTGCAACGGGGAAAGCTCGGGCTGCAGATAGTCGTCGATGCCGTTATCCGTGAATCGTCGCCCGTTAACCCAGTTTTGCATATCCTTCAAAGCTTGTTCGTAGACTGGAATATTGACTTGGAAAAAACCTTCGCAGGCATAGCGAAATGGAATATCGAGGATTGAGTCTTTGAGGACGACATCACCGAAACTTGTTAATCGTTCAGTGATTCGGCTGGCGGGGCTTTTTGGGTCGCTGTATATAACCTCCCCGCCCTGAGCTGGGAATGATAGCGCGGTTGCGGTATCGATCGCACCGGCAATATGTTTATCTTTGGCGTATAGTTGCCAGACGCATTCTCCTTGTTGATTGGAGCGGATAAGTAGTGTTTTGAGTCGACGGGCTGAGACACCATTGGCACGTAGATGATCGCGGATAGCCTGTGCAAGCATGTTAATTGCATGATGAGCGAGGCTGGTGCCTTCGACAGGAATCTTTCCGCTCGTTCCACGCCTGAAAAATGCGAGATCAAGCGTTTCATTGCCATCGCTATCAGTATCACCCCACCAACTAAACTCAACTTTATTGCGGTAGTGATCTATATTGCCGTTGGTAAAGATATCGATACTATCCGGTAAAACGATATCGTGGAGTTCAAAGGCTTCTTCGATGAGGGCTGATTTATAATGTTGCTCGGCATCAAAATTCATAATTTGCCATGGACTGGTCGACATATAACTCTCAGGATCTATTGGTGTGATGCGCTCGGGACTTGGTGTCACAACATCCGTCACGATACCTTCGGCCAGCTTGGATTTTGATTTTGTAATCTGTACTTCGACGGTTTCATCCGGCAAGCCACCCCACACAAATACTTTCTTGCCACTTTCAAGTACGCCCATGGCTTGGCCGCCACCGACAATTTTGGATAATACGATTGTTTCGTTATGAGGTTGTTTCATTGGCCTTTAGTATAGCAAAGATGCCGGAGGAAAGCTCCGACACCTTAAAAGTGAGTAGTGAACGTCAGTTATTAATTGCTTGACGTCGTTGAAGATGATGAGGTATCTGAGTCATGATTTGGTCCGCCGTTTGGCCCGGCTTCAGTGCTTGTCACCTTGAAATTGTCATCAAGGTATACGGTAACGCGTGAACCGTCGCTCTTGGTCATATGGACTTCGTAGGTGCCATTGCCATCGACTTCAGTTTCAGCTCGAAGTACAGTACCGCCTGATACGGCAGCCTGTGCCGCAGCTGATGCTTTTGATAGGTTATCTCCCGTCAATAAAGTTTCGGTTTTACCATTTGCTTGGTGTCCTCCCTTTGATTCATCGCGAACTGACATTGTTGATGAGGTTGAAGTGGTGGATGACGCTGATTCGGCATTTGCTGTTGCACCATTTGTGAGTGCACCTGCACCAAAGCCAACTGCTGCCGTGATAGCAACGATAGCTGGGATAATAAGTTTTTTATCATTCATAAGGCTAATCTCCTCGTTTAAGGGTTAATTGTGCCGCTCGAGTTCGGCAACTTTTGCGCGGAATACCGTGAAAAGCTATGATCTACTATCTACGGTCAAGCTTAGAGAATACTTAAATAATAGTGTCTACTTGAGATCAAGATGATTTCTTGCTACAATTTCATCTGTTCTTGCACATAGTATATTGGGGAGTCGCCAAGTGGTAAGGTGCATGGCTGTTCGAGCGCAAAGCGCGAGTAAATATAAAACAGTCCTGGACCAAAACCTTACTAGCTGGAGGCTTCTGAAAGTCTCGGTTCATATATATTGGGGAGTCGCCAAGTGGTAAGGCACATGGTTTTGGTCCATGCATTCGGGGGTTCAAATCCCTCCTCCCCAGCCATAGTAAATATCTCAGGTCCTTGTGGTCTGAGATATTTTCTATAGTTGTGAGTGAGCGAGATTTGAACGGGAGCAAAAGTCTTTGCTCCCCGGCACTTTCGGAGCTTGAGCGACGAAAGCAAATCCCTCCTCCCCAGCCCAGTAAGCTAGGTAAAATAACACCGCCCCCGGTGGTATAATTAGTGCAGGTATGAAGAACTATTGCTATATTGATGGTCAGAACCTACACCTTGGTACGGCTAGCGCTGAACCTCCGTGGAATATTGATCTATATAAGTTTAGAATTTATCTTCGAGAGAAATATAACGTAGAAAAAGCATTTTACTATCTTGGATACGTTCAAGAAGGTCTAAAGATCGAACAACTCTATGAGAATATCCAGAATGCAGGCTTTATTCTCGTATTTAGACAACATAATTCTGCAATGATCGGAAACAAAAAAGGTAACGTTGATTCGGATATTATATTTTCAGTAATGAAACGTCTACAAAAAGATTCAGATTTCGATAAGATACTACTTGTTTCGGGCGATGGGGATTATAAGATGCTCATTGACTACCTTATTGAAGAGTCTAAACTAGAAAAAATCCTCTTTCCTAACAAGAAATTTCGATCATCGCTCTACAAGCAAATAGGCGCACCCTACTTTGCCTATCTAGACGATAAAGATGTAAAACGAAAAATAGCGCATCGTAAGAAATAAGAAAAGAGCTCCTTAGGTAATCAGCCGTTCGGAACTCTTTTCGTCTTGATATTTACATAGTAGCACAACTAGCGCATAAAAGCAATATGTCTCCATCTGAGCCAGGGTGATTTATTTATATACTATTATGCTAATGACACATTGAATAGTAGGTTCACAAATCCCTCCTCCCCAGCCAGGTGAAATGTGATGAATAAACAACAGGACCCGGTTCAAAACTATAAAAAATAACACCAAAAGGTGTTTCAGGGGTGACCGAGACGGATCTCGGTCACCCCTTTGTATCATCGAAGCTACTCGACGATGGACATCGCTGCGCTCTCCTGGAAGAGGTGGCGCTCTACGTGAACAGCATCCACAAAGGCCGCGAGCTCGGTGAAAAGATTTACACCGACCGCGTCACGGTATGGCCAGTACAGCTGGCTGTGAGAGTGATCTCCGTAGCCAGAGTTGTGCTTCTCGGACTTCGTGCAGTATGCGAGAACCAGCTTCGCTCTTACGAAGTCCTTCATACGGGCAGCCTCCGTGGCAACCAGTAGGATCTGGCTAGGGGCGAAGTCGGGCTGATTGTGGAACTGCTCGACCGTCGGATCCTTATAGAAGCCGACAAGCATTTCATCCCAGTCATCCGGGTAGACATACGAAGTGCCCATCAGATGACCATAGAAGACACTATCACTGGAATGCTTGACGATTTTGTAGAGATCCGCAAAGCTCTGGAAATTACCACTACGGGCTTCCTGGAGCAACAGTTCGATATATGGACCGAGTGCTTCGATCTTGTATTCCTTGAGTGTGACGTCGCCGTCATGAATCCAAGACGTTGCACCGGGTGCCCTCGATAGCCATATCCAACGCTCGCGTGCTTCAGTGAGCTTGCGCAGTGAGTTATAGAACATTACGGCTTGCCTACGCTGATCAGCGAGCATTTCCTTTTGTGCACGATCCTTTGCATCCGCAATTTCCTGCAGTGCGGCGACAACTTCCTCATTCTTCCACTTCTCGGAAGGTTCGGAGATATGAGCCCAGTCAAGTCGATTGCCACGCTTTGCGTTGTCAAAGGTTTTCAGCCACTTAGTACGCTCTTCGATGCACCAGGCATCATAGCTAGCCTGTCGACGATCATTCTCTCGATGTCGACGCACAACACTCGCAGTAATGTAGACGGCGAGCAAAATACCGCCGATGATCCAGAAGTACAT
This sequence comes from Candidatus Saccharimonadota bacterium, assembly GCA_027492255.1. GTDB lineage: Bacteria > Patescibacteriota > Saccharimonadia > Saccharimonadales > Saccharimonadaceae > JAPUDS01. The sequence goes on along the minus strand of JAPUFB010000004.1, from coordinate 82,754 downwards.
TGTTCCTCAATTCCAGGTAGACGATAGGGCAACAATACGCAAATTATATACTGAAATAAGGAATACTACAAATTATCAAAACGGCAACGTGAGCTTCCGGTCTGGTCGACATTCCTCGAGCCACCGCTGGTACTGTCGATCACCAGACGCTTTAGCCCCAATCTCCTCGACTGATGGACAGATTTCTGCGCAGCGTCGATCGGCTACGGTTGTGAGCGTATGCATGCGTACTCGTCATGGGTCTTGTAGTAGGTATATTTTTGATACAGAAGCGGGAAATATTGCAATTAACTACATAAAATGTTATTATATACATAATATGGCCAACTATGCGGAGCAATATCCAAAATGTGCGAACTGTCCTCGACTTCAAGAGTGGCAAGTGTCGCGTGATGCGATGACGAGTCGTCTTGAAGATGCGCAAATTCAGGATAACTTAAGGCACATAGCACGACAAAATGAGATAGAACGAATGAGGGTTATGGCTGACGAGATGTATGCTGATATGCTGGATCGTGCTGAAAAAGGAATTATCGCTGAGTCTGATGTCCGGGAGGCAAAGCAACTGTATGCCAATCTGGAAGAAGCGACTCGGGAAATGGAAATGCAAAATCGACGAGCGGAAGCCTTTGCTGGTGAGGTGAGTGACTTCATGACCGAACTTGCTGATAACGAAGTTGCACTGCAAACTGATGGCTGCTGGGGCGCATTAGAAGTTTCCTTCTTAGGGTTTCATAAAGTATTCTGCCGATCACGTGCTCCAAGATCTTTAGCCATTCACCCTCCTCTTCCGCCACTTAAATAGCTTAGTCATCATACCGTATAGGTATATTCTTAAGACAGTGTCATTAGTATTGACTTTTTCTCGTCAATGTATCATTCTATAAATAGTTTCTCATTAATGAGGATTGAGTGTGTCTCTGCTCTATCTCAGAGACGGGTAGGAACGAAAAAATGCCTGTCGCGAAAAAGGACGCACTGAAGAGTGCCGAGCAGCGAGATAAGAAGATGTTCGAGAAGCTTTGTGAAGAGATCGACGAGGCGATTGCCGCAAACGCAGGTACTGGCAGACAGATCACGCTTTCGACCAACGGCTATCCTCGACACGTTATCAGCCGCGCTATCGAGACCTACCAGAACGAGGAGTTCGACTGGAAGTGCGAGCTTCACCCTGATCAGCGTGAAGGCGACTACCTCGAGCTGAGCTGATCCTTCTCAACCCTTACGCCCTTGGCAGGATGTGCACCAGAAATGGAGCCCCTCGCCGAGGGTGTCTCCATATCTATATAACTTTTTGTAATTCAGAATAATGTGTACAAAAAATGATCCTTGCGGACCATATTTTTGTCAGTATCTCCAGGAAAGAGTTACTTTTTCGCGGCTTCTTTCGCCTTCTTCTTCACGAGTCGCTTATATGACGCGCCGTGCTTGTTTCTTTGTTTAGCCATATTTTTCCAATCTGTTTTATATCTGTTCTATCATATCACATGCCAGGGCGCTTCAGATTATATCGGGTATATGCTGCAAATCGTAGCGTTACGTTTTTTTGTATATTACGACAGAACATTGCACCAATTTTTACTTTGTTATATCATCGTGCGCGGAGGAGCCTCTTCCTTTTTGTGCTCATTGACAACTCATCTCACTAGGAGACACGGTGCAACTTGATCGATACGCCCAAGACGGCGTGAATGTGGTAGCGGGCGATACATTTTCATCGATTGTAGGAAAGAAGGTCGCAACGACGTACTTCAATTGCCCGTATATCGAGGTTCTTGATCTTTCGAAGGGCAACTTTCGTGGTCCTCGTCCATTCCGCGTCAAGGGAGATTTTCTCTTCGATGCCGGACCAGACGGTGTTGGCACAAAGGTCTTTATCCACGATGCACTCATGACCCATCCCTTCGCTGCCCGTGATCTATTGGCAATGACTATCGGAGATATTACACGCTTTGGTGGTTTGCCTGCAGTTTTCTGGAACGTCCTTGATCCTCATAGTATCGGGGAGCCTGGAACTCCTCGCTTCGAGTTGTTCATCCGAACCATTGATGAGCTTGTGGCCGCAGGTAACGAACAAGGAGTGGTGATTCATAAGGGAGAGACTGCTGAACTGGGGCCGTGCGTCGGTTCGTTCGATAATGCCGGCGGCAACGCACCATTCAATTGGTCTGGCGTCGCACTCGGACTGTTTAGGGAAGACAAGATTATCTACGGAGACCAAGTCGAAGCAGGAGATGTCGTCGTTGCGCTTCGCGAAGAGGGGTTCCGAAGCAATGGCATCAGTTCAGTGCGAAAGGCATTTGAGATACAATATGGGCCAGATTTCTACAGGAATTCTCTGGCTCGCAATGATCTCATGCTCGCCGCGAGGCCGTCGGCACTGTATGACAAGTTCCTGACAACAGCTAATGGTTGGTATGAGGCTAGTCTTCAGCCGCTGATCGATGTTCGTCTGATTGCCCATATTACGGGCGGAGGGATTGGTAAGTTCGTTGAGCTTTTGAAGCCAAGTGGACTTTCTGCGGTTCTGGATGACCTCTTTGATCTGCCAGCGATCATGCGTAAATGCGCCGATTGGCGAGGCATGACTGACCGTGAAGTCTACACTACCTGGAACGGCGGACAAGGCGTGCTGGCTGTGATTCCTCCGCATCAGGTTGATGCATTCCGGAGGCTGGCCCGTCAGTTTGGTATCGAAGCACGGGTCTGCGGGAGGATCGAGGATTCGAAACAAACCACGGTGACGGTCAGTTCCAAGTACAAGAAGTACAAAGCTCACTACAAGCGTGAGAAATTGGTCTTTGCTGCCGAGTAAGCAGTCGTAAGGCCACGAGGCTGCATCGCTGTTTAAAAAACAGTGGTGCAGCCTCACTTAAATTTCTGGGTATAATATTACTTATCTTTTATCTTCATTCAATATAGATGTATAGTTCTGAGATTTTATAATGCACTTGCTATACTAGATCGAGATGAAGATAGTTTTTCTCAATATCTGGGGTAGTCATATGACAGAGGGACTTGTTCCCTATATCAAGGAACAAGCGCTTAATACTGATGTATTTTGTCTACAGGAAGCCACCCCAAATGCAAAAGAGGCATGTGCTCGCGTACTGAATGGGTACGTAGAAATTTCTGACTATAAATTTATCGATCATAATGATAATTTTCCCCAGACCATGTTTATTCGAAATGATATTGAGCTGCTATCGTCAGGGACATTATTTGGTGATGATATGACAATCGGGCTTGCTATGTATGCTGAACTGAAGATTGGCGACAAGAACATGTATGTGTGCAATGTTCATGGTCGCTCACGCCCTTCCGATAAATTAGATAATCCCGATAGACTGAAATTTTCTCAGAAAATAATAGAGTTTTTCCAAGACAAAAACACGCCGGTAGTGATCGGGGGTGATTTCAATATTGAACCGACTACCGAAAGTTTACGCATGTTTGAGAATCATAGCTATAGGGATCTGATTAAAGAACATAATATCCCTACAACCCGCAATCATCTTGCCTGGGATAGGTATCCAGATAACAAGATGTATTTCTCTGACTATGTATTCCTAAACGACAAAGTTACGCTCAATAATTTTGATGTTGATAACAACGAGATATCCGACCATTTGCCGATGGTTCTGACAATTACTACATAAACAATCGACAATAGCTTACTCTACAGAGCAGCTTCAGCGTGAGAGATTTCACTAAAGCGCCTCACGCCTTGTTGGGCGTATTGTTGTCGCATTACGAGCTCGTCTATCTCTCGGCCAAGTTCACGATTTGCCGGCTCGATACTGCCCCTTCTTAGTCCATTTAGTTCTCGTCCAAAAGCTACATCTTCATCTGTTGCGCTTGCGTCCATGTATGGCCACGTTCGTCCTCCTGATCTATTGCCAATTGGCAAATAAACGAGTTGGCGGACGGCAAGTTTTGAAACATGTTTCCCGATTTCCTTTTCTCCTTTTGCAACAAGGTGACGGTTCTCGACAAACGTATCAGGTACATCAGTTACAGGAATATCTGAAAACACTGTTAAACGTTTACGCATAGTTTCATCGCTTTTTGCTGATTGTCCAAGTTGATCGACGATTGATCGTGCGTGTGCGAGCTGCTCTTTCGTTGTTGTCTTCATCGTTTGATCAGGCAATAACAGCTCATCGATTTTCATGCTTTCAAATTCTTTTGGGGTGAGCTCATACCCCATTTTTGGCCGAGCAATTGCTCCGTTCAGCCAGTAGTATAGTTGTGCGTATCGTTCTTTGAACCCTACATCACTAAGTTTTTCTTTTAGTTGGTCGAGCAACTCTGCAGGGTTTGTTGCCCAATCACTTGTCGGATCCCCAGTGCCACCGTACACACCCCGATCAACACCCTTATCGAGTAATTGTATAGCATCTCTGTTTGCCTGGCTTAAATAGATGAGATTAAACTCCTCTTCCCATGGACTATCTGTTGGTGAGGTAAGGATCGCCGAAAAAGCGGCAACAGCTAGGAACCCTTGTTGCTCAGGCTCGGGCGAAAAGAATCGTTTATCAATAGTATGGCCATACCATGCACCCTCCTGGCCAACTGTAGCGGTAACGACATTTACAGACACAAGAGGTGTTTCGTTATTTTCGCGATCTCTTACATTATCCAAAGAGACCCAGCCGACTCTTCGTCCGGCCATTTCTGACTTAAAATCAACCAATCGTAGTGTTTCAGCCATATATAACTCCTTAGTTATCTATGATTCTACATGGGACACCAATAAAACAAAAGCATAAGAAAGTATATTTTGCTATCATACATACATGAACACAACGATACTGACACTTGATCAGCGCGAGATGGACCAGTCTGTTGATATAAGCAACAGAGAAAACTACTACATGCGAAATGCCGTACGCGCCGTGTTTATCGATCATAGTGGTCGTATTGCGTTGATATATGCTGGACAAAGAGGTTACTATAAGCTTCCTGGAGGCGGCGTTGATGACGGTGAAGTTTTGAGCGAAGCGTTGACCCGGGAACTAATAGAAGAGACTGGATCAGAAGCGAATATTGGTGATGAGCTCGGACGAGTTGTGGAATGGCGTGATTTTTGCAAAATGAAACAAACATCGTATGCATTTAGAGCATCTTTAGTAGGCGAACCCGGAATACCTCAGCTAACTGAGAGTGAAATAGAGGAAGAGTTCGCTTTGCACTGGATTGATACGATAGACGAAGCAATTAAATTAGTTGAAGCCAATGTTGATCATGAGGATATAGAAGTGGTATTTATGTCCCGTCGCGACGCAGCAATACTTCGAGCTGCACAGCAATAAATCTACCTGAAAACAAGTTTTATTACTATAATGCTCATGGTATAGTAGCTATATGAAGAAAAAAGCAACACCTAAAAAAAGCACAAAACGATCAACCAAAGTTGAAAATTTTGAACCGACTAAAGTAACATTTGTTATATCTGTTATATCGGTGCTTTCATTGACCCTTTTCTCGTTTATGGGTCTGTATTTTAGTAAATAATCACCACGAGCTATCACGCATTTGTTAGCTAGTTGTTTTTTTGGTGTCTTTCGCTCATACTCTTAAGATATGAAAGTAAAGATTGATATTGAGACAAGAACATTTGTTCGATTTGGTATGGTGTTACTAGGTTTTATAGCCGCAATTGGTGCGATTTTTGTGGCACAAGGGGCACTGGTAACGATAATAATCGCGCTATTTTTAGCTTTAGCGCTTAACCCGGCCGTGAGCTGGCTTGCGAAAAAACTTCCTGGGAAAAGCCGAACTGGTGCCAGCGCAATATCATACCTGGTCGTTGTGACACTTCTTGCAACTTTCCTTTTTGCCTTTGTTCCACCTGTGATTGAACAGTCTGCTAAGTTTGCAAAAACCGTACCGCAACTTATCGATAATGTTGCCTCAAAACGCAGCATTTTTGATGATTTCATCAATCGCTACAACCTTCGCTCGACGGTTGATAAAGCTATTGAAGATACGAAAAATCAAGCGGCTGCTGTCTCAACCGAACTCGGAAGCATCGTCGTCAATAGCGCAACTGCAACCTTTGGCGGGATTATTACACTTATGTTTGTCCTTATCCTCACCTTCTTTATGCTTATCGAAGGTCCTGAATGGCTCAGTAAAATTTGGGGATTGTATGATGATCCGGATAAGCTGGAACGACATCGCAGTCTTGTAAACAAGATGTACCGCGTCGTGACCGGTTTTGTTGGCGGCCAAGTAACGGTTGCTGCAATTGGTGGCGTCGTATCGTTTGTAGGCCTCCTTGTTATGAGCTTTATACCTCAACTCGGTATTCCTGCAAATCTTGCGCTTCCACTTGCAACCCTACTGTTCTTGTCAGCACTTATTCCTATGATCGGTACAACCCTTGGTTGTGTACTTGTCTCGCTTGTGCTGCTTCTGAACTCTCCGCTTGCAGCACTTGTATTTGCGATTTTCTTTGTGACGTATCAGCAAATTGATAACAATTTCATCACACCAACTATCCAAGCACGAGCAATTGATCTCTCGGTCCTAATGATCCTTGTTGCGATCCTGATTGGTACTAGCCTCTTCGGTCTTCTTGGTGGACTAGTTGCTATTCCACTTGCAGGCTGTGTCCGTGTTTTGTTAGTTGATTATCTCGACTATGCGGCTAAAAAACGCAAACAAAAGACTGCTCACGAAAAACAACATATTGAAAAGTTAGTGAAAAAGCTGAAAGAAAGCTAAGGCTCGTTTCTCGTCCAGATTGTTCGTCCGTTTGTATCCCGGAGAACAATACCCTGTGCGGCTAGTTGGTCACGTAACTCATCACTACGGGGCCAATTCTTTTCTTCACGAGCTCGCTCACGTTTGATGATGAACTGTTTTTGTTCGTCACGTATATCAGGTGTTGATATGGCAAGCTGTAGTCCAAGGAGTGCATCAATTGCATCTATGAGGGCGACTAACGCATCATGCTGTAGTGCATCAAGACGGGCGGTTTCTATAGCGTCAAGGGCTGCTTCGACGGCTACGAGCGCGGTAGGCGTATCAAGATTATTGGCCAATGCTTCACGAATTGCGTGCGGAGCGGCGAGGATTGTACCATTGACGTTAAAGCTCGTATCTTTGTCGTCGTCATCCGTTAGAGTATCGTGAGTCTGCCATCGCAATGATGCGATATCGCGCCATCGTTTTAATCGATTTGTTGCTGAAACAACATTATCGAAGCTAAAATTAGTTTGATTGCTATAGTGTGACTGCAGTACTAATAGGCGGAATGCCATAGGATCGATATTTTTTTCTATCAGATTCTCTAGTGTATAAAAATTCCCAAGACTCTTGCTCATTTTGCGGTTGTCGACAAGAACATGTTCGTTATGAAGGAATACTTTGGCATACGTAGAGTTATCATTACCCGCAGTACTCTGCGCAATTTCATTTTCGTGATGAGGAAACTTGAGATCAACGCCCCCGGTATGAATATCAAAAGGTTGTCCGATTTTCATACGACTCATGGCGGAACACTCTATGTGCCAGCCTGGACGTCCAGCAATATTTTCGCCGTTGACCATAAAATCCCATGCAGGCTCACCGTCTTCTTGTTTTTTCCAAAGGGCAAAGTCATGAGCAGACTCTTTATCGTATTCGTCGTTAGCGATACGCGCTTCAGCAGTGTTTTCGGCGGTGATCGAAACGAGCTGTCCGTAGGTTTTCCCTGACTTCTTGTATGCATCGATACTAAAATAAATTCCATCTTCAGCAACATAGGCAAAGCCCTGTTCTAATAGCTCCCGAATCATCGTTTGCATCGCATCAATTGATTGTTCATCGGTTGCTTTTATGAACGTATAAGCACTGAGATCATTTCCTACTGTTTCAAAATCCTTAAAGAAAGCTGCTCCGTAGCGCTCGGTAGTTTTTTGTAGCGCCTCGTGGGCATCATCATCAGGCTGTTCTTCGCGAGATCTTCGAATAGTTTTATCGTCAACGTCAGTCAAATTCATGACGTGAGTAACCTTTAGCCCGTGCCCGCTCAGCATACGACGTAGCAGGTCTGCGAATATAAACGCGCTAAGATTGCCGATATGCACACGATCATAGACAGTTGGTCCGCAGCTGTAGATACGAACATGTTGATCATTAGTCGGGATAAATTCTTCGATTTGCTTTGTTAGTGAATTATGCAGTTTGATCATGATCGAAATCCTTCAAAATCTTTCCTGTTGCCTCAATCAACTCTCGTACGGCTGTGTCATATGTTTCATAAATTTTATAACCTGCGCTATAGGCATGTCCACCACCACCGAAATATCCAGCCAATTTATCGCCAACAGGAATATTCGTGCGGATCTTGCCAGTAAGTTTTTCATCTGGATAGGTCTTAATTGCAATTGCGATATCAACTCCCTCAACAAGACGCATTTCGTCTAGCACAAGGATGCTAGGGTTGTACCTGTCACTATAGGTTTCAATATCTTCCCATGGGATATGGACGAGTGCCAGACGGCCATCGCAAAAATATTCGATTCGCTCAATCAACTGTCCTTTGTAAGTGAGGATATCTGCAGGCTTCTTCATATATTGTCGACGCTTTTGTTCGATTTCAGCTGGATGTGCATCGCGATCCATAAGATCAAGCACAGTTTGCATCGTGCGACGCGTCACACTCGGCGTACTAAGTCCCATTGTGTCGCCCATGATGGAAATCATCATTGCTTCAGCGGCTGGTTTGGTGATGTTCCAGTTCAGTTCTTTGGCAATTTGCATGAGCAGTTCGCTCGTGGATGCTGACGCGTCATCAAGAGTAAGTTCATGAGGAAAACTGAGGCTATCTCCGCCTTCATCGCCTTCGATGTGGTGATCAAATATCAAGACAGGATGGGTTTCACAAAAGTGTCGGAATCCAGGAGTCTCGAGGGCTTTCAAAAGCAGATTTTCAGCAGACGTATCAACGATAATTGCAAGGTCGTATTGACCGGTCCAGTCCTTTTCTACCCTATCCCAGCCAGCGATGTAGCGGAGGTATTTTGGCATGTCGATTGCGCAGAACATTGTAACGTCTTTGCCTTGTACGCTAAGGATTTCTTCAAGCGCCACCGAAGTCCCCAGGCTATCAGCGTCAGGGTTTTCCGGCTGCACAATAACAATACGTTTGGCGGCGTCAATTCGATTATTTATAGATTCATACATCTGTTTTATTGTAACAGATATTGCATAATATTATAAAAAATGCTATAATAAATACGTAATCTCACTTATTTCCTAAGTGTGGACTAGTCCCATCCATTTGAGCCACCCGCTCATGGGTGGAGTTGAAAGGCAGGAAAGAGAATCATGATTGTTTCTGATGTCTTACCGACCACTCCGTGGTCAGCTGACTACCGCATCCCTGCCGTAAGGTTATGGATGCACAATTTCGGCTACCACGTCGTCGTCGTCATCCCAACCGATGACAATGACCACATGCACGCTTCATTGCCGACTGATGACGACATCGCCGTACTTGCTTCGTACAAGGATTACTGGCTGCGTCAGATGTATAACGAGCGCTACATCGAGTCAATGCTCGTTGCTGGTCCATACGACATTGACAACGGCGTCAATACTCGCACGTTCTTCAAAAGCAGCAGGACTGGTGGCTGGCATTACTGCTACTTAACCTGGACGTTGCACGGACCACGTCCGTTCCTCGGAGAGCCGAAGCAGTACTTCGATCTGGTCGAACTGCTCGACTACATCGAGCGCGACGACGAAGACTGGCAGCAGTGGAAAGATGACCACCCGGAAGTATTCATTTCGGGGTGATCATCACCGCGAGTGTCAGGGATTTTCTCTCCTGCCTCGCGAACAAAGTTTTTGAAATATTTCGAAGATTTTGTTCGCGAGATATATAGCTATAATTTTCGTCGGCCTTGTAACGCGTGGGTCAACGTGATCATATCGGCATATTCGAGGTCGACGCCGACCGGAATGCCGCGAGCCAGTCGGGTTACTGAAACCTCAAGGCCGCTTTCTTCAATTTGTTTTTGAATAAAGAGTGCAGTTGACTCTCCTTCGACACTTGCATTGGTGGCGAGAATAATTTCCTTGACGGCGTCATTTTTAATACGGTTTAGCAGTTCGGGAATATGGAGCTGCTCTGGGCCGATGCCATCGATAGGGCTCATCGCTCCGCCAAGAACGTGATACGTACCGTTAAAATGTTTTGTACGTTCAAGAGCGATGATATCAAGCGGCTCTTCAACGACCGCGATGAGTGATTTATCGCGGCTTGAATCACTATAAAGTTCTGATACATCGTTATCAGCATCGATGAGTGCATAGGTAACCGGACATGTTTTTATCCTTCCGTGTATCTGTTCGATACTTTCCGAAAGTCGATTAGTGACATGCATGTCGCTTTTCAATAGATAATAGGCATACCGCTCAGCCGTGCGTGGACCAACACCCGGCAAGGCACCGAGCGCGTCGATAAGATCGAGGAGCGGTTGTGGTAGCATACAGTCTTTAGAGACCTAACTTGCCCAGTCCACCCATGAGTGGCTTCATCTTTTCAGCAGCTAATTCTTGAGCGCGTTGCAGTGCGTCACGTACGGCAACTTCAATCCATTGTTCGAGTTCATGGATATCATCAACATCAACACGCGATGCGTCGATTGTTACTTTCTTGAGTTTCAATTCGCCATTGACCTGAACGATTACGGCATCATCACCGGCAGATACTTCTACGATTTCATTGGCTAATTCTTTTTGCGCTTTCTTAAGCTGCATCACCATTTTGGCTTGATCAAACATACAAACTGTCCCTTCTGTTATTTCTAGAGAATATTATAGCAAAATCCGTGTTTCTTTACTTGTATACCCTCACCAGGGTACTGTCTTTTTTAGTGAGGTCATTTGTGTAAATCCGGGTTGGAATTTTTTCAGGTATAGTAACCGGAGATATAACAATGATCGTTCCTTTCGTATCAGCAGGCAGTGTTGAGGAGACGCCAAGATCTTTGTACGTTTTTCGTAAAATGTCATAAAACGCCGTTTGCTGGGCAGGTACGATAAGTGTGGCACCGCTACTATGCGGCAGTGAGTAATAATTATGAAGCGCGCTACGGACAGCGCCGAGCTGGTCGTAATAGCCATCGTAAGACGTGTATCGGTAGGCGTTGAAGTATGCTGTTAGATTGCCAATCGTTAGTAGTAAGAAAAGAACACTCAGCGGGATAAGTCCGACGATACGTGCATAGGGATTAAATGGAAATATACGATACCATTCATTGATAAGAAATTCGATGCCGATTGCTATAAGCAGCATTGCAGGTGCCAGAATAAGGGGTATAGCAAACCCTGCCATTAGTACGATCAATAGTAAAACAATTGCCATCCATGAAAGCAGTGTATAGGCACGAGCTGTAAAACGATCTCGAACGAGCTTGAAGAATCCAAGCAAGATAAGCGCTGCTGACGCGGTACCATATACTGGTGTGACAACACCGCCAAGGATTTCGGTACGCGAGAAATTAAAGAATGCTTCAAAGACAAACACGAGGTTGTTTTTAATATCCCCAAGACTATGCGGCAAGGCACTGAGTCCTAGAATTGCCGTGATTGTTTCATTTGGTGAGATGAATAATCGTATGAGCAGCGGTGCAAGAAGGATTCCCGCAAGTGTAGCCAATATTATGTGACGGTACAACTTCACACTTCGATAGCGTGCGCGAATATGAGGATGTAAGAGACCACTGCCGACAAGTATGAATAACGAGTACGGACCGAGTGGTGTATACATTAGTCCTGCAACTGCAATGGTCATGAGAATTTTCCATATAAAGGCTTTTTCATGTTGCATCAAAAATTCGACACTTGAATATAGGAGGAGCATTGTCCAGAAAGCCAGCATGATTGTCGGTGTCCCATCACGCATCATATTCATAAATGATGATGACGTCAGGACGATAATTGCGGCAATGATAGCGACGCTCTCCTTGAACCAGCGACGAAGCATCAAGGTCATAATAATTACCGTCAGAACTCCGATAACAACCGAAGGTAAGACGATTGAAAACTGACTCGCGCCAAATAGCATCATCGAGAATTTCTGCAGGAGATGATATGGTGCATTCACCACCCAGTCAAGTCCGAGGTTGAGCGACATAAAATTGCTAGCGACTGCAGAATTCATCTCTGACTGAGAGATGCCGCGTGGAATAGAACTAAGGTCGACGGTACTGATATATATACCGAGCGCAATCAAGATACCGTACCCTAAAAAGAACCGATAGCGGTACAGAGTAGCTTGGCGAAGAAACGCGAGGCGTGAAAACATAGCTTATACATTATTATACAGTATAGGGAGGGTGGGCCCTTCTCTATTTCTTATCGAGAGACATAAAGCGGAGGCGTTCTGGATGGAAGTAGAGTTCAATTCGTCCGGTCGGGCCATTGCGATGTTTTGCAATAATAAGGTCAGTGATATGCTGACGGTCAGTTTCAGGATTGTAGTAATCTTCACGGTAGAGGAACATAACGATATCGGCGTCTTGCTCGATTGAACCTGATTCACGAAGGTCGGCAAGTTGTGGAATCTGTGGATTTCGACTTTCGACTGCACGACTGAGCTGAGAAAGCGCAATAACTGGGACGTTAAGTTCACGAGCAATAAGTTTTAGGCCACGAGAAATTTCGCTAATTTCTTGTACACGGTTGAAATCCCCGCCCATACCGCGTGATCCGCTCATAAGTTGGAGGTAGTCAACAATCACGAGTCCGAGTGGTTGTGAGTGAGCGACGCGGCGGGCTTTGGTGCGCATCTCAAGAACGCTGAGGCCTGGCGTATCATCGATGTAGATCGGTGCTTCGGCCATTTCGCCCATCGCGTTCGACAGTTTTTCAAAATCATCGTCGCTTAAGTTTCCAGTACGGATATTCCACGCATCAACACCAGCTGCTTCCGCGAGCATACGATCGACAAGTTGTTCTTTGCTCATCTCGAGGCTGAAGACTAAAACAGCCTGTTTTGATTTTGTGGCAATATTGTACGCGAGATTGAGAGCAAACGTTGATTTACCCATAGCTGGACGGGCGGCGAGGATGAGAAGGTCAGATTTTTGAAGGCCAGCCGTGAGATTATCGAGATCACGATAACCAGTCTTAATGCCCCGCATTGTTCCTTTGTCACGATGAAGTTCTTCGATACGATCAAAGCTTTCCGTGAGGATTTGTTCAAGGCTGACAAGATCTTGCTTCACTCCTGCTTCTGACACTGAAAATAACTCGGCCTCTGCGGTTTCGAGTAATTCTTGAATATTGCGCTCCTCGTCAAACCCAAGCTCGGCAATGTCGGTGCTGGCTTTGATGAGGCGTCGTCTCACGGCTTTTTGCGCGATCATTTCCGCGTAGGTTGTTGCGTGAGCGGCAGTTGGAACATAATTGGTGAGTTCAGTAAGGTACGCAGAACCGCCTATACCCTCGAGCTCATCCTTTTTGCTTAGCTCGTCACTTAGTGTTAAGAGGTCAACAGGACGGTGGCGTTCATAGAGTTTGAACATCGCCTCAAAAATTGTTTCATGACGTCGGTCATAGAAATCGACAGGTTTCAATTTATCGCTTACATCAGCGAGCACTTCTTCGCTAATTAAAATTGCACCGAGTAAACTCATCTCAGCATCGAGATTTTGTGGGGGTACTTTTCCGGCTTGTGATGACCTAGGCTTTGATGGCATATTATTCTTTCTGTTCTCTTGGTAAATTGGCTGATCGGCAGTCACTTGTCACTTGATACTTGAAACATGTTACTTTACGCATTATGGCTCCACCACTTCTCCACCACCCATAATATCAGCAACTGCCTTCGTCGTCTTGTCTTCCGCTATATTTACTTCTCCAGGTTCGGTAACATGAATATTTGGGCTCAAGCCGCACACTTCCCGAATGAGGCTTGAAAGCTTGTTTTGATAAGCCGCTTGTTTCATCTTCGTCCGGTGGAGGGTATATTGAAAATCAAGCGAAAGGGTTTCATTGGCGTATGACGCTTTAGCGCGAGAAATAATACTGTTGAGCGGCGGATCATGCTTTTGGGCAGCATCGAGCACTGTGTCCCAATTAAATTCACCAGTTGGCTTAGTGCTTTTCGCTGATTCTTTCTTCGGCTCAGGTGCTGGTACGGGAACTTCAGCTTTTTGCTCTGCTGGCTGGTGGGGTTCAGGTTTTTCTATGAGTGGTTTCGGTGCTGCGGGTGATGTTTTGATGGGTGAAACCACTGTTTCAATCTGATAACTACCGAGGAGAAGCGTCATAAGTTTGAGGTATGGAAAATGAGCTTTGCTAATATCCATTAGCCCGTCGGCTATTTGATACCAATGAGCCCCTTCTCGTTTTTCGGCAAGAAGTGTACGTAGTAACTGCTCAGCCAATGTAGGGGCGGCTATTCCCTCTTGTTCACACTCGACAAGAATACTTCGGATGGCTTCACTGTCATTTGTGGCGATTGCTGCTATGAGAGATTCAACCCTTTCAGAGCTAGCGCGTCCGAGGACTGATTCTACAAGAGGTTTCGTAATATGATCGGCGAGGTTTGCGAGCTGGTCAAGCAGGCTGATACTGTCACGGAAGCTGCCTCCACCATGCTCGGCAATGATATCGAGGGCATTATCATCGATTTCAATCTTTTCTTTTTTGGCAATAAATTGTAAATGCTGAATAACTTTTGAATGCGCGACGGGACGAAAATGAAAACGTTGTGTGCGGCTGATAATCGTAGCGGGAACTTTATGGAGTTCAGTTGTTGCAAGGATGAAGACGACATGTTCGGGCGGCTCCTCAAGAGTTTTGAGAAGCGCATTGAAACTCTCGCCGGTAAGCATATGAACTTCGTCAATGATATATACTTTGTATTTTGCTGAAACAGGTGCGATATGAACTTTTTCACGAAGATCGCGAATGTCATCAATACGGCGGTTACTCGCTGCATCTATCTCGATGATATCCAGTTTCGGGTCTTCACTATACGGAATTTGGTTGATTTCATGAGCGATGATTCTGGCTACACTCGTCTTACCAACGCCTCTAGGGCCAGTAAGGAGGTATGCATGTGAGATGCGGCCATTTTTAAGCGCATTCTTAAGAAGGTCGGTCACATGTTCTTGACCAACAACTTCATCTAACGACCGCGAACGGTACGTCCTATATAACGCTCTCCCCATAACTCATTAATTATAGCTGTTTGTTTGGGATTTTCGAAAGTAGTTATCACATCAGTAAGATAAAGCGTGTAATACTCAAGAAAAGCTCTTCATAAGCAAACACCCCGCTCCTGATTCCACCAGGAGCGGGGCTCGACCGGAGGTCAGATGCGGGGGTAGATGGGCGAGGTAACCTTGAGCACTAGGATGTGCGAATCACCTTGCCGGTTACCAAGGCTCACGTGTACTTCGGAGCCATTCAGTAGTGGTTGTTTCGAGAGCTCTCGGTTCAGTACGTCTCGGACGTACTTTGGGCCCGATATGTTGACATAGCGTGTGAGAGGAGTGTCTCTGTACCCGCAATTAACACGGAGCTTGAGCCACTTCCGACGTCTCACGCCGTGGTTAAGAACTGAGTAACAGTGCCAGCGCTGCAACGCGAGGATTTGTTCCATAGCGTCGATTGTTGCCGCCATGATCAACGCTTCATGGCACTTGTTTCGGCTTTCATCAAAAGCATCCTGGAGATCCGCTTCTGTCATCTTCTTCTTAGTAGACATAGCTACTCCTTTTGCCTTGTGTTGGGTCACCTGATGCGAACCCATGAGTAATCAGGGTCGTTCTTAGATGCGGCTGACCAGCCAACATCGAGGAATAGCCCATGCAGTTCAGGTGAATCGTTCAGGGCTCTCACAATCCGCTGAAGCATTATTCGATAATCTCCTACCGCATTTGCCGGAATTCCCATGGTATCGTTAAAACGATTCTCCGCGACCTGACACGCATCCTCGAATGACTGCAAGTCTCCGACGAATCGACGGAAGTTAGCGAGATCACTCATGTGGTCCCTGAAGTACACGAACGGATCTTCCTCAAGCTTGTTGAGCAGCATATTAGTCCACTGATCCCAATAACCATTAATACGTCCCATGATGATGCCACGCACGTGTTGTTGGTAATCATCGATTCTCGGAACTGACTTGATTGTTAGCCACTCACGCTCTTGCTCCACGAGCGCCTCAAAGGTGCTAGGTTTCGGTTGACTTGGCATTAGTCCTCTTTCCAGGTTCGTCTCTACCCTGGCGGGTAGAGCATCCGTCAAAGCTTCGAATACTTTGAAGTATCCCTAAAACGCAAGCATGAGCATCTATATGTTAATTTTCCTGACAAGTCGATAAACATATAAATAAAACATCCGGATTTACTCCGGTCTTTTTGGTTATAACTAAGGGGGAGGCCGAGCGGTTAAAAGATAAATTAAAAATAATCGTCGAATTTACTTCGCGATTATTTTTACAGTATCCTGCAGAAGAGCAGCCAGAGAAAACTATTCTGTTTTCCCTGCGCGACGAGAAACCAACGCGAGCCTTAAGCTCGCGAGGGTGTCTCAGTTATCTAAAGCCCCGCCTCTACCGCTGCCCACACCGCTTCGCGATTATCTTCTGGAACAACGATAGAAACTTGATCGCCAACACGAGCCTTGAAATACGTAACGCTTGCAAGGAGGACGCGATATTCACGACCATTTGCTTCAACGTAATACGCACCGTCATGCTGCATAAGCGTGCCGATTATTTGGCGGCGTGCAACTGGACCGATTTGCTTGTATATAAAACCGCCATCGTCAGCGATCGTGAGCTTTAGAATATCCCCTTCGATCAGCTTTGATTTACTGGCGTAGTTTGCTGGTACGGGATAGTTTTTACCGTCAGGCCCAACCATGCTCTGGCCATCGAATACGCCCTCGATGACTTTACCGGCAACCTCTTCGGTGTTGGTGTTAATAATTGTATCGTCCTCGCCGATAATACTGATGAGGAGTTCTTTTGCGGCAGCTAGATTTGTTTCTGCCTCTTGAATCAGCGATCGGAGTCGCTTGACTTGTTTTTCGGGTAAGTCAGACATATGTTACTCGCAATTCCTTGTCTGTTTTTATGGTGATTGATAACATAGTCAGCTTAGCATTGCAAGAGTTTCGTGTCAATGTGTGGGATAACTTTTGTTTCCACAGGTATATCAGGGGTTATCGGAAAACTGTTGTTAATATTGTGTTTGACATCAGGCTTTAAATTTTCTATGTACCAAAAATACCCGGAGATTAGTCGCGGGTATTTAGTTTGGTAACGATATCAGGCAATTTGATTAGCTAAGCTCGACGGTTGCGCCAGCTTCTTCAAGAGCTTTTTTAGCAGCTTCAGCGTCTTCTTTAGAAACTTTTTCCTTGACTGGTGCTGGTGCGCCGTCAACGATAGCTTTTGCTTCACCGAGACCAAGGCCAGTGAGTTCTTTCACAGCTTTGATCACAGCAACTTTTTGAGCACCGGCGTCTTTAAGGGTGACGGTGTACTCGCTCTTTACATCTTCTTCTACTGCACCGGCTGCAACTGGACCAGCAACGGCCACTGCTGCTGCAGCTGGCTCGATACCGTATTCGTCTTTGAGGACATTCTTGAGTTCATTAACTTCAAGAACAGTCAGTTTTGTTAGCTCTTCAGCGAGCTTTTTAACATCTGCCATATAATTTAACTCCTTATAAGTCGTACTTGTATTAATTAAGCGGCTTTTGCTTCAACGCCGTCAAGCAGCGCGTGCAAATTGCCAGAAAGTGCATTGGTAACATCGTGAACTGGTGAGAGTAGCTGGGCAATTGTTTCTGCGATGAGTTGATTCTTGCTTGGTAAGCTAGCAAGCGCCTTCACATCAGCGGTCTCAAGAATTGCACCAGAGTTATCAAAACCAGCAACGAGATCAAGTGTTGGATGATCTTTAGCGAATGCATTGATGACTTGTGCCGGAGCGACTTCGTCTTCAGTGCTCATCGCGTAGAGTAGCTGACCTACAAGAAGAGCCGTATCGGTCTTCTCGAAACCTTTTGTCTGCTGCATAGCAGTTCGAACGAGGCGGTTTTTGATGACTTTAATAGTCACGCCCTGTTCACGTGCTTTGCGACGAAGGTTTTGTAGATCTGCAACACTCGTACCATCGTACTTAGCAGCTACCGTCATCTTGGCGGTGCCAAGGGCGGAGCTAAAATCTGTTACCAACGCATGTTTTTTATCGCGAGAAATAGCCATAGTGTGACTAACTCCTTATAAACTTACGTTGTTAGTAAATGCCTGATATGTTAAATTTCGGTCTGTTACAAAGAAACTCCGGCGTGAGCCAGAGCTAACGAACCCAAGTAAAGGGGTTTGTTGCCTCGGTAGCGGATTAAGCTCTTTTGGAGCAGCTACTGTCTCTGGTAACGACTAGGGACAATTGTAGCACAAAATACCTATACTGCCAAGAGGTCGGAAGAATCTTGAGCCATATCGAGGACTGTAGTTGTCTCAATCTCTAACGGTGGTTCAACCATGAGTGCCCGTCGTGGTTGAGCTGAATCACCGGCCGCACGATCAGGGTGTATAAACGTGAAGGCTGCGCTGGCTAACGGGTTCTTTATCCGTTGCGCAACGGATATTTCGTAATGACGATCGCATCCAATATCACATAAATGTCCCTCGGGAGTAGTATGATCCGGACTGTATTGGTATCGCAATAACATGTTTATTATTATAGCACAAATTGCATGCATATGTCAATACTACCCTATTGTATATCTCTATAAATTATGGTAAAATACTCTGTTGGATACACACTATGACCATTGAAACAGGCAACACCCAAGAATATTTTGAACTCGGAAGACGATACGCCTTTAAGCGACAATGTCTCGAGATGATACATGAACGGCGCCAAGAAGAGTTGGACCGTGATTTTCTTGTGGATCCACGACATGCTGAACTATACCCTTCTGAGGCTGAACAGTTAAAGCAGGATTTCCTTGAGAAAAAGAAAGGGTTAAATATTGGCGAGTGTTTTGAACTTGCTGTTTCACCTGAGTTTTTAGGTAAGGTATGTGTCACACGACTAGCCGAAACAGATCATAGCGAAAAAGATGCGTCGCTCAAGATGTTTAAAGAGATGAAGGATTTCATGTATTGGGCAAAAACCAAAGGGCCACTCAGTCACGTCGCTGAACTCCCGCTTGATGATGCAACATATTCTGACGATATTGGATCAGATGATGATGAAAACCCTGAGGACGGTGATTTTGAAAACGTCGTCGATCGTCTTAGGAGTAGTCGTTGGATGACGTATGAATACGTAGGTGACCACGTTCTTATTACCCGTATTCGTCCATTTGTTTCGACAGAGACGACAATCAATAACGTACGCTACACAATGCATCTCTATAAGGAGACGAATATCGCACTTTCAAAGCCGTTTTTCGAAGACGTTCATTTTCACCAAAAGAGCGTTATACAACATGGATTAGATGCGATGTATCCTCGCGCAAGTGAAGGACCAGACGGCCCAATTAGTAATAATGAGATGAAACATATTGAACGCTGGATGTATACCGAGAGCGGTAAGGATATAGTTACCCGCATTGATACGGCGATATTTTTGGTCATGGAACCGGCCGACGCTGTCGTTGATACTGTATAATACGTTTTATGAGTATGACACTTATTGCGGCAGTCGCTGATAACGGCGTTATTGGAAATAGCGGCGAACTTCCCTTTTATCTTCCGGCTGACCTGAAACATTTTCGAGAAACGACGACCGGTCATGCAATAGTTATGGGCCGGAAAACCCTTGAGTCGATCGGAAAAATTCTTCCCGGGCGCGACAGCATTGTCCTTACGCGTGACGAAAACTATACATTTCCTGGCGCGCATATTGTGCATTCGATTGATGAAATTAATAGGATACTCACTGCACTCGGCCGCGATAATGAAGAAGCGTTTGGTATTGGTGGAGGTGAAATCTACCGTGAATTGTTTGGCGCAGCAAGGAAATTGGTTATTACGGAAGTACATACCAAACCAGAGGGCGATGTATATTTTCCTGCTATTGAAGAGGCTGATTGGACGGAAATCTCCCGTGATCCACATGAAGGTGATGACAAAAATCCTTTTGAGTATGAGTTTGTCATATATGAACGGAAGTCTGTTCAATAGGTATAGTATACTTATTAGTACTATATAGCGGTGTGGGAGAAGGATATTTAACGCAAGGTGTCAATCGAAAACCATGTCTCTCCAGTTGAGGTAAATCCAAACCGAGCGCCGAATTGGCAGTATCATGAATTACTCGATCGAATTCGTCGCCACGGCAAAATCGCGATGTCTGGAATGGATGATAAATCATATGAGATTGTTGGTCATATGATGGAGTTTGATTTCGTAGAAGATGGCTTTCCACTCATTACGGAACGAGATCTGACTCGCGGAACGACAGATGAGATTATTGAGAACTATAAACCCTGGGTTAAACACCGTAGAATTGCCGGCCCTGCCAGACAGTCATTGGCAGAAATTATAGCTTTCATGAATGGCGCAAGGACACAAGAAGAACTCGAGGCGTATGGTTGCAATTTCTGGAAGCCTTGGACGAGTGACGCGGCCAAGGCCCAAAAACGTGGGTTAGAGCTTGGTGATCTTGGTCCAGGTTCATATGGCGCAGCGTTTCATGATTTTCCCACAGCCGAAGGCGGTAGCTTCAATCAGTATGCAAAAATGATCGAGCAGATCAAAGCACGACCTGAACTTCGGACACACATCATCACACCGTTTATACCTCAGTACATCTCACGAGCTCCGGGGGAACAACAGAAGGTACTTGTTGTTCCATGTCATGGAATACAGCATTTCACCGTTGATGCTAATGAAGGTACGATATCGCTTGTTCACTGGCAGCGCAGCGGCGACATCCCGATTGGGGTACCGTTCAATTTGCTACATTACTCAGCAGTACTGATGATGGTGTCTCAAGTAACGGGTTATAAACCCGGCAAACTAGTTCATCAGTTTTCAAATGCCCATATATATGAACAGCATATGGGGAATGTTGAAGAGCTGCTTTCGCGTGATCCCTACAAATTCCCTATTTTAAAACTTGATCCAAGCGTAAAACGACTTGAAGATTTTCGTGTCGATCACTTCTCTATCGAAGAATACAGGGCCCACCCTCCAATGAGGATGGGACGAGTGGCGGTGTAGTATGACTAGCACCGAAGGATCATTTGTTAATCTTGATAATGCCCGGCTCGACGAACAACGAAGAGTCATGCAAGATATTGCCGCCAATGCTGAGTGTCCATTTTGTCCAGAAAATTTACCAACATATCATAAAGAACCGGTTCTACGAGAAGGTTCCCAGTGGACACTCACAACCAATCAATGGCCCTATGAATTTACGAGACTTCATCTTCTGGCAATTTCAAGATATCACGCTGAAAGTCTTGCCGATCTTCACGAAGGGTCATTTGATGACCTGCAGCAACTCTTTACTTGGGCTGAAACGACTTACGGAATCGCTGCCGGTGGGCTAGCTATGCGTTTTGGAGATGTGAGAATCAATGGAGCGTCCGTAAAGCATCTTCATGCACACTTGATTGTACCTGATCCTAATAAGCCAGCTGACGCAAAAGTTCGCTTCAAGATTAGCTAGCTGGATATGGGACGAGACGCTGTTCATCGGTTTGGTCAAAAGGTGTTTCGGTCGTGATTTTGACGATTTCAACACCAAAATCACGAAGTACTTTTGCACCATCAAGTGTTGCATAACCTTCGATGAAATAACACGTTTTAATACCGCTAAGCGCAATGAGTTTTGCGCAGCTCGGACACGGGAAAGTTGTTGCGATAATATGACACCCGTCAATATTTTCATTATTCTTCAGGAGTTGCATTAGTGCTTCCTGTTCGGCGTGAATATCGATGCTAATATCAATCCCTTGACCCTTCTTTTCGGTAATTCTCGGATCACCGTCAATCCATGAAGTATGTTCAGTTGGAAGAGAATGATTATGGCTTATTGTCAGTACGTGATCCTTATTGAATACGGCC
This sequence comes from Candidatus Saccharimonadota bacterium, assembly GCA_027492255.1. GTDB lineage: Bacteria > Patescibacteriota > Saccharimonadia > Saccharimonadales > Saccharimonadaceae > JAPUDS01. Next base: position 60,697 of record JAPUFB010000004.1, on the reverse strand, counting down.
GCTCCAACCGAACGCCACCAGTTGCTGCTCTTGTCTGCCGCGCGCTGAAGTTCGGTGATAATCTCGGGTATAAGCTCTTTGTCGGTTATTGTCCGGTCAGGAATAACCTCTTGGGACGAATTTGCATTCTTCCGGTCCCACCGTAGAAAAACTGGTTCGGTCGTCGCGGTCGTATCGGGATATTGCTCTAGTAACCCAGCAGTCACGTCGTCATCTGGCATAATGATGTTTGGCGAGGAAGCCATAACATCTGATAGCGTGTCCCGGGACAACACGAACGCGTTCCTGCCCATACCGCGCTGCAAAAGCGTAACAATTTGTTCAGGTTCAAGTGCGCGGATATCTTTTCGTAGATAAGAGAAGTCGGATAATATCTCAGGCCCTAAAACACCAAGGGTTGCTTCAGGATGTCTAGCGAATAGATTTACATAGCCTTTATGTATGACTGGAACGTAGCCAACGAATGTTTCGTTATTGATGATGTTGGTCATGATTGTTTATGAGTGGCTTTATTATTTCTTGTGCATCAGGGTGTTCAGCAAGTAGTCGAAGTACTTCCGTTCCTAAGGATTGGGTGGAGCGACCAACTGCATCAATTTCAATTTTTCGAATCTGTGCACCTGTCGACGTCGTAGCTTGAGGTTCAAGTACAACTACTTTTTTGCAATAGCCGTCCTCGAGTTCATGGATTTCTTTGGGGGTGTAGGTTTCAGCCGTGACGATTAATACATCCGGGTGGACTAATCGTATGAGATTCCAGCGGGCTTCATCGGGATCTTTAAGTGTTACGAAATCAACGCCGCGCAGATGCGTGAGTAGCCGCAGACGCTCTTCTTCCCCGACAATGGGACGATTAGGGCCTTTGCGTTTTTTAATTTTTGCATCGGAATCAACACCGACAATCAGCACGTCACCGAACTGAGAGGCTTTTTCGATATAGGCTGCGTGCCCGATATGGACAAGGTCAAATGATCCGGAGGTCAAAACAATACTGGCTCCGATTGCGCGCAATCCCTCTACGATTTGTATTAGATCTTCCTGTGAACGAATATAGCGGTATTCGAAACTTGATTCATCCGACAGGAGACCATTTTTCTTATTCTTGGAACCATTTGGTGTTGAGAGTTCACCATGTGATCGCTCCCATATAATACGTGTTCTTTCGATCGCATCTCTGCTCTGTTGGTTGATAAACGGATGAGACAGAAGGTGTTCGTCATTGAGTATTGCTTCAATCTGGCTGCTCGCATCTTCGAGCGCTTTCTTAACGGGTGCAAACTTTTCTGCATAGGTAATAAGTGGCATGAGTTGGTTTGATAATGTACTTGCCGAGAGAGCTCCTAGATTTTCATTACCTTTCTTATCCGGCGATATAGTGAATCGATCATAGGCGAGACAAGCGGTGCGCAAACAGTTGAGTCGTCTAATCGCGTCGAATACCGAGCCAAGTTTCGTGGATTTATCATAAATTGTCCGCTCGACGATGAATCTTCGTTTAATGTCTATGTCCGGTAATAATTCGGAAAATACAGTATGGAATTTCTGTGAGCGTATATCGATATCATCAGAGGTAATAAATTCATAGCTAATATCTCGTCCAAGACCGGTTTCATCATCAAAACTCTTTCCCCAATTCTGGGCAGCTAAAGCGATAAATAATAATTCTTTTTCCTCACTACTGAGTTGTGAAGTATTCTCTGTATCCTGCTCAATAAACAATTCACCGAGTCGAATTAATAACCGCGCCTGATCGAGTCCGTCGCTATCTGCGTATAATATGTGTCGCCACTCTTCCGGACTTATTCCCTCAGGCATGAAACGCGACCAACGAGGGTGTTGCTTCAAATGCGTTGCATACCCAGTTTCTCGGAACTGTGTATCAATATCATATCCCCGCTGACTTGCCTCCATCGTGCTCATTGCTCTCTATTCTAAGGTTTTTGTATAACACCTTGCAAGCATCAGCGTTTTATGTGTTAACGCGTGGTTCATAAAAATACCCACCTGGGGTGCAGGCGGGTATTTTTATAACGAGTTATCTAGTAATTACTAGAGCTCGATTTTGATCCCAGGGCCCATAGTTGAGCTGGTGTGGATGCTCGTGATGTAGCCTCCCTTTAGTGAGCTTGGCTTGACGCTCGCGAGCGCATCGAAGAATGCTTGAGCATTCTGGGTGAGCTTTTCAGCACCGAAGCTGACTTTACCGATTGAGAGGTGAACGATCGACTGCTTGTCGACACGGAACTCAACGCGGCCGCTCTTAGCGGATTTGACAGCTTCAGCAGGTTTTGCAGAAACAGTGCCACTTTTTGGGTTTGGCATAAGACCACGTGGCCCGAGGAGACGAGCAAATTTTCCAAGTTTTGGCATCATGGCTGGTGTAGCAACGAGAATGTCAAAATCAAGCTGTTCTTTTTCAAGAAGTTTTTGCACGGCGGTTTCACCGGCAATATCAGCGCCCGCTTTAGTAGCAGCTTCAGCTTCGTCATCAGAAACGAAAGCAGCAACACGGACTTTCTTGCCTGTACCATGTGGCAAAGCAACGGTGGCGCGAACATTTTGGTCAGCTTGACGTGGGTCAACACCGAGCACAACATGCAGTTCGATACTGGCGTCAAATTTGCTAGGGCTTGTTTCGGTCGCAAGTTTCATAGCATCAGCAAGTGAGTAGGCTTTGCCTTTTTCAACTTTTGCGTAAGAGGCTTGGTATTTCTTACCTTTGCGCTCATGAAGTGGTCGGATTTTTGGAGCCGGCCCCTTTTTCATATGAGCTTCAGCTTCTTCGCTTTGAGGTGTCGTGTCGTGGACGGCTTTGCGGGCTTCTTTTTCGGCCTTTTCTTCAGCTTCCTGAGCCGCTTTTTCACTTCGCTTGCCAGCTTTGGCAACATCAGCTTTTCGTTCTGCTACGACTTCGACGTCGTCGGTTTTCTTTTCGCTTGCAGCTTTAATAGCTGCTTCAATCTCAGCGATAGTATTTTTTTCAGTGACAGCGAGTTTTAGTTTCTTCGCTTCTGCTAGTAATTCGGCTTTTTTAGCCATAGTTGTAGATACTCCTTTATTAATTAATTTAAATCGTCAGGAAACAATATATCGAGTGCGTTGAGAAATTCTTGTCTGGTAATATCTCCAGCTTTTTGTAACTCTTCTACGAGCCCAGCAATTTCATCTGGCGTTCCTGCGCCGCGATAGATTGCGTTTTCAATAGCAGCTTGAACTCTTCGGTTTGATGCCGCAATTTGCTCCGCGGTTGGTGGAGCAAATAATTTCCTCATTCGCTCATCGCCATGAGCTACTTCTGTCATAAGACATATTCCTTTCGTGGTGCAAACGCATATCTCGATGGATATGCTCCCAAGCCTTTGGTTAATAACAGAGACAGTATACAACGAATTGTAAGGAATGTATAGGGGTAAAGACATGAGAACACCCCCGAGCCTTGCGGCTGGGGGTGTAGTGATCTCACTTGGGTATCAGCTCTCATAGGAACCGAATGTACCATCTGCTCGCGGAACGAGGTTGATCACAGTGGGACCAGGTGTGGTATTGGGCGCGTGCGGTTGCTGCTGCGCGGCGATTGCTCTGAGGAGTCGATTCTGCTCCTCTTGAGCAGCATAGATCCTTCTCGTATTCTCGGCAGTTTCTACGAGCGCAAGGGTTTGACGCGTTTCTTGCGCATCCATATAGTCCTTGATCGCAGTGAGAGCATCAACGTTTCTCACGTACCTGAGGAGATATCCTTCACCTGAGCCGTCGTGGATCAATACGTCACTACAATGGAATATGATGTGCAGGAGTCCCTGCTCAAGCGGCTCCATCGTTTTTCCCTTAAGCGGTATCGTGTCAGGCTTGTCATTGCGGAAAGGATTAATCCACCAAGGAATAGCCTGCTCAACAACAACACTACCACGGTCTACGCTCGAGCGGATATATTGATGTGACATAAGCCAATAGCTAGTAAACATCATCCACCCGCTCAGCATACTGATCGCACACAAGACAACCGCAGCTATCATAAAAAACACGGGTCTCTTCGGGGGTGCGGGGAGAGTGAAAATCACCACAGCACCAAAGATATAGATTACTATCAACAAAATACTGCTTATCCAAATGCCCAGGATACTGAGCCAGCTTTTTGGAAAAGCATAGTCAGGAGGTTTCTGAGGCTGGATTGTCATGAGCGACTCCCAAGTGTACTAGTAGGTCCTTTTAAGCCCGTCACGCGTGTGCGACAGACCAATGTATCTACTATATAATGTCTTATGCTAGAAAGCAAAATTCTTCACTGACTATCACTATGAATACTATGATTATTGACAAAACATTATGCTAGTGCTATAATAGAATATTAGACAGTTGCTATTCTCACGAAGAAAACGCAACTCGTCACCTTTTAACCCTTCCTTCCGGCGTTTGCCGGTCCTTCCCCAAGGTACAAGGAGAAATCTCATGCTTGAAACATTCGATGCGCTCTGGCTCGGTGTTGCGTTGACTTCCCTGACGCTGATCTTCGTGATCGCTGATGGACGACGACGCAATCTGGTCCGTGTGCTCGCTGCTGTCACGGCACTGGTGGCAATCATTGCTATCCCGAACACCCTGATCGACTTCGCAGTTGGTCTCGGCATCTGGGTGGTTCTGAGCATCATCATCATTAAGATCCTGTTCGAAGTTACTTCCCGCAAGGTGGTAGCATGATGAACTGGATGTATGTAGTCGCCGGTGTCATCGTCATAGTAGTAGTCATCGTCGGAGTTGTGATCGGCTGCGAGCCGACTCAGAAGCTCTCGCTCGATGATTCCGGTGACAAGACTCCCTAAGATCCGAAAGGAGATCAGTCATGGATCCGCTTCCATTCACCTGGGTGAACTGGGTGCAGGTCATCATGATCTGTACTCTTGCACTCGGTATGGTCGTCATCCAGGTCACAACTTGGGTGAAAAAGAAGAAGGGTTGATTGGGTGCGTCCAGCCAGGACGCAAACAAGGGTCGAGCATCGCTCGACCCCTTCTTTTATTTAAAAAACAATGGCATTAGCGAATATGTTCGATGTCGCCATTAGGCTTTATATGAATAATTTGCGACGCATGGACGATTGCCGGTACTTCTCCGCCGTCAACATAAAGATCCACCTGATCACCGAAATACTGTTGAGCTTGCTCTATGGTTGCTGCAGGCGGGAGACTCTCGGGGTTCGCACTAGGAGCAATTAATGGCCCTGTCATAGTAAGAATTTCATGCAACGCTCCCTCTGAGATCACTCGGTAGGCAACCGTATTACCGCCGCGCGTGACCCAGCTTGGCTCAGTAGTTGCAGGTATAATGACGGTTGTCGGTTGGACAGCGTGTGCTGAGTATGTTTCAAGCATTGCGTGGTGGCTCGGCGCGTCATGTGCAGTAGCGATAAGAACAATACATTCTTTCTGAGGATCGCGTTGTTTGAGCGAATATACTTTTTCGACTGCCTCTTTATTCTCGGTACACGCCAAAATACCATACAGTGTATCTGTTCTTATCACAACAACACCGCCGTTTTGAAGTGTTTTTGCCGCAAGGTTACTCGTAAACATGCGTCCCATAGTACCATAACCTCAAAAAAATACCGCCCCGTTTGGAGCGGTATTTTTGAAAAAAGTATTATTTTTCGACAGTAACGCCCATTGAACGGGCAGTGCCGGCGATAACTTTTACTGCTGCTTCAAGATCGTTTGCGTTGAGTAGCGTCATCTTTTCATTGGCGATTTCCTCGAGTTGGGCACGAGTAATCTTACCAACCTTATCAGAGTGAGGTTTTCCTGACCCTTTTTTGATGCCAGTTTTTTCCATGATCAATTCATCAACAGGACGTCCAAGACAGTTCCATGTAAAGGTTCGGTCTTCAAAGACCTGGATATGAACGATCACATCTTTGCCGTTATATTCTTTAGTTGCTTCATTGAATGGATTGATGAAATCCATCATATTAAGTCCCCATTGGCCTAATGTTGAGCCTACTGGAGGACCTGCAGTGGCGCGGCCACCTGGTACACGAAGCTTAAGATTACCGATAATTTTTTTAGCCATAACGTTTCCTTGGATATAATCCCTTTAGATCAATACTAAATATTTTGTTGAAGCGATATTTAGTGCGTAACGGTGATATATTATAGCATCTTCGATGACTAAATGTCTATAGAATTCTGTGACAAAAAACGACATCTGAGTGTCAGTTTTGATGTAATTAATAAGTAGTACGAGAGTATAAAAACGCCAAAATTGAAAGGTTGATTTATTGGCAAAAAAGTAGTTATATTATAGTAACTAAAAGAAAAAGAGCGAAACATTATTATGAGAACCTCTACTCTTACTCTCCGATATTTGCTCTGATTTTTGATTATCAAGGTGATTACCGGAGAATAATCCGGATTGTTTGGTTATATCAAACAATACTTTGTACTTTCACATCACAACATTTTTTAGCTTTTTCACCCCTACTCACCCCAAACAAGGAAAGGTGGTGCGGATAATGTCTGCCTCATCAAGCACGGGAATGCGCTACAGTGCCGTTCCGCCTAGAGACTCTGGTACATCTCAGTTGCCTGTCACTTCGCCAAGTACACCAGTCAGTGTCCCAAAGAGCGAGGCTCAGGATACTTTGGCTGTTCAGCCTCGCATTCCCACTAAGGGAATGCCGGCACTCCGATACAGGATGTTGATGCGTCGATATAATGGCGTGGTTCCTCCTAACCGAGTACCTCGCCTGAATCGTCAAGAGGAAGAAATTCTTCGACGTGAGGCGTTTTGGCAGCGTCAGGCTTACCTCATTGCTCGCTTGCGTCAGCTCATCAATCTCGGAGTTGCGCCGGTGCTGGCCTTTGGCAACATCATGAAGGGTGGCAAGACGACGCTTGCTTTGTATATCGCATCTGTGATTGCCGAGTTCACGCGTTGCTTTGTCATCATTGCACCGACGACAGCCAATACGGCTACGTCAACTTTGGCTGATCGAGCAGGTATCCCCGAGAGCGAACGACTGTCAGTTAGCCGGTTGATCTCGCACCTGTATGATTACGACACGTTCCGTAAACTTTCAAGGTCGATCCCGAAGACTCCCCACGGAGTTGGGATTATCTCGGAGGATGCGGGGAGCGTCATTGATGACAATAGCGCAGCGGGAAATGATCAGCTGCAGACGTTCAGTTCTTTTCTGAATATGCTGCGAATGCTCTATCCGCTGACGCAGGTTCTCATTCTTGATCTCGGGAACGATAATATCGAACGCCACAGTGTAGCAGTGTTGGCAGCTCAGGCTGCCGACCAGATTACCCTCGTGGCGACACGAACCGTACCCGAATCGGCAGGGACTCTCAGTAAGACTATGAATGGCTTGTCGACTGGAAAACAGTTGATCGGACTTCCAGAGTCAAGTGCTGAGCCCATGCCGGGCACTGCAGTGACGATCGCTCGCAAGACCCAAGTAGCAACTGTCGTTATGTCGGGTGTCACGGATCAGTCGGAGCCAACAAACTTCGATACCCTGACCCGCTCAACTCGGGTTCAGAGCGTGTTCGAAGAGGATACTTTCGCCTGGAAGGGTCGTGGTATGGAAGTGCCATATGACCCGTATATCGCGTCCATGCAACCGTGCAATCTGTGGAAGATTGCGCCAGAGACGCTACAGGCGATTCTGGAGATCGCGGTACACCTGCTTGAGCAGGCTACGGTCTCTCAGAGAATCTACGTTCCTCCACTCAATATCCCCAGTGGAACCCCCCGCCTGACTTCTTCAGGCAAGATCTGAAAGGACAGAAATGTCAAACCGAAAGACGGGTGTCGTCACGAAGACGGCTTTCCTGTCGCTGCTGATCATGTTCATGACGGCGCCGCTTGCGGTGTCCGCCCCCCCGGACTACACGCCGAACTGCAGTAACTCGGCGGTTCAGAAGTTCTTCAATTCCCTCTGGGGGTTGGTAGAGACAGTTGGCCCGATTATCACGGGTATCGCCCTTGTTCTTCTGGCGGTGGTCACTTTGGCTCTCGCGATCCTCATCTGGACCAAGGCGGGCAAGGAAGTACTGACAAAGTTCGCGATGTCACTGTTGCTCTTTGTCCTCGCCGCGGTGATCGTCGCCCTCATCACATCCTTCTGGGTGTGTTGAGGGATTTCTGTGGCGCGTCCTCGGGCGCGCCACAGAAACAACAAAGACTAGGAGACCAATGGACATTTTCGGAATTGAGGAATTCGCAAAAGAAATCGACAAGCTGTACGCGTCGATTCGTGCGATGCTTGAGTCACCCATGAGCTCTTTCGCTGTGCCTAGCTGGGTAGCGAACCTGTTCAATGATGTTGGTGGTTTTGCCATCGGCATCCTGATTTGTGTAGCAATAGCCCTCGTGCTAATGCTACCTATCCTCACGATGTTCAATCTTGACAGCCCCCGACAGGCTCTGTACGTGTTCGGTGTCGTTATCCTGCTGAACGCAGGATTCTCGGTCATCGGATGGTTGCTCTTTGAGCTGATACCGTCATTCATGCCAGTGGTGCTTGATTTCGTTGGTGCTAAGGGTCTTCCACCAGTTACGGCTGGAACTGGAGACTCCCCACTCATCGGAACCCTGTTTATCACGATCATGGCCTATGGCGCTGTCGGTTCGATCCTCAACGCAGAGCTCATTCTTCTACCTTATCTACTGTGGATTGCATCCACGTTGCTACTGGTGGGAATCGCGCTGATCTGGCTCAAGGGCATCGGACAGCGTCTCATGCGGTTTAGTCTCTACACCGTTATCACGACAGGGATCCTTGGCTACCCGTTGCTTTACTGGCTATACGGGGCGTCTATCGAATCTGGCAATGACAACGGAATCCCGACCAGCGGTTGGGGTTTTCTGCTGATGTTAGCTGCTGTGCTTATTGTCCCAGCCATCATTATTGCGGCAGTGGGCATAGATGTCATTGTCAAGAACCGGTCTGGTTCAGGTGGTGGTCCTAGTAGCCCACCGAAGCATGGCAACACTGACGTCGACAACACAGTTAAGACGAAGACGGATATCGAGGACGGAGATATTGACGCGACGATCGACAACCCAGTTACTTTGGTAGATGGTCAACAGGATGGCGGAGCTGATGTGCCTTCAACGGCGCTTGACGCTATTCAGCGTGGAGAGTCTAAGGATGATACATCATTGAACCCTGCCAGCCCGTCTAGTCCGAGTCCAATCTCTGACAAGTTGACGGCCGCAGCTCCTGTTGTTGCTGCAGCCGGTCATCCTGAGATTGCGTTAGCGATGAAGATCGCCGCTAACCAGTTTGATACTCCAACTCGTCGAGTCGAAAGACAGAATGCGGGCGAAAATGACTGATCCACGACGGCGAATCCCGGTTCATCCCACTGAGCGTTCAGGCTTTTTCCCACTCGGTCTCAAGGAGTGGGTTGTTATGGTCTCGATCGTGGCGTGCTTTGGGCTGCTTGGAAACGCAATCCATCAACAGGCGCTTTTAATGGTCGTAGGTATCTCGGTAGCAATTGTGAGTGTCTATCCATTCGAAATGGGACGTTGCTACGAGATACTTTTTCGCCAACTACCAGCTGATCTCCGTATCTGGAATAGACGTGGAGTGGTTTGGGAGGTGTACAACCCCGATGCCTCAGCATCGTTCCTACACCGTCGAGAGGCAAAGAAGCGCTCTAAGGAGCCGTTAGCCTATCGTCTTGACGAAATCGAGACGGCTGATGGTCTTATCGGTCTCTTCTATGACCCAACACGTATGACGGATTCGTTCGTTATATATTGTGACGGCAGAAACCTACTGTCAACAACCCCCGGACAACAGCAACAAGAGCTTGCGCGTGCGGGTGTAGTTGCCGCAAACCTGCTCAATGTCTCATCCGGATTATCCGTCAAGGTTACGACGGTGTTTATGAGTCGTAGCCATGACGTCTATCACATCCACGAGTCCTACAAGAATAACCTCCGAGAGGAGGTGTACCGTGGGACGATAGACACAACTACACCCCGTGGGCAAGAGCTGGTCTATCTGCGTCGTGTGGCATCTCAGAATGCAAGGGTTACCGCGATTAACACCCGCAAGGTTACTGTGGCATTTGTTGTTACGATCGGACGCAAGGATGATCTTGACAGCCGCAGAAATGCGAAGCGATCGCCCGAACAACAGCGAGAGCTGATTAACCGGCAGCCGATCGTTTCGATCGAGCCTCTTGCAAGACGTCTACTAGCGGATCAGGGCTTTGGAAATCCTGAAACTCTGGACGCCACCGAGCTCGCACTCTACATTCGCGAGCATTGGGACGTTGGGAGTGGAATTGCTCGCTACCGCGAGAGGTTCCATACGGGTGAATTCGATGATATGTTCGAGTCCGGTGCAAGCGATAAGCACTACATGCCGGAGACATCCATTCGAGCAACCAGAACTCGACTATATCTGGATGACCGACCATTCTGTGTACTCAAGATTACAGAGCAGCCTCAGGAAGTTCCCAATACTTTCTGGCCGCAGCTCATGCAGCTGCGTGGTAAGGCCGGACGGAGTCCTGTCTGGATGACACTGTCTAATACAATGGTCAAGATCGACGTTGCGCAAGAATCAACATTCTTGCGTTGGGGTATTCCTATCGGGCGTTCGTTGCTCGAGGGTATCTTCAACCGTCAATTCTTGGATGATCCAGCTGTACGAAAGCAGGGTGAAGAGAGTCAGAGGCGTCGCAGTGAACTGTTTGAGAGCGGTGCGTGGCAAGTCAAGTACATACCACTCATTGCGCTGACAGCGACAAATGACAAGGCGCTCAATGACGCGATTGACCAGGTGCAGGCCAAGCTGCAGCAGCACGGTTTCAAAGCGACGGTCGTATCTGGCCAGTCGCTCCAACTCCCCTTGCTGTTCGTGAGTGCAGGATTGGGGAGGATGTTGTGATAAAAGGAAGTGCAACCGGAGTGGGTTGGTCGAATCATCGACTTTCCCACTCCGGCATCACACAAATCTAAGGAATAACACTTCGTTATATTTGTGCGGTGTCGGAACATGCATTAGCCCGGTACAGCAACTTAACATTCGAAACCAAGCCTATAAAGGAGGCAGTCACCATGATGCGTGGGTTTACTGGCATGCCCTTGGAGGCTGCTACCGTCGCAACGACAGCCATTCCCCCGATGTTGCTTAAAGAAGGCATGTCGCTGGGGCCAGATGAGTTCGGTAGGCCATTCTACTTTGACCCATGGGTACTCAAAGTCCTAAGGATCACAAGTTCGATGATCTACCACTTCTTTGGGCAAAAAGGTGCAGGTAAAACTGCGCTTCTCAAGACCATTGTTTCGCTCCTGATGATGCTACAGACCTATGAAGGTGGGCAGCCTAAGGTGCGAATCAACGATAGGAAGCCTGAAAACGGGCAGCCCGAGTGGGCACCTCTTGCTCGCGCGTTGGGTTGTACAACAGTTCCTCTCAAGGACCAGCGGCTCAACATCTTCGATCCACGTCTTGTAAAAGATCGAGTGACACTACTCGGTTTGTCAAAGAAGGTTATCGAGATTGTGCTCGGACGCTCGATTGATGTGTACGAGAATCTGACATTGCAGATCGCTGCTGACATGATCTATGGGAGCTCGCTCGAAAAGATTGCAGCACCAGACGTGATGGCGGAACAACTCCGCAAGCTTAATGATGACGATCACAGTCGTTATTTCGAAGGTTTTGCCCAGCAGCTTTTGAGCAATCATCAAGAGGAACTCGAGGGTGATCCTACGATTCGTGCGCAGTTAAATCTGCTCATGGGGCGACCTGATTTGACAACAGATATGACACAGCTAAAGCGTTCGGCTAGTAATATGAACGCCGCTCTGATGCAGGTAATCAGCGGTGTTCATGGCGAGATGTTCAGTGGACGTCAGTCTATGTATGATATCTTGACGATGCCGGCACTTGTGCTCGACTGGACGGGTGTTGAAGAAGAAATGGCGAACCTGATGCATACCATTATGCTCAGCTTTGATACTGCGGCGGTTGTCGGAGGGATCAAAGAGATCATCCCGACTATTCTTGTGAGTGAGGAAGATCACGAGAGTATGATGATCAAGCCAGTCCTCGAAGCGAAAGCAGCGCGTTATGCAAAGTCGCGTTCGACATTCACCTTCGAGGCCTCTACAACGCAAACTTTGTCGGGTATTAAGGCTGGTGAGCCGGATTCATATCTGCGACGCTTGTCTGATCGCGTATCACAAGGTACTGACGGTATGTTTATCGGTGCTATGCCGGACACAGAAGCGAATCGCGAAGAACTCGTGAGTTCGTGGAATGTCTCACCAGACCGAGCTGCTGCGATTCCAGGCTACGAGCAAGGTGGCTTTGAGTTCGTGCTACGGAATAGCGAGTATGGCAGCCGACGGTTCCATCACGCGATGACGCATGATGTGCTTACCGTCGCGCAGTCGGAATCTGCTAACGAGGCGGTCCTCAGTGGCCGCAGACGCATCCACTAAGGAGAAGAAATGTCACGTAGCTACAGGGTTCATCCCGTAGTTATTGTGGCGGTAGTTAGTGTGATTGTAGCGTTTGTGGTGTGGGTGGTGGTGCAAATTCCGAAAGGTAACAGCACCACTCCCCCACCCGTAACGCCAACAGCTTCTGTAGCAGTTACTGCTCATCCAAGCACACGAACTCCGTCAATGCAAACTAGCGTCGGATTGCGAGAGCGTATCTACGCGTTTGAAAATGCGTGGTTGATCGCTGACGCTCAAAGTCGTCGCACGGCGCTTGAGCCGTATGTGACGTCACAGTACATGTCGACAATCCCCGAGATAAATGGCACAAGCCCTGCGGAAACAGCACAGCTCAGCCTGAAGTATGTCCTCGGGTCGGAGACGGTATTCAGGACCGAGTTCGATGGCGATGTGATGTATGTTACTGCGCTATTGGCTGTTGCAAGTATGCGCGATGGAAAGCGCGTCAACACATTCACGGTACCCCACAACACAACTTGGGTACTACAGAATGGTGCGTGGCGTGTCTTCTCAGAGACTGAAACGAGGTGATGAAACATGAAGCTGAGAAAGTGGGCAACATTCTTGCTCGTTCTGGGGTTGCCAGCATGCGGTGCTGTAGTCGCCACGACCGCAGTCATCATCGCAACCGGAGAATCGCTTCCCGCAATCTGTGCTCCTTATGTGGGCGGTGGTGATAGTGGAGGCAACTCCCCATCTCCGAGTCCTTCAGCATACGGAAATTCCAGAGATTTATCCTTGATGATTTCCAACCCTGTTACCTCCATTATTGCTAAGACTGACGGCTTGTCTGTCAGTACGAGCATGTACGGAAAGGTACCAGAGTTTCGGCAGCCTGACCAACTCAGCAACGCCGACATCATGAATCGTGTCGGATTGGCTCGTGGCCTTTCGGTTCGTGAACGCGCGCTTGTTCTCGCCACCTCAATCCAGGAAACAGACATGCATAATCTCACTGGTGGTGATCGAGACAGCGTAGGCTTGTTCCAGCAACGGCCTAGTCAAGGCTGGGGTACTGTGACCCAAATCATGGACCCTGTGTACGCGACAAATGCGTTCATCAACGCTCTTCTGAGTAAGACGACCGCTGCTGAGCGCGAATCACTTCCTCTTATGGAGCTGGCGATGAAGGTTCAGAGACCTGATCCTGCGGCCTATGCTTCACGATGGCGGTGGGATGTATTGGCAGCTGCTATCGTTGGCTCCGCTGACGTTAGTAGTGCTATAACTGCACAGCAGGTTTCTGGGATTGCTGATCTTTGTGCACGGTTCTATGCCGAAAATACAAGTAACGCGCTGACGACAATCGTCAATGCTGGTCTCGCACAAGTTGGTACACGCTACATTCTTGGTGCTTCGGCACCAGGTGATGCCTTTGATTGCTCTGGCCTCACACAGTATCTTTTTGGTCTCGTAGGAATTAATCTTCCTCGTGTTGCCCAGCAACAGTACGAGTTCACGAAGCCGTACAGTGTGTCCAGAAGCAACCTACAAAAGGGTGATCTCCTGTTCTTTGATACCATCGCGGATAACGGCATCGCCGTTGATCACGTTGGAATCTACTGGGGAAACAATCAGATGCTTCATGCACCTAATCCCAGTAAGGCGATCGGCGTCTATGATCTAGGAGATCCGGGTGGGTACTATTGGACTCGATTCGTCGGTGCTAGTAGGCCCCTACAAAGCCTTTCATCCAATGCGGTGTTCTCTGGAGCTCCGAGTGGATCATGGCTTATCCCGAAGTACCCGATCAGCTCTGCGTATGGATTGCGCTATCATCCCGTTAAGGGAGTGTGGAAGCTGCATGATGGTACGGATTACGGAGCACCGTGTGGAGCACCAAATCTTGCGATCCAGAACGGCGCCGTGACTCGGGTTTACTTCGAGTCTGGTGGCGGGGGTTTGATCGTTGAGGTATCACACGGACGATACGTGTCACGGTATGAGCACAATGCTTCGGCAAGTGTGAAACCGGGACAGAATATCTCAAAGGGTGACACAGTTGGACTTGTTGGTGCAACTGGTTCAGCAACAGGGTGTCATCTCCATCTCACGATCGTCGATACAACCTTGCCTGATACAGGCTGGGGTAGCCAGACGATCGATCCGGTCAGCTTCTTCGCACAGATTAATCGCCCGGAATACACTGTCTAGGCAACAGTACAGTCAGCTCTCCTGAGATTGAGCCCGACCTTTGCGGCAACAAAGGAAGCCCGGCTGTGATGCCGGGCATTTTCTTATGCATTTATATAAAAATTTTTGTATTACAAGCTGGATGTAATTTGAGATTTTTCACTCCGCTCGTACATATCATAGATCTGTATACCATTTTCAACTCGAAATCGAGTAACAGAGGTATTAAGCCCCACGAGTCCGAGGCATTCAATCAGTTTTCCCTCTTGAGTTTGGTGTTTAGCTTCATCAAGTACGTCAGAATAAATTGAATACTGGTCCCCGCCATCAATAACCGCAACCACTTCCTTTGCTTGGTGCGTCATAGAATCTTAAACCTTCTTAACTTGCAGAGCGTCGAGTTCAACCGGGGTTTCACGGCCGAACATGCTCACGAGAACCTTAATCTTGCCTTTTTGTGTATCAATTTCATTAATAGCACCATCGAAGCCCTTAAATGGACCGTCGGTAATATTGACCACTTCGCCAATAGTGAAATCGATGTGGTGTTTTGGATCTTCGACACCCATACGCTTCTTGATCTTGGCGATCTCAGCGTCTGAAACAGGAGTTGGCATCGTTCCGGAACCGACAAAACCTGTAACACCAGGTGTATTACGGACAATATACCAAGCATCTTCCGTCATCTTCATATCGACAAGCACATAGCCTTGAAAAATTTTCTTTTCAACAACCTTTCTCTTACCGTTTTTGATCTCGATCATTTTTTCTTTTGGCACCATAACGCCAAAGATTTTATCTGCCATATCGACAGATTCGACACGCTGTTGTATGCTTTCGCCCACTTTTTCTTCGTAACCCGAGTAGGTATGAACGGCATACCATTGCCGTGTTGAATCGTAACGTTTTGAATTTGTCATAGGTGTATTCCTTTCAGTCCTTATAGAATGACGTTTTTAAACAAGTAGGTAAATCCAAGGTCAAGCACAAAAATCAGTAGACCAAGGACGATCGAAAAGAGAATTACTGCAATCGTTAGTCCCCATGTCGCACGGCGGTTAGGCCAGTGTACGAGACGAAGTTCTTGCCATGATCCCTTGATATACCCACCTAATGCTCGAAGTGGTGCTAATACCCTGATAGGTTTTCTTTCAGTTTTTTGCTTCTTTTTATCAGTACCCTTTTTCGGGGTTACTGAAACCTTTTTCACAAGAGTCGCTTTCTTTTTGACTGGTGTGCCCTCATCTGTCGTTGCCTGTGCTTTGTACTTGTGTACTGCCATATATGCTCTCTCCTATAAAAATAGACTGTCTTTGCAGTCCGTCAAGTCAACTGTACCACGAATCTTAGTATTATTCAAGAAAAAGATCCATGAAATTGACATATATAAAGAAAAGTGCTATTGTAAATTACAAGCCTTTGTTAGGGTCAACCAATTTGGTTTTAACATAATATTCGTTGAAGCCAGCTTGGTTGGCCTCCTGGCTACCCTCTATCCCGGAGTTGCGGGAATTAGGAGGCCCGATGGCTCGTTCGTACGCGCTCGTGAAAAATGGTTTTTCCGCAATTGGAGGCGCTCTACTTATCACGTATATCTGGTTACAGATTGAGAGCGGCTTGAGGCACTTCATGCACCCCTGGTTCTATGATTTGCTCGAATATTCACTCAACGTGATCGTGACTCTAATGTTCAATCTTGGGATCATTGCGGTTATACTGTCGATTCCGTATTATCTCATTCTATGGATACTACGTGATGCGTTTGACTCTCGGCTATCAACAGTATGCGTCAAAATGGAAGTGATCCGCAGTGTTGTCACGCTGCCGCCACAACTTAGCCCTGTTGAGCCAGATGTTACCGTGTATGAGCTGGATAAAAAGTCAGCTGAAGCCCCTTGGTCTCAACCAGTTTTTCCGAGAGATGATCTCGTGTGATGATCTCTAACTTCGAGCAGTGGTGATAGCTACAGGCCCCCGTACAATGACAGTACGGGGGCGCTCAAATTAAAGAATTATTTCAACGATAATTTGAAACTGAAAGTCGAGCCGTGGTTTAATCGGCTGACGACTTCGACTTTGGTATCAAGCTTATCAGCTAGTTTTTTGACAACATACAGTCCGAGTCCAGTGCCATTTGTTTCCCGGGTGCGATAGTCTTCAGAGCGGAAAAACTTTTCAAAGATTCGTTTCTGATCACTTTTACTAATCCCTATTCCTGTATCGCGTACGGAAAACTCTACCTGATTCCCAATCTTTTTGATACGCAATGTTACGGAACCTTCTTTTGTGTACTTAATTGCATTCGTTATAAAATTCTGAAGTATTTCTTCAAGATACAATTGGCTCGTATTGACGATACCGAGATGCTCGGTGATATCAAGATTAAAACGAAGTTGTTTGTTCTCGGCACTCGGGTTATATGTCATATAGAGCTCGCGGGCGAGATTGTCGATATCAACATCTTCGTGTGCGTCCCCCGCCCCTCTTTCTGCGCGCGATAACGTACCTAGATCGTTAACCATTCCTGCCAAAAAAACGATTTGCTCATGTGCCGTCTTAAACGTATCTTGCAATAATGTGTCGTCCGCTCCGCGTTCCAGTAAGAGTCGTGCATTGGAGATATTCCCCTCAGCGATAGTAAGTGGTGTTCGTAGTTCATGGCTAACGACTGATATAAATTCGTCCCGCTCCTCTTCGAGGCTCTTGGCTCGTGTAATATCCTCCATGATGAAGATATATCCTTCAATCTTCTCGCCAGCCTTACTTGAACGGCCATGCAAAGGACTAATCAAGATACTAAGACGGATTTGTTCCCCGTCATCATACCGTAGAGATATATCTTGTCGTTCGTCGATACGGTCATCTTTTGCGATATCGATTAATTCAACAGGCTCGCCCTTTTTGTCACAGAGATTAAAGACGTGATTGACGTTTTTACCAACTAGGCTGACGTTCGTGTCGAGCAGGTTCAGTAGTGCGGCATTGTAAACCCGAATCGTACCAGCTTTTGATGTACTCATAATTGCAAGCCCAACACTATTAATAAGCGTCAGGAGTTGTTCGCGTTCGTGTTCGCGTTCATTCTGGGCACGTTCAAGCAACTGGTGTTCTGAGAAAGTGATTTTTCGCATCCCGACCGAAAAGAGGCCACACGCGATAATTATCAGACAGGTTGCTAAATAGGCTGTTACTGCGGGAGCACCAGCATGTGGCATCGAGACAACAGCAGTTGTTCCTGCAGCTATAACAAGTCCAAGTGCGCTGAGTGTAAAGCCACGTATTCCGTAGAATATCTCAGCAATAACTAGGAGAAAAAACCAACATACGACAAGCGTAGCACTCAGGCCGGCAATGAAGACAAGATACAGAATCGCAAAGAGATGAAAACCGACAAGCCGAGCAATAATTGCCGTCTTTGTATAATCAGTCGTGAAATACTGCCAGAGACTAAAAAGTACAAACCCGAAACTGATCGTAACCAGCAATAGAGGCGTAAAAAGTATACTGGCGGGTACTGCGCCATTGAGAGCGGCGATACCATACATCACTATAGGAACCAGAATAATAATTCCCGTATAACGCACGATATTTAAAAAGCGTCCAGTAAAACGATCGGTGTCGTTGATGTTCCCACTCATAACTATAAGCATTATGACATATCAAAACGAGAACGTATAGCAAAGAACGGAATTCTCTCACTCCTCTATTTATGGGTGCTCGGTCTTGATTCGTTTTCGCAATAGTTTGTAGTCAGGTAGTATCGCCGCCACTTCAGCCCAAAACTGTGGTGAATGATTCATCTGTCTTGTGTGGCAGAGCTCGTGAACAAGTACGTAATCGATAAGTTCCAGCGGAAGCCCCATGAGCGCAACATTGAGTGAAATTGTTCCTCTGCTCGAACAACTCCCCCAGCGTCCCTTTTGTGTCCCAAATCGTGTCGAGACATAATGAAATCCATGCTGATCCGCGAGATAACGCAGACGGCGCGGCAGATAGGCGCGGGCTTCTTTTTGGAGCGCTTTAGCGATATGCGTTGAGATAAGTTTCTGAACTGGTGGATTTTCAATACGTATAGTTGTTGGCAATGAAACGACGATTACAAGTCCTTTGATTTTTACATCTGGGTGATTCGCGGCTGACTGCACAACTTTAATGCTATGCGAATGTCCGATCTGGTCGCCATCGTGAAAAGTTTTTGTTTTCACGACGTGTTTCTTTTGCCAGTCACGAATATTATCCCGCGAACTATCAACAAGACGCTGGGCAAAATACACGGGCGTCCGAGGAGGAAGTGTGATAATCAGCTCACCTTTTTCATTCATACGCAAACGGACATTTTTTGATGCGGAATTAAACCGCAAAACAATATCACCAAATTCAGGGTCTTGCAGCACGCTTGTCGATAAAGATTTTTTACGAGACGCGAATAGGGCTACGACCTGGTCGTGGACTAGGCGAGGCTGGTCGCGGCGGTGGAGGAAGCGGGGTTTCACTAGGGTTTACCATCTTTCTTAATACGACACGAGCTTGTGTTGGATAGGTATGTTTGCCACTGATAACAACGAAGGCCTCATGGCGAAGTGGTGAATGGAATTCGCTTGATTGTTGCTCGAAAATTTCTTCGGTAAGCGAGGTATTGAGTTCGTCTCCAGCTCGCTTTTCACTACGGCGCATCGAACGACTTTTAGCTGTTGTAGTATCAGTTTGTACCCATACAACAAGAATCTTATAGCCTGATTTCTTTGCGATTCGTTCGAGCTCTTGTCGTACTGCGCTATTATTGTGCCCTCCATCGACGATAAATGTGCGGCCAGTTTTTAATAGTTCCACAATTTGATGTGATGCCATACGAGCAAGAAAGCTGACTTCCTGTTTGGAATACGTTGGTTTTGGAAATAATTCGTAACGGAGAAGATCAAAGCTGACAAGGGGCGCGCGGAATGTATCGGCAAACTGTCGGGCAAAAAAACTCTTCCCTGCACCAGGGGTACCAATGGTCAAAACAATAAGCGGCTGCGACTGACTTAACTGGCTCATCTTTCTAGTATAACAAATATCTATTGTTGTATACTGTTAAACAGTACTTTTTAGGGGCATAGTACAACGGTTAGTATAAAGGTCTCCAAAACCTTAGATCGTGGTTCGATTCCACGTGCCCCTGCCAAGAAAATATGACTAGTCTTTGCGGCTAGTCATATTTTCTTGATTGCAGCTTCGTGTACCGAATCCACGATCAACGAGCAAAGCGAGTATGACCGTGGTTCGCATACTGTCAAATCTTTGATTTGTACAGTATCTAGCCGATGGTATAGCTAGCATAGCTATACCATCGAAGCGTCGGACACGTGCCCCTGCGATATGAACAGTGAACTATTTACTAAGAATACGTTTCCGGTATTCATCGGCCATCATAAACGACGTGGAGTCCTGAACATGATCAACGAAGAGGACACCATTTAAGTGATCTGTTTCATGCTGAACAACTTGCGCAACAAAACCTTCGATGATTTCTTCATGAGATACAGCATATTCATCAAGCCATGTAACCCGTACCTTCTTAAATCGTAACACTTGAGCAAATAAAATGTCGTCATCCGTTCCGCAACTAACACATCCCTCCCATGCACTTGTAGGTTCACCGAATGTTTCAACAATTTCAGGATTGATAAGCACGGTATCAAACGGCTCAAGCTCTGGTCGATTTGGAGTAGGCTTATAGCGCATATTGTTAATGAGTGACTGAGTATCATGAGACAAAATCTCGTCACGGGTCAATCTTTTTGCTATTTGTCGTAGTATAGGGTTGCCGAAACGAGTAATATTTAGAATTTCTGCCATAGTCTTATGATATCACCTTGTTTATATCTATTTGACCCGCCAGACGCCCCTCGAGAAACATTGCAAATTGAAAAGGGTCTACCCCTTTCCAGTGGACCGGAAAAGTGTAGACCCTGCATGTGGCTATCGTACGATCCGTTTGAGCATGTCGTAGACACGCCTTCCAAACAGACCAAGCACCATCAACTCGATGACTCGCGTCTTCTTGACGCCGGGGGTATGGCGCGCAAGATCGATGTACTCAGGAATCAGCTGCCGTCTCTTGGCTGCATTGAGCCACCTCAACCACCAGATCGCGTTATTCACACGAGCACCGTCGTATTGAGGGGAGTATCGCATGAGGACAGTGTCGGTCGTCTCGAACAGCTCAAGTGCTCGTTCAGTACTTCCCTGCATAGCAAGAGCTCGAGCCATGAAGCCTAAGGAATTGGCATATTCTGCATCTGGGATCAACGCAGAATCACCGAGTGATTCACTCTGTACGACACCATCAAGCAGTTGGAGTGACCATCGCATATGTTTCTCGGCAAGAGAGTATTGACCCTTGTCGATAAACAGCATGCCCATGTCGCGATATACTCGGCCAAGCATACCCTGAAGGTGGGGCCAAGTCCTCAGCTCATTGACGAGCTGCTGAAACACTAGCCTCGATTCCTCGTATTTCCCTTCAAGACGCAGCTGAATTGCACGCCTATGACGTTCGCGAATCTGTGCGATCACGATAACTCCCTCTCAGGTGAATTGTGTAGGTACGATTAGATGATTATAATACCACTAATTCCCAAAAAGTAAAGAAATTATATACTGACGAAATATTTTACGAACTTCTCTTGACAAAATCCTTATGCTTTGCTACGCTGACGACATGTAGGAGTAGTTCCTTCAAAAAAGAAATACCCTTACACCGGTAATGCAAACGAAAAGAATGCAGAACCACATAGTTCTTTCCATCTTGCAAGAGGAATAAAATAGCTGGTTTGATCAACTGGCTATTTTATTTTTGTCACATCGGCTGTTAATTGCGTTATGATTATAGAAAATCACGTAACAAAGGAGATGAAATCTGCTATGTCCGAAGCAACTACGGAAACTCGAACCGGGAACGAGGGACTGGCAACAGCATCGTTAGTACTTGGCTGTGTCGCGATTGTTATAGCACTCACGATAGTTGTCTGGTATCTGGCTATTCTGGTCGGCAGTCTTGCTATCGTTTTTGGGATTCTTTCATTACAATCTCGTGGTCGCAAAAAGGCTATAGCCGGCATCGTCACGGGAATTGTCGGTATGCTTCTGAGCATCCTTCTTCTTATTGCACTATATAGTGCCGCACCTGCCCTTCTAAAAAATCAACGTGATACTGCACGAAAAACTGATATCACCACTATCTCAAGTGAGGTTTCCACTTTTCAAGCGAATAATCGTGGACAGCTGCCAGCAGCGAGTGATCTTACAACGGCCCGGCTTCATGTTATCGAAACGCTTTCCGATTCCGACGAGCCTAGTATAAGCGGTGCAGTATATACCGTGGGCGAAGACTGCAATGGCGTTCCTTCCGCTCGTGCCTATAAGGTACAGATTCTGCTTGAAAGCGGCTCCCACTACTGTCAGGGTTCATGATATCTTTCCATACAAAATACTAGACAAATACTATCAAATGTAGTATAATAGTTACATGAGTGAATGTAATCCAGAAAAATGTCTCAATAAATGTGCCGTGATCGGAAGTATGAAAGATCATATCGATGAGCATAGTCGACAAATAGACTACCTACTGTCGCAAACCGTCGACCATGAACTTGAAGGCGCTGTTGCCGCCTTTGCGGAGGGCCACTCCTATACTGGCGATCAGGCAATGATGATCGGTGACGGTAGTGAGGCTGAGCCAGGAGATATCGGAGAATTATGTGAAAAGATACAAGCACATATAGACGATATTGAAGCTGCGAAGAATATCTTGATTGATGGTTGTGCGGGACCACTCGGTATGCGAGCCGTAAGAGGCGGTGTTGAATATACAGTGAATGTATGCACCTCGCCTTTAGCGCCCCTTGATGGTAACAATGAACCCGTGAATGTGACGCGCAAAGAAATGTAACCCCCATATTGATGTCTATAAAAACCGGTATTCCCTGCCGGTTTTTATTATTGGCAAAAATATGTATGGAACAATTTGCTACTCGTTGAGGAAATTACTACATATAATGCTTTACGGTCAACAGGGATAGAATAGTCCATTCGTAATATCTGTGAAGTTCGTGAAAAGTCGTGAAAAGATTGTATGATATGACAATTTCGTAGACTTGGATACAACATGCCTTTTACCTCTTGCTAATGTGCTTATGCCAAGCGTATACTAAAGACAAACAATAAATATTAAGGTGAAATCAGTTGAAAATATTGATGCTCGGGTGGGAGCTTCCACCTCATAATGCTGGCGGGATGGGGGTCGCATGTTATCACCTTGCGAAAGCACTTGCTAGCCGCGGTATGAAAATCGATTTTATGTTACCGGCAGCTCCGGCACCTTTTGATATTGATTTTATGGATGTCCATGAAGTCAAGGACCACCAGTTTGAGGATATAAAAAAGCTGACGTACAGCGACGACGTCCATAGTATATTCAAAGTTCAAGATAAGTATCTTGCTCAAGTTCACCACTACGCTCGTACAGAGGAGCCGCCAGATGTCATCCATGCACATGATTGGCTGACGCTTCGTGCTGGTATGCTCGCAAAGCAACTCATGAATCGTCCGCTTGTTGCGCAAGTACACGCTACTGAGTTTGATCGCTCTGGGGGTGGGTATGGTAATCCTATTATCCATGAAATCGAGCAACACGGACTCATGATGGCGGATAAGATTATTGCCGTGAGCCATTACACCAAGCAAGTCATCATGGAGCAGTATGGCATCCCTGCTGACAAGATTGATGTTCTGCATAACGGGTTTTCTCTCGATGATCTTGCTGCCGCCGACGAAGTCAGCTACAAATATCTCGATATGCTGCATGAGATGGGTTACACGATTGTTTCAACGATTGGTCGTCTCACACTACAAAAGGGACTCACCCACTTCTTAGAGGGTTGTGCAAAGGCAGCCGAAAAACATGAGAAACTCTGTTTTGTTCTTGCCGGCGATGGCGAGCAGCGCGATGAATTGATTGCACGGGCCGCAGAGCTGGGTATTGGTGATAAAACCATCTTTACTGGATTTGTTCGCGGAAGTGCATGGCGCAAGATTTACGATCTGTCAGATATATTTGTGATGAGTTCTATCAGTGAGCCGTTTGGTATCACTGCTCTTGAGGCTGCCGCGCACTATACTCCGATCATTATTACGAAATCATCAGGAGCAGCCGAGGTGCTTGGCCATGCGCTTACCTATGATTATTGGGATACAGATCGTCTTGGGCAATGCATCGTTGATGTTGCGACATCGCTGGGTCTCGCAAAACAGATGGCTGAAGATACGTATGCTGAACTTGATACGCTTTCTTGGAGTTCCCTTGCCGATAAATGTATCTCGACCTATCAGAAAGCTGCGATCGGAGACCATATACTATGAGCAAGCGCGATATCATCTTCTATCTCCATATACATCAACCGTTTCGTGTACAGCCATATACGGTGTTTGATATTGGAGAAAATCAAAACTATTTTCTTGGTCATGAAGAGCGTACCGATAATGAGGCAATCTTCCATAAAGTAGCAAAGAAATCATACTATCCGATGATAGCTCTCTTGAAGAAATTAATTGCAACTTATCCTAATTTTGCCCTCAACCTCAGTGTATCAGGTCTGTTTTTGGAACAGTGCGAGCAGTGGGATACAGAACTCCTAAAAGAGCTGCAGGGATTGATCGCAACCGGAAGAGTTGAGGTTTTGGCTGAGACATATCATCACACACTCTCCTTTTTCTATAGTCGTTTTGAATTCGAGAAACAGGTATACATGCACCGCGAAGCAATCGAAAAATACTTCGGTAAAACACCGCGGTATTTCCGGAATACTGAGCTTGCCTACAACAATGATCTTGCAAACTGGGTAGAAGAAGCCGGTTATAAGGGAGTTTTGGCTGAGGGATGGGATCCGGTGCTTGGATGGAAGAGTCCTCATTATCTTTATCGTCCACGAACGGCTAATGACATCATCTTGTTCATGAAAGACTACCATCTTAGCGATGATTTGGCGTTTCGTTACTCCGACCGTACGTGGAATGAGTGGCCGTTAACGCCCGCGAAGTACCGTAGCTGGATTGAAAAGCTTCCCGAGGAAGAAAAACTCATTAATCTGTTTATGGATTTTGAGACGTTCGGTGAACATCAATGGAGTGATACAGGTATTTTTGATTTCTTCGAGGACTTCGCAGGTGGGTGGTGTGAGGACGGTAATAGTTTCTTAACCCTCGACGAAGCAGCAAACGCCTATGAGCCGGTTGGCACAATCGACATGCCGTATATCGTGACATGGGCAGACAATGAGCGGGATCTCAGCGCCTGGACTGGTAATCCTATGCAGCGTACAGCGATTGAGGGCGTTTACGCACTTGAGAATGAAATACTTCGATGTGGTGATGACCAGTTGATTCGAGATTGGCGCGCGTTACAAACGTCTGACCATTACTACTATATGTGTACAAAATGGTTCACAGACGGAAGTGTCCATGCCTATTTCAGCCCATATAGCTCTCCATACGACGGGTATCTCTATGTTATGAACGCACTACGCGATATACGATATCGTCTCTACGCCCTGAAACGAAGAGGTATCGATTAGCATGGCGAGAATGGTCGTTTTAAGCAACGGGGAGATGCACGTCGGTATTAATCATTTTGCCGAAGTGCATGATTTCTATTACCCATACGTAGGGCTAGAGAATCATTCTGCCGCAGGTGGTCTACGACACCGTATTGGGTTATGGATCGACGGCGCATTTACCTGGCTTGATGACGGATCATGGCAATTCGATGCCCGCTACCACGACCACGCACTTATTGGCAATATCCAAGCTGTTAACCAAGGTCATCAAATAAAACTTGAGTTTGACGATTGCGTCGACGGCAGTCAAACGGCATTTGTCCGTAATATTCATGTTATCAATATGGCCGACCATGAACGCGATATCCGGTTGTATCTACACCAAGTTTTTGTAATCAGCGACTCGCTTATGTCCGATACGGTGCAATACCTCCCTACCGAACAAGCAGTAATGCACTATAAAGGACGTCGAGTCTTTATCGTGAATGGCTGCCATGCTGATGGATCACCAATCGACGACTATAGTGTCGGTGCTTACGATTCACAGGGACACGAAGGAACATTTCGTGATGCGGAAGATGGCATACTTGCTAAAAATACTGTTGAACATGGCCGTGTTGATTCGGTTATCGGCTTCTATCAGAAAATTGCGAGTAATGATTCCGCACGTATTCATTATTGGATCGCCGCAGGCAAGTCTTTTGCGGAAGCTCATAAGATCAATGAACATATGGTTCGCAGTGGCGTACACGCCGTTATCGATACAACGGTGAGGCATTGGCGAGAATGGTTGAAGCCGGTCGAGGCAATTGAGAAAAAAATACCTGCCGTATATCGCGATGCGTTTATTGACTCGTTACTAGTTGTCAAAAGCCATATCGATGACCGCGGCGCGGTCATTGCCAGTCTTGATACGACGATGCTCAATCATAACTGTGATTCGTATGCATATTGCTGGCCACGAGATAGTTTTTATGTCCTTTGGCCGCTTTTGAGGTTAGGATATAAAAAAGAATTACTTCGTTTTTTTGGATTTATACGTCGCGTGCTGCATGAAGACGGATACTTGCATCACAAATATCAGGCTGATGGTGCAATTGGCTCTTCATGGCATCCATATGTTCACAAAAACGGGACACTTGCACCACCTATCCAAACGGATGAAACTGCAGCGGTACTCTTCCTTATCGGGCAGTACTACCGACAAAATGGCGATAAAGCGTTCTTAGAAGAATATTTTGCCCATCTTGTTGAACCAATGGCAAACTTTTTAGCGGGCTATACTGATAAGGATGGGTTGCCGCTTCCCTCTTACGAATTATGGGAAGAAAAATTCCTCACAACGACATACACCACCGCAATTACGTACGCGAGCTTACTTGAAGCGAGTGAGATGGCGGATGAATTTGGACGTGCGGAAGACGGCGCTCGGTGGCGAGCAGCCGCTGACGCAATGAAGAGCGCTTCAAAAATTTTCATCAACTCCAAGAATCACTATTTCTACAAAGGGTATCTTGCTGATGCTGACGGAAACAAGGAATTTGATGAAACGATTGACTCATCAAGTCTGTACGGGGTATTTATGTTCGGATTATTCGATCTTGAGGATGATCTCGTCAAAGCCGCATACAAGGTTGCTGTAAAGCATTTGAGCAATGAAACAACACCAAACGGTAAGATACGCTATGAGAAGGATGCGTACTATCGTCACGGGGAAGATGATCACGAGAGCAATGTATGGCCTGTTGTAACTCTTTGGTTTGCGCAGTATGCGCTTGAAGTTGAAGATACGGTTGAGGCGAACAAGACGATTGACTGGATCCTTAGTCTTATGAGAAAAGAAGATATTCTCTCAGAGCAGTATAGCCCTCATCATTACGTTCCTACTTCTGTCGCACCGCTTATCTGGAGCCATGCTGAACTTGTTAGCACACTGCTTGATTTTGTAAGTGATCCAGTTATTAAGGGTGACGAAGATGAAAAATAATCGTTTCACACAGCTCTTCAGTCTTTCGTATGTGAGGAATATGCTCGGATCAAAAAAAGCCTACCATGATCTCTGCGAGCGCAACAACTTAGTGTATTTTGGTGCAGTGACTATACATGATGAAGATGCGCATATCGTGAGAGGCATGACACTTTCAAATGTTCATGCCGATGCGCATTACTGTGTTGGGACAGTATTTGGTCGGGATGTCGTATTCTTGCAGCGATCAGACAATATACTCTCATCTGACTCGCGTAAACATGAATCCTATGTTTGGAATATACTTGAAATCGATCTTTCGGACAGTCTTGAGCTCACACATACGGTGCTTGACGGCGGTCATCATGAAAGAGGGTTCTATAGTACTCTTCTTAGCTCTCATCGGACACTTCAGCATATTCCAGAAGAATATTTCAGCGCGCAGGGTGCGAAATTTGCTGCTAAATTTCGAGTTTTTGCTCCGCTGTATGCTGCGCAGCAACTTGGTGAATTGATTTCGCCCGACACGGCCGCCATACTGGCTCATCATTTTTCTGATTTTGATTTCGAATGGCATGCAGACAAACTCTACGTCTATTATCAGACTCGAACACCATCACTCATGAAACTTGAATTGATGTTGCGCGCCGGTGTATGGCTTTCGGGAGAATTAGACCCGAAAGTTTCAGGTGTTACTACAAGCAGTGACGAATCGTAAGCGTTCCTTATCACAATAGCAAGAGCAATAAAAATACGCCCAGACGGGCGTATTTCTGAATCAGATGGTACTAATGCTTCTTAGCCTTAACTTCGTTGCGGCCTAAGTTTTTCTTTGTTTCCTCGTATAACTCGTGTTTTCGAGTAATAGGATCATATTTCTTAAGGCTGAGCTTCTCAGTTGTATTCTGAGTATTCTTGACGGTGTAATAAGAACGATGTCCTGAAGCTTTGGACACCAAACCGACCAATTTTCGTTTCGTATTCTTCTTTGGCATAACTGCGGACTATTCTAGCATAGTTTTAACAGAGAGTAAACAGATATATTTTTACTTCTCGCCTATGCCGGTCACAAGGGGGTGGGTATGAAGCTGTGAGTTTGTGACAAAGGCTGGCCGAATTATCGCCCATTTTTCCTCCACTGCACGTCGAATATTTTTTGACGGCTCAAAATGTCGTAATGAACTAAAAAACTTTCGCCCTACTACAATATCTGTAACTTGCGTATGTACACGGTCAAGTTCATATTCATCCTCAAAGTTACTGAGCGCATCCCTAATTCGAGTAAACCATATATGTGCAAGCGGATTACTGTGTATATCGGCGCTCATTAGGGCGGTGATAACGACATCAAGTGGCGCGCATATACCAGACGCGACTGCGTCGCGACGAACGCAAAGAATTTTCAGGCTATCATCGATAGCCTCTTTTTTATCGTGAAGTTGATTGAGCTCTCTTTGCACCTTCGCTCTTTTTTCGATAGCGTCTTGACGCTCTTTTTCATCAGGGCTCATGATTGAATTATGATAATAATCTTCCGATAATCCGGACAAGTGTCTGATTTGAGTGAGAAGTGCAATATATTCCTCGCCATGGACAACCGCTTCTATTTCCCCTTGTATTGCCTGAGCCTCACTTGTGTCAGTAATTGCAAAACTATCGCGGATCATATCGAGAGTCGTTTCTAGTTCTTTTTCGTGCTCAGTATAAGTTGCCTTTGCTTCATCGCGGAATTTACTTCGGCGTATTGATTCATAATCACTAAACGTGAGTCCTGTGCTACGCGTGAAGTGCGTTTTAGGATTTTTAGTGTCTTCAATGTCGATACCGAGAAGCTCTAGTACTGTCTTAGTGTCAAGATCAACACCCTTTTCTCCCCAATATTCAATAAGACGGCTTGCATACCCTCCCCAGGTATCTTTTATAACACCGCCTTCTAGCATTGCGTCTGTCTCTCTGCCGCCCTCAATCCCGCCGCGAGCGATTTTTCCACTGACGCCAAGCCGTTCTAGTTGCCCTTCTATAGATCTATATTGAGGTGTCTTCATTTAGTCATGAGAATACACGGCAATTTCATCCAATGCAAGCATAACCGCACTTAACTAAGAGCGAGGTTTTAATGGAGTTAATACCCACAGAATGATATAGGGTATAAAACCTGGCAATCCACCCGGCAGTAAGAGAATGACGAAGATGATACGTAGCAGTGTCGGGTCTATATCGAAGTATTCACCGAGTCCGCCACACACTCCGGCGATTTTTCTATTATCACGAGAACGATACAGGTGCTTCATGCCTATAGTATACGATATTATGGAAGTTAACTTTACTAGACCAGGCCGCAGTATACGCGATATAGTAAGGTGAAAGAGTAAAGGAGTGAGGCTATGACAGAGAGACGAGTAGTGCGCCCAGACAGTATGAAAGACGCGATCCTGTTTTATGAGAATACATATTATATGTTTTCAAACTTTTCGAGTTTTATGGTGAATTGGCGCGATCAAGACTGGATGACGAGTGAGCATGCGTATCAGGCAGCGAAGTTTATTGGAACGAGCCCGGATCTATTTGCTCGGATCGCACTTACCCGCTCTGCTCACGATGCATTTAAGCTTGCTCGCTCACAACCAGAACTTGTTCGGAGCGACTGGGATGAAGTAAAAATTCCAACCATGGAAGACATCGTTAGGTGCAAATTGCAGCAGCATCCGTACATTCAAGTCAAGCTTCGAGAAAGCGGTGATAAGCTTATCGTTGAGAATTCTCCAGTTGATGGATTTTGGGGTCGAGGAAGCGACTGGCAAGGTCGCAACGAGCTCGGTAAAGTGTGGATGAGGCTGCGTGAGGAGATGCTCGGTGGCGAACTCTAACTACACAGCGGATGCCCATGTGGCACAGATGAATATACTACACCATCTTCTGCTTACGAGAACCGCACATTTTGCAGATCTCGCGCATGCATGCGCGCTTTCAAATGATCATGCCAGCTTTCATATCAAACAATTGGTGACAAATGGGCTGATTGAACATGTACCAAAAGTCTACGGCGAATACAGGCTGACTCGTGACGGCAAAGAGTATGCCAATCGTATGGATACTGATGAAAAAGTGATCGAGAAACAACCTAAGTTATCGGTTGTATTGGTGATTGAGAATGAGAAGGGTGAACACTTGCAGCAAGAACGATTAAAGCAGCCGTATTTTGGCTATTGGGGCCATCCAACTGGTAAGATTCGCTGGGGTGAAACGATTGAAGAAACTGCAGCTCGTGAACTTCTGGAAGAAACGGGACTTACTGCTGATTTGCGACCTCTCGGGTTTTATCACAAGATGGATTATGACGAAAATGGCGAGTTACTTGAAGACAAATATCTCTGTCTTGTTCATGGTACACATCCCAAAGGAACGATGCTTGAGATTTCGGATGGTCAGCGAAATGCGTGGCTCAGCGATGAAGAATTTATGACAAAAGAAAAACGTTTCGGCTCTGCGATTGAAACGACTGAAATTATTAAAAACGGAAAAATGTTCCTCAAAGAGAAAAAATACCAGTACAAAAAAGAAGACTACTAAAAATAAAAATGGAGCCACGACTGGGATTTGAACCCAGGACCCCTTCCTTACCATGGAAGTGCTCTACCACTGAGCTATCGCGGCATTATTACCGAAGAGATTGTAGCATTTTATTACCCTAGTGGCAACGAGTGGCTGTTATGATAATTTTCATATACTTGTGATTCTTGGCTATGCTACACTTGAGGGACATAAGGAGCTTTTGCTATGGCTAATTGGGATACGATTAATTCGGAAGGCACTGTTATCGACCGTCGAGCTACAAATCCTGGATTGGCCGTTGGTGGCGGAAGCATGATCGTGGGAATTATTATCTTTTTCGCTCTTCAGTATTTCGGAGTCAATGTTGACCCGTCGCTCATAAATGATGTCGTGAATCAAACAAATACATCTTCCCAGGTTTCTTCAGGTGATACGTCCGCGGATGGCCAGGCATATGTAACGTTTGCGTCACGCGTTCTTGGTTCGACAAATGATTTTTGGACGACAACGCTTGCTAGTCAGAAACGTATCACATACAATCCGCCGTCGCTACTCCTTTATCGTAGCGGAACGCAGTCTGGTTGCGGCTACGCGACATCAGCTGTCGGCCCATTTTATTGTCCTGAGGATTCTATGATTTATCTTGATGAAACTTTCTTTGATACACTCAAGCAACTGGGTGGTAGTAATAGTGATGTTTCCCAGGCGTATGTGATTGCTCATGAAGTCGGACATAATGTTCAGGATGTGCTCGGGACGATGACGCAGGTTACAAACAGCGGGTCGTATGGACGAACGGGTGATGGCAGTCTCTCAGTCCGCATGGAATTACAAGCAGATTGCTACGCAGGCATGTGGGCTCGCAGCGTGAAAAATCAAGGAATTATTGAACAATCAGAAACACAAGCAGCGATTCAGTCAGCGAAAGCGGTTGGTGATGATAATATTCAAGAACGGACTGGCGACATGGTCAATCCTGAGTCGTGGACACACGGATCTTCAGCTGAACGCGTTAACGCATTTAATAACGGCTTCACTGGAAACGGATCTCTTAGCGCGTGTGGGTTGTAGGTTAGCGGTAATATCGTTCAAGCCACGTCTTTTTTAACGCATCAAATGTATTATCACTAAGTGAGTTTCGGATATCGTCGACTAATTTTATAACAAAATGTTCGTTATGATATGACACAAGAATCGCTGCTAAAATTTCCTTTGCTTTGAAGAGATGATTAATATACGCGCGCGAATAATTCTTACAGGTATAACAATTACAGTCTGGATCGAGTGGACCGAAATCTTCGAAATATTTTGCGGATTTAATATTATATCGCCCGTCCAGCGTATAGGCGGAGCCGTTTCGTCCTACCCGAGTTGGCGACACGCAGTCGAACGTATCGACACCCATTTCAATCGCGGCAAAAATATCATTTGGTTCACTAATGCCAAGAAGATGCTTCGGTTTATTGGCGGGAAGTTCTTCGTTTACCCATCCAATAATTTCTCCAAGCTTATCTTTTTCAATCGCTCCCCCGATGCCGAATCCATCAAAATCCATGTCCCCTAGTTTTTTCGCGGTCTGTCGCCGGAGATCTTCATAATGAGCACCCTGCAGGACACCAAAAAGCGCTTGATATGGTCGATCACTATCCTTCTCCTGCAGGCGTCGAAATTCTGCTACAGAGCGATCAGCCCAGGCATGCGTTCGTGCCAGTGACTCAACTTGATATGCGTAGGGATCAGCAAGAGATGTAAGCTCATCAAATGAAAAACATATGTCAGCGCCGAGTGAGTGCTGGATTTGCATCGAAACTTCTGGTGTAAAACGGTGCATAGAGCCATCCCGATGAGATTTGAAGTTAACTCCATCATCATCAACGAAGGCATGGCGCGTGCTTTTTACTGCGACAGTTGCCTCATCACTTTGCATAGAGATAACTTTTTTAAAGCCGCTTCCAAGGGATAATACTTGAAATCCTCCGGAATCGGTAAATGTGGGACCGTTCCAGTTCATAAATGCCGCTAATCCCCCAGCTTTTTCAACAAGACTATGCCCTGGTTGCAGATATAAGTGATACGCATTAGAAAGAATTGCTTGCGCGCCATTCTCACGCATCATTTCTACGGTTTGTGCTTTGACGGTCGCAGCGGTTCCTACCGGTATGAATGCAGGGGTGTTAATTATTCCATGTGGGGTTGTAATACGACCAACACGAGCAAAGCGTTTGTCGCCCGGAGCTGATAGTATTTCAAAAGAAAAGTCTTTTTTCACCACTGTATTTTAGCACGCGAGGACGTATAAACCTTGACATATAAGCTTAAAAAGAATAAGCTAGATGTCACGTGCTAACAATCGGGAAGCGACAATTTTCAATATTCACCCCTGTTATCTACCGTGTTGCACGCCATATTTAGAAAGATAATTTTATGCTTTGGGGGTTTTAGAGGAGGATACTATGAAGGCCATTCTTGGTCTGGTTTCTGCTGCCTTTGCGGTAGTAGTTCTCTCAGGTTCGCAAACAGCGTTTGCGGCAACAGAAACAACAACAGAAAAACCAAAAGATGTGAACGTGACGGTTGTTGAAGGCGACTATCTTGAAAAGATAGCAAATGAGCACAATACAACTTATATGCGCATCTTTGATGCAAATGAAGCAATCGAGAATCCCGATGTTATTCAGGTTGGTCAGGTATTTCGTATACCACGAGCCGATGAACAACTCGCGGCGCGTGTACTACCTACTACCGTGCAGGAAGTAGCTGTACAAACAACGAACGTTGTACGACAGGCATCTACAGCCCCTGCACCAGCTCAAGCTCCAAAAGCTGCTGCAAATTATGCAGTTGGTAACGGAAGTGTTTGGGATCAACTTGCCAAATGTGAGTCTGGTGGAAACTGGGCGATCAATACCGGTAACGGATTCTACGGTGGACTACAGTTTACCTATAGTACATGGTTAGGATATGGTGGTGGTGCCTATGCTCCACGTGCCGATCTTGCTACTCGCGAACAGCAGATTGCGATCGCAGAAAAAACCTTAGCAGGTCAAGGATGGGGTGCATGGCCAGCTTGTTCAAGTAAACTCGGTTTACGATAGATTTTAAGTCACAGACCTTGAAAGCAGTCGGCATATCCGGCTGCTTTACTTGGTAATAAACAGCTTATGCTTCATAATAGAATGTATATATGGCGCATACTGTAAAGAGAATTCTGGGGGCACGACTTCGCGATAATGGAGCTGAGTTTTGCGTGTGGGCACCATTTGCAAAACAAGTAAGCGTGGGCGGTAATTTTGCCGAGGGTCTCTTTGCTATGGAACGTGATGATGAGGGCTACTGGTCACTCTATAAAGAAGGTGTTGAGGCTGGGAATTCTTATAGTTACTTTATCGATACTGGCTCCACTACTCTTCAAAAAAATGATCCATACGCACGACAATTAACGGCTTCAGAAAAAGGTATGTCGGTAGTCGTTGATTTTGACTTTGATTGGGAGCATACGACAAATACGTCTATACCATTTAATGAGCAGGTTATCTACGAGATGCATATTGGTACATTTTATCGTCCCGATGCCGCGACTCCTGGTACTTTTAGTGATGCAATTGAGAAGCTCGATTACCTCTCTTCACTCGGGGTTAATATGATCGAGCTTATGCCGATTACAAGCATGGCTTTTGCGAATGGATGGGGGTATGCGCCAAATCACCTTTTCTCAGTTGAGAATACGTATGGTGGACGCTACGGGCTTATGTCATTCGTGAAAGCGTGTCACGAACGTGGAATAGGTGTTATCCTCGATGTCGTTTACAATCACTTTTCAGCCGAGAGTGATCTTTGGCAGTTCGATGGCTGGAGTAAAGATGGCCATGGTGGAATCTATTTCTATAATGATGATCGAGGCGATACGCCATGGGGGTCACGTCCTGACTATGGTCGTCCCGAAGTACGCCAGTTTATCTTGGATAATGTCGTGATGTGGTTAACGGAGTACAAGCTTGACGGTTTACGCGTTGATTCCACGATCTATATGCGCAACTCAATAGGGGCCAATAACGACCCCTCGCATGATATCGGTGAGGCGTGGAGCCTTATGGGTGAAATTACGAGTCTCGCACACAAGATTAATACTTCAGCTATTGTTATTGCCGAAGATATGTCTGGTAACGAATATCTCACAAAAGAAGTCGAGTATGGTGGATGCGGATTTAGTGCGCAGTGGGAACTTGGGTTTCCTCACGTGATTCGTGATGCACTTGGTCTTACCGGTAGAACAACGCTTGACGGGGTGATTTATGCGCTCACTCATAGCTTTAATCTTGATGCGTTCAAGCGAGTCGTCTTTAGTGATTCCCACGATACTGCTGCCAATGGAGGAACACGGCTCGCCGAAGCGATTACACCCGGCAATCCAGGTAGTGTCAGTGCCCGTCAGAAAACTATGCTTGCGAATGCACTTATATTGACCTCTCCGGGTATACCGATGCTGCTTCAGGGACAGGAGTTTATGCAAGAAGGTGCATTTAATGACTGGCGTGAACTTGATTGGCCGAAGACGAAGCAGTTTGCAGGAGTAGTACATGCTCACAGTGATCTCATAAAACTCCGTCTCAATACCGATGGCAATACAAAAGGACTTACGGGTCAGTCACTTTCTGTGTTTCATCATGATGAGCAAAATATGGTACTTGGATATCATCGCTGGGCGCAGGGCGGGCCGAAGGACGATGTTATCGTTCTTGTGAACTTTGGCAATGGCCACTTTACGGATTACACTGTCACGTTGCCAGTCGGTGGAATCTGGAAGGTTCGCTATAATTCGTCATGGAAGGGTTATAGTCCAGATTTCGGAGAAACGGATTGTGAAGAATTTACAACCGATGATAACGGTACGGTATCGGTTCCCTTCGCCCCTCTCGGTGTTCTCATCTTATCTCGTGACAAATAACTCTCCACGGTCTTGGCGTAACAGATAAGATTTGCTACAATTAGCTAGCACCTTATTTTTACCTATGCCGATTTAGCTCAGTTGGTAGAGCAGCTGTTTTGTAAACAGCAGGTCCTGGGTTCGAGTCCCTGAATCGGCTCCATGCGCTGGAATCGTGTAGTGGCAATCACGGGAGACTGTAAATCTCCTGCCTTTCGGCTTCGTAGGTTCGAGTCCTACTTCCAGCACCAAGCAAAACCCCGGTCTTTTGATCGGGTTTTTGCTTGGTATTGCGATATAGCTTGAACCTATGAAGTGACGTCGAAGACGTCGAAACTTCGTAGGTCGGCGAAGCGGAGAAAGGAAACTCAAGCTTGCTTGTGTCCCTTTCGAAGCGGAGGAGCAAAGCGATGTCCTACTTCCAGTACCAAGTAAAGATCCATCCTCGTGATGGGTTATTATTATTGAATAGTATAAGGACTAAGATATACTTGCACTATGGTAGATGTTATAACGCACACATTTCATACAATGCGAACTATAGATTTTGATCAGGACGGACTTCCGATCGAAGGTCAAGTTTCCCATGATGAATATGAGATTCTCTTTAGCGAGGAGGAGCGTATCGCAATGACTTCTCCTGATGCAGAAGTAGCAAAACGCGCACTATTTCTCGCTGGGGTGAATCTCGCAAATTATCCAGGCTTATTGAAAGAATCAAACGCGACAATTACTAGTCTAGTCTTGGATACATGCTGGAGGAATGATCTTAGACCAGCTATCTTTCAAGCAGGACCTATAATACAAGGTTACGAATTTGGTGCCAAAGTTGCAGAAGTAAAAAGTCAGTTTCCTGGTTTATTGATAGACGATATTACATAACTACTTTGCGTGGCTGCTGAACTCTCTTAGGTGTGCCGGAAGGAATAATCATCTTCTGCGATTTTTTGCGGAGGCCGTCAGCTAACTCTGTTTGTCCATCACGGTCATAAGCATCAGCAAGGATACCAAGGCTTTGTGGATTTGGCTCAATCTCAACTGCTCGCTCAAGTGCAGCGATCATTTTCTTCGTATTTCCTAATTTTTCCTGTACTTTTGCGTAGGCGATATGTCGGGCGGCTAAATCGCCTTCAAGGGCTAAGGCTTGCTCAAAAGCTAGCGATGCCTTATCGAAGTTACCTGTTTCAAGATAAATAAGTCCGACATTATGCAAGCTTGAGGCGCTCGGTTCGAGACTTTGTGCAATTTCAAAGCATTCGATTGCGTCTTGGTAGGCGCGTTGTTTAGCATAGAGGATACCAAGACGATTGTAGGCGGTTGAACTTCGCTCATCAACACGAAGAATCGTGAGGAGGGCTTTTTCTGCACGGAGATATTTTTTATCACGAATTGACTCCTGAGCAATTCCCCAGAGTTTATCGAGACGGTTCGTTTCTTTAGCTGGCGTATCAGCCTTAACTAAATTTTCAACTGGACGTTGATAGAGTGATATCCAGATGCCGAGAGCTGCAAGAAAAAGTAAGCCTATAAAACCTAACATACAGAGTGTATTATAACAGATCTAGCGAATTTTTACCGCGAGATACGAGAGCTGAGTACGAACATGGCCGTTCGCGGCAAGTCTGCGGCTTACGGTTTCGATGACGTCGATACTCCCCAGTAGTTCAGGTGAATGCTTCTTTGAAAACATGAAACTGATGATGCGTGCAAGCAGTCGCACAAACTCTTGCGCGGTTGCGCGGTCGGTGATACCTGAGATAAGTGTGAGTCGTGTATAGGTATCGCCTTGCAGTAGTGTCTGGGCTTGTTTCACAAGACTAGATTTCTTTTCAAAATACAGAGCATCCTTGGCGAGCCGGGACAATTCTGCAGGTAACCCCGGAGCAATGAAAAGAAGCTGAGAGCGTTTCGTGGTGTCGTCAACTGCGAGATCTTTCAATAAGGCGGTCGTTTGATTAACTGAAAGAGAGTGAATATGCGTCTGCTGTACTCTCGAAAGAATTGTAGGAAGTAATTTTTCGAGATGATGCGACGTAGCTATGAAATACGTGTGTTCGGTCGGCTCTTCAAGCAGTTTAAGAAATGAATTTTGTGCATCAAAACTCATCGCGTCAATATCGTCTATAAGCACAACCTGTCGTTCCGTGTGTGAGGTGCGCGTAGAAATATACAATGAGCGAACCGTTTCTATACTGATAGTTCCCTTTTCGTCGGGTGCTATCTTATTAATCGAGACAGCTGTGTCAACAATCGACTCTGAGAGTACGGTAGCGGCTGTATAGAGCCCTACACCCTCTTCGCCGGTAAGAAGTACTGCTTGGGAGGGAGCATCCTTATAGCTTGCAAAAAAGGCTTGAGTGCTTTCGTGAAAATATAGATTATGCTTCATGCTTGATCCGATCAATAAGATGCATAAAATCTTCTGGTATATCGGCCCTAAAGGTTCGCCGTTGGCTCTTGGGAATCGTAATCTCAAGTTCGTATGCGTGCAAACACATCCGCGCAATAGGGCTTTTACCGCCACCATATACAGGATCTCCAACAATCGGGTGGCCAAGATGTGCGAGGTGCACTCGAAGTTGATGTGTGCGTCCAGTTTCTGGCTTTAATTCAAGAACACTCATCGTGTTATTGTGCGCCAGTACACTGTAGGTTGTGGTTGCTGATTTACCGCTAGGTCCAACTCGAAATGATGCTGGGGCCTGGGGATTTCGCTCGATCGGGAGGTCGAGTTTGGCTTTATGATGTTTCGGTACGCCCTTAACGATTGCAATATACGTTTTATGGGCTTTGCGATCCTGGAACTGTTTCTGTAAAAGTCGTTTTGTCACATCGTCTCGCCCGCAGATAATTACCCCACTCGTATCGCGGTCAAGCCGATGAACAATTCCTGGACGATTAGTTGTATCAGGCTGGGTCATACGGTGCCGCATAAATTCACCGACACTAAATTCTTCCGTAATTGTGCCCTTAGCGTGCGTCAGTATGCCAGCAGGTTTATTGATAACGACAACATGCTCATCTTCATAGATGACGGGCAGTATATGCTTTGAATAATCAGGTGCGTCCGGTAGTGCAACCCGAACTTTATCCGTCTCGCCGATGTCGCGCTTTGGACTATTTTCTATCTGACTGTTTACTTTAACATATCCTTGAGCAATAAACTTTTGCCATTGGCTGCGCGAATATTCTGGAAATACGCCTGCGACATGTTGATCGAGACGCATACTAATCCTTTGGTCGTAAGCCGACGGCTTGTTGTACACGGAGGAGTGTTGTATTAGCCTGTGTGTTCATGGCCATCTCGGATCGTTCAAGTTTTGCTATAACTGCGGTATCGTCAACATGTGCGAGAGCTTCTTGAAATGAAGTAAGGAAATTGGCCATTTCATCTGCTACGACTTTTTTGAAATCGCCGTATCGCTCCATACCCTTGAATTCAGACTCAACTGCCTGCGGTGATGCTCCGCGGAGCAGAGCGAGAATATCAATAAGGTTCGATACGCCCGGTTGTGTATCTTTGTCGTAATTCACATTCGCGAGACTGTCGGTTGTGGCACTCATAATCTTTTTACGGGCCTCCTCAGGACTGTCGCTGAGGAATATAACACCTTTGCCGGTATCGTCACTCTTACTCATCTTTTTGCTTGGATCAACTAAGTCTTTGATGCGTAGCCCTTGGTCTTTGCCGAAGAATTCGTGTTGTTTCTTGACTGGTTCAGGCACGACAAATAGATCACCAAAATCTCGATTCATTCTGTCCGCTATTATTCTCGTAAATTCGAGGTGCTGTGTTTGATCATCACCTACAGGAATATATTTTGCGCCATAAAGAAGAATGTCTGATGCCATTAAAACTGGATAGTTAAATAACCCAACACTTAGACGTGGATTTGGTATATATGGAACATCTTCTTCGGTTGCTTCGTATACAAAAGGCCCAAGTCTTCGTTGTTTTTCTTTAAATTGAGTCATTCTATTCATTTCACCAAAACCTGTAAAGCAATCCAGGATCCAGGTTAATTCGCTGTGTGCCGGAATGTAACTCTGGCGATAAAGGTTGATATTGTCATCATCAAACGGTAACCCAGCAGCGGCAAAGACGCGCGCATTATTTAGAACGGCGTCATTAAGCGGTTTGCCATACTCAACGGGCGTTGTGAAGCTGTGAAGGTCAGGAATAAACATATTGACTTGGTATTCATTGGCATGACGTTTCGCCATATCGATAATAGGCAGCATTGCCCCAAAATAATTACCAATATGGAGGTCGTTATTAGCGCGAATACCGGTGAGAATAACATCTTTCATCTGTGCATAGTATATCAGTAACGTGTTTTTTCGACTATACTACCCATATGTCTAAACTGCCTATGTATATTATTATTTCTATCGGTACCGGGCTTGGTTCGTGGATACCGACATTATTCGGTGCGAATATGTTTGACGGATGGAGTATTCTCGGCTCACTTATTGGTGGACTCATAAGTGTCTACATCTACTGGAAACTGCGTCAATCAGGGTATATCGAATAACTAGTTCTTGATAATTTTTGCCACGAAGAATGCTTCGGTCAGTTTGCCAGGAGTCAAACGAAGACATGGCGAAAGATTATGTGTAAATGGTTTGTTGTTCCACGATGAAAGCGCTGGGATACGGTTTTCAAGTGGAAAATCGATGGGTTCAAGTGTCGCGTTAGGGTTTTTACGGAGGAAATAGTCGATAACCGCCTCATTTTCTTCTGGAGCCATCGTACACGTGCTGTAAATAAGCGTACCGCCTGGTTTGAGCAACTGCCAGCTTTCGGATAGAATCTTCTTCTGGAGGTCACTGAGACGGCGTATATGAGCGACCGACCAGCTGTCAAACAGCTTCATATCGTCGAACGTCATGAGTCCTTCCCCACTGCATGGCGCATCAAGAAGGATTTTGTCATAGGTTTCAGGTTGGAAAGTTCGCGTGAGGCGCGTTGCGTCTGCAAGTGTGTAGTTGGCAACGGCGCCAAGACGTTCCATGTTGCGCTTCAGTTTCAATAAACGTGGTTTTGAGTTATCGTTGCAGGTTAAATATGACCGATTATTAGTAATTGCCTGTATGTGGCTCGCTTTACCACCAGGCGCTGCACAGACATCCAATATTGAGTCGTTTGGTTGAGGATCGAGTGTAAGTATGGGCAGCCAACTGGCAGCGTTTTGGATGTATACTGCACCGTTTTCCGTTTCTTCGCGTTGTTTCTCGTGGTCATAGCCGGGAATAATACTAAATCCGTGCTCGCACCACGAAATTGGCTTGCCGCACAGTTCAGACTTAGTGGATGTTTTTAATGGATTTACGCGTACACTCTGTGTTCGTTCTATAGATAACAACTTACAGACAAACGCTTCATTTTGATCGATTACTCGCATCATACGTTCTATCCAAAGTGCGCGTTTCTTTTCACGATCGGCAGTGATATCTTTTCGTTTTGCCACTGACTAATTCCACTCTTTTTGATCGCGAGGATTGGGCTTAGCAAATGTTTTATAGAACATCCAGACACCAATACTAATAGGTACAAGAACTCCTAGTACCAGCCAAGGGACTGGGGTGGCGGGAGCGCTGTCCGATCCGTTCATGTAGTAACTGTTTGTTATGAAAATTAACGCAAGACCAAGAGCGTATACCGATGAGACCAAAAAACGGGTCGTTCTGGGAGCAGTTTTGTTGAATACTAGAGGTGCTAGCAGTAGCAGGCAGCCGATAAGTAGTGTTGGAGTTGTGAAGATATACTTCGTGCCAGGATCGAGGTGAGTGGTATCGCCTATCGGTGTCCAAAATGGAGCAAACAGAAGTGTGGCGATGGCGGCAATGGATAGCACCTTACTTATGCCGAGTATGGAAATCCCATCCTCTATCCTTTCAAAACGCGGAGTATTATTGGCTTCGAGACGTTTCTGGCGCCAAGATAAGAGCAATACAGTCAAGGCTATCGCCAGAATAGTATTAACGAGATGTATTGCATTTTTTACTATGAGACTTACTGCTGAATCATCATGGATGAATGTATCGATTATCCAAAAATCAAATATTCCTAAGACAACCACGACCAGCCAAAACTCGGTCGTCCGGTAAAAATAACTCCAAAACGGTTCCCAAGCCTCTCCCCCAAACGACTGGATCATAAGCGAAGTATCAATTTTTTTGTAGACGCTGCGAGTTAGTGACGTCGGCTTCTCTAGGTCGAACGTTCGACTCTTTGGGTATTTGCCGTTTATCGGGACTGGGAGTAGCCAGAAGGTATTAGTGATTATTTGGCGATCGAC
The DNA here is from genome assembly GCA_027492255.1 of Candidatus Saccharimonadota bacterium. GTDB lineage: Bacteria > Patescibacteriota > Saccharimonadia > Saccharimonadales > Saccharimonadaceae > JAPUDS01. The sequence goes on along the minus strand of JAPUFB010000004.1, from coordinate 18,733 downwards.
TGGCTCATTATTGGCAAGTGTAACGGCAGCGAGATGTTTTGCGCTTCTCGTGTGATTCGAGACAACGCTAATGATTGTGGGGTGTTTTTCAAATCCTAGCAAATACATCTCAGCTGCTTGCCACCGAGTTTTTGTCGACACGGTATCATGTGTTACAACCAGCTTTAGCTGACCATTGGCCGTGACAAGAATAGTTTTTAGTATCTGTTGTTTAATCATTTTTGGGTCATTATTGTCAAATTGAAAATTAAGGGGACCGATATGTAGCGAAGTGACACCGAATTCATAATATAGAATACTAACATCTAAGCCAGTATCACTTATTGGTGTATAGCTCCAAGAAACTACAGGTAAATCATCGTCTGATTCTTCATCCTCGAATGATGTAAGTTTGAGCTCACCAAATGTGTCTAGATGATATGCAGCGAGCTCAGTTTGAAGGTAGTTATATACTTTCTGAGCGGATAATGGTTCGTACATATTCGTAGTATAGCAAACCTTACAGTCGAGAGCCTTCACGGGCTTTGTTGGCCCATTCATCAGCGATTTCATTGCCCTCAAGCCCGTCGTGGCCGCGTACCCAGACAAGTGTTGCATGGGACGTACCATAGAGTGGGTAGACTTCTTGAACGATATCAAGGTTTTTGATTGGCCCGCCTGACTTTTTCCAACCCTTTGTTTCCCAGCCGGGTGCCCATTTTGTAATGACATTAATCCAAAATTCACTATCCGTATGAATCTCAACCTCTTCGCCATTTGCGATATGTAGTGCAGCAATGATCGCCTTGCCTTCCATGCGGATATTGGTAGTATCGCCGTCTTCACTGCCAAGTGCGATCGGTTTTTTATCTTCAATAACGGCATAGCCGCCAGGGCCAGGGTTTGGGCTCGCCGAGCCATCGGTATAAAAAATTCTCATGAGTACTATTGTAACGGATTCATGACAGGATAGTAGTCTGTTCCAATACTTGAGCCGGAAGAGTATATAGTGAGAGGCAGTTCATCCATAGACCATGCGTCGAGCAGTGGCTGTAATACGCGCCAACTTGCAAGAATCTCCTCACTAGATGCAAAGATACTTTTATTCGACCGTATTGCGTCAACAAGCACCTGTTCATACGCGTCCGGCAGAACCTTATCTGGAGGATACGAAAAAGATAGGGTTTGAGGCTCGAATTCGCGGTCGTACCCAGGTTTCTTTGCGAAAAGATCGATTTCCACCCCTTCATTTGGTTGAATACGGAACCGAAGGCAGTTTCGTTGGGCATCATGCGTTTTTCGAAAATGTATACGAACTTCAGTCGTTTTTTGATCAAGTCCCTTTCCGGTTGCGAGGATGAAGCGAGTATTTTTCCATTCCGGGTCGACAGAATGCAGTTCGACACTGACGTACGTTTCGATACTAGACCCTGGATTATTAACTTCATCCTGATAGGTTGCATATTGTCCGCGGATACTTTCAGTCGCGATCACGGGTTCAAGCGCCTGAAGTGCCTTAGCGCGCAAGGCAGGCAGATCGTTCCAATCAAGCTCATCAGGTACCTCGGTGAGGACAAGCGCCAAGAGCTGCATGAGATGGCCTTGCAGGACGTCTCTAAGGGCGCCTGTTTGCTCATAAAAGTCCGCTCGACCTTCGATACCAATTTTTTCACTAGCGATAACTTCAACTCTTTCGATGAACTTGTGATTCCAGATATGACTGAAGAGTGCGTTGCTCGCGCGGAATGAGATAATATTTTGAGCCATTTCCTTCGCAAGATAATGATCAATTCGATAGATATTTTTCTCGTTGAAATATTGTCTGATTTCTTCGATAATCTCCTCGGCCGATGATCCATCGACTCCGAATGGCTTTTCAAGTAGTAGCTTTACATTTTTCTTACCGAATCCAGCGTCGCCAAGATGTTTGACGATTTGAGTAACGGCTAGTGGCGGTACCGATAAGTAGATGACAACCTGGGCTCCATTTTCAACACTACATTCTTGATAGAGTCGCTTATAATCACTGTCATTAAGTAAATCCATCGAGATACCGCGGGTAATACTGGCCAGCTCTTTCCCTACAAGCTCGGTGGCATCAAAGTCGCGTCTCGAAACACCGATGATTTCTAAATTACCTACTTCATTAGAACGAGATACCTCGCGAAGTGCCGGTATAAGTTTTCGACGACTGAGGTCACCGGTAATTCCAAATATTACTAATTTCGTATGTGTACTCATATTCAGTGACTTCAACTGTACGTCTCCCATCTGTTTCCGTCAAGCATCACACAAAAATACACCCCTGTTAATGAGGTGTATTTTATCGTTGCGTAATATATTAACGCTTTGAGAACTGTTCGCGTTTGCGAGCACCACGAAGGCCGTATTTTTTACGTTCGACTTCACGTGGGTCACGCTTCATGAGACCAGCTTTCTTGAGTGTGCCGCGGAGCGTTTCATCCATCTCGGCAATTGCGCGTGAGATAGCATTTTTTGCTGCACCTACCTGGCCGCTTGTGCCGCCGCCTCGGATAACGAGACTGACGTCAAAATCTTTTTGCTTGCCGATAAGAGCAAGTGGGTCGGTAAGTTCGGCGAGAAGGGTTTTATTGCCGTCGAGGTATTCTTCAGCAGATTTATCATTAATCGTGATAGCACCCTTGCCACCCATGAGACGAGCGCGAGCCGTTGCACTTTTTCGACGACCGAGGCCGTAGAAGTATGAATTTTTCGCTGCCATTATTTAATCTCCAATTTCTTAGGTTGCTGTGCAGTATGATCGTGTGCTTCGCCTGTAAATACACGTAGACGATTCATACGCTCAGGTGAGAGTTTATTCTTTGGAATCATACCGCGTACAGCTTCTTGGATGACTCGTGTTGAATCAAGTCCCTGCTGTTCTTTTAGCGTACGACTCTTAATACCACCAGGGAAGCCACTATGGCGATAGTACGTCTTATCTTCAGTTTTATCACCAGTAACTACTAGTTTGTCGGAATTGATAACGACAACGTAATCACCATCATCGACATGAGGAGTAAACGTAGGTTTATATTTACCAATAAGACGAGTAGCGATAACTGTTGCAACACGACCAAGCGGAGCTTCTGAGGCATCAATGAGCGTCCATACGCGTTTGATATCGCCTGTTTTTAGTGAAAATGTTTTCATAATTATCTCGCTCCACTCTTTCTTACGCTAACAGCAGGTTTATTTGCAAGATGCTTGTCTTCAGCAACAATCTTCTTTGGTACTGGTGCGACAGATTTACTTGCAGCTTTTTTCTCAACCTTAACTTCTTCTTCAGCAACCTTTTGCTTTTGGGTATCAGCTTTATTGCTATATACGTCATCTACGAAGCTGATGCGTGCAAGTTCGGCATTATCGCCAACACGTGCTCGTGTTCGTTTGATGCGCAAATGACCACTGACACGGCCCGATAGTTGGGGCGCAATCTCGTCAACAAGTTTGTTCGCAACTGAAAGAATTGAAAGACCAGCAATTACCTGGCGGCGGTTATGAAGATCGCCTCTTTTCGCTTTGGTGATAAGCACCTCAACATATGGAACAACGTCCTTGGCTTTTGTAAGGGTAGTTTCGATAGACCCGTGTTCAACGAGACTCGTCGCAAGACCCTTTATAAGAGCGCGTCGTTGGTCGGTTTCACGACCAAATTTGCGTCCTTTGTATCCGTGTCGATGCATAATTTAGAACTCCAGTTCTGCAAGTGCGTCCTTCACTTCGTCGAGAGCTTTGCTGCCAAAGCCTTTCAGCTCACGAAGATCGGTTTCGCTTAGGTTTACAAGATCATTAATAGTACGAATATCGTTATTGATTAGCGCGTTTGTTGTACGAGCACTCAGATTAAGATCTTCAATAGGTGTTGTCAGCTCGGCACCGCTTTCGTCGTCGCTTCCACCAAGACTTGGGGCAGCTTCAACTCGGGTAGCACCTGCGAGTGACGTATATTGATTAACGAGGATAGCAGCAGCTTCTTCGAATGCATCCTTAGGGCTCATAGTGCCATCGGTGTCAATTGTAAGGAGTAGCTTATCAAGGTCAGTCATTTGGCCAACACGGGTATTTTCAACCTTATAGCGGACACGCATAACAGGGCTGAATAGCGCATCGAGAGCGATCATATCGCTATGGAGACGCTTATCACCGGATTCTTCAATTGTTCGATATCCACGACCAGTTTCAACAACTAGCTCGATTTTAATACTGGCTTTTGGATCATCAATAGTACAGATAACCGCTTCTGGGTTAACGACTTCAACGTCAGCAGTAGTTTTGATATCACCTGCCGTAACAACACCAGCGCCTTTTTTCTCAAGCGTAACTTCAACAGGATTGTTGCTCGCAGATTTTACTCGTACACCTTTGAGGTTGAGCATGATGTCAACAACATCTTCTTTTACGCCCTTAACGGTTGTAAATTCGTGAGTAACTCCGTCAACTCGGAAAGACGTAATGGCAGCGCCAGCGATGCTTGAGAGCAAAACGCGTCGAAGGCTGTTGCCGAGTGTCATTCCATAACCCGAGTGAAGCGGTTCGACAACAAATGTTGCACTAGTTGCGTTATGTTCGTCAACGCTCGCCAGGGTTGGATTGTGAATTGCTTGTGCCATAGTATGTACACTTCTCCTTATTTAACGTGAGTAGTACTCAACGATTAGTTGTTCATTGATATCGGCTTCAGCTTCTGTACGAAGAGGAAGGCCAGAGATAGTAACAGTCATTTTTTTCGGGTCAGCTTTCATCCAGCTGAAACTTGGTTGATTAGTCTCTTTGATAACGTCATCGATATGAACGAAGTAGTCAGACTTAGTGCTACGTGGACGAACGGTAATAACATCACCAGACTTCACGCGAATAGAAGGGATATCAACACGGCGTCCGTTCAACATAAAGTGACCATGAGTTACCAGTTGACGTGCGGCACGTCGAGAGACAGCAAAACCTGCGCGGTAAATAGTATTGTCAAGACGGCGCTCAAGCAACTGAAGTAATGTTTCTCCAGATTGACCGGCGGCGCGTGAAGCTTCTTTCATGAGATTTGAAAATTGCTTCTCAAGCAGCCCGTATAGACGACGAACTTTCTGCTTCTCACGAAGTTGTTGAGCGTACATGCTGGTTTTACCCTGTCGGTCACGACCGTGGGCACCAGGAATACCGCTTTTCTTCGCCATGATCTTATGTGCTTTCGGATGAAGCGCATAACCTTCACGGCGGCTCTGTTTGACGATTGGGGAACGATCTCTTGCCATACTAGCCTCTCCTTGCCTTTGGTGGACGAGTACCACCGTGTGGCACGCCAGTTACGTCTTTGATACTTTCAGCAGAGATTTCGAAGTTCTGAAGAGTACGGATTGCAGCATCGCGTCCAAGACCAACACCTTTGACGAAAACGTCAACTTTAGTGAGGCCGTATTGGCTTTTTGCGACTTCGCCAGCTTTTTCAGCCGCGATTTGCGCAGCGTATGCTGTTCCCTTCTTGCTTCCCTTGAATCCGCAGGCTCCGGCGCTTGACTGTGCAAGGACGTTACCGTTGTTATCTGTAAAAGAGACAATAGTATTATTAAATGTAGCCAAGATATGTAGCTGACCAGTTGGAACTGACCGGCGTTGCTTTTTCTTGCTTGATGTCGTTGTTTTAGCTGATTTAGCGTCTGCCATATGTCTGCTCCTTTCCTAGGTTTTCGTTGCTGCTTTAGGTTGACTACCACCAACTGCGACACGCTTACCACGACGGGTGCGTCCGTTAGTACGGGTACGCTGGCCGCGTGACGGCAAGTTTTTCTTGTGTCGCTCGCCTCGGTAGGATTGAATATCCTTAAGGCGTTTGATGTTATTCGCAACAACACGCTGTAGGTCACCCTCGACATGATAGTTCGCATCAATTTCGTCACGAATGGCTTTTAATTCGCCTTCCGTAAGATCTTTGACGCGAGTCGTAGGATCAACTTTGGTTGCTGCACAGATATCGGCCGAATGCTTAGGGCCAATACCAAAAATATAGCGTAGAGCTATTTGTACTTGTTTTTGTTCAGGAATAGTGACGTTAGCGATTCGTGCCATAGTTTATCCCTGCCTCTGCTTGTTTTTTGGTTTTTTCTTATTGATGACGTAAAGGCGGCCTTTGCGGCGAACCATTTGGTCATCAGGGCTGATTTTTTTAACGCTTGCGCGGACTTTCATCAGTCTTTCCCCTTTAAACCGTTAAATTTAATCTCGCAGTCGGAAGCTGATTCTACCCTTTGTAAGATCATAAGGGGTTAACTCAACCTCGACTTTATCGCCCGGCACCAACCTAATGTAGTGCTTGCGCATCTTCCCTGACACGTGAGCGATAATCATATGTCCATTTTCCAATTCGACACGAAACTGAGCGTTAGGCAGTGCTTCCACAACCTTACCAAGTAGTTTAATGACTTCCTTATCTTTAGACATAAGTTACAGCTAGCCATTGTACACGAAAACGTGACCGATGTAAACAGATACAGACAAATTAGGCAGGCGAGAGTATCGCTTGTTGTTTGTTTTGTTATTTATGCGACTAATTATATCACGCTACATAACTGGTTCTGCAAGAGGAATCGGTGTTGGATATGTCGTGCTATAAGAGGTGGCAAGGTAGTAACACACTCGTCCTCCATCGTGACCGTACGTTGAAGGATATGTCTGACGATCAGTGCTGGTTGTACTTCCATCTTTAGCGTAACTATACCCGGCGCTAAGCCATTGCTTTTCTTTATAGGTCACACAGAGATCGTATTCAAAGGCCTTCGTGGATGTTAAGGGTGGATATATATCTGTACTAATAGTCTTATCGTACGCATCTGGTGTGAATTCTTTGCCAGGAATAAATTCAACAAGATTTTTTGTCACAAGTTCTTTTGCAGTCGCACTGAGATCACTTAGCTCTGTAAGGTTGCTCGGTAGTACCTGATGCTTTGCTGTGAATGCAATAATAGAGGAACTGAGTTCGCTAAGATTATTCTCTATCAACCGATCATTGCGCAGTGATGCTTCCTTAGCTAATGGGCCTACCCAAGCAGTTATAACTAGTCCGATTGTTGCGAGGGACATCAGTGTCCAAAGGCCATATGGACAAAATTTTAATTTTGCAGGTCTCAGAATTCGCACGGTCACAAAAACCCACAGCACTAAAGAGATAAGAGAGGCAAAGAGTGTTGCCTTTGTTCCGATATCAGATGAACTTGTAATATTCGCCAGCAGTTGAATGCCCATAAAAACAGCAACAATAAGCGACCCAACGCTAAACAGTGTTGCGCCAACTGCATGTACGACCATAATTACCATCGATACACTGCTCTTATGGAGTGTTTCACGACCTTTGTAAAAGAAATCGCATACAAGAGCCATCAATAAAAGAACGATTGCCGCCGACATTGGATAGATGATATCGGTTGCACCGTTTGACACTCCATACGCGTACATGTCACTGGTTGCTTGGTGTTGACTGAATAAATACGTAAAGACGGCTGTTGAGAGCCACGTGAGTGCTATTGCGGTTCCACCCCAGAGCACATAGGTAAGCCATTGTAATATAAGTGTTATGGCGTTATTCGGCGTGGGACGAAGCTCTTTTATACCTGATTTTGTTACGATAACCGAATCGTCATCATATGTTTTCTCGAGCAGTGGCGTTGGTTCACCCTCGTCAAGCATTTTCTCTAACTTACTCATACATATCCCCCTTAATATTTTAACTATAGCATAGTGCTCATGTACTGGGCTATGTATGCGATTAATCCATAAAAAATAACGGGGTTGAGTCCGTTATTTTCTTTTTCATTTCGTCTAGTAATTGTCGTATGTGACCATGAGAGCACGTGAGTTGACTTGACGAAGAGTTTCGAGTGCAACAGACACAACGATGAGTAATCCAGTACCACCGATAGCGAGATTGGCTGTGTTGATGCCTAACTGTCCAAAGATGTATTCAAAGACGAATGGGAGGACAGCAATAAGACCAAGGGCAAGTGAGCCAAACAATGTGAGGCGATTTACGGTGCGAGCAAGATATTTCTCAGTCTGCAGGCCAGGACGAATATTCTCTATAAATCCCCCTTGTTTTTGCAGGTTTTCGGCAATCTCGTTGCTATTGAAGACGATGCCGGTATAGAAGTACGTAAAGAGGACAACAAGCAAGAAGTATGCAAGTGGATAGACTATCACTGTCCAGTCTGTAGCTTGTGCAAAAGTAGTTGCGCTCGGGGTCTGGAACCACTTAACTAAGTTCTCTCCAAGTGCTACAAGACCTGCGTTGCCGTGCATCGAACGGAATAGTTGCCCTAGGAACGCTGGAAGTGCCAAGAATGCAACCGCGAAGATAACCGGGATAACACCAGCGGTGATGAGCTTAACCGGAAGGATGCTTTTTACTCCCGAGTAGGCACTATTTCCCTGGACTCGTTTTGCATAGTTGATGGTAATAATTCGCTGAGCTTCATTGATCTTCACAAGGACATATAGTACGGCAATACCTACCGCGGCTATCGCTAATAGTACATAGAATGCAAGACTATTGATTGGTATCGTAAACCAATTAAATATATGCAGTTTTGAGGCTTCATCTGGCACGTTTGTTAATGAACTAAAGATTGTCGAGAATGTGCTTGGTAGGCGTGAAACGATACCCGCAAAGATAAGCATCGAAATACCGTTACCTATACCCTGCTCGGTCACTAATTCACCTAGCCACATCATAATTATCGAACCTGCAGACATGGCACTCACAGCAAGTACCCACTGAAATGCATCCATTTGCCCGAGAGCCGCAGTATTATTTGCCAGTACCCCCTGACGGATGATAAATATATAGGCAATTGACTGCAGGATAGCAAGAGGTACGGTCAACATACGTGTCCACTGGTTTATACGACGACGGCCAGCTTCACCATCTTTATGAAGCTCTTCGAGGCTTGGGATGGCTTTCGTAAGGAGCTGTGTTATGACCGATGCGGTAATATATGGCCCGAGGCCAACAAGCACGATACTGAGGCTTGAGAGGGCACCTCCAGAGATAAGGTTCATAAATCCACCTAGATCAGTCGCATTAATCGCGTTCTCGATCACCTGGCGCAGCTGTGTAGGCTCCGCGAGAGGTACAGGAATTTGAGAAAGAAAACGAAAGACAATAATAATACCGACAACAATCAGCAGTCGCTTCTGCATGTCCCGGTTTTTGAGTGACGCGAAGATAGTTCGCCAGTTCATGATATGTTTACCCTTTTACTTTTAACTCATACTAGAGTAACGCCTTGGGATACATTTGTCCAGATATGCGAAGGTTAAATCGTGTTTTTGCGAGAACATAATAAATCGTTATCTCATAGATACAATTTAATAACAGAGCATCCGCATGAATACTCTGTTATTAAATTTTGCTAGGCTATTTTTTAGCTGCTCGTTCTCGTGCTTCGATCTTCTTTTCGTCCTTACTTGCAGGAAGATTTGGAACATCAACTGCTTCAAATGATCCACCAGCCTTTGTTATTGCAGCCCTTACGCTTGCACTTGCTGATTGAACCTTCACAATTGCCTTGCCTGTATATTCACCGCGAGCGATGATTTTAACAGTGTGGTATGGCGTATTGACGAGTCCAGCTTCGTAGAGAGACATATTATCAATGGTCGTACCCTTAAGATCATTTAGCTGATCAGCATACACGACTTGTGCTGGAGCACGGAGTGACTTGAAGCCCTTAGCTTTCGGTATGCGTCGTACAAGTGGCCCTTGGCCGCCCATGAAGGTTGAGCCGAATTTCTTGCCTGTACGTGCGCCTTGACCTTTTGTGCCACGGCCAGCAGTTTTACCTTGACCAGCGGCAATACCGCGACCAACACGTTTGCGGTTCTTGTTAGGAGCGGCTTCTAGTTCATTGTATTTCATTAGTTGCTCCCTTCTGCGACTGTTTCAACTGCGACAGCTTTGACGGCCTTTGTAGGTTTCTTCTCTGCACTCTTAGTGTTCGCTAAGTTATGGACAGTTGTGTGCCATTCGCTTTTTGGAACAAGTGAGCGGAGAGCTTCAATAGTTGCGTAGGCAATATTTACCTTGTTGGTTGAGCCAAGACTCTTTGACAGCAGGTTTGAGATGCCAGTAACGCCAACGACAGCTCGTACGACACCACCAGCGATAATACCAGTACCTGGGGCAGCTGGCTTAATGAGGACGCGTGCGCCGCTCAATTTTATCTCTGTTTCGTGTGGGATAGTTGAGTTAACAAGTGGGATTGTGATCATGTGCTTCTTAGCAACATCAGTTGCTTTGGCGACAGCAGCTTGTACGTCTGCGCCCTTTGCAACACCGATACCTACCTTAGCCTTCTTGTCGCCAACGACGACGAGCGCTTTAAAGCGGAAACGACGGCCACCTTTTACGACGCGTGCAACACGGTCGATCGAGATGACATTTTCCTCAAAGAGTTTTTCTTCACGAGGAGCATTTGAACGGTCATTACGGCGAGGACCGCCACCGCGTCGGTTATCCTGACGAGGGCCACCCGAATGAGCGCGTGCTGCAGGAGCGGTTGTTTGTGCGTGTTCAGCCATATTAGAACTCCAGTCCTTCCTTGCGTGCAGCATCGGCGAGCGCGCTGAGGCGTCCGGCGTACTGACGACCGTTGCGGTCAAATACGACCGTCGTTATCTTTGCCTTTTTAGCTTTTTTTGCAATTTCCGTACCGACAATTGCGGCTCGTTCGGTCATTGTGCCGGTTGCTTTCTTGCCGACTGTAGTCGCAGCAGCAAGTGTATTGCCCGCAACGTCATCGATAAGTTGAGCAGAGACATGCATGTTTGAAATTGTCACAGTCAGACGTGGGCGTTCAGCCGTACCGCTGACACGAGAACGAACGCGGCCTTTACGAAGCGTTCGGCCAAGTAGTTTAGTAGCGAGATTTGCCATATACTATTTACCCGTCTTTCCTGCTTTACGAATAATAACTTCGTCAGCATATTTAATACCTTTACCCTTGTATGGTTCAGGTTTCTTAAGTGAACGGATTTCAGCAGCAACCTGACCAACCTGTTGCTTGTTGATACCGCTGACAGTAATACTCATCTTCTCAACCAGGAGATTAACACCTTCTGGAGCGCTGTATTTCACAGGGTGTGAAAAGCCGAGTGACATTTCAAGGTTCTGACCACCACCATTGACGCGGAAGCCAACACCGTTTACTTCGAGCTTCTTTTCGAAGCCTTTCGTAACACCTGTAACCATATTGTTAATAAGGGTACGCATGAGGCCATGTTGGCTACGTGCGACCTTGCTCTCGTCTTTTGGCGAGACTGTGAGAACGCCATCCTCGACTTTAACGGTGACGGCTGGCGTGATGAACTGCTTAAGTTCACCTTTTGGACCTTTAACGGTCACATCGCCAGAATCAACCGTGATTGTCACACCGGATGGAATCTCGATGGGTAGTTTTCCGATTCGACTCAGACTCATATCTTTACCTTTCATTACTCAAATTTATACGTTTTCTAACCTAATACACCTTCAGTAGCAACTCACCACCAAGTTTTTGCTTGATAGCTTCACTACCGGTCATCACGCCTTTTGAGGTGCTGATGAGCACAATACCGCGGCCTTGTTTGATCTTTGGAATCTCAGCTGCACCAGCGTAGACACGGCGGCCAGGCTTGCTCACGCGCTCAATTTCGGTGAAAACAGCGTTTTTACCTGTTTCGAAGATGGTAATAATCATCTCGTCACGAGGAGTTGCTTTTTCAACCTTCACTTCGCTTATGTAGCCAGCTTTTTTTAACTGTGCGGCAACAGTTGCCTTCAGTTTACTATGCGGCATGCGGACTTCATTTTTACCAACTGCTGCAGCGTTACGTACGCGGGTCAGCATATCTGCTATTGGATCTGTAGATTGTAATGCCATAATATTTCCTTACCAACTCGCTTTCGTTACACCAGGGATCTCTCCCTTGCTTGCCTTTTCACGGAATTCGATACGATTGAGACCGAATTTACGCATGTAGGCGTGAGGTCGACCTGACTCAGAGCAGCGATTTTTCCAGCGTGACGGACTACTGTTCTTTGGAAGCTTTTGGAGGCCTTCGAGGTCACCCGTAGCTTTCAGCTCAGCACGCTTTGCAGCGAATTTTGTGATCATGCGTTGACGACGTGCGTCTTTAACAACCATTGATTTTTTTGCCATATTAGCGACCTCCTTCCTTTTCAAAAGGTAACCCAAATTTTTCTAGTAATGCACGGGAATGTCCTTTGTGTTCATTGGCTATCACAAAGGTAATCTGTAAGCCATGCAGTGTCTGCGTGTCTTCAAAGTTAAGTTCTGGAAAGACGGACTGTTCAACAATACCAAGATTATAGTTACCTGAACGGTCAAATCCTTTAGCGCCAACACCGTGGAAGTCACGAACACGTGGAAGTGCAACACTGATGAGGCGATCAAGAAACTCATACATATGAGCACCTCGAAGCGTAACACTGACGCCAACTCGGTTAAGACCCTTACGGATTTTAAACGTGGCGATTGATTTCTTCGCCATACGATCAACCGGTTGTTGGCCAGTGATTTTGCGCAAAGTTGTTACAACAGCTTCATGGAAGTGTTTGTCGTCTTTGTGTTTGCCGATACCGACACTCACAACGATTTTTTCGAGCTTTGGCACCTGGTGTACGTTTGTAAGTTCAAGTTCTTTCTCAAGCGCTTTAACGATCGTACCCTTATAAAGTGTTTTAAGACGTGGTTCGTAAGGTTTAGTTGCCATATTACTTGACCTCCTTCTTGGTTGCTTTCGCAACACGGGTCTTGCCGGTGGCTGTCACTTTGTAAGCGACGCGGCTGGTTGTTCCCTTGGCTTCGTCAACGATAAGTACGACGTTGCTGACAGGAAAACCTTTGTGGATTTCTTTGGTGCCACCACGTGGGTTGACTTGGCTTGGTTTAACGTGTCGCTTAATCATCCCAATCTTTTCGATATAGACGACGCCATCACGGCTGCTAATACGCTCAACCTTGCCAGTCTTACCTTTGTGGCTGCCCGCGATGATCTTTACGAGATCATTTTTCTTGATGCGAAGAGTATTCATATTAGAGTACCTCCGGCGCAAGGCTAACGATTTTTGCATAGCCTAGATCGCGCAGTTCGCGTGGCACTGGGCCAAAGACACGAGTCGCGCGTGGCGTTTTGTCATCACCGATGATAACGGCAGCGTTTTCATCAAAACGAATAGTAGAACCGTCTTTGCGACGAATCTTATCAGATGTACGGACAATAACTGCCTTCACAACTGATTTTTTCTTGACTGTACCACTTGGGTTCGCGTCTTTGACGGTCGCGACGATGATATCACCGACACGAGCGTAACGACGACGCGTCCCGCCAAGAACACGGATACAAAGAATATTCTTTGCTCCACTGTTATCGGCGACGGATAGTCGTGACTCTTGTTGGATCATTATTTGCTCTCCTTGTCTGCTTCAGCCTTTGCAGGCTCTAGCTCGTCGAGCACATTCTTGATCTCAACTTCTGAGTGGCCGGTTTCGACAATAGCGTCGAGTTTCCAGCTCTTGTTCTTTGAGATTGGTCGAGTTTCACTAATTTCAACACGGTCGCCTTTTTTCGCTTCATTCTTTTCATCATGAGCGGTAAATTTACGGCTGACAGTATATTGTTTGCCGTAGACAGGGTGTGTCTCACGGCGCGTGACAGTCACGACGATGGTTTTATCCTGAACGTCGCTTGTTACGATACCGGTTACTTTCTTAGCCATTTATGCGTCCTCCTTCTTTGTAGACGTTGCTGACTTTGCGTTCATGCGAGTCATAAGACGAGCAATCTCTTTTCGAGTTTCGCCAATGACGCGCGGGTTAACGAGCTCACCACGAGCAAGTGAGCGACGAGCATCTGCCAAATCCTGGCGCTGCTTTTGTAACTCTTTTTGCATCTCGGCCTCAGTCGTAGCGACGACAGCCTTTTTGGTGACAACTTTCTTTGAGGTGGCTTTCTTGTTATCGGCCATATTATGCCTCCTCTTTCTTTATAAATCGGGTGCGGACTGGAAGCTTATTACCAGCAAGACGCATTGCCTCACGAGCGATATCTTCAGTAACACCTTTCATCTCAAACATCACAGTACCAGTCTTTACCTTGGCAACGAAGAATTCTGGGTTGCCTTTACCACTACCCATCTTTACGTCGAGTGGCTTACGGGTGACTGGCGTGTGGGGAAAAATACGAATCCAAATCTTACCACCGCGCTTGATGTAGCGAGTCATTGCCTGGCGGGCTGACTCGATTTGGCGGCTGGTGATGCGCTCATTTGTAATGCTCTGGAGGCCGAAGTCGCCATATGCAATGTAATTTGAGCGAGTTGCAACACCTTCGTTCTTGCCCTTACGGACTTTGCGGAACTTGGTTTTCTTAGGAAGAAGCATTATCGATCGCTCCTTTCGCCTTTATAGATCCAAACTTTCACGCCAACGATACCAGCACCAGGTAGTTGTGCGCGAGCACCACTGTAATCGATGTCAGCACGGAGTGTGTGAAGGGGAACAGAGCCCTTAATGATCTTTTCGCGGCGGCTCATCTCAGCACCATTTAAACGACCAGCTACTTCGATACGAATACCTTTAGCGCCAGCGTTCATAGTGTTTTCTGCTGCCATCTTGGTAGCACGGCGGAAATTAATACGTCGTTCCATCTGGCGGGCGATATTTTCAGCAACAAGCTTTGCAGCGAGTTCTGGACGCTTAACTTCTTCAATATTGAGACGAACTGGCATGCCGACAATCTTTTCGATATCAGCTTTAAGCTCCTGAACACCAACACCGGCACGCCCGATGACAACACCGGCTTTGCTGGTAAAGATATTGATAGTACAGAGATTAGCCGAGCGCTCGATCTCAATCTGATTAATAACAGCACGTGTCTCGAAACGCTTTTCAATCGCTTTACGGACAGTGATGTCTTCGTGTAGCCATTGAACGTATTCACGTCCGGTTGCAAACCAGCGAGAACGCCAGTTCTTCTGGACCTGAAGACGCATGCTAATTGGGTTAACTTTTTGACCCATTACTTTGTCTCCTTCTTTTCTACAGGTTTAGCAACCTTCTTAGGTTTTTCTTCACCAGTAACAACAACGAGGATATTTGATGTCTTCCTCTGGAACGGCATTGCGCGGCCATGAGACGCTGGACGGTATCGCTTAAGGCGCGTACCTGCGGTAACACTCAATGTCTCAATCACAAGATCTTTCTCTTGGATGCCATGTGTTTTGATAGCGTTTGCTTTTGCGCTAGCGATGAGCTTTGAAAGTGGTAATGCGGCGCGCTTTGGGGTGTATTGAAGAATAACAAGCGCGTCAGCAACTGAGCGGCCACGGACGAGACTTGCAACGAGACTCACCTTACGTGGTGCAAGCTGAAGGCCGTTGACAACCGCTTTGGTAGATTTAGTAGCCATACTATTTCTTATCCTTTCCACCGTGTTTGCGGAACTTACGGGTCGGGCTAAACTCACCGAGTTTGTGGCCGACCATATTTTCCGACACGTATACAGGCACATGCATGCGGCCGTTGTGAACGGCGATCGTACGACCTACCATCTCTGGTGTAATCGTGCTAGCACGCGCCCACGTCTTGATAACGGTTCGATCGTCAGCCCCTAAGTTCGCCACTTTGCGAGCGAGCTTGAAGTCAACGAAAGGACCTTTTTTGAGTGAACGACTCATAGCTTATCCTCTCCTCTTCGCGTCATGGCGACGTTTAACTATCATATTATTTGTACTTTTACGCCTTCGAGTTCGATATCCAAGTGTGAGCTGTCCCCAAGGTGTTCGAGGTGCTTTACCAGTACCGTGACGACCACCGTCACCACCACCGTGTGGGTGATCTGCGGCATTCATAACGACACCACGGACAGTTGGACGAATACCCATGCGGCGCTTACGGCCAGCTGAACCGATTTTGACGTTCTGATGCTGTTCGTTTCCGACAACACCGATACTTGCCATACATTCAAGTCGTACGCGACGAACTTCACCTGACGGCATCTTAAGTTGAGCGTAATCACCTTCTTTAGCCATTAACTGTGCTTTTGTGCCAGCTGAGCGTACCATTTGTGCGCCCTTGCCTGGCTGAAGCTCAATTGCGTAGACTTGAGTACCGACAGGAATCTTACTAAGTGGCAGGCGGTTACTTGTTTCAACCGCAGCATCTTCACCACTCAGGACTTTGTCACCTACCTTCAGGCCTTTATTGGCAAGAATGTAGTGGAATAGCCCGTGTTGATCCTTGACGCGTGCAAGACGAGCACTACGGTTTGGATCGTATTCAATTTCTTCAACCATTGCGACTGTTCCAGCAGCGAGCTGATGGTTAACAAGTCGGTAGAATTTCTTTACACCACCACCCATATGTCGAGTAGTGATACGGCCTTGATTATTGCGGCCAGCGGTCGATTTGCGGATCTTTATGAGGCCCTTGACTGGTTTACGAGTCGTAATATCAGAGAAATCTTGGCTCGTCATACCACGGCGACCATTGGTCGTAGGTTTGTACTGCTGAATAGCCATTACTTCTTCTCCTCTTTCGCTTCGTTAAACAGATCAAGCGTGGCACCATCAGCCAAGCGAACGTAGGCTTTCTTAGTGTCTTTTCGATGAGCAATACCTGGTGAGCGGCGCTTACCACGGCTAGCTGCAACTGCCTTGCCCTTGTGAACACTCATGCGTGCATCAACAACTTTGACACCGTGTTCAGCCTCAACCATAGCGATAATCTGTTGTTTACTGGCATCTTTTGGAACGTTAAATACATAGGTTCCGGCCTGAGCACTCTTGTAGGCCTTTTCACTCATGCGTGGAGTAATAATCATATTATTTCTCCTCCTTTGTGAGCCATGTTTTAATGACTGCTAGCGCATCTTTTGTGATGACAATTTTGTCGGCATTCAAGATATGATACACAGAGAGATAATTAGCACGGATCAGCTCAACAGCCTCTAGGTTATTGGTTGCACGAAGCAGTTCGGGTGTCTTCTCAGCAACGACGAGGAGAATACGACGACTCTTCTCGAGTTTATTGTCTGCAACAAGCTTGACGATATCTTTTGTCTTACCAGTTGTTGTTACATCAGTGATTTGAACGAGCTTCTTAGCCTGGTTGGCGAGGCTCAGTGCTTGGCGAAGAGCGGTTCGTTTAGCGCCAACACTAATCTTCTTCGTATAGTTTTCGATGCCAAGTGGACCAAAGACGATACCACCACCGCGCCAGATTGGGTTGCGTGAGCTACCAAAACGAGCACGACCAGTACCTTTTTGCTTCCAAGGTTTTTTACCACCACCACTGACTTCACCGCGGCGCTTGGTTTTTGCAGCACTCGTACGTGATTGTGCGAGGTAGCTGTCATAGGCAACCTTGAGTAGTTCGTGGTTAGTGACTTCGACGCCGAAGATGTCTTTTGGTAGAGTTGAAGTAGTCTTAGTTTCGGCCATATTATTTCTCCTCTCCCTTGATACGGACAATGCCGCGGCGTGGGCCAGGCACTGCGCCCTTGAGACCAATGACGCCCGTTGAAGCATCGACGTAGGCAACTGTCAGATTTTTGACAGTCACTTGTTCGTGACCCATACGGCCGGCCATTGTTTTGCCCTTAAAAATTTTCTGTGGATACATAGAGCCGATAGAACCGACTTTACGCGTATCACCTTTACCACCATGCGTTTTGCGTTGGCGGTTGTAATTGTGTCGTTTGATCGTACCAGCAAAACCTTTACCTTTGCTGACACCTGTCACATCGACGCTTTCGCCGACAGTGAAAACACTGACGTCATAGCTGTCGCCGACTTTCGTCTCGCCATCGATTTCATCGACGCGGACTTCTTTAATTACTTTTGGTGTTATGCCGGCTTTTTTGACGTGGCCGGAAACGGCATTGCTCAGGTTCTTACCCATTCCATACCCGAGCTGAACGGCGTTGTAGCCATCCGTCTCAACTGTCTTGACCTGAGTGACAGTCATAGGGCCAGTTTGAACAAGCGTCACTGGAATAGCTTCGCCGCTCTCACTGAGGATCTGGGTCATACCAACTTTGGTACCGAGTAGGGTCTTCATGAGACATCCCTTTCCCACTTAAAATTCTTGGCAGATGCTGGTTTCTACCTCTGATGAGGGACCTTGCATCGCACCAAGAAACTTGATATTTCTTATAGGTAACCTTGAAATTGTAGCAAAAACAGAGGCCAAAGTCAACACTCTAGACCATAAATCATAGGGGATAGCGAACCATTGATAACTATTTCTATATGTGCTGTTGTAATGCTACAAGCGTGCATGGTGTGCGCTCGCCCGGAAGGAGTACCTTACTATGGCACTTATTGAACCAGTTAGACCAGGTCCAAAACCTCCACCTCCCCCGCCTCTTGTTATTCCTCAGAAGGTCATTGAGTTCATTAATGAACAAATTCGCCTTGCTCAAATAAGTAATCGTCGCGTTGAGATCATGGATAACGAGATATATGACTTATTTAAGGAATATTTTGAGAATGATTTCCGAATTTGGGAGTCATATAGGCGTCGAATTCAGGAGTTGTATGGATCCTATGGATGGAATGTTGAATATCGTGGGATGGATATCTCTCAACCCGCGTTGTTGATATTTCTGCCATTGGACTGGTAATTACCCCGCATTTTCTTCGCGTCGAGCCCACGCTCCGCTGAGGGGTGCGGGTTTCGACGTT
>JAPUFB010000003.1 GCA_027492255.1 Candidatus Saccharimonadota bacterium | reverse complement strand
ACTGATTTTACTGGCATAAGATTGTAGATGTATTGTAACACTTTCTGAGTTAATATTAAGGGAGTGAAACGTTCTATTTTTGAGCTAACTATCGGGTGGCTTCTGGCGGTTATCTTCGTGGGTATTGTCTTGCACGCTCCATTTAGTGTCTTCTTTGGCACGCTTTTACCCGATTTTTCATTAGTTTTGAAAGCCTGGAAAGAGGTGCTCATGCTCCTTGCGCTCATCTTAATGGTGATATATGTGAGCAGACACCATCTCTGGAGAAAAATAGTAGGGGACAAGTTGCTGTGGATAATTGCGGGATACAGTGCTCTCCATCTTCTTCTGCTTGCCTTTGGCGGAACGCTGCAACAGCTGCTAGCCGGACTCATGATTGATTTGAGGTTTTTGTGCTTTTTTGTCCTCGTGTACGTATACGTACAAATATTTCCTTCTTGGATTCCCTTGTTCAAAAAACTTCTGATTGCAGGAGCAGTTATTGTTATCGGTTTTGGAGTCTTGCAATTATTGTTGCCGCGCGACATTTTGGCTCATATTGGCTACGGTCCACAGACAATCATGCCGTATCTGACGGTTGATCAAAATCCTAATTTTGTGCGTATCAATAGCACGACGCGTGGCCCGAATTCGCTCGGTGCCTATAGTGCGATAGTCATCTCAGTAGCAGCTGCGTGGCTGTTATCGAGGGAACGAAAGACTGAGAAGTGGGAGAAGCTGTTGGTGGGAAGCGTGATACTGCTATCGGCCGTGACGCTCTATGTAAGTTACTCAAGAAGTGCCTGGATTGCGGCGATAATTGGTGTAGCGATTGCTATCTACTTCTCTGTAAATTATCATAAACGTA
This sequence comes from Candidatus Saccharimonadota bacterium, assembly GCA_027492255.1. Taxonomy (GTDB): domain Bacteria; phylum Patescibacteriota; class Saccharimonadia; order Saccharimonadales; family Saccharimonadaceae; genus JAPUDS01. The sequence goes on along the minus strand of JAPUFB010000003.1, from coordinate 278,729 downwards.
AATTATTTACATTAGTATCACTAGGAGTAATTGGGCTTTGTATCGGACTCTTCGCGTTATTTGGGGGTGGCAGGATAGTTTCGACAGTTCTCTTGCATGAAGACCCCCTTGAAACCGGGCAAGTTAATTCCAATGATGATCACGCCAAATCGCTAGTTCAGGGTGCAGGGCTCATGATATCGCAACCACTGGGAGCGGGCATCGGCTCGACGGGTTCGCCTTCCCTAACGACTAATTCCCCACTCATTATTGAGAATTATTATCTCTACGTCGCTCACGAATCGGGGTGGCTTGGGTTGGGGCTATATCTAACTATTACAGCGATGGTTCTCGTGCGGCTATGGCGACAACGGCAAGATTCGTGGGCGCTCGGGGTGTTTAGCGCCGGTATCGGACTGGCGATCATGAGCCTGCTATTGCCAATATTTACTGATGACACTGTATCGATTATCTGGTGGGGTGCGGCGGCACTCGTGTTAGTGATGAGTGAAAAGAAGGGGGCGCGTCATGCAGGAAACGATTCGACCAAGTAAAAAACAGCGTGAGCTACTCAATTTTATCGATGGCTTTATCGCAGGTCACGGCTATGGGCCAAGCTACCGTGAAGTTATGCGGGCACTGAATTATAAATCAGTGTCAACAGTGGCGATTCATATTAACGGACTAATCGCCCGCGGACACCTCGTGAAACGAGACCGCTCAGCGCGTTCACTTGAAGTGGTATCTGGGAGAACGGAAGCACTGGCTACGCACGCACCCGTAAGCGCCGTGCAGGAGAAGTGGCTAGTGGGGCAACTCAATGCCCGCTTCGATGATTATGAAGCCTCACCAACTGATCAAAAGTACGATCAACTCTGTATCTTGGTCGGCGCCTTAAGCGTACTCGGACTCCATGATGCGGCTGTGGCTGCGAAAACTCGGCTTAAAGCAATCAAATAGTTCACCTAAGGGTGTTTACACGAGAGGCATAATAGACTAAAATAACCCCTGTATTCGTGAAAACGAACGCACCTTTTAACGCTCTGCGAAACCACCACAAATGGATAGCAGAGCACTATTCCGGCTTAGCTCAGTGGTAGAGCGGATCGCTGTCGAGTTGGCAGCTCACGCAGGCAACTGCGTGATGAAAACAGGGTGAATTGCGGGAACGTCTACGTCGCATACGCGATACGATAATCCGCAGCCAAGCCGAAGTTGGGTTAAAAGACTTCGGAAGGTTCAGAGACTAGGACATGAGCCCAACAATAATTGTCCAAATAGCGCCCTGCATCCCAAGTGGATGATGAGATAGTCCATATCTATACGAAAGTATATGAGTTAAAAGTAACGATTAGGTCGCTGGTTCGAGCCCAGCAGCCGGAGCCACGAAAAAACCCCACCTTTTGCGTGGGGTTTTTTCGTGGCTATGTCTCCATGGCGCGAGAACCAGATCTTTTGCAGAGCAAAAGTGGTTCGTGAAGCGACGTGCAGCAAAATTAGCTTGCTCATTTTGCAAACGAGCGGAAATAGGGAGCGAAGTAACCGCCCCCAGCAGCCGGAACTCTATCGGCTATCGTTAAAGTTCAGAATCGTCAGTTGATTCTGTTATATTAAATATAGGCATGTCGAAAAAAATAAACATTACACTCCTTGCATCAGATTATCTAAACATATTAGGCTATAGTTTGTTTTTCCCATTTTTTGCCCTGTTTGCTGTTTCGATTGGTGCAACTCCACAAACAACTGGTTTTATCTGGGCGCTAAACACCGTTATCACAGGGATAGTAGTCTTATCGTATGGAGCGTTATCTCTTAAGATTAAGCATGAGCGCGTAGTGGTGCTTGTGAGCCTCGTGATGCTTTCGATCACATCGCTTATATTTATGCAGGTGAAAGATATCAATCAACTACTTCCTGCGATAGTCTTTAATGCGGTGGCATCCGGCCTCTATGCACCATCATGGAAGTCAGTTTATACGCAGTCCATAAAAAAGAATGACTCAGCCCGTGAATGGTCTTGGTTCGATGGCGGAAATGCACTTGTCGCGTCTGGCGGAGCCGCTCTCGGTGGCGTATTGATCGGAATCTATGGTTTTAGAGGAGCACTTATAACGATGTTTGCACTCCAAGCTCTCGGAGCCCTAACAGCAACACGACTCTTTGTCTCGCGTAGTAAGTAATGAAGCGACCCAGTACTCGGAGCCAGACAGAACCACTTTGTGAAAACTGAGTGTTTTTCTTATGCTTGCAATCAGGGTTAGACAGTGTTTAATGGTGCGTATGACAAAAACTCCAGAGCAATCAGGGCCTACAGGGGAAAATCTGCCACTAGCTGACCGTTTATTACGCATACGAAATGCATTTACTGAGCTTGCATTGGCACAATACTCACTTGGGCTACAAGCTTACTCTCCTGATGAAATCGAAGCTGCTTATGTAGAGGCACGCACAGCTCAACGTGCAAGTAGAGAAGCATTTGATAAACTTGATCCTGATTGGAATTTATCGGATGGTGTAATTCCAGAGCATGTTCTAAAACGAACCGAATGGGAATCTATCCTGAAGCTAGGGTATTATTTGAGAGGCGGGGTAGATCCTCAGCGCCTCAAAGAGATAGACGAACAGTTTATTGAAGACTAGATGTCCGAATATCTAGTCGCAAAATGCCCGCTAATCTGATACAAACATGTATTACCTACGATTGATATTGCTTTATTTACTAAAATATGCTATTATATACAATAGTCTTCGAAACTAGACGCCATGATACGTCCGTATCTGGTTCATAGCACTTTCATTTCCTGGGAGGGAAAAACATGATCGCCATCTGGGTTGTTGCTCTTTTGTGCGTCGCTGGCTTCGCGGCCGCCATCGTCTGGCTCAACTGGGCGATGAAGCGCTCGTCCAGCAAGTTCTACACCCCCAAGGGTGTGCACGTCGCCGGCGCCATCGCCAGCATGATCGTCGCCATCGTCATCGCCGTCGGGAGCCTGTACTGGCTCTACGGAACCGCCCCTGGACAGCGCGAGCTGAAGAGCTTCGCGTCCGAGACCAGAGGTGGGCTGACTCGCGTCGTGAAGGTCTACGACCTCCAAGGCGATGTCATCGCGACGTACGAGGGCAAGTTCGACATCCAGACGGAGAGCTCCAAGGTGTTCTTCGACATGCCCCAGGCAGACGGTACGACCAAGCGCGTCCAGATCTACAACGCGACGGTGGTCGTCGAAGAGAAGTAGGAGACCACCGTAGGGTGCGTCGAGCCTGTGGCTATAAGCCCGGCTCGATGCACCCTACTTAAATTTCTAAAAAGCTTCATTTTTTGTGTAATCACAGGCTGCCACGAGTATACTTTAGATAAAGATGAAACAACCCGTACGCAACATTCTGCAGTATCCTATAATCTTCTTCTATATTTCAGGCATATTATTTCAGCTGTTGGTTATTTTTAAAATCATTCCGTTCCAATGGGTTAACGGTGGACTGTCGCCGTCGTATGAGGCGCAAGCTTTACAATCAGTTGTTAGTGTCATCATCATGGCGCTACTATTTCTATTTGTCTGGAGGGTTATGAAATCGAATACGCAGCCTAAAAGATGGCAGTATAATTCCTTGCGAGTCATAACTGTTTTCTGGGTATTGGGGCTGGTTATGCAGATTATTGGGACGCCATTTGAACGTTATGTGTTGTCATTTACATTGTTACTTGGTGTTGTCTCACACATTCTGCTTATTCGCCAAATACATACAGTCAACGTATACTAATTGCCATGAAGACAATACTTGCAGATGCAATCAACGGACTTATATTGGAAGACGGTTCAATTCTCGATGAAATGTATGAACTACTAGAATCTTATCCTAATCCAAAAATAGTTCTCACGGGCGCAAATGATGAGCAGTGGAAACATTTTAATCTCGACGGATCGCCGTATGAAGTATTCACACTCAAACATAATCCAGAAAAAACTGATGCGAAATATTTCGAGATATTGTTCGAAAAATACAATCTAAAAGCAGACGATGTTATCTACTTTGAGCACAATAAAGAAGCAGCAGCCACAGCTGAATCAATTGGTATTAGGACGTATTTCTACGATCACACAAGACAAGACATTCCTGCATTAAAAGTGTTCATCGACTCGAACTTGTAGTTGCTACCAGAACCAAGGAGCCTGCAGCTGAATATCGCGAGTAAGCCAGAGATTTTGGTATACTTAATTTGACTCGACATGAACAAATTCAATAGATATATCCACGCGCATTTACAGCTCGTATCGATTGTTACTGGGGGCGTATTTATTGCCGCCTGGAAATGCTACGATTCGCGAGCGAACGAAGCATCTTTGACTTAGTCGGTCAGCAAGTCCTCGCTCAGTCGTTTCTGCGAGACGGCTTCCTGGATGCCTCTGTCGGCGCGACGCACTACCTAGTAAAGCTATTTTTGGTATACATACCGTTCGGTATTTCATCGCTCGATCCGAGGTGGTCGCTTATTATCATGACGCTTCTCATCAATATAGCGGCGTATATAGCAATATTTTTTGCGATTAAGTCTATCCTCCGGACGTTTGATCTGCTTCGCCCAAAGATATTTTATGTTGCGATGGTGTGGCTTGCCGCAAGTGCCGGCTCAATATTTTGGATCGAGTTCGCTAACTCGCGCAACCTTGAAGTTGCGGTCGGCTTGTGGACTATAGTCTTAGGACTTAATTTCATCAAGAATCCGAATGTAAGACGTGGAGTTATGTGGTTATCCATTGCGACGTTAGCGTTCTTTATGGATCCACTACAAATTTATATGACGGGACTGCCTCTGGCGATATATCTGATAGTAGTGGAACTATTACCGAGACTAGCGAATTCATGGAAAAAGCACGTAGGCTCGGTCATCGCGATATTGGGCGGGGCGTATGTGTGCTCAAAGGTTATCTTGGCAATTGTTGTGGCTACAACGGGGACTGTCGTTATCTCAGATAGCTCATCTGCGCTAGGGACAAGTAATATAATAATGCATCTCAGTGGGGCAATTAAGGGTTTAGTCATTGCCGACGTTCGTCTTGTTGCTGGGGTCGTCGGAGATGGTGGGCGGCTGAGGCAGGGCTTGGCTTTGCTCGCGGTGTTATTTGCGCTTTTTGTCTGGGTTGCTTATGCGGTCCGCAAAAAAGTCAGCAGGAAGCTTGTCGCGTTTGTCCTCATATTCTCATGTGTCATTCAGGGGATATATTTTCTAAGCGGGCAGTCACTAAACGGTGATACATCTCGATATCTAATCATGTTTGCACCGATCCTAGTACTTGTTATTTCCTCTCTCCCTATGACGAGACTATCTCGCGCTGCCCTGTTGATGATCGCTATTTTTGTCACCGTCACTGGTTTATTCTTAAGTCTTTCACTTTTGCGAGCCTGGCCCGAGAGATTCACGAAGGATCGGCCCTTAGCAACGGTTGCTGAATTCATACAGGGCGAGAGCCAGACTAGGTTCTATGCGAGTATGGATACGGCACTTCCGGTCACTTACTACTATCCTTCGACAACAATCCTTCCGCTTCGGTGCTCACCAAGTGGTCTCGAAAGGTCCGCTACTTTTTACCCAAAAGGGAGCTTTGATACATATCAATCAAAATCACGCGCACAGGTCGGTATCATCTTTGATGCTGAAGGAAATATAACGAACCATCCAAACGTGTGCAACAAAGACGACGTCATCAAGAGATTCGGTCAACCCCAACAAATACAGATGATTGCGGGCGGTCAGCTGATACTATTTTACGATGCGGGTAGGGTATCGTTCTAGGCTGCCACTCTACGCCGGTTGATTCTTGTTTGGATCAAATTCTACCGTCCATTCGATGCCGTACTTGTCTCTAAACATCGCAAAATGTGTCCCCCAAGGACTTTCGCTCATAGGCATTTCAATGGATCCTCCCACTGAAAGACCTTCAAATATTTTGTCAGCTTCTGCTTGGCTCTTCGTACTCACCGCTATTTTTGACCTGTTCTCATTTTCACTGACGGGGCCCATGGCCTCCGGAACGTCATTTGCTATCAACGTATTTCCGCCAATAGGTAGGACGATACGCATGATGTTATCTGCCTCGTTTTCGGGTATAGGGAACTCAGCGCTTTCTAGGTCTTTGAAGCGTATGACGCTCGTGAATTCTCCGCCAAATACCGATTTGTAAAAATTGAAGGCTTCTTCGGCATTTCCGTTGAAGTTGATGTAAGGATTGATGGTTGCCATAGACCCCACTGATGAATGTTTGGTTCCACTGTCTATTTTAACAAACATGGCTTTGTGCGTGGATGAACGAAACAACCCAGCAGCCGGAGTCAAGCGTTATAATTGAGATAGATACGAAAAATGGAGGTAAAAGTGGTTAAGAAAAGCGATCCTCGATTCATGGCCGATGATATTCCTGATTTAGCCGAGCCCTTTCTGGACGAGGCCTCATCGAAAATAGCTAAAGAACTATTTAGTACCGCTCTTCCCGATCTTGTTAAAGATTTGCCAATACTTAAGTACATCAAAACAGCAACGGATATTTATGGGGCATACAGGATAACCATGCTAAACCGAAGAATCCGGGCGTTTATTGCTGCGATTCAAGCAGGTAATTTCGATATTGAAGACTTCCGTAATTTATCGAAAAGCGAACAGTCTCAAGTGGTTGATGTTCTTATGACAGAGTTAGACAACCATACAGACGATCTTCAGTCTGAGGCACTCGGCTATCTTTTTGCTGCGTACGTTTCGGGTAAGATCGATCGACTAATCTTTATTGGGGTTGCACATGAACTAAAGAATACAAACCCACTAGTATTTTATTTCAATGTAGATAGCTACTCCTACGAGCTGCGGAACGAGAACTCCAATTTTGATGGACTAGATTTTGGGTTTACAAAACGGCCATCAGGCACGACCATTGACAACGGTCCTGTTCAGTACCTTCCTGCCGCTTTCAAATCGAACAGTACAGCCAAGCTGGCATTCTCATCAGAACTCTACATGTCCAATCTAGGTGAGGCGTTCTTTGAGCATGTATATAGCCCCATGAAACGAGCTCATGTCATTTGAGCTTTGTATGTAGAGCCTGTACGACTAGCGTCTTAATATATTACGATTGTTTTTATGCTTATGGTATGATATATACAGAGTTAAAGGGGAGGGTAAATTGAGGGAAGTACTTCACAAAATAAAAAATATGTGTTATAATAATAAGCATTATAAAGTGCAAATAGTTACCCAGAGGTTGGACGGCTAATATGAATATCTCTCTAGCGAAACTTAAGGCGATAATCTTGTACTTCAGCGAGCATACGAATAGCAATTATCTTGGCAAAATAAAGCTGATGAAGCTTTTCTACTACCTCGACTTCACTCACGTCAAAAGATACGGAACCGCTGTGACTGGCGATACATACTTCCATCTAAAAAATGGCCCTATCCCATCAAATATTATGAATATGGTCAGTGAGCTGACAAGTGATCCAGAAACATCAAAACTCTCGGACGACATCCAGATATCAACTCCGAGCGGAACACGGATGCTAAAAGTAAATGGACTTCGCAAGTTCTGCAAGGAAGATGAAGACTTATTTGCACAATCCGAGCTAGAAACACTAGTGGATGTGTGCGAGAAGCACGGCGAAGACAGCACGGATGAGATTATTGAGTCCTCACACAGGGAAGCTCCTTGGAACGAAACAGACTTTGGACAGGTTATCCCTTATGAACTAGCTGCACACGATCCTGACTCGAACTTCTCGGAAGAAGAAATAAGACTTTTAGAGTTGGTTAGCGGGTAAGCACTTATGGACAAGACAGTAACCTTCGGGGATGTATTCCTTTATCAAGGTGATGAATATGTTTTTTTCGTTGATGACGCAGAAGGCGGTGTAGTTTATGCGGGCAGGCTCCTAGACTATGCTACATCACAAAGTTTACAAAAACTGGTTGCAAACAAAGAGAGTCGTGGTATCGACCTACATAAGGGCCCAGTTTTTAGCTATGTCGTACTCATGACTAAAAACTTCGAGAAAAGGGCGGTTATATGTGGAGGTCCTGCAACCCTGAATAGCATTTATCGACCTTACGCGACACTTGACCAAAATGATATCGAAGAAATCAAAAAAGAGATCTCTGACGGTCCGGCCCCTGGAGCTTTAAAGAACCTAGTGAAACTCCTTAGTTAGGTACTGGACAACGTCTAAACGTTTCGGCAGTGGGTAGTTATAGAAACCCCTAAACTTATGCAATAATTTACCTATGATTTATGTATGGTTACTGTTGGCTGGCGGTATCGTTAGTTTCACTCACGTCTATTTGGTGTGGAAAAATAGAGACGGTGTCAGGTATTCAATCAGCGAACATGCCGTCGCAGATACCAAAAGTTACCGAACATATGCTGCGGCCCACCTCATAACAGATATATTTTTTGTACTGTATGCCTATGAGTTTTATCACCAGATGCAAAATCAAAATCTGTTGTTCGAGCTGGTGATAGCTTTTATAACCCTTGATATCCTACAAGCAGTTTTGCCATCAAAAGGGAAAACCAAGTCTATACATTTTGCTTCCGCATACCTGTCTTGGTTTATATACCAACTCGTCGGCGTGCTGTCGCTATTCTTGCTGCACATCTCGCAGCCCTACTTCGCAATTTCCATAGCGGTACTATCACCAGTGCTTCTCATGTTCATATACATGCACTTCAAACGCGACAAGCTGTGGCCGTATCAGCTACTAATGGTTCCGCTGTATGTGCTATTTCTCCTATTTGTCACTATTGGCTCATCGAGCATATAAAATGTCGTCGCGAACTCTGACGTAATGCACTAATGCACTATAATGGCTACACATGAATACAAAGGTGTTGGTTGGTGCAATATTTCTAGGCGCTTTCCTTGGCGCTCTTGTAATGTTAGTGCCATAGTTTACTGTGCATGCGGACGGCTTCGAGCAGAATGGTGATTGACGTCGTTGCTGCTATTGCCGGGCTTGCCTTTATTTGTTAACATCCGATTCGTGAAGTGGATACGAAAACAGTTCATTCGAGACAGCACTGATAGATAGTGCGGCCTCTGTATGTAAGCAACATCACATTTGTTGGTCGAAAAAGAAAAGATAGTTGGACTTTCGAATGTCTGGCATAATAAACCATGTATGAAAAGCAATGACAAGAAACACATAGAACCCGGCGGTGTAGAAGAATATATCGCGTCATGTCCCCAAGACGTTCGAGAAAACCTGAACGTGGTGCGGGCCGCCATTCAGCAAGTTGCTCCTGGCGCTGTTGAAACGGTGAGCTATTTTCAGATACCAGGTTATTCGTACGAAGGATATGACTATAACGGAATGTTCGTATGGTTTAGCTATAAAAAGCCGTATGTTCGACTCCATGTTCGTCCGCCTGTCATCGACAACCATTTAAAGGAACCGGCAGAATACCCCAAGACTGCAAGTATCGTTAGCTTTCATGTGGACAATGAAATTCCAGTTGGTCTCGTGCAGAAGTTGACCAGTGCAAGTCTTGCCGTGATGAAGGGTACGCCCTAAGTCAAAACAGGAGCGTTTCTGGGGATTCAATTCACTCTTTTTTCTCGAGCAATACCAAGAACGATGGCGACAACTAATGCCGAAGCTCGCTCAGCGCGGATTTCGTTTGGTATCGCTTGATACAGAGAATATCTCGCCAGAAGATTTAGTTGAGCTGTATGACGATGTGCGCCGCGAAATCGAATAAAGCATAAATAAAACAAATGTAAAAGATGGAAGGTAGTAGTTAGCGCAAGAAGAACTAGCTGTTTGTTTTCCAGCGCTCAAGATGAGGGAGTTGTTTTTGGGCCATCCAGCGCATTAGTTTTCCGCTTCCATTTTCAATGAGTGCGTTGTCAACAATTTTCCTCATCTCATCAAGCGTACAGTCTGGTCCGATAAATGCTCCGTTTTCATAACAGAGCAGGCACCATTTTTCGCTCTTAGTGCCATCGGACTCTGTTCCCCGGCAGTCTCCAGCTTTTTTTGTCTGCAGCGGCATCCCGCAGCTTTGACATTGTGTGACCATGTTTTCTGTACCTCCTTTATGTAGGTATAATATATCTAACTGACCACTTTATTAAAAGACCCCGATACGGGGACTTTTAATAATACCTTGATAGGGTATATCTATTTATTCTGCGTCTTCGCTATGCTTGATATCGAGAATAACGGTTTTGCCAACCTTTAGATAAGTAGCGCTAGGTAGTGCAATGGTTGCTTCTAACTCCTCTTCGCTGCGTGGTGTACTTTTCACATTGTCAGCATCGATAACACTTACCCCACCACTCGCAAACAAACGGCGGACAGCAGAAAGGCTTTCGCCACGCTCTTCTGCAATTTTTGCTATGAGTGCGTGAGTACCAAGCGTAGCCAGAATACTACCGGTTGTAGCATGTTCAAAATTCCTCTTAGAAAAACGAGCGTCAAAGTTTTGAGCAGCTGCTGCGGCAGCATCTTGGCCCGCAATGATTGCTGTTAATGTTTTTGCGAGTAATTTTTTAGCATCCATAGGATGAAAATGTTTTAGAATTGCATCAAGTTCAGAGTCTTCTATTTCGGTAAACATCTTATAGTAGTCAACCATCATATCATCAGGAATAGACATAGTCCGTCCATATACTTCATCAGGACTATCGGTGAGGGCAATATAATTATTGAGGCTTTTACTCATTTTTTCACCCGTACCAGTAGTACCAAGGACGAGTCCGGTAGAAATAACAACTTCCGGCCTTTGTCCGTGAGCGGCCATAACAGTACGACACATCTGCATATTTAATAGCTGATCCTGGCCACCGAGCTCGATATCAGGTTCTAGGAACACTGAATCCATACCCATCACGATTGGATACAAAACTTCTGTTTGAGTGATGCCATGGCCACCTTCGATACGTTTTCGGAAATCATCGCGTTGCAGTAATTTAGCCATTTGAATTTTACTTGCGGTACCTAGCAAATCTTTAAGTGAGATTTTATTAAGCCACTCACTATTGCGCACCACTGTTGCCCTATCTATATCGATAAGTGATCCGATTTGACCTGAGTATGTAGCGAAATTCTCACGTATTTGTTCATCAGTTAATACAGGTCGAGAGTCGGAGCGACCGGAAGGATCACCAATCGCCGTCGTGAAGTCGCCAACAATAACAGTGATATCATGACCCATGCGTTGCATGCGATCAAGTAAGATGATCGGTACGGCATGCCCAAGGTGAACAAATGGGCCTGTTGGGTCGATACCGTACTTGACCTTAAGGGGTGTACCGCTATCTTTTGATTCTTGCAAACGAGTTATGAGCTCAGATTCGGGTAGTACTACTTTACTGCGGCCAATAAGCTTGTCGGCCTGAGCTTTTGCGCTTAGTTCACGTAAATCTTCGTTACGACGAGCGAGCATCTCGGCGTATAAGGTATCACCTAGGTGATCGTATTCTCCTGCATTAATAATTTCTTGAACATGCGTACGAGAGGCACTATATTCTGCAGGGATTTCCTCAGAATGCTCGATTTTGTGTATATGAGCATCATGCTCAGTAGTATTAATAAGCGACATGCTATACATTATAAACCATTATTCTTATAATGTCAATACTATGAAAAACCAAAGCTAAGTAGACAGTGTGTTTCTAGGAGATCAGTTGCTAATAATGGTGTAAGCGTTTGTGAATTTATCATTCCATCCCATATAACCGCCAAAACTAGTTGGTTGTGCTCCGCCCCAGCCTTCCTCATTTCGTATAGGTGTATGCTCTGTATTGAGAGTAATTCGAGTTAGGCGACTGTGCTGTGCAATGCCCTGTATTAGTTTTGTGTCCTCTGTCCATAGATTGCAACCAAATTGTATAGGTCTGCTGGCGATATAGGATAAAAGCTCTTCTTCAGATTCATATGGTATCAGCCAGATAGCCGGGAGAAAAAAGGCCTGTTGACAGAGAGGTGAAAAGGCAGTGATACCAGTAACTATCGACAATGAGTTTGCGGACGAACCCTGCATATACTTCAGATTCGGCTCTGATTCCGCAAGTTTGTCATATGCATCACGCATATTACGCTGCAGTAAATTTGGTTTCACAAGATTTTTTTGTTGTGAACAGAGCGTGATCATATGTTCATAGACTTGAGCGAGAAGACCCCGATGCACAAAAGCACCCTGTAAACGTTGGCAGATTTGACCAGAATGAGTAACAGCTTCTGCAGCAAGATGTACCGCAAACTCGTGTGGGGTGATTGTCGCCGATGGAGTGTAAACAGCAAAATCTGCACCTTCAGTTTCTGGCCAAAACTCAACAAGGTGCTTAGCACATTGTGATGCGATCAGTGTTGCGACATGTTGTGATCCAAAAAGATAAACTGCATTCATATGGGGTATTGTTTCTGTGACTATGGAGTGGTCAGGTCCAAGAAGAGTGAGTCGCTCATTGAGCCAGGGAAGGCTGGCGTATGCAGGTTTCCAAATTGTTTCAAGAACTTCTGTTGCGGCTGAACTGGCTCGTACGAAAACCTCGTTACCAGCTGCGAGCGCCGAGAATACAGGGTCAACAGACATGAGCAAGGGCTCATTGTAAGATAGTAAGAGTAATACCTTTCCTTTGGGTTTTCGGTGTATGCTCTTGTCTTCGTCATACTTTTCTTTTTTCAACGATAAAATTTTCTCGACAGTCCGGAAGTCGTGGCGAAATGCTTCTGGGGGATCATTTGTTGCGGCGAATGAGGCCTTTTGAAGTGTGGTTTTATTTGTAGATATAGTATGAGAAAGAACTGAGATTAAACTACTCTTCTCATCATCGCTTAATTTATTCTTCAACATACTCAACCAAAGGAGCTTTGTTTTTATTAGTAAACCAGTATTCGATAGGCATATGTTGAACGTCAAATTTGATAGAGGTTGCTCGATACACGAAATCTCTTAGTTGATCAACATGTTCAGCATTATTAAGAGTTGCAAGAATCACTGGTGTGTAATGGATGCGGTTGCGTTGGACGCGAATGGACATCATACCATCCTTTACAGTGTTGAATTGCTTTTGTATATCAACTCGTAATGCATAGGGGTCGAGCTTGACGCCTTTGATTGAAATAACTGAATCAGCCCGTCCCATTATACGGCTAATTTTCTGAGTAGTGCGTCCGCATTCACATGAGACAACGCCGAGATTCGTGACCATATCGCCCGTTCGATACCTGAGTACGGGCGAAGCTTCTTTATCTAAATTAGAAAGAACGAGTTCACCTAGCTCACAGGGTTTTGCGATTGTAGGATTGGCCGGGTCAGAGAAGTTTATCACTTCTGCATAAACATAGTCATCAAGGACATGAAGACCATTTTTGAAAGGGCATTCGTAACAAATACCAGTGTTAACTTCTACGAGCCCATAATGATCATAAACTGTGGTGTTAAACATAGCTTCAATCTCACTGCGTGTCGCTTCAGAATACGTTTCACCCGCGGCAATCATTGTTGACAGTGAGGTTGACTTTGGGTCGATACCTCGTTCTAGCATGCGATGATGTAGATAGTAATAGAATCCTGGCACAGCAACGATATGGGTAACACCGTAATCAAGAATTAGATCAATATATTTATCAATCGGTACGATACTGGCGGGAACGACAAAAGCCCCAAGTGACTGGATTGCGTACGTATTTATTGCTGCGCCACTGTAGAGACCGTAGCTCATAGCGAACAATACGACACTATCTTCATCCACACCAAAAGTCGCCCATGCTTTTCCTATTTCCATCGAGCTTTTTTCGATATCACGTTTCGTTAGAAATGACCCGACGGGTCTGCCAGAGGTGCCCGAGCTGGTATGGATTTCAATAACTTTGCTTTTTGAAACCGTAAGGCCTCCATATGGATATGCATCGCGTAAATCCTGCTTGAGCGTAAAAGGAACCTTTCTTGCAAAATCATCAAGTGAAACGATACTCTTTCGAGGCAGAGGGAGCTGGGTCTTGTAAAGGGGAGACTTAGCTGCCTGTTTAATAATAAGATTGAGTTTATCTAAGGTAGATGTGTACTCTGTATTCATATCGTTAATTAACTCCTTGTATTAGCGCTTAACCATTTAAAACCTTTATCGAATGCATCCAATAAATTATCTTTGATCGCAATGTGAGCTGGCGCTAGAAATATCGTTTCCGTATAAAGTGGAGGGAGTAAGATTCGATGTTCTTTAGCCATGTACTCAGCAAAACATGCATAGGTTTTAGGGTTTGCATTTGCCTCCTTGACACCATGGCGGTAACTGGTACAACCAAAAGCAAGTGACATCATCGATGTAGCGCCCTGGATTGCAAGTTTTACGTCGTGCTTTCTCGCTAATTTAAGCAGATCTTGAGAGAACTGTTCTCTAAACTGATCCATTTCTTGATAAGGATAGGTTGTTTCTAGGCTTTCGATAACACCTAATGCATTAGCAATTGATAAAGGCGATCCGTTGAAGGTACCGGCAAAAAACACTTCACCAGACGGTAAGAACTGTTCCATGATATCCTTTTTTCCACAGACAGCTGAAAGCGGTAACCCACCAGCAATTGCTTTTGAAAGAGTGCAAAGGTCTGGTGTAACACCAAACATTGACTGAGCACCATTAACGGAGGTTCGGAATCCTACCACAACCTCATCAAAAATAAGAACAGTGTTAGTGTCGGTGCAAGCTTTGCGTACTGCTTCGAGAAAACCTGGATCTGGAGGGACGCAACCATTGTTGGCGAGGATGGGCTCTAGAATGAAACAGGCGTATCGTTTACTTAATATCTTGGCTACAGTCATCTCGTTGTCGTTAAATAGTGTTAGGTCTGGCATTTCGAGGCTGAGAGTTGCGGTATTTGAGACCATATTTTCGTGTACACCATGATATCCGCCATCAATTGCTAGTACTGCTTTTCGTCCAGTAAAACGACGCGCTGCACGAATTGCATATGCGACGGCGTCCGATCCGCTAGTACTAAAACGAACACGTTCAGCGCACGGAATTAGTGAGTGTATTTTCGCGGCGAGATCTGTTTCAAGTTTTGTGGGGTAAGAAAAAAACCATCCGTTTGAGAGTTGTTGTGTGATGGTTTTCTTCTCGGTGGCATGCTGGTGTCCGTGTAGTAGCGCGCCATACCCCATCCATAGATCTACATACTGATTATTGCTTGCGTCGGCCACGTAGGCTCCATTGCCGCTTATAATATCTCTTGGGTAGCTCTCCGGAAATGGGATTGGCGAATTCGTGTTGCCTGCTAGATAGTTATCCATACGCGTTCCTCCTCCTTTGTATTACACAATTACGTGAACGTCTTCCTTTATACGATTCCTAATCTCTTGGGGTACCTGGTTAAGGTGTCTATTAAAGTTATTTCGAATCATAGTAGAAGAGATTGGTCGATTGTGTCGGGTTTTGTCGTAGACAACATTTTCGACTCTCAGGTGTTTTGAGAGGTGTTCGCCATACTCTTCTGACGAGATAATATGAGTGAGATTAATACCTTCCATGACATTTTCTAAATATTGCTCCTGAAGATGACGAACCTCTGGTGTATCCTCGTGCCTATTTGGTGCATTCCAGCCTTCAATAACAACAATATTTTCATCAGGAAAGAATAAACGCAACCATGCTGCACGCTCAGGAAGTGGCGTACTTGTATGATCAGGGCTGTGGTACACCACTATAAACAACTTATCGACAATTGTGAGTGCATATTTAATCAGGTCTAGATGCCCGTTATGAACTTGAGCAAATTTGCCTATAACTAAACCAACTTTCAGGGGACACGGCTGAGCCATTATTGCCAGTTCCTTTCAGCTATTATATTCGATATAGTAACATACTCATTATTACTTTGCAAATATATGTTACGAATACGTTCTGTCATTCGGTAGTATGCGTACATAAACAAGGCGCGCCTCAGAGCCATAGGAATGATAAGCCGTTTCTCTTCATTGCTAAGAGGGGGAGTGTTAACTACAGATTCGTAGTGCTTAATAAAGGTATCGATAGTAGGCTGGTCTAATTTTCCTGATAAGGGGAATATAAATTCTTTAACTACCGTACCAATATCGCATACTCGGAATGAGAAATGGGAATCGTCAAAATCAATAAAATGCAATCGCCCATTTGCATTTCGCATTATGTTGTGAGGCGATAAGTCATCGTGAATAACAGTTTTTCTTAACTGATCAAGGTTTATACTATGAAACGCTTTCGATAAGAGATCGTAAGCAGTTTTTATAATAGGATCAGATAAATCCAAATCGAACTCATTCATAAAATCGAAATTCAATGGATTAAAACGATTTTTTTCACCGGGTGTAAAACCATAGAGGGTGTTATGCATGTATGCCATGTTGGTGGCTATCTCTAATGTATCATCAAGGTTTATCTGCTGCGTCACGAGAGTAGAGCCTTCGATGGCACTAAATAACATAACGGGCTTGTTATCAACGAGCAAAGGACTACCAGGTAAAACATGCATACCGAACGTAAAGCCTTGATCTTCGAGTTTGTTTAGAACATTTGCTTCAAACTTTCTCTCTTCAAGTGAGCCGGATGTGTAGATTTTCATAAAATAACACTTATGCGGCGTATTAATAATAAAGTTTTTGTTTTGAGTCGCATCTTCATCAATTTGATCAAGAGACTTAACGCCAAAGTTATAGGTTTTTGTTAGTACAGAATCAAGATCAGGCAGAATGTCTGCCATGTTGATTTTTTTGTGCATGTACTAAATATACCGCGCAGAGAGTGATGCTACAATATATGAATGAATACTGAGTCAATTTCGAGAGAGCTATGTCCCATATGCGCAGGCATCAGGGCTGAGCGTGATGTCAAGCATACACTTATTTCTCCAGAAGATATTATTTACGATAATGGGCGGATTGTAGCGCTTATTAACAGTTTTTTTATACCCACATGCGAAGGACATGTAATAATCGTTCCGGTTGATCATTATGAGACGATCTATGACCTGCCGGATTCGCTTGGGGCTGAAATATTTATCGCTAGTCGAAAAATTGCGACAGCGATGAGACGTATCTATCCTGGCTGCAAAGGAATAACTATCCGTCAAAATAATGAATATGCCGGAGACCAGCATGCCCCACATTATCATCTGCATATAATTCCTCGATATAACAACGATACGTATAATGATACGAAGACGGCGGGTGTACGTCAGCCTGCAGATATCGCGGAGCGAGTGCGGTATGCGAGCCTTTTTCAGCAGAACAACCTAGACTTTACGAGACAGGATAGACGTTAACCTAACGACAGGGGTGGGGTAATATCCTTACTCGTGATAAAATTAAAAGACAATCAACAAAACTGTGTGAAGTGGAGTAATGATGACTATTAATACTAATCCCGAGGCAATTGAAGAGGTTTTGACTCGTTCGATTGCTGAAATTATTCCGACGGCGAAAGATTTGCGCACCCAGCTACAGAGTGGCCGCCAGCTTTCGTTTTATGTTGGTATCGATCCAACTGCTGATTATGTACATATTGGGCACTCCACAAACTATTTACTTATGGAACGTCTTCATGCTATGGGTCATAAAATCATTGTACTTGTGGGTGATTTTACTGCTATGATCGGCGATCCAAGTGACAAGACTTCAATGCGCATACAATTGACCAGTGAACAGGTCCTCGATAATCTACAGACTTTTAAAGATCAAATTGGCAGAATTCTTGACTTTGAGTCAACTGATAACCCTATCGAGTTTAGGTTTAATTCGGAATGGCTATCGCAATTATCCTTTGCGAATATTGTTGAGCTTGCCTCAAACTTTACTGTACAGCAAATGGTTGATCGTGATGCATTCCAGAAGCGTATTGCCGCAGGTAAGCCACTTTATGTTCATGAATTTTTCTATCCGCTTATGCAAGGATATGATTCGGTTGCACTGGAAGTTGATGCAGAAATTGGCGGTACAGACCAAACGTTTAATATGTTAGCGGGTCGTGTATTGCTAAAGCGTCTGAAGAATAAAGAGAAATTTGTTATTACAACTACACTGCTTGAAAATCCTGTTACAGGCGAAAAACTTATGAGCAAAAGCCTAGGTACGGGCATTGGACTAAACGAGATGCCGAAACAAATGTTCATGAAGATCATGCAGTTACCGGATCCCGGGGTTATGCAGTGTTTCGTTGATTGTACTCGTTTGCCAATGGCTCAAGTAAATGAATATAGGGGACGGTTAGAGGCGGGTACAAATCCGCGTGATATTAAACTTATACTCGCAGAGGAGATTGTTGGCATGTACCACGGTGCAAAGGCTGCCCAACAATCGAAACAACAATGGATCGCAGAAGTAAGTCAAAAAGGGATAGCGGATGATGTTCAGACATTGCAATTCCCGAGCAATATAGTCGCCGTTGTTGACTGTATTGTTAGAGTGGGTGCGGCAAATAGTAAAAGTCAGGCTCGCCGACTCGTTACTCAAGGAGCTGTACGTATTAACGATACTCGCATCGATGATGGTGTGGCTGATGCTACCTTTACAGATGGCGACATTTTACACATAGGTAAAAAGCATACCTATAAGTTAATTATTGGACCAAACTAGATAGATTATTCTCGTCTTGTGGAATATTCAGACCCGCAAAATAGCTATTTAACATATTGACTGCTATTTTCCGTTTTTTTCGCGATGAGGGCACCCCTCCCAGCAGCAGGGACGGCGTTGACCACGAGATAATTGCGAGCGAGCACGCTCAAGTCGACGAAGGGTCGTTTCGGGCTGTTTTGCGGAAGTTACAAGACATATCCACTCATTGCGTGCGAGTGGCGTTGTTGCATTCCAGGTAGCGAGTGCATCAGGATTGACTGCGAGGATATCTCGAAGGGTGTCTGGTAGTGCGTGGATAGTTCCGCCAAGGATTTTTTGAGTATTCATAACAATAATAATTATACTACGATAGGTTTTAAAGGAAATTTCAGAAACTGTCGTTATCGTGGGGGGTATGATACGACATTGGAAACTTACCCTCGCAATTGGCGTTCTTATTGCCGCGGGGGCATTTGGTCTCAACGCCGTATATACACTGTATGCTGATACGAATAAAGCCGTCGCGGAAGCAACGTCCAGCGGGACTATTGCGGATATCCTACAACCAGAGGCATTAAATGGTGAGTCTTCCGGCCAGGTTAATATACTTATCGACGGTAACTCCATTGACGATACTGGACATAGCGGTGCTACTTTGACTGATAGTATTATGATCGCAAGTCTTGATATCGCGACTAAGAAACTGTCACTTATTAGTATTCCGCGGGATTTATGGGTGAACGAAAATGGTTCATATATGAAGCTTAACGCCGTCTATACTGTCGGTGGTATGAATGATCTGCAAACACAAGTTGATGATATTACCGGTCTTACTATTCACCACACTGTTCTTGTAAATTACGCGGCTTTCCGCGATATGGTGGACGCGGTTGGTGGTGTAGACGTCATAATTACGAGTGATGATGCGCGAGGAATCTACGATCCGATGATTGGGTTTAGTATTGGTAATGGATTACAGCATCTAAGCGGTGATCAAGCATTAAAACTAGCACGCTCACGTAATGATCCAACCAATGATGGGCGAATTGCCTACGGGTTGCCAAATGGCGACTTTGATCGCACGCTCTACCAGCGTCGTATTCTCGAGGCATTTATGAAAAAAGCGAGTGCACTCAACACTGTAGTTAATCCAACCACGCTACTTACTCTTATAAAAAACGTGGGTACTAATGTAGGAAGTAATTTATCGGTCGGCCAGGTTAGGCGGCTATATGATCTTGCACAATCAGTATCAACAACGTATAGTATTTCACTCCAGAATACTGGTGGTATGTCTTATCTTTCTGACTACACGAGTCGTGATGGCCAAGCTGCGCTCATACCGCGCGTTGGTGTAGGTGCATATACGGATATTCACAACTATATTGAAGGTATACTCCGGTCGTAACGATAACTACACCATAAACAGCCCATTTCAATCTAGGCTTCTCTGTAAAATTGAATCTGGCACCGCGATTAGTAGACTATAAAACGAGGCCCATTACGTATGCAGGGCCTCGTTCAAATCAATAACTTGATCGATGATTGTGGCTGTAACCACCTTGGCGTTTATTATCACCGCTACTAAATTTATGATCAACTGATGAGTTGGTGTTATGACGTTCTTGCTGTTCTGTAATGTGTGTGGCAATTTCACTTGTACTTAAACCACGAGACTCCCAGCGGGCTAGAGATGCAGCTTGCATTTTTGCCTGAAAATCAGCATCGTTTAGTCCATGCTCAAGAGCAATTTGTGACATAGTTTTGGTTTCTAGCGCAGCTTCTAAATCAGTTGTGGATACGCCAAGGATTTTTGCTCGTGAGTCAAGTGATCCTTGACGACCATGGTGTTGATTATCTCCGATATGCTCACCCGCACTAGCCCAATTATCATGGCCACTTATTGCCGAGGCATTGATGTTATTGACGCCGACAATACTAATGACGGCAAGTGCCGCGATACCATAGGTAAATATTTTTTTCATACTACAAAAATCTCCTTTATTTAACGTGTGTTTGCTTATGTAATACGCTCGTAATAGCAAAATTATTTCAGTTATTTATCGTCGCCAAACTGGTCCACGCTGTTCGGTGTAGTCTGGTAGCTGTCCTCTCGTATGTGAACTACCTATACCCAAGGCAGAGAATCCAAAGCCAAGAAGTAATGATGTAGCGAGCAAAACAAAAATAATACCGACCGTTCGATGTCGGTACATGTGACCATATCGCTTAATAAGTAATGCCGTAACAGCTAAAAGCGCAAGAGCAAGGAAGAATGCCCACCACGGAAATGATGCGAGTGTTTCATCGAGATTAGAACGAGCACCCCAGGCCATAGTATTGGCTGTTTGGATACGTACCCAGAAAAATAGCATGCTTGAGAGATAGGCAATACTGAGAGCCGAGAAAATAACCGTAACAACTGATACGACGGTAAGTAAGCTGAAGTATACTCTTGGACGCATGCGTATATCTCCGTGTGCAATTTTATCCATAACAATATCAGCGATAGCGGCTTGTTTAATTTCTTTCATCGTCTTACCTCTTTCTGTTCACAAATGCGTTTCAATCGCGTTTTCGCTCGAGATAGCCAAACACCGACGGTTGAGGTTGGTATATGCAATACGTCACTTGCTTCTTCGTACTTCATACGCTCGAAATAGACAAGTTGAATAACTTCACGATACTTTGGTTCTAGCCTGGATACGCACTCATGGACATTCGTTGTTAATATTTCATTGTCGATAGCATCAGCAGTAGTTGGTTCATATCTTGCCTCTGGAAGGTTATTGATATCTTCATCAACATAGTGGCTTGAGGATTTGATTATATTCATTGCTTCGTTGTGAGCGATCCGATAAATCCAGGACGAGAATTTGTATTTAGTATCGAATCCTTGAAGATTTTGATAGGTTTTGATGAATGTTATCTGCACAACATCCCTAGCTGCATTCGAATCGTGAATGAGATAGGTGACATATCGCAGGAGCTTCGATTCATATCGTTGCATAATTTCAGCATACAGCTCGGCATTACCTGCAATAATGCGGGTAATGAGAGTAGCATCGGATTCGACGTCACTATTATTCACGATAATTATTATAGGTTATAGTTTACGGTTAAAGGCTCGCAAGTGGTTTTCGGATCCACTCATAAGATTTTCCAGTACATTTTTAATATCAGTATCTTTTGGATCTAACCGAGATAACATTTTCTGTATATCTGAAATATCCAGTTCTTCAATTGTAACCCCAACCTTATAGGCTTCTGTGACGCTCTGGCTGCCTTGGGCCACGAGCTTGTCGTAGAGTAACTGAAGATCTTTATTAGTGAATTGACCGGTGTCGCGCTTTCGTGGGTCGGTAAGTCCGCGGCTCTCTATTACTCCTAGCGCCATATTCTGATGGGTTGTTTCACTATTTTGAATGTTATTGAAGGTTCTCAAGCCCCATTTCTCATAGAGTGCAACATAGACATCGTGTGCAAGTTTTTCTTCCTCTATGATATAGATAAGGTCTTCAGTGGTTGCGCTGTTTTGGCTTGATTGCTCGCTCGTGAGTGGAGTAATACCATGTTCTTCAAGGAGGGCGGTAGGGTCGGTCGGAGATTGACGACTATTACTACTTTGTCTTAGTACGTATAATTCACTACTCTTCATACCCACCCACAGTACTGTAGCTGTAAGCATGATAATTAGTATGGCAATTAACAGATATGGCCAATTTTTAAGAAACAAACTTTTTAATTTATTATTCATGAATGGTCCTTTCCTTCGTTAAGCTCTATACGTAGTACAACGTAGGCATCAGGAATATTTCATTTATTTTCACTTGTCACCATAAGCAATATGTTGTATGTTAATAGCATAGGATAATTTAACACTATAAAGGAATACGAGAAATGAGAAACAAACTATTAGTAGCCGCTGTCGTCGTGGTTGCGCTTGCCTCAGTCGCTTACGCCGCCTTCGCTCAGCTCCTTACTATCAATGGTACCGGTACCGCAACGGGTACCTGGGATATTCAGATTACGAGCATCACAGCAAAAAATCAAACCGGTGCAACTGACCACGCGACAACACCAAGTTTTACAGCAACGTCCGCAACATTCAATGTTGACCTTGCGTATCCTGGCGCAACGTCAACCTATGATGTTGTTATCGAAAATCAAGGGAGCATCCCAGCAAAACTTGATACCCTTACTAATCTCGCCGCAAAAAACGCTGAGTCACCAGTCGATATCACCTATAGCATAAGCGGCGTTGCAGTTAATGATACGCTTGCAGCGGGGGCTTCAACGACAGCAACAGTGACTGTGACATGGGTTGCTGGTAGTACTACAAATATTACCACGCAATCAAAAGCTGTTACTATTGACTTCAACTACGTCCAAAATACCTAAAAAGACTAGTGATGAATAAGCTGTACTCCTCAGTCATTGCTGAGGAGTACTCTGTTTATTGTGTATGCGTACTACTGTTGTATAATTGGTATTAAGGAACGTATATAAACATGAAAAACAAGTTTCTCCCTATCGCCATTGTCCTGATTAGCTTCGCATCAGTGGCTTATGCTTCCTTTGCGTCAACTCTTACTATCAATGGTACGGGTACGGCAACAGGTAACTGGGATGTGAGAATTATCAGCATCACCGCAACAGGGCAGGTTGGAGCAACTGACCAGGTAGCACCATCCTTTACTACTACCTCGGCAACTTTCAATGTTGGATTGGGTTATCCAGGTGCAACATCGTCGTATCAGGTGGCAATAAAAAATCAAGGAAATATCAACGCCAAACTCAGTACAATTACTGACCTGACGACGCTTAATGCAGCAGCGCCAGCGTACCTCACCTATTCAATAACAGGTGTTGCTGTGAATGATACGCTTGCTCCGAATGCAACAGCAACAGCAACAGTGACTGTGGTATGGGCAGCAAGTGCCACAACTAATCCTAGCGGTGCATCAAAAGCGGCGACGATTAATTTTAATTATATACAAAACTAACGCGTGGAGTTAATCGGTGGGTATAAGACGGCTCAGGCGACGGAATCCGCTACTACGACAACTTGGTTTACTGCTGACTATGCCAATGTTTATAACAGGCATGAGCTATGCACTTTTTAGTCAAGATCTGACAGTCAACGGTAATGAGTCGAGTGTTGCTTATGTCTCGAATAACTACACAACAGTAACATATACAAAGTCATTCACCTTTGCGGCGAGTAAATACACATATTCACTCAATCCGATGACAATCAAGAACAACGGGGTGACCTCGATCACCGCCTGGAATGTACAATTTACCGTACCAGCAGATGTCACGACAGTGACATGTCCAACAACTATCACCTGCTCAATCAATAACACTACCCATGTCATCACCTTATCGGACACTATTACAGTCGCGGCAGGTGGTACAAATGTAGTTAATAACGCAACAACTCCTATTAGATTTGCAACCGCAACCGCTAATTTTGTACCACAAAATGTCGTCATCTCCGCGACATATGCGACAACCTATGTCGCAATAACAGGGCTTACCGTTGTTGCTAAAGCGGGGACAAAAACAGGCGGTGCATTTCCCTTGACAGTGACCATCACGAATAACTCCGGACAGCCCATTAGTGGGTGGCGGGTGACGGTTCCAACGACAAGAACATGTACTTCAACAGTACCCACGGGAGTTACTTATACGTGCACCGCAACAGTACTCACCTATACGGGGGCTGCTATTTCGATTGCGAACGGTGCTCAGTACCAATTCAATACAACCGTGACGACGAATATGACTACCTGGACAACAACTGCTGCAGCGGTGAAGGGAAAGGCGTAGGTGTTTCAAAAGCTTTTTGCTATAAAATCTTCAGCTTGGGAGCTACTGATTATCGTAGTTGTTGCAGCGATTTGTCCACGTCTTATGTGGCAGGGAGGTATTATTGATTCGCACGATGCACTGTATGTCGCGCAACCATTATTTACCGGACTGGCTGCAATCGGAGCCCATATCATACTCAGAGGTCAACGCGACCGACTGAGGCACAAGAGTGATAAGGCATTCGTTGTGGGTTCTGTTATATCGGTGTGGTTTGTAATCTACTTTTTAACTGGCTTAGTAGTGACATTTGTGCATAATGCAGTTGCTTCAAGCATAGAAACGATCCTTTTGAATATCTGCGTATTTGGTATCACCGCCGCCGCGATCGAGTATATTCGCTACAGTTTACTACTCCTTGTTGGCAGGCGTAATGCTCTTTGGTTTGGCATCATAGTGAGTCTTATTCTTGCTATGCAACAAATTGCATTACTACAAATAGGAGATACGAGCTCAGCGGTTGAGGTAGTAAAGTTCTTGATTACCTTTGTTGTACCGGCAATCATTAATAACATGCTGCTCGGGTATCTCTCAACGACTGTTGGGCTTAGCTCCCAGCTTGTCTATGGTCTCGGGATAGTAGCGGCAACTATTTTACCTCCTATTATTCCAAAATACGACTGGTATATGACGAGCATGTCATCAATTATTCTTGCAATGGCTGTCTATGTCATTGTTGATCGCAGTAATGTCGATACTGATGAAATACGATCCCGTCATCATTATCGTCGTCATTCAAGATTTGCGTTTGATGCTATGTTTGGCTTGATTATGATAGCACTTATTCTTTTCATGACAGGAGCATTTACCTACAAACCTGTCGTGATTATGTCCAATAGTATGCTGCCGGTATTCAGTCGTGGTTCAATGGTGGTAGTGCAGCAGGTACGTAACCCGATGGACATAAACATAGGCGATATCATACAATATGAAGCAGATAAGAAAACAATAACTCATAGGGTGGTGGCAATTGATACAGCAGAAGATGATAGCGGTGACCGCATATTCACGACCAAAGGTGACAACAACCCAAGCCGTGATCCTCCAGTCGCACAATCTCACATCATTGGCATTATTCGCTCAAGCGTGCCATTCATCGGCTATCCAACAGTCTGGTTACGTGAGATATCGCAAAAACACTAAGGAACTATTCAATGTCGCAGCTAGCTGAGTATCATCAACATGCACGTCGTCCAATCGGTTTCGTTGTGCTCGGTATATTTCTGCTTGGAGCAGCGGGCTATCTTGCGAACGACGTCATCAAACGTCGGTCAAATACCACACCAGTCTCATCCGCATATAGCTATACAGTAAAACAATCTGTTGATAAGAGTGTCACGTATTTTCCAAGTAGTTTTTATGATAATGGACCCGGGAAGAACAGTGCGTATATTATGGACCTGACGGACAAATTAAAGACAACGTTTCATTACAGCTTTTCTGGGTCAGAAGAACAAAAACTTTCGTATGCATATGATATACGAGCAATAATTCGAGGCAGATATTCACCAAAAGGGAGCGAGGCTGATACGGTAGATGTGTGGACGAAGGAAGTTCAGGTGAAGGAGCCGGTACATGATTCGGTGACTGCAAAATCTCTCACATTTGATCCGAGTGCGGATGTTTCTTACGATGAATATAAAAGAATGATTGAACAATTGCGCCTGTCGATGACACTGCCGATTAGTAGCGATATTACCGTGTTGTTTACGATCAATGTGTCTGGCATTATCGACGGAACACCATTTAATGATATACGGACAGCGTCGGTAACGGCGCCTATTGGCGAACAAATATTTATACTTAGCCAGAAATACGACAAACAGGATACGAAGCAGATTGTAACCGCTTCTATACAAACTGGCGTCGATAGACAATCACAGTATGAAACATACGGTGCACTAGCGTTAGGCGTTCTCTCGTTGGTGTCATTTGTATATGGTCTTCGTAAGCAAATATTTAAAACACCGTATCAACGTGAGCTTGAGAAAATATATCGCTATCATGATGGGATTATTATTAGAGCAGCCCATCAAGCAGATCTTTCCAAAAAGAGCATAGTCCAGGTGAAGAGTTTCGAAGATATGCTGAATCTTGAGGAGGAGCTAAAGTCACCGATAGTATCATCACCAGCAGGTTTAGACGCAACTCGGTTTACTATTATTTATAGTGATGTTGCCTATCAGTACACACTTGGGAAAATTACTCCAGATAATGCCAAAACTCTCGAGGAAATCCAGGCATCACTGGGTGATGATCTGCCTATGACATCGAAACGAGAAGTGCCTGCTCGGCCGACCCGCGTTCACGATTCGACGATTCGACGTCAATAAATTTGTATTAAATGAGTGAAAAATATTACGGATAGCCAGGCTAAGTGTTCGGTAGAGCTAGTGATAATTTGTTACACTACTAAGGATGATTAATAAGCTAAAATCGCTGATTGGTCTAGATAAAAACTGGGCGTCAACGTATAAAACTGCCGGGGTTGTCTCAATCTCATTGTTTCTGATGGGCTGTATTTTTGCGATCATCTTTTCCCAGTCACTATCCTCTCAGAATACTCGTGATGATCAACGACAATTAGACCATCAAACGGTAGTTGCACGTGATTTTGCAGAGAAAAACATAAAGGATTACGAGAAAGTACTGCTTGCTGCCGCGAGTATTTTTGGTATAAAACAGGACACAGTAACACGAGCTGACTGGAAATATTTTTATGATAGTATGAAGATTCGTGAACTCCTGCCCTCAAGTGTAGGGCTTGGATATGTGAAGGTTATGACTAAAGACGAGCTTCCCGACTTTATTCAGTCAGTGAAGAATGAGGGATTTAATGATTTTTCAGTCAAGCCATCGATGGATCGTGAACTATATACAGCCATCGACTACATAGAACCTTTTGAGGGAGCGAATCTTGAAGCGTTTGGTTACGATATGTTTTCGGAGCCAACGCGCCAAGCTGCTATGATACAAGCGAGAGATACGGCACACGTCGTGATGTCAGAACCGGTTATACTTGTGCAAGATAAAGCACTCACTCAGGATACTCAGCAAAAAGGCGTACTACTTTACTACCCGATCTATAAGACTGGTTCGGTCGTGACAACAAAACAGGACAGAGAACAGAACATAACTGGTTATGTGTATGTTGCACTGAGGCCGTATGATTTTATGGCAAATTACCTAAAGAAATCAAATATCATGAACGAAGCGCGTAGTATTGAACTCCGCGATACAACGGCTGCTGGAGGTGTAACGTTATTTGCGAGCGGTGACTCTATAAATTCGGTCGATGGGCAAAAATCCGTACAGGATTTGCTTATTGATGGCCGTACTTGGCAAATACGCACTGCCGGTTACGGACGGCCGTTTAATGTACTAGCAACTCCATGGGTTATCCTTGGGCTTGGTATTGTATTAAGTCTAGTGCTGAGTGTATGGATCTTTATTGTGCTCGTTTCGCGACTCGTACGAGTTGAGGCGTCGTACGAAAAAGAGATGGAACGGACTAAAGACGAACTTCTCGCGCTAACGTCCCATCAACTCCGTACGCCTGCGAGCGGTGTTAAACAATATCTAGGCATCTTAACGGGAGGTATTGTTGGTAAGCTTTCTCCCGCACAAGAGGATATTGCAAAGAAAGCGTTCGATGCCAATGAGCGACAGATAAAGATTATTAACGAAATGCTGTATGTATCGAAGATTGATGCTGGCCAGCTACGACTTGAGCCAAGGGAATTTGATCTGACAGCCATGACGCGTCAAGTGATAGAACTATCTGATGAAAGAGTAAAAAGTAAAAAAATAGACATTAAGATTACAACGAAAAAATCACATAAAATCGTTGCTGATGATCGGTATATTATGATGGTTATCGACAATCTCCTGAGTAATGCAATTAAATATTCATACGAGGGTGGCAGGGTCAGGATTATGCTGAAAGAAGATAGTAACACAGTCCTTCTGTCTATGACAGATAATGGAGTGGGGATCCCGGCAGAGTACTATGAGAGGATATTTAGGAGATTTGATCGTCTTCATAACCCCTTATCGCATACTGAAGGCGGAAGTGGACTTGGGTTATTCTTAGCATCCCATATAGCTCATGCACATGGTGGCGATATCTTAGTTAAATCAAAGCTCGATAAAGGAAGTACATTTACTCTCATTCTCCCTAAGGAATTTGCCAGTAGTTCAGTCCTTGTTAATCTCGACTCGGCTTGATTGATAGCAGTATACCTCTTATGGTATTATATTTATAGCTAAGAAAGAATGGAGTTTATGTTATGGAAAATTTTCCGTTTCGTGGTGAACGTTCAGAGGCCACTACTGACCGTAAACCCGCAGAGAGAGTTAGTGCTAATCCGGTAATAGAAGAACCGACTGCAATGCATCGCCCAGTGAGTCCTCGACCAGGGACTCGAAGACAACCGGTGCAGGGAAAGAAGAAATTAGTCACATTCTTGCTCGCAATAGCAACACTTGGCGTCATCGGTTTCGGTATTAACTGGTTTATTACTCAAGCAGGCATACCGTCGTATATAAATACGAGTAAATACCAAGTCGCATGTCTACAGAGTGGTGAGTGCTATTTCGGTAAAGTTACATCTGTGAAAAGCGATGTCATAATCATCAAGGATGTATTTTATGTTCAAAAATCAACACAGACATCTACAACCCAGGCAAGTGATGTCAATAATAACCTTGAACTCGTTAAGCTCGGCAACGAGGTTCATGGACCAGAAGATATGATGGTAATAAATCGCTCACAAGTACTCTATGTAGAAAATCTTAAATCTGATGGCAAAGTCGTTGAGAATATTAATAAGTATCATTCTCAGAACAAAAACTAACAACATCTCAATAAAGGATATCTCTAGTGCTTGAGATACAGCGGTCGCGTCTTAAGGGAAAAAAACGCACACCTTATGCCGAGCATATGCGTCGTCGTAAGATTCGTAATTATCTTCTTTCGATTGGTATTCTTTTATTCTTATTTATTGGGGCGGGTATTATCTATACCTGGTATATGGGAAAACAGAAACCACTTGACAGTGCAGTGACCCCTGAGCCGACTCCGATAAAAGTTGTCCAGAAAAAACCACAACCAATACCCGACGACATTCCCGTCAGTATTGTTATGCAAATTTTCGGGTCTCCTGTAGCGCAAAAAAGTAATTCCTCACTCAATATAAAGACCAATGCTGGTGCCGCATGCAAGATTGCAATTACAATAGGGAAAGATGTTGCCGCAGCTGAGCTCAAAGACTCTGGACTTGTTCCAAAAGTAGCCGATGAGTTTGGAATAGTAGTGTGGACATGGACAATACCTGAAGGTGCAACGCCTGGAACTTGGCCGGTCGATGTTACGTGCGCGAATAAGAAAAATTCTGCTTTCTATCGAGCAGATCTCGTTATTACGCCATAGCATTATTTCAGAGATTGAATATAGTGAGTGAGAGACGAGTCTTTGACAATAGCAGATGTTTTTATAAGGATGAGAATACGATTACGGGTAAATATTATGGATTGCGGTCCTTTAGTAGAAGTACCAATATATACCTTCACACTACCGACCGTAATAAAACGATCAGCACTGTAGCCTTTAGCAAATTCCTCCATTTGAGTGGCGACATTATCCTTTAGGATATCTGGGAGAGGTTGTTGACTGACAATAATCGGTGTCCCATCAATCGTATCAGTATAGGCATACACAGCATTATGGTCTGGTGGACTAACCCTTGTCCAGCCGCCTAACTGAGTAATTGTCTTGCCTGAGGGCAAGATGGTTGGGTAGTCCGGAGTCCCTTTTGTGAGTTTTCCTGAAACGGCAGTATTATCTTCACTGGACGCTTGATTCGGCTGTGTAGTGACAAAATAGTGTGGACTGAGCCATAGAAGAAGAATCGCTACAACGAGTACCACAAAGAACAAGCTAATCTTAAGCCTATGTTGTTTTTTCCAGAGCAGATGAAGTGAAGGGGTAGGATGTGTCATATTAATTAGTATATAAAGGAGTATCATCAGGCATCTGTAAGCCTCCAGTAAATGTACGTCCGTGCATAAGACGTTTACTCGGATCCGCCGTGAATTGTAAAGTGAGGTCAGTAATTGTTGGGCCTCGGGATACATCATCAGGATAGCCGAAGGCCTGAGAACTATCAACTGAGACATTGAAATAGAAGTAGCGTCCACACGATATATTCGTACCAGAGCCATCTTTAACAGTGTATACGCCAGGCGTTCCGAGCACTACGTCGCCGAAGTTTGTTTCTTGCCCCCATGTAGTCATTGTTGCACACAGACTACTCGCTTGTTGGTTTGCCATGCTGCGATATTTGAGTTGCCAGCGAGCACCAATCGAGTTATCGACACCATTGAGGAGCCAATAATTTGGGAAGACGTCGGTGTCAGTATCGAACATGATCGAATATTTGGCAACTTGCGGTTGAGACAAGAGGGCCGTTTGCTGGACTGTCGGTGTCGCATAGACCATGACTGGGGTAATAAGGACGATACCATTGGAGCCTGCCAGTCCAAATGCTGCGCCAACACCACCAGTGCCGCCATTACCAGCACCACCCCTGTCGGTGTCTGCCGAGTTACCCGGTGTTGTCGTGGTTGCGGCTTGCGTAGAGATACTGAGCGCTGACGGGATGACATATGTTGAACCTCCACCGCCACCACCGGCACCCGCGGTTGCACCACTACTTGCACCGCCACCGCCGCCATAGTAGCCACTACCACCACCGGCGCCACCTGAGCGAGTAGTCGCGATCGCGCTACCTCCGTCACCAGCACCTGTAATAAACCCACCACCATGGTTGCCGGCTGTGCCCCATGTGCAGGCGCCGGTCGATCGACCGTCGGCACCTTGACCTCCGTCTAGGTAGCCACCGAGCTGCGCGGCACATGAGTTGCCTTCGCCTGTTGCCGTACCTGCGGCTCCGCTTGCACTTTGCGTTCCACCGCCACCGCCACCTGCGAAGGGTGTCGTACCCGCACCGCTTGCACCCGGAGAGCCCGTTGTCGTACCGGCAGCTCCTCCGGCTCCACCGCTTGATCCGCTCGCATTTCTTGCACCACCTCCACCGCCGCCACTTCCTGCAATAATCAACGGAGTACTTCCTCCGTCTGTGCGCCGGATACCGGATTCACCTCCACCTCCACCACCGAAGCCTGAAGTATTTCTGCCACCACCCTGTCCCGCATAGCCGACACTGACGCTCAAGACTTCGCCTGGTGTGACAGGGATAATCCCAGTAGCGTAGGCACCTCCACCTCCACTACCTCCATTCGCACCAGTCACTGCACCTCCACCTCCACCACCACCCGCACCCCAGGTCTTGACCTTGATATAGGTAACGCCAGCGGGGACGGTGTAGGTCGTGACGCCGGGTGTAGAGAGGGTTGTGGTTGCGCCGGCTGCCGTGCCACCTGTTGAACAATCAGCACCGCCTGTAATATATGCTTTGCCGTCGTAGTAGGCGGCGGTATTGCCATAGCGCGGACCGACAAATCGTTGATTGGTGGTGTACCATGCGCCAACACCAGTCGGCTTATTGCCGCTGTCGATTGTCGTATTAGCGCTAATAGGAGCAACGAGGGTGTCGCGGCTACAGGCTGTGTCACTTGAACGGCCCCCCATGAGGTAGATGTAACCATTTGCTGCGAAGCTATCGGCTTGAGATACGGCATTTGGGAGACTTTCGGAGTATTTCCATGCTCCTGATACAAGACCCGTACTGGCATCGATTTGGGTGTATTGAACGTCACTCAGATAGTTTGCGCCACTATATCCGCCCAGTAGATAGAGATTATTTGCGTAAGAAGTGACGGCGGCGCCACTTCGGGCAACATTAAATGCGGTCGAGGCTGTCGACCAGGCGGTACCGATATTTCCGCCACTAGTTAGCTGCGGACTGACATAGACGGTATTCGATGTCGTACTCGAGCTGTCGAGTCCACCAACGGCATAGATTCGATTATTCCAGACGGTAGCGCCAAGCTTTGTGCGAGCTGAAGGCAGGCCATTGGTTGCAGCTGTCCATGATGTGACGTCTCCGCCCGCAGTTGGTGTTGCGTAGTATACTTCAGCACGCTCATCGGTTGAAGTGCTGCTCTGGCCGCCCACGTAATAGAGACTTCCTCCTGTGTTGACAAGTTTACCCCAGGTGCGTGCTGCGGGGAGCGCGGCGGTCGTATTCGACCAGGGTCCCAGGTTGCCACTTGTGTCGATCGTCGTGTACGATACATTGGTTGTCGCGGCGTCACAATCAACAACTCCACTCGTACATCCACCTGCAACATACATCTTACCGTTGATGATCGTCGAGCTGGCACCGACGCGATTTGGGTCGGTCGTATAGGCATTTGAGGATGCTGAATAGCCAGCGGGCGCACCACTGTCATTGTTGTAGACTTGGAAAGTTTGTATGACGTCAGTACGCGTCGTACACCCTCCTGGGCTTGCACCAACCGTACATCCCCCGATGACATACGCGTACGAGTTACTGATCGGTACGGTCAACCCCCATCGCTGATTGATTTGCACGGCACTTACTGTCCAGGCGCCTGTCGACGATACTAAGCTTCCGTCGCTCACATTGATCTTAATAAACTCAATATCGGCGAGAACACCGGTGCTGGCCTCATATCCGCCGACCGCGTAGAGGTAGCCGTTGTAGCCGAAGGCTGCCGAGCGACGACGACCGACTGCCATCTGATGCGGCGACTCAACCCACCCCCCCGTACTCGTGTCGTTCACCGTGGATACAATATTATTTGTGTTATCGATTTTTGCGTAATGGACAGTTTTGAGGTCGACGAGGTTTGGTGTGACGCCGCCGATTAGATAGATATAGTTTGCATAGACTGTCCCGCTCATGATACCGAGGCCTGTCGCGCTATCGCCAGTATTATTAATCTGTTGTTGGCCAGTCATTGTACAGCCTGATATCGCTCCCGCAGTCTGGATGGTACATTTGTAGACGTTTGCGCTGTACGCCGTACAGCCGGCGCCGCTACTCGCAGTGCACCCTCCGAGTATATAGAGGTTTCCAGGTGCATTACTACCGGCACCACTCGGATTGGCGCGAGCAAATGCATGGAGGTATGAGACGTTATTTACTCCAGGAGTGCCCACACTTGAGAGTGCCTGTGTGGTCCAAGAGCTAAGGCTTCCGTCGGTCTGACTAATGGTCGCGTAGTTGATATTACCGATATTACCGCCGCCATTGAGCCCCCCGACGAGGTAGACGATACCGTTAAACACGACGGGGCTTGCAGCGGCAACACCAGTACTGATCGTATTTGTCGTGTCAACGCACCAGGCGCCGCCTTGAATCGTTCGCGGACTAGGGCAGGTAGATGGTGCGGTCATGATTCCCGTCGATGAAATAGCCGTGTATGCTGAGTTACCTGACGCGGTACCACTACAGGTATTGTCGACACATCCTCCCACGAGGTAGAGGTAGCCATTTGAAATAAATGACACGGGGAGTAAGTTACCGATATAGGCGACACCAGGCATGTTACATCCGTAAGGGCTCGCGCCACTGCAGGGTGCGGTTCCACTTGCGACCGATGATCCCACGGTTGAGGCGTCTCCATCTTGATTTACGGTGCCATACTTGACGGCGTTTGTCGGGGTGGTGCATGCGCCGGTCGTCGTATTCTGTGCCGTACACCCTCCTATTTGATAAATAGAGTTACGCCATGCAAGAAGTGTTTGGCCAGTACGTTGATCGGACAGTGTGCCAATCGCATTCCAGGTATCGATACTACCGTCTGCGTTAATACTGGCAACATCTGAGTCTGTGAGAATAGTACTGCAGTAATCTTTACCACCTCCGATGACGGCGCTACATCCACCAGACACATAGACATACGCACCCCACACAGTAGTGAAGTTGCCACCGTTGCTCATGCGCGCGCCTGGCATGCTCGTGGTAGGGAGCCATGTATTAAGTGTGCCATTGCTGTTGATCTTGTTGTAATATACTGTGGCGATCGGTGCACCGCCTATCGTGCTTGCGCCACCAAGGATGTAAATCCTGTCGTTGTAGACATATGAGCCATGATTGTAGACGTTGTACGGAAGGTTGGTACCGCTGGACCATGCGCCTATCTGGCCTGTTGGCAGGATATCGGCGATTTCCATGGTGTTTACGGCGACCGTCGCTGTTCGGCCTCCCGATACGTAGAGGCGGTTATTGTAGGCGACTGCCTGTACTCCTGATCGTGCGCTCGAAAGGGTAGTCGTGCTAGTGTACCAATACGACCAGGTTGATTTCGTTGGATCAGTTGCCGGGTTCCATGTTGGGTTCCAGAGTTGTGGTTCACCATTGGCGCCAAGCTTAGCAACATAAATGCTATTTTGTACGGTACCAGCGGAGTTCATGCCACCAATGACATAGAGAAAGCCGTTGTAGGAAAGCATACTAAAATTCGTGAGAGGAGTAGGGAGGTTGTACGCCGCGTCAGTACACCAACCGCTACATACGCCATCTCCCGGATTTGGACTCTGCAGGGTGCCGTCGGTCGTACTAAGTTGCATCCAGTTGAGGGATGCGCTTGCGGCCATACCACCTGAACCAAAACTGATGAGAGCAATACCAGTGCTTCCTGCGGTACCAACGCCTGCCCTCGCGCCTGCGGCTCCACCCTGACCTGCGCCTGCGCGATCTGTATCAGTTGAGTTTCCCGGCGTCCTACCCGAACCGGCGTTGAGCGTCAACCCTGTACCAAAGCTCGAGCCACCACCACCACCACCTCCTCCGGCAGCGGTACCTGCACCAGCGCCACCACCACCACCAAACCAGCCTGAGCCTCCACCTCCACCTGCAGCTCGCGTCGTCGACGTGACCGACCCACCATTACCACCTGTCGCGAGACCGCCCGCGGCGCCACTGCCTGTACCTGCTGTAGTTGCACCATTTGCACCGGCGCCACCATCAAGTGAGATGCCGGCTTGACCAGGGAAGCCACTCGTACTCGTTCCACCAAGTCCTCCTGACGAGGTACCCGCACCACCACCGCCATTTGTGAGCGATGCGCTACCGGCTATTCCATTTGTACCACCGCCCGCGCCACCAGCTCCACCGATATGGGTCGAAGTTGAGCGGCCACCTCCACCTCCACCTCCACCTGCAGCGAGAGCAAGG
Source organism: Candidatus Saccharimonadota bacterium (assembly GCA_027492255.1). Classification (GTDB taxonomy): domain Bacteria; phylum Patescibacteriota; class Saccharimonadia; order Saccharimonadales; family Saccharimonadaceae; genus JAPUDS01. Next base: position 243,130 of record JAPUFB010000003.1, on the reverse strand, counting down.
AGAGTAGTGCCCCTATATATGCTCGTATAGCCACCTCCACCTCCACCACCACCTGAGGTATTGCGCGTGCCGGCTGCACCACCACCACCAACATATACATCAAGAGTCTCACCAGGGGTAACCGCAATCGTACCTGTAGTTTCACCAGCGCCACCACCGGCGCCACCTGCTGCCGCTGAGCCACCAGCGCCACCTCCACCACCACCACCCCAGAGCTTAACAGTGATAGAAGTAATACCACTCGGTACAGTAAATGTGCCCGACCCTTGAGTGGAATAAGTTTGGCTATTTGATGAAATTCCACCAGCTGAGTAGATGTAACCTCCAGCGATAGTTGTCCCTCCTGCCCAGTTGGACAGGGGGAGTTGCGTAGTACTATTCCAGCTATTGAATCGGGCACCTGTTGTAGGGGCTTTGCGAATAAGTTTATCAGCAACATCGAAGTCAATATTCGTTTCATTGTTGCCATTCATGAATTGTTGCGCGGTGACGATATAGATGCTTGGGTCGATAGTGAGTGGGTATGAGGCGCTTGCGAGACCAGTGGCTTTGATTGCAAGTCGAGTACCACTCAGGTCAAACGAGGCAACAACTGAGGAGCTCTGCTTTCCTGATTCGATGACGACTGGTTTTGGAATTGTGAATAATAATAGGTTTTTTGCCGCATTTGTTCTCGCTTTTTCGAGCAAGCTCTGGTCGGCTTCACTCGCCGCGGTAACGTTGCTCATGAATACCTCGTTACCGTAGATACCGATACTACCATCGGTTTCCTTGCGAGCCTCAGTACCGTTTGGAAGTGTGAGATCATAGGATAGTGCATAGGAGTCACCTTGATTTTCTGCTAGTACAATATCTTCTCGAATACCCGTACCAAGCGCAGTATAGACGAGCCAACCATTACGATCGCGAATAGGATAAATGATACGGTTTTGTTGCTGTTTTCCCTCTGCCGCTTTGACAATAGGTTTCATCACAAGATCGACTTTGTAGTTCGGGTCTGTGACAGTAATTCCCTTCGTTGCATCGGCAGGGAGTGTCGCCGAGACGAGTGTTGCTCCATTTTGCCTAGTCTCTGAGGTGTTTGCACTTCCATGGGAGAAAGAGAAGGTGCGAGTTTTAGTGTCGTATTTCAGATCCTTCGCGAGGATGTCGCTCGGGCTGGCAAGAATTGTTTCGGCAGAGCTGAGGCGATAATTCTGAGGCCCATAGAAGCGGTATAGCTGGACAGCAACAAGTGCGAGAAGAAGAATAGCGCTAACGACGATGCCAATACGAATCCATTGTTGGCGTGTAGGTAATGGAATCGCTAAGTACTCCTTACCACTTTTCGTCGACTTAACCCATTGTCTTGGAATAGCAGAGATACGTTCAAGGGAGGCCTTCCAGTTGAAATGCCACGAACGTCGCTTAAATAATCGATGTCTATTTATACCCATACCCCTTACATACCACCGAAGTGGCTTCTCTGTTATTGTAGCATAAACAGAATGGGACGACTACTTGTTACTGAAGGCAAAGTTGAGGTTTCCGATATAGGCGCTCGAAGTCGCTCTCGCGCTCGCGGTAATCTTGAAGACGATACTATCTCCGGGCGCAAAGCCGCAAGTTGATGGATCGGCGGTGCCGTTGGCGATCGGAGATTGCCACGTATTGGCTGATGTCGTGATCGTATTGTCGCTACCGCAGGTCGAGAGTCCGCCGTGGTTTTTGTATATCTGTAGTTTCACAAAGGCATTACTCGTATTATCGACGCGTGCTTGCAGGGAGGTTTGCCCAGAGTTGAAGCTCTTAAAGGTACTCGGCAGCTGATAGGTAACGTAAATACTGTAAGCTTGAGCAGTCGCTTGAGGACTCGTCCATTTGTAGAAGTTATAGGTCTCTCCGGTGCTACAAATAATAGGTTGAGCAGGCGTACCGCTACCATCATTGATGCCAAGGTAATCAGAACAGATGTCACTTGTCATAGTGCCTATACCCGTACCATGTAGGACGGCGTTCGTATACTCTGGGCTAATGGTGATGATATTATCAGGGCTGGAACCACACGCGCCCCAACCATCCGCTTCATAGCACTGCAATTTACCAAGGGTCGTGTCGTAGTACATACTACCAAGAAGGGCATCATTGTTAGCAGCAATTGGAGCGCTCGCACCCTTATCAACTGTGAAGAGGGTTGTTGGGCCTCCGTTACTCCCACTTCCTATTTGCACGTTTGGTGTTGAATTTGAGGCGAGTGTCATAGAGAAGGTGTCAACAGAGAAGGTGCGGGTTGTGCCCGGAGCTGCTGTTTGGACGAAATATATATATGGGTTTGTGACCGTAGTAGCATCAGTAGTTATATAGCAGGTGATCTGTGTCCACGCGGATGTAGTAATAGTCTGCTTGTTGTAATCAACGCAGTCGATATAGTTTGCAGCACCAGCTGTTTGTGCGCCTGTTGCTGAATACCGGATCTTGAAATCATTGAAAGTACCAGCGGCTAATTTTGCATAGACACTAATGCGGTAGAGGGTACTTTGTAGTGGATTGATCGAGAGTTTGTTACGAATACCAGCATTTGCGGTATTGCTGAGTGAGGTGATTTTCGCACTACTGCTCGCATCATTGCCATCGAGTACATCACGACTCATTGTACCAGTCGCACTACCAGCAGTTGCAAGCGTCCAGTTAGTACTAAAGTTTGTATTATCATCTACTCCACCATCCGTTGCGTAGTTGTAGTCAGCTGCGATCGTCACTGAGACGTTATCAACAAAGAAGGTGCGAATGGTTCCGCCGCCAACTTGCCGGATATTAATCGAGTTTGCGGCAGATGGTGAGCCCGAGGCTGTGAATGCGCAGTTTACCTTTGTCCATACACTTGCCTTAATTGCCTGGTTAATGATACATGGTACCGTATCATTTGTGCCATCGACTGAATAATAGACGCCCATATCAGTGAAGGCACCAGCTCCAGATGGAAGTTTGGCTGTAAATGACACGTTATAGTGTTGACCTACGCTCAATGGCGCTGTGAGAACATTTTTTACACCTGAACCGGCTGTAGTTGCCGTAAGAACTTGTGCTGAACCTTGACCAGTAGCGATATTTGCCGTCGTTACATTTCGAGAAACAGTTGACCCTGTCAGTGCTACCCATGTCGAGGCTGGGAATGTAGTAGTTACTGTGCCATTATAGGTTTCTGCACCTGGGTTAGAAGCATACTCGGTGACATTACTGTTCACAGAGAAGAGATTTGCTGCTGACCCTGACTGAACCGTCACAAGAGCACCAGTCGTCGGATTTAGGGTGGAATCGCGAATAGTTAGGCCATTCGTGTTGTTGTTTGCAAGATTATGGCCAACAATAAGCTCGGCTCCACCAGCACTCTGCAAAGTGTTGTCGTAGGCGGACTGAAGTGTCGTGGAGCTTGATGCACCCGCCGCTGTCCAGTCGGCACCGTTCCAGATCATGGTTGCCGTTGTATTCTTACGCATACCAATTTCATTACCTTGACCACCGCCATTAACAGAGAGGGTAAAGTCCTTAGTGAGGTTAGAAGCAGTCACGTAGACCACACGACCAGCTGTGACGATACTCGGATCAGGCATAAATGCCTTTTGGCCATCCGCGGTAAATCCGGCTATGACTGAAGCATTATTATTGATTGATGTTTGCGCAAATGTACAGTTTGATGTGGAGGTGCTTTCAGTGCCGAGCGGGAAACAGCTAGCATCTGTTGTTGCTGTCTGGAAGGTGGAGGTTGCAAGTATGACGGCCCCATTCGATGTCGATCCAGTGCCGCCGGTCAGCGTTAAGTTACCACCGAGTGTTCCGGTGCCGTTGGCATTTCCGCCCTGGACTGTCACCGTGCCACCATTGCCATTGAGGCCAGTTGATCCTTGAATAACCATAGCATTACCTGCGGTATTGGCATTTGTCTGAGCTACACCGAGGATGTTTGTTGCATTACTTGGAGTAGCCGTAGCAGTGCCAACGGTAATTGTATTAGAGCTCAGTAGAGTTGAGTTGGAGCTATTCCCAATTGTGACAGTTGCATTCGTCGTACCTGTGCCTATATTGACCGCGAAGTTGCTGGAGGCGTTAAGGTTGATCGCAGCACCGGATATAGTGGCTCCTGCGGAAGCGCTTAAGAGTCCGGCGATAGTGGCGGCCCCGGTTGTATGGAAATCACCTGCAACATCAAGCTTGTAGGTAGGGTTGTCTGTGCCAATACCAACCCGGCCCGAACTATCTATGAAGAAGCGGGGCATATAACCGAAGTTGTTGTCTTGAATAGCGAAGTTGTTGCCACCATTGAGACCGATATCAGTACCAACCGACCAGTTATTAGTTGAGCTGCTAAATTGAAGGGCAGTTGATTTTGAGCCTGCCGCTGTATTGGTATTCTCGATTTTTGTGATGACTTTTCCGGCTGTAGAGCTTGTGGCGATATGTAGCTGTTCGGTCGGGACTGTTCCGACACCTAGCTTGCCGGTTGTGTACGTTTCACCGCTAGCTTGGATGATGAGTCGATCAGTAAAGGTTTCTGAACCAGCAGCACCGCTTACTGTTTTAAAATGAAGGTTATTATCCGTTACGAGTCCGATTTCACCCCTCACTGCACCTTGATCGCGCAAAACGATCGAAGCATCCGACGCAGTATTTGATTTGTCGATAGTCCAGTAAGCGCTACTAGGGCTATTGTCAAAATACACTGGGTAGGACACTGGTCCGATCACGCCTAGCGTACCTACTATTTGTAAGTTAGCATTTGGAGTAGTTGTTACGGTCCCGATAACTAGCTTTCCTGCAACTGACGTTGTCATATTACTGCTTCCGATCGTGATTGCTGTCGTGTTGGTCGCGTTTGTGCCAATCGTTAATGTACCCGCACTAGCACGGTCAATAGAAGGGGTGAGTACGGATGTAGAAGCCTGGAAGGTTGTTGCTTGACCCGTCCCTTGTATATTGAAGTTAGCAGCTGATTGTAATGAGGTTGAATTTTGGATAAAACCTGATGCATCCCTTCCGCCAAGCATTCCCGCGTTCATAGCATATGGTGTTGCTGTTAGTCGTTTCATAGGTACCATTTCGCCATCGGGTACACAGGAGCTAAATGGGGTACACGTAAGGTTTGTGTTGCCAATATTCATGCTGAGCCATAACGTATCTTGATTCCAATCAACGCTCGTACCGAATGGCGTAACTGAGCCAAGCTGAACAGAAATATACCCGTTTTTTACGAGGACGCCATTGCCACCAGAATTCGTCCAGTCCTCGGTCCACTTAAGTGTTCCTCCGGGGTTACCGGCAGTCGTACCTGGACCATCCTGATAGATTTTAAACTGCATATTGTAGTAACCGTCAGACACGACCGCACCCTGTGTGTTAAATAGACGTCCTTGAAAGTTTAGTTGCTGGTTAATTCCTGCGGTAGCAAAAACCGGCGCCGTTAGCAAAGTAACGCCACCTATGACTGCGCCGCCCAATATCAAAGCGTACGCAAACAGCTTGCGGAAAATCCCAGACAATCTCAATAACATTTTTGTCTTTTGGTTTGTTTGTTAATTTTTGATAAAGCCTTTTTGTCTCTCTGGTTTTATCTAGTATTAAGCATAAACGCTTATTGCACGAGATGCAAGTATATTCCTGTGGAAAAGTCGATAGTTATTTACTGGGCAACAATTAGTCCATGTTTTGCGAGAACGGCTTTTTCGCGGCGTTCACCTAACCAGAAGCTAAGAAGAACTGCGACAGCAGCTGTGTAAAGAGGCCAAAGGAGCAGAAGTTTATTAGTGGTTGAGGTAGTTGCACTAGTAGTTGTCACAGTGTCAGGCTGTCCATTCACGATTGCCGCAACTGTCATAAAAGCCGCTCTGCCTTGTGAGTCGGTTGCTTGAATACTAATCTGGAAAATACCAGCCTTCTGATAGGTATGAGGAGTACGAAATGTAACGTTGTCATTGCGCGATACAACCTTATTGTTAGCATCACCCCATTGGATATTCACGGCGTATGGCGGCGTACCTCCAATAATATCAAGAGGAAAACTCATCTCCTTACCGGGAAATACACCACGAAAGGCCGCATCAGTATTAAGGAGTAACTGTGCTCCACCGAAGTCGAGTGAGCTGAGTGGGCCGAGCTGCGGAGGTAATACATCGTAATACACAGTGACAGTATTTGAATCGGGTCCAGGCTGATTGAGTGCATCGTACACTCTTGCGATCATCTTATTTTCACCATAGAGAAGATCAACATCGATGGAGAAAGTACCCTGGTCAGTACAGCTGCTTGAGCCACCGAATATATCATTTTTATACATCTCGACGAGTGTATTCTTAGGACAGGTACCTGAAAAAGTGACCGGAGAGATGATAAAATGCTGCCCGTCCTTCGGGGATGTAATTGTTGCAGCAGTTGTTGGAGGTGGAGCGGGAACGATACCAGAAATACCTATAGATCCCGCTTCTGGGCCAGTATAAGGTGTCGCTGCTTCTGCAGTAAAGTAGAGCAGGGGAAAAGATACTATCGCGAGTAGGATCGCTAAAGGCAAATACGAAGTATGCTCATGAGGTCTCAGTTGTCCGCTATGATAATGTGGACTAATTTTTAGCCAGTTTGCCATAAGCTATATCATACCATGTTTTTAGCGTCTTCGTCGGCGATACGATGCACGGTCTGCAACACGATCAGCATAGCGACGGAGTGCGAAGCGAGTGATCAAGAAGAGGAAGATGAGTCCAAAAACAATCCCGAGTACAAGCTTCCAGGGTACAACCCAAAAGGCAAGAGTTTTGGTCATAGTCTTATTTTCGGTTCCGTATGTCATTTTTAGTTCAGCAGTATAGCGTCCAAAGAAAATACGATCACCAACAACCGACTTATCAAGAGGAGCTTCGAATCGTCGAATACTACCAGGAAGAACGTTACGATTTTCGAGGTTGACATTGACCGTAGCAACGAGGTTGCCAAACATATCCTTTATTGAGATTTGGCCAACCGGTTGCTCATGGATTGTCCCGGTATTCTTAAGCCTCTCAACGAATGTCAGGGGGATATTTTCGAAGAATGATCCAGCGGTATATTTTCCGTCGACAACCTCTTTAGCAACAGAAAACTCTTCAATTCCCATACCTTCCGTAGCAGTACCCTTAACCTGCATCAAAATAAGGGCGCCAAGGCTGGCGGACAAGGATACCCCAGATGCGTTAAGATCAGGAGGCGTTGCGGTAAAGCGGATAACACTATAGTAACCACCAGGTGCAGCATCTTTCGGCACATTAATCGTTACTGTGAGATTTTCAATCTGCTTTGACTTTAGATTGAGCGTTGCAAGGGGGCCATACCAGTTTTTCATTGAGTATGGGCTTGGTTCGCCATCTTCGAGCAAGATTCGTGGCGTTCCGTCCTCACCTCCTGACACAAAGTCATTGACTTGACCTTTTACTACAAGTGGTCCAGGTGAGATATCACGTAGACTTATTTGTGCGACTATCTTCTCCCCCGGATTTGCGGAAAGATTGAGGACTGGTGGCGCGATTTCGAGTGCTTGGCTTGCATCTTGATTAGGGCTTACGGCAGTTACTGCCGAAGAGAAAAGCACCATGACAGACAAAAGGCTGAGGCTGAGGCTTGTAGTGATGAACAGATTCTTTTTCATGAAGTTAGAATGTTGGGGTACATATGTAGGTTATGGTGGAAGTGTAAGTACCAGGGAGCTGATTACCAGGTACATTCACGATATAAGTGGTGGTATAAACCTGTCCGTTTGTTGGCCCTGCGCCGCCCTGGGCACTATCGGCAACAGGGTCAGGGGTGGCGGGGGCGGGTACGAACTTAAAAGTGTCGACAGTATTATATCCGGCAAGTGCTCGTCCACGAAGATTCGTTCCGTCTGACGCAAGACTTACTTCCGCACCAGTAGCTGGTGTTGTAGTGGCAGTCGTATTTGCTTTAAGATTCATGCCAAATTGTGCGGTACCGTGCGTACTTGCACCGGCAGACGTCATTGCAGTAATTGTATTTGAACCTGACGTGAGCGTCGGACCAGTGACAGTAATGACGTATCCGTATTTTGCATTGGTAGAGGCTGCCATTTGCGAGGTTGCAACAGCAGTATCTGAAGGCGAGAAGAGGCGATCAAATTTTACATCTGCGAGTGTTGCTACTGAGCAGTCCGGAACGCCTGTATTGACGGTGATTGTTTTACCCGCACAGAAGACGAGGGATTCAGGCATGATACCCGAAAGTAAGATTTGTGTTGCGGTGCTGGCAGCAACTGAGCCGGTGTCGACTGCCGTACCGGAAGTGTCGGTTGATACATAGGTTGAAATACGAGCATAAAACGTTGCATTTGTCGCAGAGGGGTTGGTAATATTTCGTACTTGTATCGTTGCTACGGTACTAGCCGTGACGTTCGCAGCGCTTCTAGTTACATATACTGTATGGGTATCTGGGGTCACGACGCTCGACCAGCCTGTGACGCCACTTGATGTGCCAAGAGCTGCGCCAGTGGTCGTAAGTCCAATCGGAGTCGCGCATGACTGAGCGGGTGCATCAGCGGCTGTCGTACAGTACTCAAACTTAATAGAACCAACGTTCCCACCGGTCGGGATAGTAAACTTAAATTCGTGATTAACAGTCCCACCTGGTGTAGAACCGCCAATAGTTCCAGCCGTATTAGATTGTAATGTAAGACTACGTGAATCGAGCTGTACACCATACACAGTATTCTGCTGAAAGGCGCTAGTAACTGTTGCCAGCACTAACACCAAACTCATAGCTACGAGTCCACTCCTCACTCTCATGAGGTCAATTGTAGCATGAGCTTTACAGGAGGGTCAACAAAATCACGAAACTATTTTTCTTGAGTGGGCTTCACCAGAGTTAGAAGGTTGGAGTGCAGATATACGTGAGGGTAGTAGTGTAGTTACCGGCAGGCTGATTACCTGGGACGTTTGCTATATATGATACAGTGTAGATTTGAGCATTAGTTGCGCCTTGGCCAGCACCCGCGGAAGAGCTATTAGCAACAACCTCACTGGATACGTATCGATATTGGTCCTTGACGTCATATCCCGAAGCGGCAACTGGCGCTCCACGATAATTTGCACCATCATAGGCAGGGGCAACATTCGCCCCAACATCTGGGTCGGTTAAGTCTGCGCTATCTGCACCGTTAAGTACAAGATTCAAGCCGAACTGGCTTATACCTAGACGACTATCGTTCGGATCAGCACCATCGATAGCATCGATGAAATTAGTACCTGACATAAGCGTCGTACCATTGACTGTGATTGCATAGCCACCACCGGCGTTAGTTGATGCGGCCATCTGGGAGGTTGCTATAGCAGTATCTGCAGGGGAGAAGAGTCTGTCAAAGCTAATGATACCATCGGTGTTGAGAGGGCTTGCACAGTCTGGAACGCCAGCTGTGGTTGCGATCGTTTCGCCAGTACAGAAGACGAGTGATTCAGGCATCGTTCCGTCAAGTACGATAGCTTCAGCCGTTGAGGCGGTTACGACACCACGATCAAGTTCCGCGCCTGTCGTATCGGTTGAGTTGTATGTCGTGATGCGAACGTAGAAGGAAGTATTATTTGCGCTAGGGTTTACAACATTATGAAGTCGATAGGTGACTGCTTGGTTAGCGCCAACAGCAGTTGCGCCACCGGCCTTATATATATAAGGTACACCATTTGTCGTATTATTAACGGCCACACCCGACCAGCCTGTTTCGGTTGTGACGGTAATACTTGTTGTGTTTAGCCCAGCCGGAACGGTACAGTCAAGAAGGGTAGTCGTTGCCGCAGTTGTGCAATATTGAAACTTGATTGATCCGACACTATTACCACCAGGGAGAGTAAACTGGAAGAAATGATCTACCGTACCACCACCGCCAACCATACCACTTGCACGAGAGCCGCCATATTTTGTCAAATCACTTGAGGATTTCTCAAGAGTTAAGCTACGAGCTGTAATCTGCGCTGCGAAGCTTTGTTTTGGTAGGATTACTTGTATAACAAGCGTTGCCATCAGGAGGACAGCAAACAGAAGCGGGGTTTTTGAGATGTGGTGGTGTTTACTCATATTATTTTTGTTTTAAATTTGTTTACTTCAGCATAATAGCACGAGCTTTATCAAGACGTCAACTATATTTTGCATATAATTTCAGCCTGTGGATAACTTTAAAAAATAACTTAATACGTACCAGTCACAATGAGAGTTTGACTTGTTCTATAGGTTCCACCGGGTGTTAATGCGGCAACATTAATAAGATAACTTATTGTATAGAGGGTTTCACCCGACTCCTTATCGGCTTTCGCAATGATTTCACCATTAATATAACGATAACTATTAGCGGTTGCATAATCGGGTAACACTGAGCCAAAACCAAACGATCCATTATCCGGATTTGCTCCAAATGAGACAGGTGCTGTATTCGCAACTAGGTTAACCCCGAACTGTTCTACGCCATTTTGAGAAGGGCCGGTGACGTCCATATTTTTAAGAGAATACCCATCGTTAGTTGGCGGATCACCCTCTATCTGGACGACATACCCGTATGAGGTGTAATTTTTTACAGAGAATGTTGCAGTCGCCGTTGAGGCTTGGGCTGGTGTGAAAAGGCCAAAATTTGCTGTTGACGTGTTAACCGAAAAGGCCAATGTTGGATCATGACCTGTTAGCGCGCCCGATAGTACGCGGTAGCCACTTGATTGGCTAAAACCAATACCGATATCTCCTGCATTATCATACGCCCGGTAACTTGTTGAACTGGCTTGGAGCATATTGCCGTTACCGATACCGCTTTCATCAAGACGGTAACTGGCAGATGCTGGGTCAGCAGCGGTCACTGTCAATACGACAAAATTTGTCATAAGGCTAACAGCGAACGTAAACAATAGTATCCTCCGTACCATAAGCTCTATTGTAGCAGAGACAGCTACTACAAGGGATCGCTAAATCATCAGGAGAGTCGCGAGTTATGAATAGCCGTAAGCGCTATAGTATACTAACAGTATTACATTATGCCCGAAGATACGAAGCCAGATGAATCTAATCAGCCGCAGCCAGAAATGCTGCAGGCACCTGCTGAAGGATCGTCAGCGATCGAGACTGCTGCTAAGAATGCTGCAGTAAAACCAGTACTATTTAAACGTACAACCTATCGACCAAGCCACAAAGCAACTTTTATTGGGCTGGGCGTTATCGCAGCAGTGATAGCGGTCAATATCGGTATTATTTATTTCGTGATGCAGGGACAACAGAAATCTAGCGAAGTAAGCATCGGTGAAGTTGCACTCAATCAAGCGACGCTTGACAAGCTTGGTATGAGTCGTAATAACGTGACAGACGCAGGAGCACAATTGACAGTGGGGCCATCAGCTACCTTTAATGGAAAAGTCACTATTGCAAATGATGCTACGGTTTCAGGTACAACCAATCTCAATGGCGCGCTCACAGCTAATGATGCAAGTATCACGAAACTACAGGCAGGTACGGTTGATATTAATACTCTGAACGTCAGTGGTGATACGAAGTTTAATAAGCTTGCAATCCTGCAAGACCTGACGAGCAACGGTTCGGCTAAATTTCAAGGCACTGTCACGATGAGTCAATTATTGACGGTTAATAACAATGTTAATATTGCCGGCAGCTTGGCAGTTGGTGGAACTCTCTCTGTTCGTAATTTCCAAGCGAGCAGCCTGACTTCGGATACAACCTTGACGATAGGTGGACATATTATTACGAGGGGTAATGCGCCAAGTGTGAGTGCCGGATCAGCCGTTGGTCCTGCGGGTACAGTTTCTATTAGCGGCAGTGATGCCGCTGGAACTGTTGCGGTAAATGTCGGCGTGGGCGGCTCAAGTGGGATTCTTGCAAATATAACATTTGAACGAGCGTTCAGTAGTTCACCGCGAGTTATCGTAACCGCTATCGGTGCTGGTATGCGCAATGTCTACGTGAATCGTACAGCGAGCGGTTTTTCAATTGGCACTAACGACATTCCTGGACCAAACGGATACGCGTTTGATTATATTGTGATGCAATAGGGTGCTAGCGCTTGATACAACGCACTGCCAGCAGCGCTACATATTAACAAATAGTCTGACTTCGTTATCCCTCACAGTGATAATACCGTTGACGATAGGAAATATGGTCGGTTCGGCGTCGCCATTTTGAATAACAATATCACCAGGATGTAAGACTGAAAAGAAGTCGGCATGCCCTGGTAATATATCAAATTTTCCGATGCGGTTAGTCGCTGATAGAGAGTCGGCTTCGCCCTCGTAATATACCTGGAAAGGTGCCCGGGCGATCACGTTTATTTTATTGAGTATTGCGCTATTCTTTGACATTAGCTCGTTTTAGTCTCATTACCTTCAGTTTTAGGTGTTTCAACCGCTTGCTCACTTGACTTTTCTTCGGCTGGTTTGCCCGTTAAAATCTCTTCGATACCGTCAAGCGTTTGTTCAAGAGTATAGTACTCTCCCGGTTGACCAGAGAATTTTTCAGCCACTGAGAAGTTTTGCGAAAAGAACTGAATAAGCTTTTTCGCATTTTGATAGTCCTTGCGATCTTCTGGGCTCAGCTCATTTTCACCAACGATTGCAATGATGTTTTTGAGTGAATCGTATTTTTGCATAACAGCTTGAACTTTTTCAGCCAGGCGGTAATGCCGTTCACCGACAATATCAGGTGTTAAAAGGGAGCTAGTTGTTTTCAAAAGATTCACTGCCGGACGAATACCTTGCTCCGCAATAGATCGGTCAAGTACGAGCACCGAATCAAGCTGCTGTGAAATAGCCTGGACAGCCGGGTCAGAGAGGTCGTCTGCAGGAATATACACTGCCTGGACACTCGTGATTGTGCCTTGTTCGGTTGAACTTAGACGATCCTGGAGACGACGAAGATCAGAGAATACCATCGGGCTATAGCCGCCTTCGCTCGGAATAAGGCCAAGATTAGTGGACATCTCTGTCATTGCCTGGACGTGTCGGTAAATATTATCAATAAAGAACAAGATATCGCGTCCTTCTTCATCGCGGAAATATTCGGCAGCCGTTGCGGCGGCCGGAGCTACCATTGAGCGAATAGCTGGCGTTGCGTCCATCTGTCCAAAGAACATCACTGTATTCTTGAGGACATCCGTATCCTTAAGTGTTTCATAGAGCTCATTGCCTTCGCGAATACGCTCACCAACACCGCAGTAGATCGAAAGACTTTTTTCACTACGCGTCACGTTGTGGATCATCTCCATCGTAAGGACGGTTTTACCGACACCGGCACCACCGATGATGCCAATTTTGCGGCCTTTAACAAAAGGCGTGAGGAAGTCGATCACCTTAAGACCTGTTTCGAGCATCTCTAGTTTCTTGCTTGAGCGGTAGCTCGTTGTTCCGCTCGGAACGGTGATTGGGCGACGCAATTCATTAATTGGCTCACCCTTATCCAGAGGTTCGCCAAGAGCATTAAATACGCGTCCCATTGTTTTTTCTCCGACAGGCACAGTGACTCTTTGGTGTGTGCGGTAAATTTTTTGTCCGCAGTGGATTTCAGAATTATTATTAAGATTAAGACAGACGACGTGACTGCCGCGGAAGAAGTTCGCTTCAATAAAAGCACTAGGGAGGTCTTGTACAGCAAGTAACTCTTTTGTATCAGGTTTGGTTCCTTGAACTTCTACTTCAACCGTGAGGCCGCGAATTGAAGCGATGCTGCCTATAAAATCTTCCTTCTTGAGTTCCGACTGATTCATTATTTATTCCCCGCAGCCGCTGCTTCACGGCGCTTCTTTTTAATCCCTACAAGTACTTCACGTAGACGACGATCACTTTCAGAACGTTTGGCACGGTGATATTCGAGCCTATATTCTCCTAAAAGTTCACTTGCGCGATCTTCAGCAACAGTCATAGCGTTGAAACGGCTTGCTGCTTGAGCGAGACCAGACTCAAGAATCGTCTGACTTAGGGCTAAGCTCATCATAGTGATCTCCATCTGGTCGGCGATTTCATCAAGTGAGGGCTCAAAGATAGTATCATCAGCAGTGATGACACCCTCCTCGGCATTTTTGCTAAGGTCTTGCATGTGCGTGACGAGATCAATGCGGCGCACTTCTTGTTGTCCGAGCGAAAGGTACTCTTCATAATACACGGCGATACTTGAATATGGTAAAACCGCTTCAATGACGGGATTGACGTTTATATAACTATCGGACTCTGGGACTTGGAAGAAGCGAATATACGGGATTCCGCGCTGCGTAAGCTGACTGGCGCCGTGACTTCCAAGCACAATAATATCGGTGGACCCGCGTGCGTATTCCTGCTGCATTGATTCGATCATGCGCTGGTCAAGGTCGCCGGACAAGCCCGCTTCAGCTGAGATGAGAACAAGTACTTTACGACCGTTACCGGTTTCTTCACGGTTTGTAATGCGCTTTTTTGGGTCAACGCGGATTGCCGTATATCGTTCCCAGAGTAATTGGAAGAACTGTTTTGAAAGAGTTGCTCTATTTTTCACTTTAGCGACCTGAGTACTCGCGAGACTTTCAAAGACGTTTGTCAAGTCTTTAAGAGTGCCAATGCTGGCCGTATCCTTCTCGATAACATTAGCTCTTCGCATCTTTTTTCTCTTTCTTATTTGCATCCTCGTTGACTGCATCCTCCGATTTTACAGCCTCAACAGGAGCGAGCGGCTTTGCGCCGAAACGCTCAAGCAGTTCAGTCTCAAGTTTGTCGTAATCTTCATCATTCTGAACCTGTTGAGCGAGCTCCTTGACGGCAATCTTCATACCAGCAACGTCGATAGCGCGGTCGTCAGGGCTTTTCATGATTGTCTCGAGCATAAGTTGCTGTTCTGGGAGGGAATGGAGTTCCTCGGGAGGCTGCTGGAGGGCGGCATAGAGGTGTTTACCTCGAGCAAGGTCGGTACGAGTTTCTTTGGATAATTGACTAGAGAAGTGTGAGAACTCCTCAGCTTGATGATAATGTGCTAATGCCTTAAAGAGTGCTGATGAAAGTTGTTTTTGACGTTTTGTTTGAGCTTGACCACCAACACGAGAAACCGAAAGGCCGGCATTAACCGCTGGGCGAACGCCCTTTCGAAAATAACCAAGATCAAAAATGATCTGACCATCAGTAATCGACATAATATTAGTTGAAAGATAGGCTGTAATATCATCATTTGGGGTCAAGACGACAGGTAGAGAGGTAAGTGTTTTATCATTGGAAAGTAATTTGCCGGCTCGCTCGAGGAGCGAGGAGTGTGTGTAAAAGATGTCACCCGGATAGCTATCGCGGCCAGGATCAACTTCTTGGAGTAGTGACAATTGTCGGTATGCTTCGGCATGGCTTGAGAGGTCGTCATACATGATAATGACGTCCTTTCCTCCGTACCAGAGAAATTCTGCCATTGCGCAGGCGGCGTATGGCGCAAGATAGCTTTGGGTAAGTGAATCGAAAATGTTCGCAAGCACAACGATCGTATGATCCATGGCGCCAGAGTCTCGAAGTCCAGCCAGGAGCCGTTCAATATCGACTTTACGTTTTCCAACGAGTACATATACGGCAATTTTGTCTGAGCCTTGTTGATTGGCAGTAAGCTGGCTAAGAAAGGTACTCTTACCTGACTTACTATCGCCAAGGATGGCGATGCGCTGTCCAAGCACGATTGGAAAAAAGCTATCGACTGCAGAAACGCCACTCACAAGTTGTTCATCAAGCATTTTTCTATCCATAATTCCTGGTGCGGGTGTAAAAATACCTGAAGTCTGTGATGTTTGGATAGGTCCTAAGCCATCAAGAGGTTGGCCCATTGGATTCACGACACGGCCAACAAGTTCGGGACCAACAGGAATACTCAACATGTTGTATTCTACAACGGCAAGTGTGCCTATCGCGAGGTTTTCTGAGTCGATATTATAGAGAATAACACGTGCTCCATATGCTTCTCGGACCATACCACGCTGCCCATCTTCAAAAAGGACTTGTGCGCCAATATGCACACCTTCGAGACCTCTTACCTCGACGATAAAGCGATTAACAGCAACAACTTCACCGGTTAAGTTATCGGCTTCAACAAGCTGCTGAAAACGTTGGTTTTCAAACACGCTGCAATACCTCTGCTAACCGGCTTCGATTATCAAGAATCTTACGTCGAAATGACCAATCATAAACGTGACTTCCGTATCGCACCACTAAACCACCAAGTAGCGTTGTGTTGAATGTGAAGCTGACGAGCGTCATAGGTGAGATATTCTCACGACACCACCGCACTAGCTCTTCTTTAACACTAGGAGTAATAGGAGCAGCAAGCGTAATACTGATATTTGGCGCTGTTTGCGCATACACCTCAAGTTCTTTTGCGAGTTGAGTAATAAGCTCAAGAGTGACGGTGTGTTCGACGCTAAGGTCATGAATCAGCCTTACGGCGGTGGTTGAGAACTGTGGTGGTGTTGACAGCTCAGTAACATTCATCCGTCGCTTGATAGTTTCATGTTCAAACCACTGGGCATACTCTCTAATCTCAGCTATAAGAGTTGAAATATCTTGCTTCGATGCGATGGTCTCAGGTAGCTTAAGATTCATTAACAATACTTCCCGTAAGCTCGGCTTTATGTTCATTTAATTGGTCGGTTAGATATCGACTCTGGGCACCAAGATCAACATTGTGACCGAGTGTTTCTACCAGAAAAGAAGAGATGACGTCGCCAATTTTTGTATCCATCTGCTGAGCAATAAATAATTTTTTTGCAGACAACTCCTTTTCGAGCTCAGCCTGCAGTGCCGCTCTGCGTTCTGAAAATTCCTGTTCGAGCGATGTTTCTGCAGCAACAAGCGTACTCTGTCTGTCGGCAAGCTGGGTCTGTAACTCTGATTGTCGTTTTGTTAGTTCGGCTTCAAGTTCAGCCTGTCGATCATCGAGCTCGGCTTGTAGTTGTGCGTGTCGTTTTGTTAGTTCGGCTTCAAGTTGTGCTTGATGTTCAGCTAATTTTGTGACAATTTCTGTCTGATGTTCAGTAATTATTGATTGCATACCGCCAAGGGAATTGCGGGCGTTTTGCTGGAGATCATCGAGAGTTTGCTGATATTCGCGCATTTCTTCGCTAGTGATTTGTGAGCCAAGACCATCGAGGCGCTGTCGTAATGAAGCAGTACTTTCCTGTAGATTTTGTTCAAGTGAGCTGGCTGAACGGCTGAGGATATTCGCGAAACTTTCCTCTGCATTTTTAAGCAACCTCTCTCTTGCTTCAGTGCTCATGCGGATACCGCGGACCTTAAAACGAGGCAAGCGGGTATCTTCAGGCTTATTGTCTGGCATTAAAACCTGTTCCTTTTTGTGCTTAAAATGCGCACGGGCATGCTGAACAACTAACGTAACGATAATACCAAGAACGAACGCGTTCAGTAGGATAAAGATTTGCAGGTAGAGGGTATTTGGCACCATAATATATGTCCTTACATCTTAGTTAATATGAGATAAATAGCGACGACGCCAACCGCGAGAATACCAAGGACGAGTGCGGACATCTGTATAACGTTTCGATACACGGCAGATTGAGCCATAGGATTGCGACCGACTGAAATAATACCATTGCGTACTATCGAGTAGATAATACTAACAACAACAATAATAGTGACAACAAAAATTGCTGCACTGATGATAATCGGCATCGTACTCACAGGCTTGCCAGCAAGGGAGTTGGCAATATTCTGTAGGGCCGCGGGAATGATTGTTTTATCTGGTTGCTTAAAGTAGTAAGAGACATTAACAAGTACTGGTATTGCGCCAATGCTCGCCTCGTGTTCGGTTCCATTTGTCTCTTTGTAGGTTTGCTTTGTCGCATTTTGCGTGTCGAGATTACCCTGTGCCGTACCAATAACTCTCACGTTAGTGTTTGCCTTCATCCCGATTCCTGAAATCGGTGAAGCGGTGATATGATCGCCAGTCGTGATAGCTCCATTGATATCTGATACTAGGATTGCGACCATACCGCTCGTGGCGATATTAATCTGATTTTTGCCCCCGGTCGTAAGCGTGAGTAGGGAATCATCAGGAGTGATGACAACACCAAATAAACTATCAACGTTGTTGCTATTTGCGGCAGTGACTTCATCGGTGCTATCTTTTTGCAGGCTGACAATTGAACCGAGTGTCAATGAATCGGGTGAATTATAGGTTTGCGCAACAGAAGTAATCGCGAGAACAGTACGGGTTCCAATTGCGAGTAGTACAAGAAAGAACAACACCGCTAATAGCGGCACGAACCGCTTGTTTTCAGAGAAAAGAATGCGCCTATTCTGACTATTGATAATGATGCCCCTCTTTTTCCCACTAGTATAGCAAATTGCTAGAGGTTATAACAGCGACAAAACATGCTATTATGAAGATACAACTTATGGGGCACAATCTACTAAACCAAGACGCTACGCAGGATGGATTTACCTTGCTTGAGGCAATCGTTGTTATTATCGTGATCATCATACTGGTGACTCTTTATTTTTCCATCGGTTCATAAGAGTGCTAAAGCTCGCAAGAGACGATATTTTATGTGACATTTATCACATCAAGCCCCTTGTCTACTCGTTAAGATGGTTACTACATTAATAAAATGAACAGGAGTGATATCACTATGATTGATATTATTATGTGGATTGTGGTTGGCGCATTAGCCGGCTGGGTTGCGTCGATGATCATGAAAACAGATGCAAGCATGGGGGCATTTGCAAATATTGTTGTCGGTATTATCGGTGCTTTTATCGGTGGGTTTTTAGTACGTACCTTTATGGGTACTTCAGTCGATCCAAATAGCTTTAGTATTCCAAGTATTCTTACGGCGATACTCGGGGCAGTTATTCTTCTTGGCTTAATCCGTGTCTTTCGAGGAGATCGTACAGTATAGATTATGCAATCTCAAGACTAAAATTCGCGCTCTCACTCGCGCGAATTTTAGTATGTGAGGAAATGTAAGAAACTTTACATGCAATGAAGTTGTTACGATATACTATAGACATTTATGAAGGCAACAAGAGAAGTAGCGATACTAGTAGTTGAAGATGACACTGCCCTGTGTGATGCTTACGAGCTTATTCTTTCAAGTGCTGGTTATATTGTTACGACCGCCGCTAATGGCCGGATTGCACTCGATCATATTCAGCAGAACAGGTCTGATCCGGATATTATTCTTCTCGATCTACGTATGCCAGTATTGGATGGTGTGGGTTTTTTGAAAGAATTTAATGCGGAGAATCATCCGGACACCACCATTGTTGTCTTTAGTAACTTTGACGATCATAGAGATATTAATGAAGCATACAAACTCGGAGCCCAGCACTATGTATTAAAAGCTCGAGCTACTCCGCAGGATCTTCTAAAACTAGTCGAAACGATCATAGGCAAGAAACAATAATTGCTTCATCCCTTGAGTTCAAGGTCTCGGAAACTATCTTCGCCAAGAAATTTTTCAAGTTTGTCTTTGCGAACAGAGTAACTTGAGCTCTTGTAGCTGATTACTCGTTTGTCCCTTAGTATTTTAATATTTTTTGCAGTACTCTCACGGGTTTGTCCAATAAGCTGCGCTAGCATGCCTTGACTGAGCTTTAGGTCGATAAAATATTCATTTTCCGCACGTTCAATCCCATACCGTAGCAGCAAATAATAGAGAGTGTACGCAATTTTATCGACGGCGCGAGATTGAATGAGTCCTGTGATACGCATCATAAGAGCGGCGTAATCCTGACTGAGGAGCTTTATGAGTGCCTTGTTGGCGATAGGGTCTTTATCTGTCATCTCAGTAAGAGTGGTTTTATCAATACGCAGTGCTCTTACATCATTGACGGCGTCGTAATAAAAAAGTGACGTCGATGCTTGACCTAGCACCCATGCAAAAGGAAATATATCACCGGGTCCATACAGGGCGACTAAGCGTTCCTCTCCGCCATTTGTAATAGCATAGGCGCGAACAATGCCATCGACAATAATAAAACAATTGCGAGGGATCTCGCCTTGCAAGAGAATACTTGACCCCTTGCGATAGAGCTGCATATGGCCTAGCGGGCGTAGAGAGTTGATGAGAGTGCGCATCGGCATAATTACTCTTATAGTATACCCTCTGAGTGTTGCAAATGTGAAAAACATCACAGCATAATTTCTTCACGGCGAGTAGTGTGAATATACCGGAGGTGAACAAGAGCGTGTTTAAGAAATTTTACTGCGGTATCATAACTCTCATTGCTTTCGTTACCCTGATAACCTCGCTTGATAAATGGGAGAATGGCATTAATCTCTTAATTACCTCTACGACGACTGCAGATATACTCCGTCTAGGAGTGTTATTGTTGATGGCTATACTGATCGTCACACGACCGCCGCGTTCATCTATCTTTCGAGCTCTGATCTTTTCATCCGCGATCGGACTACTTCTTATAGCTCCTAGCTTACTATTTACCTATAGTCTTTCAGTGATCGACACGCTTGTCTTTGTGATGGTAGGTGTAGTCAGCCTTATTGATGCGCTTGAGCCAGGCAGTGAACAAAGAATCATTCTTAACTCTCGAGTCGCAGCGTAGGTATTTTTGTCACTCCTGCGGTGTATCTCGTTTATACTAGGATGTACTTATGACGTCGTCTGCAAATAGTATTGAAAAACTACTTCAAAGCCACACATTAATCTCTAACCAAGTTGATGTTGGTGAGGTACGAGTAATTTTGAAGGCTTTAGCGATGAGTATCGATAACAATATCGATGGAGCAGTGGTTGAGTTAGGATGTTATGAGGGTACGACGTCGCTGTATATCTCGCGGTTTCTTCTGAGTGCTAATGATAGGCGTGAATTTCATGTATATGATTCATTTGCTGGCCTGCCCGATAAGCAGCGCGAAGATAGTTCGCCAGTTGGCGAACAGTTTAAAACAGGGGAGTTATTAGCAAGCAAAAAGCGTTTCATTGAGCACTATAAGAAAGCAGGTCTTTCGCTTCCATATATACACAAGGGCTGGTTTGAGGAATTATCTACTCAGGATATACCTAAAAAGATTGCCTTTGCATTCCTAGACGGTGATTATTACCGCTCAATTAAAACGTCCCTTGAGCTTATTGCTCCATATCTTGCAGAGAGGGCAACTATTGTTATTGACGACTATGCTAATGAGGCGCTTCCTGGTGCGGCCCGGGCTGTGGACGAGTGGGTTGATGGCAAGCAATACAAAAAGCGGGTCGAGCGCTCACTCGCGATCTTAACCAGACAGGGTTGACGTAGAAGTTATACTTGTATAACATAGATACCTATGCCATTTCATAAACATATACATCTTGCTGGTACAGTAACGGTAGGTCCAAAGGGGCAGGTGGTCATACCGTCAGAAGTTCGTGAGGCTATGGAGATTAAGCCTGGCGATAAACTCGTTGCCCTTTATCTTGATGACAAAAAGTCCATCGGCTTTATTACTGAAAGGAAAGCTCAGGAATACGTGATTCAGATGGGTAAGAATTTCGCGCATTTTAAAGAAATAATAGGGGAGGGAAAATAATGCTTCATCACATCTCAACAAAGCAGAAGCTGATTGTCATGCTATCTGTCATGAGTGCATTGCTGCTAGTGGCGCTCGATCAGACGATTATTGCTACTGCGCTCGGCGCAATCGTAAAAGAATTTAATAGTTACTCAAGTCTTGGGTTTGTCGTAACAGCCTATATGCTGACGACTACTGTGACGGTTCCATTAGCTGGCAAATTATCTGATATGTTTGGACGACGGCTCCTGCTACTTATCGGTGTCATCATCTTCACAGTTGGCTCGTTGCTGTCTGGTATGGCTCCGAGTATCGAGTGGCTCATCGCATGGCGCGCTCTTCAAGGTATTGGCGGTGGTATTATTACGGCGAACGCATTTACTATCGTTGGTGATCTCTTCACACCACGCGAGCGAGGAAAGTGGCAAGGATTAATCGGTGCAGTATTTGGTATGAGTTCTGTGATTGGGCCATTGCTCGGAGGGTGGTTGACCGATGGACAGCATATCCTTGGTATGACAACCAACTGGCGTTGGACCTTCCTGATTAATGTTCCTGTCGGGATTGTTGCCTCGATTATGATTGCGCGCTACTGTCCGCCAATTCGACATGAGGGAAAACATTATCCAGACTACGCTGGAGCTGCCTTTATCACAGTCGCATTGTCAGCGCTTATCCTCGCAGTCGATAATACAGAAGTTATCTTTAAATCATTTATCGACCAAGGAGCTAGTCTCGGTTTCATTAAGGGAACACTCTTTGTCGTTACGATTCTCGCAACCGCAGCGTTTGTGTGGGTCGAACGCCGCGCAAGGCAACCGATTTTGCCACTCCGATTCTTTAAAAAGAAAACCTACTCGCTCATGACGATTGTTTCACTCCTATTCGGTGCAGCCTTTATGGGGTCTATCCTCTATCTCACGCAATTTAACCAACAGGTATTCGGTGCTAACGCTTCAAATGCCGGACTCATGCTTCTTCCGATGGTGGGTGGTATGATGGTGAGCTCTATCTCGACTGGTCAGCTGATTGCGCGCCTTGGACGATACAAAGCATTTATCGTGGCTGGTATGAGCCTGACAGCACTGAGTATTTTGTCCCTCATCACCCTTCAACCTGATACGCCCTACTGGCATGAGGCGGTAATTATGGCCTTTGCCGGACTCGGGCTCGGTATGACGATGCCAGTTCTGACTCTCGCTGTGCAAAATGAGTTCGAACAGCGCGATCTCGGTGCTGCTACTTCGAGTGTTCAGATGTTCCGAGGCCTTGGATCAACAATTGGTACAGCAATATTCTCCGGTATCTTAACGGCAGGAATCATGACAAGTATTGGTGATCCGAATACTATCCCGTATGTTCAAACGCTTAAGAATTCGCCAGCTGCTTCTGCGCTGATGCAAGGCGATCTCAATGCCGATGCACTTCTCAGGATTAATATGGCAAAAGAAGATATTACGACCGGTGCGACTGGTGCCTTTGCAAAATTACCTGCACCTGTTGCCAAGGTAGCAACTCAGAAGTTCGAAACAGAGCAGCGGGACTTTAGCACTAAAGTAGTTAATGCTTTCACAGACTCACTGCACCATATTTTTATGATTAGCTCTGTCTTGGTAGTACTTGGTGTTGCTGTTGTGTCGTTTATCGAAGAAAAGAAACTTCGAGACACACCGCACATGCCTGTCGGTGAATAATATCATTCTTATGATTTGAACCCAATCACATCTGGTATAGACTATGCATATGAGTCTTTTACAGGACAGAGCGTATATACATAACAGACCCGATATTATCTATCCCGATAAGGTGACTTATCGGGATGGCGAACGACTGATTGATAATCGTCCATCAGAAGTGCTTCGTCGTGGTCTCAGAGACGCGGCGTCTTTAAACCATCGGGTGGCCGATGAGGTACCATTTGCAGGTCCCAATACTATTATCTATGCGAGAATTACTCAAAATAGCCTTGCGACACGACTCGGACTGCCGCACTATACTGAGGATAAACAAGTATATGACGCAGCTGTTAGCTTAGCCCGCAGTATTGAAGCAGAAGTAGTCGACACAGATGAGGTAAGAACGCGAGTAGGGCTTCTCGGGTATGTCGCTATTTCAGAATCTCAAGCATTCCTCTCGGCCAATAAGCGTACTGGACGAATTATCTACGGTCGTCTTCAGTACGGCCCGGAGTCAGAGGGTATAAAAAAGGGCATCGATACAATTCTTGAGGCTGAGCTTCCGCCGGATCTTGAAACGTTGATTTTACTTCAGAATACAGTGAGATGTATGAATGGCACAGAGCTTTCGGTGGATGAGTACGGGGGTGTGTATATTGAGGAAGATGTGAAGACTCGATTTTATAATCAGCGCGCCCTGCTCGATAAAATGAGAATTTTCTCAGCAGATGGTGATAAAGGGTTCGTTAAGCAATTTCATGAAACGATCAGTACACTTGAAAAGGTATTTGGTGCACTGCTTCAGGATAAGACGCTTGCTCAAAAGACGGCAAGCATCATGATGCAGGAAGACTACGGTCCCGCTGTATGGTTACTGTGCTGTGAGGGCGCACATCTGCAGGATATTACGCCAGAGATTGCAGAGAGAATCATCGCGACAAACACGAAGTTATTACAGATGCGGATATTTTCTATATTAAATGCAGTTGCAAATGGCGGTAAGTTTGTGTCGATTACAGATGTTACTACGGATGATCGTAGTCGGGTTCATACTATTTCTCACTGGTTGCCATACGAAAGTATGCAGGACATGTTACCACTCGTTCCGTGACTACGGTATACTAAAGTCTATGGCAAACTATAGTTTCGATATCGTGTCGACATATGACAAAGCAGAGATGAATAACGCATACGAGCAAACCGTGCGTGAGATTGAAAATAGATTTGATTTTAAAGGGACGGCTGCGGCTATCGAATGGCTTGGTGACAAGACTGGCGTAAAGTTAACCGCTGATAGTCCCTGGCAGATTGATCAGGTGCTTGATGTCTTTCGTAAAAAACTAGTAGGGCGAAATATGACCGCTAAAGTCCTTGATCTTTCGCGCGAGATTCATGAAGCTAATTTGCGGGCCTGGCAAGAAATACCATTTGTTGAAGGACTCTCCCAAGAGAAGGCAAAGGAAATCTCCAAAATTATTCGTGATACACATCCAAAAGCTAAACCATCAATCCAGGGTGACGCCGTCCGCGTCGTGAGCGGAAGCAAAGATGAGCTACAAGGTGTTATGTCAACACTGAACAGTGCAAATCTTGATTATCCGCTGAACTTTACGAATTATCGCTAGTGACTAACAGGACTTATTGCACAGAATCTTCACGGCGCTTTTCGAGGACGCTGGAAATAATCGCCGTAGCAACAAATATAAGACCGATTGATCCCACGAACCACTCGGGTAGTTCAATATGATACAGCTTCACGAGCATGACAATCCCAAGGACGAGAATTGCCCAGTGTGCGCCGTGTTCTAGATATCTATACTTTGCCAGTGTGCCTGTGCGCGTGAGATACACGGTGATAGAACGCACCCAGAGGGCGCCAGCGCCAAGTCCGGCCATGATAAGTAGTACGTCATTGGTGATAGCAAATGCGCCGATCACACCATCGAGAGAGAATGATGCATCAAGGATATTCAGGTAAACAAATGAGGCAAATGCCGCGCCACCAACAAGTAATTTCGTGCCTGATTGTCTCGATGAGAAATAGTCACCAAAGAGTTCTAGTCCGATATGGAGCACGGTACCGATAATGGAAGCAACGAGAACAATCTCGCGATGGGCGGACTCAGCAGTTCCATACAAGATCATCGCGACGAGCAACATGACAAATATTTTGAAGTTTTCGAAACGGCCAAATTTTGAAAGGTATTTCTCGAATCGCCTCAGCCAGTGGATGTCTTTTTCCCGATCCATAAAGTAGCTGATGCCTAGCATAAGTAGGAATGTTCCACCGAACGCATTAATGATCGGTGCAGCTTCATGAAGTGTTGCACTGTACAATGTAGGTTTATTAAGCGCAAGATCTACTACTTCCATAAACCCATGACCACTCGACAGCATGACGATAATAATCGGCAACACAAAACGAATAATAAAGACTGCGAAGATGATACCAACGGTCAAGAAGAGGGTTTGCCAAAATTTTGACATACGAGTGAGGATTCTACTATTTATTACGGCGTTATCAAAGCTAAAGGTGACTTCAAGAATAACAAGAATAGTAAAAAGCCACAGTGCTGCCGCTCCTTTTGTGCTAACAACCCATGCACCCAAAGAGAGGGTTAGGAGTGCTGAAACGAGAAATATCCGCAATGGATGTATGGCGTGTGGTTTTGTCATTGTGTACTATTATCTCATACTGAAAGGATGGTGAATAAAATACTACATTTTGTGTCTATTTGCTATTTTAAACGCTACATATTGCGTCTATAATCAACCTTGTTAACAAACAGATAGCCAGTGAGATGGGTAATCGTGTGTAATTCACGAACTGTGCCGCAACGGTGAGTCGAATATATCTAGGGGTAGATATTGGACAAGTCCGAACGCCAAATCACTACGAGTCTCTTCTAAAAAAGAGGAGACTCCAAAAGGCTTTTCCCGAGCAGGAAGTGAAATACTATAGGTAATTTTCTTTTCTCTCGGGCGTAAGGCGAGAGATTTTTTATATGCAAACAGGGGTGATACAGAGAAGGGCAGTGGAAAGGCACCGATACGACACGCATCGTCGGTTTGAGCGCGAGCGACTCTGGACGGATCTTCTCACTGAAGGAACAGAACGCGTGGATGGTGCAATGCACAACACATTTGAATACGTGTACAAAGATGAAGATTTCTTCTTTCAAGGACAATCCCTAAAGAAAATATTTCTCGATGGTATTCAGACTGCTGAGGAGATTGTCAAGATTCGGCCGGAATTTTCAATTGAGCTGCTCAGACGCCATATTGAATATGCGCAGTTCCGAGCTCAGATTGCATTTTTCCAGTCAGATCAGGAGGGTTCAGGAATCTTGATGCATATGTCGCCAACACCTGATAGTGTGCTGAGTGGACAGGTTGATTTGAAGGCATATGACAAATCGCGTAAGAAAACAATGGTCCGAATTACGGAACGAACGGCCGACGGGATTCGGGTTACCTCGATGTCGCTTGATGGCGGCGACAGGGTTGCGTTGCAGGCGGTCGCTGATATGTTTGGCGCCGAAATCCCGGATGCTGCGACGAGTGAGGATATTCTTGCCATGAACTTCTTAGGGCATATGCAAGACCTCAAGGGCGAGCGGCCAAGCAAGGTGATTCGAGAGCGCTATGATGCTGCGATGAAACTACAGTACGGCGGTGAGTGGTATGCGGGTCGTCAAGATTCAAAAATACTCGATACCAAATTATATATCGAAAAATTCCCATCAATCATAAACGAACACGTGTACGAAATTGAACAAATACGCACAAAATACGGAGTTAATTTTCGTTTTACTCCCGAGTACGAACGTGCGACCTACAACTTCCTTGCCGCTATCGAGCAGGCGCATCAGCTCGGTACTGTTGTCGGATCACTTTCTGATGCCGGTGACGCTGCACGGGCAGAGGGTAAAGAGTATGCGAACGGCGATTGCCCTATAGCGTCCACTATGAGCCCGAAAGAAATGTTAGCAAAACAAGGCATCGGCGAAAAAATCTGGATGCACTGTCCTTTCTGTGGTGCTGCTCAATTCGGTGATCCCTGTGCCTCAAGTATTATGTGTACCGAATGTGAGGCGTCGGTTGTGAATGGCGAGGTGGTATCGACTGGTAATGGCGGAAAGAAGCCGAGAGTCCATGCTAACAACTCAGAAACGATAGTGAATGTCATTGAAGCTGAGCCTACTGACACTCAGTTCGAAGCGATTATTAAAACAGAGTTTGGTGAGCACGCAATTCTTTCAGATCGAGTCGCGATTGGTGGTACGGTGCGCTGTATTCGAGATAAACGGACCGACATAATACTTCAAGACAACTATATATTAGCCGCGTAGGGCGCGATCTCCGATTGCGATAACATGTTTTTTACGGAAACTTTCGAACATATTTTTGTCGATACCGTGTTTTTGTATGTAGCCACTAATACGCTCGCTTCCTAGGAAATGAGGTAGAATTACATAACTTGCTCCTGCGTCGTAGAGTCTATCAGCTTCTTCGAATCCATCCGCATGGCAGATAAAGACATTGTCTGAGTTTTGTTTTCTAATTGAATTCAAGAGGAGCTGGTTCATGCCGTGGTCAGTCATCGTGCTGACGACAATCTTTGCTTTTGAAGCATTAATTTCTTCCAGGAATTCTTCATCGGTAGCATCGCCGTATGCATGACGGATACCCTGCGTGTCAAGATAGTCAATAATTTCTGGATCATAATCTACGACTAAATAGCGCTGCTTCATGGCGCGGAAGGTTTCAACGAATTCGTGACCGCCGTGTTGATAGCCGAAAACGATTGCGGTATACGGGAGGCTACGGGTAATCTTTTCACGGATATTTTTTCGTTCAAACCAGCCAAGATGTGATTCAAGAAGCCTGTAGAGTTGATCATCGTACTTCATGAGGTATGTAGAGAGCCCGATTGTGATGAAGGCAACAAGGGTCACAATACCAACGACGCGCTCGTCCGCAAGTCCGACTTTCATAGCAAAAACAGTTAGGATAATTGAAAATTCGCTGATTTGTGACAGATGTACGGCAGTCTTGAAGCTCGTCAGTTTTGTATATCCAAGTGCACCAAGGCTCGACATGACAAATAACGGCTTGCCAATTAAGACAACTGCAGCCAAGACAAGGGCAGGTATGAGTGCGCCTGACAAGTTATCAAAGGCAAAGCTATTGCCGAGCGTGACGAAGAATAGCACGATAAAGAAGTCTCGAAGTGGTTTAAGTCGGGAGCTCATCTCTGATGCATAAGGCAATGATGCCAGACTAACACCGGCAAATAATGCGCCAACTTCATGTGATAAACCGAGGCGATCAAAGAGTGTAGCAACACCAAATGCCCATGCCATCGTAAAGATAAAGAGAAACTCTTGGCTTTTTGCGAAGGATTTGACGATTCGGGGCATAATATATGCCCCAACGAGAAAGAGTGTCAACCCCAACCCTATACCTTTGCCAAGCAGTAATGCAATATCTGCGATATGCAGTCCATGAGCCGTGCCGATTGCGCCGATTCCAAGGATGACAACTGTTGCGACAATATCTTCGATGAGCAGGATACCAACAGCAATTTGTCCGTACAGACGCGCCGTTTCTCGCTTATCGGAAAGCATCTTAAGAACGATGATCGTGCTGCTAAATAGCAAGGCAGCTGCGATTACAATACCGTGTTTAAAACTAAAGCCGAATGATTCGCTGAGACCAAAACATAAGACACCAACCAGCACAAAGACTGAAAATGAGGTAAAGAGCGCTACTTTCCCTAGTCCTTTTATGATTGTGGCGTTAAGACCTAGGCCGATAATAAACAGAAGAAGCGCGATACCGATATTGCTAAAACCCTCAAATGCTTCGCGCGACTGAATAACATTGAGCATGCTCGGTCCGACAAGTATCCCTGTCAGTATATAGCCCATAATAAGCGGTTGTCGCAATAAACGCATAACGAGCGAGATGACTGCAACGATAACGAGAACGAGACTGATTTCAGTAAACAAATTCATAGTTTTTATTTAGTACAATGCGATAGTTTTTCTACCTTAGTAGTATGACATATTAAGAAAAAAAGCAGTAGCTTTTTCGAGCTTAAACCGCTACTATTAAGCCTAAGTATGTTCAAGCGTATTCATACACATCGAGCGCTTCAGAAAAGTATCCATTCTCATGGGCGCTTTAGTCGGTTTATACGGATACTTGGGCCTGGCGTCGTAACTGGCGCGGCAGACGACGATCCTTCTGGTATTGCGACATATTCGCAAGCGGGTGCGGTTTATGGGTATAAACTGCTTTGGATGATTCCGTTTATGTTCCCGATGCTTTTGTCGGTCCAGGGTACTTGCGCAAGGATCGGTGCCGTTACGGGTAAGGGATTGGCGGAGCTGATCAAGGAGAATTACAGCCGAAAAATGCTGTATCTTGCTCTTTTGCTTGTTATCGTTGCCAATATCGTGAATATTGGTGCAGATCTTGGAGCCATGGCGTCAACAATTGGTCTGCTTGTTCCGACTATTCCCTATGCAGGTGCAGTCATAGGAACAGCGCTAGTTGTATTGCTGCTTGAGATATTTGTTCCCTATAAGCGCTATGCGCAGATTCTAAAATGGCTAGCAATTGTTTTATTTGCATATCCGATAACTGCCTTTGTGGTTGGCCAGCCATGGGTAGAGGTATTTGCGGCGACGCTTGATCCAACACATGTCCCCTTCGATTTTGAAACAATTATGATTATGGTGGGACTTATTGGGACAACTATTTCGCCATATCTGTTTTTCTGGGACACATCAGAGGTTGTGGAGGATGAGATAGCGGCAAAAAGGCTCGGAATCAATCATCGCTCTGCGCCGCGTATTTCCAAAAAGTTCCTCGCGAGCGTCAAGCTAGACAATATTGTAGGCATGACACTGGCTGCGGTCTCCGCTTGGTTTATTATGCTTGTCTGCGCAACAGTACTGAACCATAGCGGTATTACTGAAATTAATACCGCATCTGATGCTGCGCGTGCGCTCGAACCACTGGTTCATGGATTTCCAAACGCAGGCCTTGTTGCTAAGTTGATTTTCTCTATCGGCATCCTGGGTACTGGACTGCTCGCCATACCAGTACTTGCCGGTAGTTGTTCGTATGCGATTAGTGAAGCGGTCGGCTGGAAAGAAGGCTTGTCTCGCAAATGGCAAAAGGCCAAAGGATTTTATCTAGTAATTATTGTTGCTACCCTAGTAGGTCTCGCAATTAACTTTATCGGTATTGATCCTATTCAAGCGCTGATCATTGCTGCTGTAGTCAATGGTGTCGCTGCGGTACCGCTGCTTACTATGATCGCGCGGATCGGTGCAAACAAAGATATCATGGGCGAATACACAGTGAGTCCATTAGCACGAATTGGCGTATGGACTGCCTTTGTCGTTATGGCAATCGCTGCCATATCAATGTTAGCTAGCTTCTTTATACACTAGTCTTTGGTAACCAGAGCGAACAGTGGTTAAATAGAGGCGTGATTACGTATCTCTTCAAAAAAGCGGTCGAAGACCGGCTTGCTGTCCTTGCTACCTACAAGAAGGGTGCGTGGGTGCATGTTGAAGAACCGACAAATAAGGAGATTACAGATCTTGCGAAACGCTTTAAGCTTGATGTGAGTGATCTTGAAGATGTGCTTGACGAGGATGAGATGCCTCGTCTTGAACAGGACGGTGCCATAACCTATTTGTATGCACGACACGTGTATCAGGGACAAGAACATGAACCGTCAACATCGCCACTTCTTCTCGTAAGTGGTCCGGATTTCTTCATGACGATTGCCTACCGTACGCTTCCGCGTTTTGATAAATTTATGAATAGCAAGCTTGAATTTACAACAACTAGCGCCTCGCGACTATTACTGCTTATCCTTGAAGAAATTGTTGATGAATATGACGTTTTCTTGAATCGTGTATCTCGTAAAATTCAAATTATCCGTAGCCGTTTACGCTCACAGAGTGTTGAGAAAGGTGATTTTATCGACTTTGTGCTGATAGAAGATGAGCTCAATGAATTCCTTTCAGTTTTACAGCCGCTTTCCGTACTTCTGCGTCGTCTGAGAAATGGTCGCCATGTGATTATGCTTGAGGAGGAGGCCGATCTTGTTGATGACCTACTACTCAATACTGAACAGTCCATTGAAGCATGTAAAAGTACTATGAAGACAATTGTTAATATCCGTGAAGCATATTCAACAATTGCGGGTAACGAGCTAAACCGTACGATGAAAGTTCTCACTATTGCAACGGTGCTTATCGCACTCCCCAATGTCTTTTTCGGAATGTATGGGATGAATGTAAGTCTTCCATTTGGGGATGCACCATTTAGTTATTTTATTGTTGTCGGTGTTACGCTTCTCGTGATGCTTGCGACTATCTTCATTGCACGGGCAAAAAAGATTATTTAAGTAAATGTTCACTGGTAGAGGTGGGAAAAATCTGTGTATAGCGTGTGGATAACTTTGCTTTGACCCCTGTATATATCTCATTATTCTCATGCTTGACCTCAAAACGCTCATGAAGCTATAGTACGATTCGTCTCTTCGCATCGCGCGCGGTGCCCGCGGTCGACGATGCTGCAGTAAATGGAGGAGATATATGCTTTTTTGTTTATCGCAGTTAGCAAAAAAAGCAGGGAGTTTACCAATGCCCATTACAATTCGCAAAGAGCCCACTCGGGCCAAGCGCGTTGTGGTAGATGTTCTACCAGCTGATTGGCAAGAGTATATCGCTAATTAGTACTATATAAAAATGACCCCACACTATCCCGTGCCGGGTCATTTTTTTACTCTCAGGATATTCTTACTGATTCTTCAGAGCTTCATCAAGCGCTGTTTCGAGTGGCGTTGAGTCACCGTTGATAACTTTTTTAACATCCGCGCTGCTGATGAGGGTTTTATCAATAAAGAATGTTGGCGTGCCGCTGACAGACTGTTTATTACCGAGGGCTTGATCTCTTGCAATCTTGTTAGCAACCTTCTTACTAACAAGATCTTGTTTGTATGTGTCGATATTGAGGCCAATTTGCGTTGCGTAGCCTTCAAATATCGCACTGCGCTGATCGACTGAACTGTTTACCCATGAATCACGGTTTTGATAGAGCATTCGATACATTTCCCAGAATTTACCCTGTAGTCCGGCGGATTCTGCCGCGCTGGCAGCAGCATAAGCGTTTGGATGAATTTGTGTGAGCGGGAATTCTCTAAAGACAAATGCTATACGATCACCGTATTTTTCTACGATTTTCTCGACAGTAGAAAAGGAGCCGGCGCAGCCAGGGCATTGGAAATCGCCATATTCCACGAGAATTACCTTTGAATCCTTTTTGCCCGTGACATTATCACCGATAGCATCAGAAGCGTTCGCGATGATTGCCGTGGGGTCTGTAGTATCAACCTTCACAGTTTCTTTTTTAGTAAATACAACAAGTGCGCCAAGGCCTATAACACAAAGCACAGATAATACTATCCAGGTTGTACGGTTCATGAGAGTAGTTGTCTCCTATAAAAGTTACGTCCTTCCATTATACGCTATAACCTAGCGCAACAGGTGTGAAAAAGCTACAATAGAAGCGATGAATACAATTCTTGTTATCGCTGTTTGGATGCTGCTCGCCGTTGTCGCGGCGATGCGTTTTCGCGTTACTCCACGCTATTCTGCTTCTGAGCGCGCTCGATTAGTTGCGGCACATAACGAGATCGCTATCAATGAGACTGTTTCGCTTGAACAGGAGCCGTTACTAGAAAGTCTTCACTATAGTATTCGCACTCTTATTTCTGTTGGATTCTTTACGACAGCTGTCGTATTATTTGGTGTCTTAATGGGAACAATTATTGGGACGATAGGTCTGCTGTTATTGCCACTGACGTATAGACTAGGATTTATCGGAAATCTCTCAGATGCACTCCGCGATCGCGCTATGCCGTACCTCCTAAGGCTTACAAAGATACTGCACCCTTTGCTGACATGGTTTCGTGACAGAACTGTGCACTACGACGATATAGCGCTTAATTCCCAACAAGAACTACTTGAGCTACTTGAACGTTCACCTGGGGTGCTATCGTCCACTGAGGTTGAGCGGTTGCAGGCAAGTCTTGCATTTGACCATAAGACGGTACGCGATATCATGACACCCGAGAGTATGATAGCCAGTGTCGATATCAAAGATGGCATTGGTCCTCTCGTCATGGACGAGCTTCACAAAACGGGTCATAGTCGTTTTCCGGTAACTGATGGCGACATTAACCATATCGTGGGGATGCTTTATCTTCATGACCTCATCGATCTGAGATCTAGCCACACTAAGGTTCAGGATGCGATGCAGAAGAAGGTACACTTTATCCATGAGGGAAAAGATTTACAGCATGCGCTTCATGCATTTTTGCGTACCCGGCATCATTTGTTTATAGTAGTCAATGACTATCGAGAGACGGTTGGTCTTATCAGTCTCGAAGATGTGATTGAAGCGCTACTAGGAAAAAAGATTGTTGATGAATTTGACGCCTTTGATGATCTACGTGCTGTCGCTGAAAGCAATCCGAAGAACAATAATGAGCCAAGAGGAAAGAAGGATATATGAGAACACTAGTCAAAGAACTTGTGGGCAAAATCGGTAAACATGTCACCGTTGAGGGATGGGTACATTCTCGTCGCGATCACGGCGGACTTATTTTTATTGATGTGCGCGATCATACTGGTGTGGCTCAGCTTGTGATCAATCCTCAACAAGGTGATACGTTTACTCGTGCAGGCGAACTTCGAGATGAATATGTGATTTCTGCCGAAGGCGAAGTCAAGGAGCGTGATGCTGAGCTCAAAAATGACAAAATCGAAACAGGTTCTCTCGAGCTTGTTGTTTCTTCACTAACAATCCTAAACCGCTCTGAAGCATTGCCTATCCAACCTTTTTCAGACGCACAAGCAAACGAAGAGCTACGTCTCAAGTATCGCTACCTTGATCTACGACGACCAAAGATGCAGCACATGCTTATGAAACGTGCAGAGATGTACCGACGTATTCGTGCGTTCATGGATGAACATGAGTTTATGGAGGTTGCGACCCCAATTCTTGCCAGTAGTAGCCCAGAGGGTGCGCGTGATTTCTTGATACCGTCTAGGGTACATGAAGGAAAATTTTATGCGCTTCCGCAAGCACCCCAGCAATTCAAGCAGCTCCTGATGGTTGGTGGTGTCTCGCGTTACTATCAGCTTGCGGCTTGTTTTCGCGACGAAGACCCTCGAGCTGATCGTTTGTATGGAGAATTCTACCAACTTGACCTTGAGATGAGCTTTGTTGAAGATGGCGAAACTGTACGCGCTATGACAGAACCGCTTATTAAACAATTAGCTACCGATTTTGCCGGCAAACGTCTTATGAGTGAAGATATTCCACGCATTCCGTATAGCGAAGCGATGGATACGTATGGCTCTGACAAGCCTGACCTCAGGTTTGAGATGAAACTGGTTGATCTGTCTGATATTTTTAAGGATTCTGAATTTAGTGTCTTTAAAAAAGCAGTTGATGCTGGTGGAGTCGTTAAAGCCATATGCGTCAATGGCGCAGCTGGACTCAGTCGTTCGCAGATTGACTCGTTTACTGAAATCGCCAGAAGCGAAGGTGCGGGCGGGCTTGCGTATATCGCGTATGAAAACAATGAAGTGAAATCTCCGATTGCGAAGTTCATGAACGAAACCGAACTTGCCGAACTTAAAAACCGCATGGGCGCGAATGATGGGGATACAATTTTCTTTGCTGCTGATACCCGTAAAACAGCGAATAAAGTGCTTGGGCGGCTCAGAAGTGAGTTCGGTGATCATTTTGGCCTCAAGGATCCGAATGTTGTCGCGCTTGCTTGGATTATCGATTTTCCTTTCTACGAGTTTGATGACAAAGCCGGCAAGATGGACTTTGGGCATAACCCGTTCAGTATGCCAAAGGGCGGCCTCGAGGTGCTTGAGAATACCGAAGATAAACTTTCGATTGTTGCCGACCAATACGATATGGTTATGAACGGCTACGAGATATGCTCTGGTGGAGTACGTAACCACAACCCCGAAGTACTGTATAAAGTCTTTGGCCTACTAGGATATGATGCAGCCTATGTTGAATCGCGCTTCGGAGCAATGCTTAGCGCTTTCAAATTTGGTGCGCCACCACATGCAGGCTGCGCCTATGGGGTTGATCGGTTATTTATGGAGTTGATGGGTGAGAGCAATATTCGTGAGATTGTCGCATTCCCAAAGAATGGTTCAGGTATCGACGTTATGATGAATTCTCCAAGTACGGTTGATTCATCACAGCTCAAAGAGCTTGGGTTATAAATCCTATAAAAATACATCATCGAACACGTGGACGATGATGTATTTTATTGATAACTTATCCCTTGAGGGGACGAATCTTTTGCGCGGCTTTGGTTTTTAGTACAAGATATGGAAGTACGCCTGCAAAGACTATCGTTGCAATAGCAAATGTGACATTCCAGCCTGAGAATCCATATTTGAGGCTCGGTGTTGCGTACCCGACGAGTACGGCACAGGCCGTGAGGACGCCCATAGCGATGACAATTTCGCTCTTAAGGAGCGCGGCTTTGTGACGGAAACTATTCATATCCATCGCCATCATGATGATGAGTACGATTGTAAGTGTGGCGAGTCCGCCCATCAGTCCGAGAGCAAGTCCTTCGTCAGTTGAGATTGAGAATCCTGCACTCGGGAAGAATAGTGGCATGAAATACGCCATTAACCCATAGATCGCATTGTAGACTTCGAGCATAAGACCAATACCGATAGCACCGCCAAGCCATAGCAGGGCGTTAGCCAGCCATTTCGGAGTACTTTTAGGAAGTTTAGTGTAGTGCAACATAAGTGAGAGCCACCTTCTTAATTTTAAGCTTAATTTATATATACATAAGCATTGTATACTTTTCTGTACGAAGATCAAATATACATTTATGCACACGTATACGAATATGTATATAAAAAGTATACTATTAGTGCTTGTAAAATTTTAAGGTCATTGTTACGATAACGATATATGAGGCGCAGTGTTTCCTATTTACAAAAGCTGCTTATATTTTGTTTCGGAATAGTTTTTCTAGTGGCTTTGTGTGCAATAAACGCTCGCGCTGACTCTTTGTTTGTCGCTGCGGATTGGTATAGTGGCGCGTTAACGGTTGAGAAGATAAAAGACGCCACCTATGACGGTACAAACGCAAGTCTCT
Organism: Candidatus Saccharimonadota bacterium; assembly: GCA_027492255.1. GTDB lineage: Bacteria > Patescibacteriota > Saccharimonadia > Saccharimonadales > Saccharimonadaceae > JAPUDS01. The sequence goes on along the minus strand of JAPUFB010000003.1, from coordinate 206,707 downwards.
ATGATAATATCCCTACGGTTCCTACCGACTATTATTCGCTTGATCGTATCACGACAGACTTCTTCGGGAAAGATGTATGGACAAAACATTCGATGAACATGCAGCAGCAAGGGAGTCGAAACTATCTGACTGCAGATGGCAAATTACTGCCTATTGGAGGTGTTGCGCTGCGTCAGCTATCATTTGGATCACTCTATTACTCTTGGGCTTACATGATCCCGGGTACCAATAGTCTTGTCGTTGCTACGTGTAGTTATGGATATTCATGTCCGGGTGGCGCCACGCTCAGTATTATTGACGATATTGATCAAAGTTTTTCGCAAGATACGACAAGTAAGAGTACATATAATCTCATAAAATCTCCCGACTACACGCTTCATGACGAGACGGGAACTGCAATTACTCCTTATGGCGGCTATAATTTTTCAGATAATGGAAAATGGCTACTTCTAGATAGTAGTAAAGGTCAGCTACGATTTAATACCGCAACAAAAGAGATTTTTCCTTTCTATAGCTATCAAAGTAATCAATATGCACCGCGACTTGCGATTAGTAACGCTGGCCAATATGTTGCAAAGTTCGTACCGATGTCGAGCTTCTATCTCTATGATCTTACGAAATGCGATTCGACAAAAACAGGCACGCAAAATCGGAATTGTCAGCGTCGTGAAATGTATTGGCAGTTAAATGATGCGATTAACACTATAGAAAAGTCAAACGTGCAGCGTGGGACACTACAGATCACAAATATAAAGTTTGTTAATGAAAACAAGATGGCGGTTATGGCAGGTTATCGGCATATCGATAACAACAGTTTTACATATAGTCTTTACTACGTTACGGTACCATCAAGTTCTGCGGTAGAGCCTAAGAGCTATCTAGCGATGGGAGATTCTTTTGCCTCTGGTGAGGGTATATATGATTACAGAAGTGATACAAACTTTTATGTTGATAAGAATACTTATAATCTTTGTCATCAATCAACAAAATCATATTCGTATATCCTGAGTGCCGATCTTGGGATTGATACATTCGGGTCGGTTGCATGTTCGGGAGCTAGGATGCCAAATATTAATAAAAATATTGACTCAAACCCAATTAGCCCAAATTATCTTCAGGCCTCAGGATATATGGATATCGATAATACAAAGAGCCGCGCTGTAATCTCAGACAGTTTTCTTCCCGGTTATCTTGGTCAGCGTTATTTTGTGAACAATAAAAATCCATCAGTAGTCACCCTTTCCATTGGAGGTAATGATGTTGGTTTTGGTGACATCATCAAAGCCTGTATTATCAATAAATTTAATCCGCTTACAGGTAACAGTAAGTGTTACTCTGGTCGAAATGACCGCGAGAAACTTGCAAATGAGATTGATCAGAAGATTCCAGAGCTTACGGCGACGTATAAGGCAATTTTGGGTAGTATGTCGGGAAATGAGCCGCGTCTTTATATTGTAGGTTATCCTAAGATGGTAAATCCGGATGGATTCTGTCCTCTCAGCGTACCTTTATCTCAGACAGAGCAAGTATTTGCTGATCATTTAGTGGAATACCTAAATGAAGCAATTAAGGTTGCATCTCAACGTGCAGGAGTTCGCTATATTGATGTTTCGAATGTGTTTATTGATGCTGACCATGATTATCGGTTATGCGGAATAGGTAAGACGATCGCAGTCAACGGTGTGAGTATGACAGGAGAAAGCGCGATTCCGACGGGCGAATTTGTTGATCATGAAAGTTTTCACCCAAATCTGTTAGGGCATAAGTTAGAGGCGTTGCGAATCAAAGAATTAACTAATAACTTTACCGCCAAGATGCCCCTTGTTGATATCTCGCAAGTCAAGCCGACAGCGTATTACCGCAATCTGTTTGTAGGTGATACGAATATTACCGTGACAGATACAGACACGAATTACGTCGCTCAAAATCAAACAAGTATACTCTTCACCGATAAGAGCGAAGTAGTTAATCTGTCATTAAATACAGCTTCGAGTACTTTCGCTACCGGAACGGCGGCTCGTGTCGAGCTTCACTCTGAGCCCATATGGCTTGGTGATTCAGTTGTTGATTCAGCCGGAAATATAACGAAGGCAATTACGATTCCTATTGGTACGCCTTATGGGTACCATCAACTCCATGTATTTGTCAGAGATATCGATGGTCGTAAGCATGATTTTTATAGCTATATCTTTGTTGCAGTAAGTCCTAACGACTATGATGGTGACGGTATAGAGAACAAAAATGAGCCCTGCACAATAGGTATGCCTAGCGGTATAGATGCAGATAAAGATGGCATTGATGATATTTGTGATAATGAATATACCGAAAAGCCAGCCGTGATTGTCCCGTCAAATCCTACTAACACGGGTAATGTTAGCATAGAGTCAATCGATACAAATCAAGAAGATCCTGCACGGCAGGCATTAGGGTCGGTGAGTAGGGTGCTGGGTGTAAACAGTGAAGTTAATATGATTCCTATACCACAGAATCCAACTGACAATACATCAATAATAACTCCCGTTCTCTCGAGAACACTTGATACCTCACAACCAAGACAAGAGGACGGTAATCTCCTGATTGCCATAGTTGCATCGATACTGAGTGTTCTGTGTCTTATCGGAATATATAAGGTGATTGTTCATAAATAAAACTTGAGACACCTTGCTAAAACATGTAAGATATGGTTATGGTTAAGAAGAAAAATATAATTCATAGTAATGCTATAGTGCCCAAAGTTATTATGGTAGTTATTGCTGTAATTTTACTTGTATTCCTGGGATTAACATTAAGGAACTACATGAGCCAAAAGGCGGAGAATCAAAAAACGTTAGTAGAGGTAAAATCATCACTAGATATTTTTGCTAATCATTTTAAAAAGCTGCTAGGAGAAACGGCGTCAGTAAATAAATCGTGTGCAAGATTAAATACTAAATACTCTCAAGGGCCAATTATGTGCTCAGTGGCTATGGAAGCGACCAAGATTCAAGAAATTAACAAACTTCAAGACTCATTCAAAGAAGATGTTCCAGGCGACTATGTGCTTACGCGAACAGTGCCAGTTGAAGAGATGGGCAAAAGATTTATTCAGATATCCTTCAGTAGCCCAAAAACATCATGCACAATAAATATAAGTACCGATAATGAATCCGTGGCTGGGGTGTGTGGTAGTCTCAAGGCTCTTCCTGATTTCATTCCTGGCTATACAATTACGGATTAGTTATTTATTTCATAGTTATGAGCGATAAGTAGCATAAAAATTTTCACAAAAGGTGTACTATAGAATCCATGGAAAACGATCTCGACGTTTCTTGGTCAGATATCGACGGCGTAGGACTTGTACGGGTTGAGCCAATCTTTGGCTTTCATGAGGGGGTTGAAAAACTTGTTCTCATCGCAGCCGCCGCAGAAGAATTCGGCATCGAGCCGGAAGTAACGCTCAACAGCGAAGAGTTGACTATTACTCTCGGTGAAGATACCGATGGTCGCTATCACAAATTCGCTCACAAGCTAGATATACTTCTCGGCTAATGACAATTTCTGATCAAGAAATCACAAATTTTCAAGACACCGTATTGCGGTATTATGCTGATCATGGCCGTCATGATATGCCATGGCGCCTTGAACCCTCACCGTACTATGTCCTTGTCTCGGAGATCATGCTACAGCAAACGCAGGTTGAGCGTGTCATACCGAAATTCAACGAATTTATTGCCTGGTTCCCCGATATTCCGGCGCTTGCTGCGGCCGAACTTTCTGATGTCTTGCGTCTCTGGAGTGGTCTTGGCTATAACCGCCGAGCTAAGTTTTTATGGCAAGCCGCGCGAATGGTCGTCGAACAATACGATGGAGTTCCGCCAGATACCCGTGAAGCACTTGTCACACTACCAGGTGTTGGCCAAAATACCGCCGGGGCAATTCTGGCGTATGCGTTTAACCAACCGTCTCTTTTCGTTGAAACAAATATCCGCACCGTCTTTTTTCATCATTTTTTCATAGGCGTCACAGAAGTACACGATACAGAAATTATTGACTTGCTCAACCAAACCCTGCCTGCACATGATCCGCGAAAGTGGTACTGGGCGTTGATGGATTACGGTACACACCTCAAGAAAACAGCGGGCGGAAAGCTTGGGCTGAGTAAACATTACAAGAAACAATCTGCTCTGAGCGGTTCTTTGCGTGAAATGCGTGGACGAATCCTCAGAGCACTTATCAGTGGCTCATATACCAACCAAGAACTGCAGCATACTGTGTTAGCTGACGATCGATATGAGCCGGCTCTCAGTGCTTTGATTGCCGAAAATATGGTAGTGAGCGACGGTGATGTTATTCGTTTGACATAACGGGGCAAAAACAGAGATAATAGTGAGTACATGAAACGGATATTACCTTTCCTCGCACTGATATTTGTGGCGCTGTTATCGCCACTCGTAAGTGCTGACGCCGTACCGCTCAGCGAACAGCATATCGCTGTTATTCGGGCAAACTGCAGCGCCGCCCAGCAGGATATCCAAGCCTTTCGCCGTACTGAACTTGTTACGCGCAGTAACCGAAGCAATAAATACGAAGATATCTTGCGACTTATGGCAGCGTTCAATGCCAGAGCGAGCATCAACAAGATCAATATCAGTGATCAAACACTCCTTGTTAGTCAGTTCGAGGCCAAACTCAATACGTTCCGGCAGGTCGACTACAAGCATTACGATGAGATGCTCGGTGATATCGTATCGATAAATTGCTCAAGTGATCCTGTAAAATTCTATAATTCGCTCACAGCTCTTAGGGATCAGCGTACGGTCATTAATCAAGATATTAAGGATATGGATGCACAACTCGATCAATTCGGGACGCTTGTGAATGGCGTACGGACATCTCTTGCTGGGGGCAATCAATGAAACAGTTTTTACACAAAGTATATGTCTATATAAATCATCGTAAGCCTTTGTTTGCACTGGCAGCTGCGTTATGTATCACGCTGGTTTTGACGACAATTAGCATGATCCTCTATCGCGTTCAGGGCGTTGCCATGCTCGACTTTAGCCGCCCTGGCTACGAGAAAGCTCGTGGGCAAGTTGAAAAAATATCCACAAAACCAAATTTCAGCTCGACAGGCTCTATGGATGCCACGACAGTTGATGAGTTTAAGGCAATTTACGACAGCTCACTCAAAGATCTCAAGGCGCTGGGGCATTACGACAGCGACTCACTTAATGATGAACAATTGCGCGTTGCAGCACCGGATATAGCCGCTCCAAACCCATGACGTCACCACTTAACCCAGATGATTTCATAATCACACGTAAGCGAAAAAAATATCGTTTCGCTCATTTTGCCAATGCCAAGAATTGTTTTGAGCTTGAGGAATGGGCAAATTTTAGAGAGATTCCACAAGATATTGTTGAGATCGGCTCAGGAACAGGCCTATTCTTGGTTGAGATGGCACATCGTTATCCCGATAAAACCTTCTTAGCTCTTGACGTGAAGGCGGATCGTTTACAAAAAGGTGCTCGTTTGGCACTTGAAATGGGAGTAGATAATATCAATTTCGTCCGAGCACGTGCTGACCAGCTCCTTGAGGTCGTGAAAGAGCATAGCGTGCGAGCAGTATGGCTGACATTTTCTGACCCATTTCCGAAGAAGCGAGATGCAAAACGACGACTCACTCACGCAAAATTTTTAGAAATATACAAATCTGCACTCGTGGACAATGGTGTATTTTATCAGAAGACAGATAACCATGCCCTCTTTGATTGGTCGCTTGAGCAGCTCATAGGTTCTGGCTTGTCTATTACCGAGCTCTCTTTTGATCTCCATGACTCGAATTTATCTGATGATTATAAGATTCTGACTACCTATGAAAAACGCTGGCTTAGTGAGGGAATAAAAACTAATTTTGTAAAAGCTATAAAAGGAGAATCAGTATGACGTGCAATGAGTACCAACTAAAAGCTGCTGCAACATTTATTGTTGAGGGAGAGATGAAAATTCCATATCTTGCGTTAGGGCTTGTCGGTGAGGCCGGTGAAGTTGCAGAGAAGATAAAGAAGGCCATTCGGAATCACAACTCGGACTTCTCAAAACTAGATCGGGATGACCTGAAGCGTGAACTTGGCGACGTACTTTGGTATATTGCCACTCTTAGCCGTGAGCTTGGACTTGAGCTTGATGATGTTGTGACTACTAATCTCGAAAAACTTTCCGATCGAAAAGAGCGCGGAGCGATTGCAAGTACGGGTGATTACCGGTAACCAAAACAGATAAAATCTTTATCAACTTTGGGAACCGCCGAGGGCGGAGGGGCTTGGTAGCCGCACTCCGCCTCTCGGTGTAGTAGTTCTCTGTTCAGGCGTCGATCCTCTGAGCTCGGTACTGCTCCACCATCGGGAACGTCTGGAGTACAGGATCGAACGCGGTTGCATCATGCGCAATGTTGAGCATGAAGTCGGGGTCGCTATGGTTGCCGGCTGTCTGGAGCTCCACAAGACGACTCCGCCAGTCGGGCGGGAAGAGGAAGATGTCCAGAGCTGCGTCCCATCCTTCCCCAAGCCATGGGGTTTCAAGAACGCTTGCGGCATGGACGAGACGATCTCGTCTTCGATTCGTGTAGAGTTCATCTTCCGCGAAACCGAACTGACACCGCTCGAGCCACTCCTTGGCCAACGCAGTATCGACAACGACGATCATGTCGATGTCCGAGCAACCGAGAGCCATACCTCTCGAGATGGAGCCGAACACTTCAATCTTCTCGACAGGAGCAACACTGATCAGATCTCCAGCGAGGACTCTTGCCCAGGTGTAGACACCTTCAGGATCTCTCCAAAACATGTGAAGCCTTTCTGAGTCGAGTTTTGTTTGACGAAATATTAGCGATATACGCAAACATTTCGTCAAACAAAACGTGTCTCTACCAGAGAACTATAAAATTACCTCCGGAGACATATTCTCTACGGAATAGATATATTATAGCAAAATACGACTATTTTGTCAATTTCGAGCGGAGCCAGGTATCAATTGTTCCGGCACCCATACAGAGGACGAGATGACCATTGTTGCAGTGGCTCTGAATTTCATGCCAAAGCGATTCGTTGAGATCGGAGACGTGAACGGATTCTTTATTGACGAGATTTTCAGACAGCTGTTCAGGTGTTAAAACTTCAAGATTCGGATCTTCTCGGCTTAGATATGTCGGAAGCCAGTAAACCGTTTCCGCCAGCTGCATACAATCAGTGTATTGGTTCTTCACTTCATGTTGGCGGATATTTTGGTGCGGCTGATAGACGAGCACGACGTGATCGGACAATTCACGAGCCATCTGCAATGTCGCGGCAATCTCAGCTGGATGATGACCGTAGTCACTGTAGAGATTATTGGCAAGTTTTTCGAATCGTCTGCCTGTGCCAGGGAAGGAATTAATAGCGTCAAACGCTGCAAACGACTCTCCCAATAGCCGCTCTAGAGCCCTCTCTACAAGATAGGCATTGTGGCGCAGGTGATCGCCAGGTAAAGATATAGATGAGAGGTCCATTAATTCGTCATAGGCTTCGTAATTTGCCGAGATATCAGGTGTTTCAAGAGCTCGAATATCTTTTTCCCAAAGAAGTGAGTAGTCTGATTGGCTGAGAAATTCCACGAAAGCATCTTGATAACTACGACGTGTTGGATACGTGTCTGGATGATCATAATCAATGGCCGGTATCAGGGAAAGATATGGCTGAAAATGGAGAAAATTGCGGTCGTATTCATCACATTCGTAGATGAAGTATTCACTCTGTGGGTCATAGCGGCCGCTCGGCCCAAACTCAAGTGTTGTTCCGACTGAATAACTCACGGGGATACCGAGCTGTTTAAAGACCCATACTAATAGTCCGCTCGTTGTCGTTTTACCATGAGTGCCAGCAACGGCGATGAGCTTCAGGTTCTTCTCGCGGATAATTTCTGCTAATAGCTCGTCGCGTTTTGCGGTTCTGATACCGTTTTGCTTAGCAAAGACAAGCTCAGGGTGATCCTGAGGCAGCGCTGCGGTGTAGACGAACCAGTCGATTGGGTTGGCTGAATGCTCGCGCATAATCTGCGAGCCATCTTGTCCTATTGCAACCCGGATACCTTTGCGTATGAGCTGATCGGTCATAAGACTTTGAATCTGATCTGAGCCAGACACATCATAACCGGCGTCACGGGCAATTTCAGCCAGTGGGCCGATACCGACACCGCCAATACCCGAAAAATATATATGCATACCCCCAGTATATCCTATCTTTGGCGTGAGAATTATGGTTAAATAGAGCAAAGGTAAACATAAACAATATGCTCTCTCGCTTAATACATTATCTCTTTGAAGGCCGGCATTACTGGCGCACGGTGTCATTTAGTGAACTCGCCGAACTCTACACCTCGCGCTTGCTTCGTGCAATGGCGGTCAATATGACTGGCGTATTCGTCGTTGTCTATCTGTATCAAAGCGGCTATCGTATGGTGGAAATACTACTTATTCTTGCGGCATACTTCGCTATACGAGGGTTATTGTCATTTCCGATGGGGCATTTAGTTGCCAGTATCGGCCCTAAACACGCGACGCTCTTTAGTAATCTTGCCTATATTGGCTGTCTGATTGTTATCGCTGCCTCTGATATCCGTCAACCTGTGATACTGACGGCTTTCTTTTTCCTGCAGGCGCTATCAGTAACAAGTTATGCAATTGCTTTTGATGTTGATTTTTCAAAAATTAAACACAATTCTCATGTCGGCAAGGAAATTGGGTATATGCATATTATCGAAAAGATCGGAGCGGGTCTTGCGCCTCTTATTGGTGGTATTATCGCGTATCTCTGGGGCCCTCAATATACGATGTGGGTGGGAGCAACGATGGTATTTCTCTCAGCCTACCCGCTTCTCATGAGCCCAGAGCCAATCCGGCTACATCAGCATATTACATTTCGTGGACTTGCCTGGAAAAAAATCTGGAGACAGGTTATTGCACAAATGGCGGTAGGATACGATATTGTTAGCTCAGGAAGTCTATGGTCCCTCTATGTGGCCCTCGCGATTTTCGGAATCGGGTCAAGCCTTATCTATGCTGAGCTCGGCGTTCTGATGTCAGTAACACTCCTTACTTCAATCGTTGGCAGTAAGCTGTTTGGTATCTTAATCGATCGGCGAAAAGGCAAGCAACTTTTGCAGACTGCAGTGATTGCAAATTCAATCATTCACTTTACGCGACTCTTCGTGACGACGCCAGTTGGGGTAGGGATGCTTAATATCGGTAACGAGATGACAACAAGTGGGTATAATATGCCATTTGCAAAAGGACAGTACGATACAGCTGACTCTCTACCTGGTTTTCGGGTTGCGTATATGTCAGTCATGAATCTTGCTGCTGCAACTGGGAGTTGCCTCGCGGCACTTGTTACTGCATGTCTTGCATATGTCTACGGTGATGTTACGGGTCTTGCGGTGGGCTTCATCGTTGCCGCTATAGCAGTGCTCTTTATCCTCGCGAATGGTTTTAGGGTCTTCAAGCCTGTTATGAACGCAATCTTTACACGCTAGGGTGATATACTTGTAAGTAATTATGCGGTGGGACACACATAGCGTTGTAGCTCGACTTCGACACAAAAGCAAGAAATTTTCAGAGGTGAAGATTTGGCAGCTTGTGATAGTTTTATTTTTAATGACTATCCTAACCGCAACTTTCCTGCGCATCAATAATCTTGGTATGATAGAACGCCGTAGCGCTGTTATCCAGGCAGATGAAAAAGAGGATAAGACCTCCTTGCAGAAGTCACTTGCAGATCTACAGACATACGTTACACACCATATGAACACGAGTCTTGGTGATGGTTTTTACCTCGTGAAAGCCTATGAGCGTGACAAAGCAGCGGCGATTGAGGCGGCAGGAGCTGATACCAACCCTAATAGCCAGGTATACTATGACGCATCAATCGAGTGTCGGGCAAAGTGGCAGGGCGGAGTCGCATCATTTAGGAATGATTATGTTCGATGTGTGATTGACCGCGTGAGTGCCCTTTCCGGACAGAATAATCTATCAACAGAATTAAGATTACCTGACCAGAGTCTTTATAAAGTAAATTTCAAGTCACCACTGTTATCATGGGATCTTGCCGGTCTTTCCGTTGTAGTCTGGTTTATTATTTTTCTTATGCTATTTTGGAAGATTATCTCGAGAATCACCCTCAGTTTTCTTGTAAAAAAGCGATATCAACGCGCAGAGTAGTTGACACCCCTGTCAAACAGGGGTATCTTAGAAACGTAAGTCATTAAAGGAGGAGAAAACAGTCTATGGCAGCTTACGCACACACCAACTCAAAAGGGGTACAGTACTTCTTGCACAAGAAAGACGTCGTTCTACGCGGCGGCAAAAACCAAACTATCTACTTTTTCGCAAAGGTAGAGGGCGGTAAAGGTGAACCAACTGGTCTTCCAGCAGGTTACGAAGTAACTGAAAACCCACGCAACGGGTTCTTGACAATTCGCAAAATTCGCAAAGACTAATTAAGTCTTTTAGTACGAGCATTACCCGGCTGTCATCTGATGGCCGGGTTTTGTTGTAATGAAAACTTTGCAAACACAAGCAGTATTATGGTACTCTATACGCAAACAAACAGGTGCCAAAACAAACCGCCTGTTTCCTCTCTGGTTCAGGCGGTTTTTGGTATCCTTGTATTGACTTTTTATAATGCTTGTGGTAGAATAATCCCAAATGATCACCCAAACAAATGAAACCCTCGCGCCATATCTAGGAGATCCCGATGATCATATTCCTTTTTATGGACGAGCCGAGATAGATACAGAAAAACCGGGAGAGGTTGCAGATACCGGTGAAGATGATGATCCCGATGATTTTGAATCATTTGAATTGCCTCCATTTGACCCAAATCAGAAGCCGTTGACACTTGAAGCTCCAGCTCCTATGACCGCTGAAGATGAACTTGGACTAAAGCTGAACGGAAGGCGAGTCACAGGGATGATTGAGAGTGCGCTTGAAGAAGCGGGAAGTATGGGCTGGGCCAATCCATGGATACATCATGCGGATATGAAAGTTCGAGATTATTTAGCATCAATTAACTATATAACTGACGAGAAACGAGCCGAACTCAATCGGATGATCGATGAATGGTATGAGCGGACTGCAAAAAATGGCAGGACCGTGCTTGATGTAGCACGCCTTCGTTCAGGCGACAGAATATAGAATTTTTACGTAATATTTTTCACATATATATACATAAGCCCACTTTCGGGTATTATTTTTTGCTACACTTGAAACATCACATAGTATGAGGAGTATTTCGGCATGGCGGATACAGAACAACAAGTAAATGAAGTGCAGACAACGGATGCGCAAGTTGGCAATACGACTGTCCAGAGGCAAACGGTATCACAAACAACTTCTGTATCTGCAGGGGTCGTCGCAGGACGTGTAGTGTGGTATGCCATAGGGGTAATTATCGTTCTCTTAGCGCTGAGATTGCTACTTCAACTCATGGGAGCAAATCAAGGCAATGGATTTGTTGATTTTATTTATGCTCTCAGCGGCGTCTTTGCGGCACCGTTCTTCGGTATGTTTAGTTACACGCCTAGTTATGGGCAAAGCTATTTTGAGATCAGCACGCTTGTAGCGATCGCAATCTATGGATTACTCGGTTGGGGTATCGCTAAGCTTTTCACTCTCGGCTCAAATCACGCAGCAGAAGTATAATGACCCATAAAAATATCAAGAAATACCTCCCAAATAGGGGAGGTATTTCTTGTAATATTGCTGGTGGGGGTACTTGGACCTGGCGTAGCGAAGCGAAGGAGCGCAAGCGATAGCGAGGACACACAGAATATGTGTATTTCACGATTTATCTGTGGTGGGGGTACTTGGACTTGAACCGAGGACCAACAGGTTATGAGCCCGCTGCTCTAACCACTGAGCTATACCCCCACACAGAAAAATTGTGAAAATCAACAGGTTAAGCGCCCTTCGGACTTCTTCGCGAGCCCGCTACTCTAACCACTGAGCTATACCCCCAAGGTTACGCTAGCTAGTATACCAGAGGTACTGCTCTAGAAAAATACCCATCAAGCACGTATAGTAGGAGATGAAAATGCTTGCGTCTAAGATCTATCAAAAAATAGTACACCTCTACCGTCGCAACCAACATCTTGTAACTATACAAAATGTTGGTGTTGCTATAGGCTTGCTTATTGCGTTGTCATGGGTATGGGGTGCATCGACGACCTTGCAGAAAAACTATACCTATCAGCGACAGGTTGACTTAAATGCGCAACAAATAGAAGTGATGAAATTACAAAATGAAAATGCCGCCTATCAACAGGAATATTATAAGAGTGACGAATTTCTCGAACTCAGTGCTCGTGAGCGGCTCGGACTTGCCAGTCCTGGGGAGAAAATGGTGATCTTACCGTCCTCCGCAAACATTAAAGATACAGAAGTAGTTGTTCAGAAATCGGTTGATACACAGAGTAATTTTTCCCGCTGGATGCAATTTTTCTTCGGCAATAACTCCCCCTCATCTTGACCGTATCTGTAAAATAGAGTAGAATTGACATTGCTTTGCCGCGGGGTGGAGCAGCCTGGTCAGCTCGCTTGGCTCATAACCAAGAGGTCGCAAGTTCAAATCTTGCCCCCGCTACCACGATAGAATTATGAAAACTACCTCAGTAAAGTGAGGTAGTTTTTGTTATAGTAGTGGTATGAACACTGAATTAATTGGATTTGTTGCAGGAATATTAGTTGCAGTAGCATTGTTGCCGCAAGTTATTAAATCCTGGAAGACAAAATCGACACATGATATATCACTAGGATGGAGCGTTACTAGCCTCGCGGGACAGCTCATATGGATTATGTACGGTTGGATGATCAGTAGCCCTTCACTGATCATTATGAGTAGTATTACATTTTTGATGGCATGCTCGGTATTGTATCTCAAGTTTCGCTACGGTATGAAGCGCAAATAGTATATTTCTCCTAACTATCCAGTGGAAATAAGAAATTATTTCTCATGTATACTGATGATATGAAATTACTTCCCGTTGTACACATGCAATCTCCAGACCATGCTCTTCGACTAAGCAACCAAGCAATGGAGGCTGGTGCTGACGGCATATTCGTCATAGACCATTTAACTTCAGGGCGGCCGGATAAGTTGGCTGAAGCATACGCAGCTGTTCGGGGTGAACTTGGCTCAAGTGCGTTTATCGGGCTTAATTTTCTTGGACTTACACCTAGTGAATCGGCTGAGTACATCGCAGCACATCTAGGGAACCAATTACCGGACGCATTTTGGTCGGATGATGCAGTGACTCATGCAAGAACGCATAATATTCTTCAACTTAAAGAAGCGCTTGAGATAAGGCGTGTGCGATTCTTTGGCGGTGTAGCGTTTAAATATACCCGTTCTTATACTAGTGATCCAGAGTTAGCTGCAGTCTGTGCTCGTGAGCACATAGGCGATGTAGACGTCATGACGACGAGTGGGTCTGCGACGGGGAGTCCTGCAACACCAGAAAAAGTTGCGGCGATGAAAGAAGCAATCGGTAATACGCCACTTGCCCTTGCGAGCGGTGTCTCGGTAGACAACATAGCAAGTTACAAAGGCGTTAGTTATGTGCTTGCGGCAAGCAGTGTAGAAACAGGGCCGTACTCGGGTATATATATCCCTAGTAAACTACATGATCTCGTTCAAGCTGCACACGAAGTCTAGCGTTTTATACTTTAATCTTTGCACAGGCAACACGGATTGCCTCGCTCCAGCTCGGAAAGGCGTGAAGGGTGTTTGCTACCTCGAAAGCACTGAACCCATGCTGAATAGCAAGCGTCAACTCATGAATCATTTCACCAGCATGTGGCGACACGACTGTTGCGCCTATAAGAATACCTTTTTTGTCAGTGATAACTTTAACAAATCCATCGCGGACATCTTCGAGACTGGCGCGCCCGATGATACTGATCGGTGCTAATCCGATTTTGATCGGGAGATCACGTTTTAAGCACTGCTCTTCACTCATCCCAACACTTGATATCTCGGGGTTAACGAAAGTGGTACGTGGCACCGCGGAGTAGTCTGGCGTGATTTTCTGACGTGCCATGAGGTTATGAGCAACAACTCGGCTTTCATAGACGGCGGTATGAGTAAAGAAATTACGTCCCAGTACGTCACCTGCTGCATAGATGTGCGGCGCTGTTGTCTGTAAATATTCATTAATTTCAAGTCCCGTATCAGAGTATTCAACTCCAGCATTTTCAAGGCCCAAATCAAGCGATGGGCGTTTTCCGGCAGCAATAAGTAGTTTTTCAACACGGACTGATCGTTCCTCACCGCCACGAAGATAATTGACGCGGACACCGAGTCCATCTTTGGTGACACTGAGTACTTTTGTATGAGAGAGGACGTCCATACCGCGTTTTGTGCGGAATATTTTCTCAACAAGTTCGCTTGTTTCTTGATCTTCTTTCGGAAGGAGACGGGTGGTCGCCTCAGCGATATATACCTTTGAGCCAAAGACGCTGAATAATTCAGCAAATTCACATCCAACAGCTCCTCCACCGAGGATAAAGACCGATTTTGGCGGACGCATAAGTTCAAGTGCCGTGCGGGCATTGAGATAGGGAACAGAGCTTAATCCTTGAATATTCGGGACTGTCCATGTTGACCCAGTGGCAATCAAGAAATGCTCAGCACTGAGATGACGGCGCTCTACGCTGATTTCATGCGGTGAGATGAAGCGTGCATTGCCACGGAACACGGAGATACCCTTTGATTGGTAATAGCGTGTGCCATTTGCAGCACCAGTTCGTTGTACGGCCAAATCCTTCCATGCTTTGACAGAAGGGTAATTATAGCTCAGAGCCCCGCTTCGTAGACCAAGTGCCGGACCGGCATTCTTTGCTTGGTCATAGATGTGCGCGGCATAGAGGAGAGCTTTGGTAGGAATGCATCCCCAGTTAGGGCATTCACCCCCCAGAGTGTCATGTTCAATAATTGCGACACGTTTTTTCTGAGCGGCAATAATATCTGCTGCGATACTACCTCCGGCTCCGCTTCCGATAACGATGAGATCATAGTCGTATTTTTGTTTTGCCATATATATCCTTTTCCTTTAGACCATCATTCCTACATTTTCATAGAGATATGCAGCTTCGGGGTGATAGACGGCTAGGTGGTTAGCGGCAACGCGGCGGATATCTTCGCTAGTCACCTCAGTTTTGTTTATTAGCCAATCGATGACATGTTTACATACATGTTCAGCTGTTATATGTGCTTCGCCTTCAAACGCACGAACAGAACGGCAGGCTGCAACGATACTTGCGTGGAGTTTTAAGGGATCAAAGAGTTCCGTGTTTTTTGTAGCCCTTTTTATAACAAACGTGTCATTCATACTCCCCATCCTAACTGAAGCGTTAGCATGTAGCCGGTGAGGAGAATAAGCGCCGCACCGCTCGTGAGCTGTAGGAATGTTTTGTTGTCCTCACGCCATTTCTGAATTCGCGCGAGACTATGACCGCTTGTCAGGTAAAAAAGTATGAAGACGAGCGGAAGGCTCACGACAATACCGTAGAGCATGCTGCCTGCCAGCCATGCATGTGTGCTGAGCGGTTGAATAAGCAAGGCGATAATTGCTAGAGGAGCAATCACAAAAGGTATTTCGCCGATAACTGTCGCGATACCAAGCATGAGCGCCTCAACACCGGAGCGTGTTTTCTTCGCACGCTCAGTAAGGTAGCTTACGAACGGACGGGGAAGCCATAACTTCGTACCTTTGCCTTCACGGTAGTAATACAGCATTGTCATAAGTCCGACAACTGGTAACAGAGCCATAACGATAAGCGAGAGCGTATGGCGAGTCGGCTCCCAGAGCCAGCTCAGTAACGCCGTTATGATCAGTAGGATGGTTGTACTTGCTATGATAACTCCGAACGTATAGAAAAGTCCGAGCCAAAATAGTCGACCAAAGGTATGTCCTCGCCCAATAGTGTGCGAGCTAAGTAGGGTTAACACACTGACACTTACTTGATAACACATATGCACGAATACTGCGCCTATGACAAGCAGCAAATATGGCTGAGATTCAGGGCCGAAGATATTTTGCATGTTAGTTTTCTTTCGTTATACATAAGGATTATACCGCACGCGTCAAGAGATACGCAAGCAGTTCTTCTTGTGTAACTATGGATCTATATACAAAATCAATAATTTATGGCTATATGTATTGACAAAACATAAGTTTTTTGCTATGATAATCACATACATCAATAAAAACAAAAAGGTAAATATAACTACTATGTCATCTACGGAATTTGAAGAACAGATCACTAGCAAAACATTAGACACATGGACGACACCCGACCAGTCACGTATCACAAACTTTCTTGGCGGTCGTGCTCTTCGTCGTCTTGTTGAGCTTGAAGAAGTTGAGCTTGAAGAAGTCTAGAAATCTCATCTGTTATCTGCTACAATCATCTGTGCAATTTCTATGATTACCCTAGGGTATATCAGCTAAGGCACCGTAGCTCAGTTGGTTAGAGCGCAGGACTCATAAGCCTGAGGTCACAGGATCGTTCCCTGTCGGTGCTACCAAGTAAAGATGGTTATCGGAAGATAGCCTTTTTTACTGGGAAAAAATTGTCTAACAATTGCACATTATTCGACCATTAGTCAGTAAGGTTGGTACAACAATTAGTTGTAATGGTTGTGTATTAATAGATGAGGTTGCATACTAGAAGATGATGAAAAAACTTGTGGTTGCTGTGTCCGGCGGGCTTGATTCGATGGTACTCCTCGATATTCTTAAAAAACACGCCGATCATGAACTCGTTGTGGCTCACGTTGACCATGGTATTCGGGAGGACAGTCATGTTGACGCACGTCTTGTGCGTGATACGGCCGACACGTACGGACTCGTTCATGAGTCTACGTGTTTTCAACTTGGCAAAGAATGCAGTGAGGAGAAGGCACGTGATTACCGCTATCGTTGGCTGGACGGGATTAAGCAGCGGCATGGCGCGGAGGGCATTGTTACTGCTCATCATCAGGATGACCTACTCGAAACGGCGATTCTCAATCTCATTCGTGGAACAGGATGGCGGGGGATCGCGAGCCTGAGAAATACAGACGCTCGCCTCAGGCCACTCCTGAATGTTCCTAAGGTTGAGCTTGTACGTTATGCGATCGAAAACGGTATTACGTGGCGTGAAGATACGACTAACGATGATATGAGATACCTTCGTAATCGAATTCGCCAGGGAATTATGCCTAGATTATCACGTGATCAAAAAAGTATATTTATAGATATTATCAAGAAGCAGCATGAGGTACGGAGCGAATTAGAAAATGAGCTTGAAAAAATCGTAGAAAAAGTTGTACTCCCTGAAGGTATTAATCGGTACCAGCTAACGATGATGCCGGACGAAACAGCATTTGAAGTATTGCGGCACGCAACGCACGGAAAACTTGAGCCTGATCAGCTTCGCCGGCTTCTATGGTTTGCGAAAACCGCTAGGGCTGGCAGCGAGCATACCGCTGGTTATAACGTGACAGCCAGGGCAACAAAAAAGCATCTCATTGTCTGATAGGCCCCGGGCTGTTAAGCTAGAAAGGGTATATTAATACGTGTTTTGTCTTTTTGTAACCCAATGAATTATGTAAAAAAGGAAAGTCTATGCCATTGAAAGCTCCGAATAATGCTCCTAAAAAACCTACGTCGCAAACAATGCGAACTGGTGCATTCATACTGTTTGTTGCTGCGATTAGCTTTTTATTTATCTTTTGGGCATTCCCGCAGCAAAATCTAAAAGATGTTGCGTTTTCGGATGTTATCCGTCGCGCAAATGCTGGTGACATATCAAAAATCGAAGTTCAGGGTAATGATCTCTTTATTACACCGAAAGATGCGGCTAATGCGAAGAAGCCGACTGAAAAATCCTACAAAGAAGGAAGCAGTAGTATCTATGAACAGGGACTTAATAAGGACGCAAAAGTAGAGGTGACGGTTGTTCCCGAGGACCAGACAAGTAACATGCTCATGAGTTTTGCGCCAATCTTAGTATCGGTGTTGTTGTTTGCGGGAATTATTATATTTATGATGCGTCAGGCTCAGGGGCAGAATAATCAGGCAATGGGCTTCGGCAAGAGTAAGGCTCGTCTATATGGCAACGAAAAAAGTAAAGTTACCTTTTCTGATGTTGCCGGGAATGATGAAGCAAAGCAGGATCTTGTCGAAGTCGTCGATTTCCTCAAACATCCGAAAAAGTTTGAAGATGTTGGTGCAAAGATTCCAAAGGGCGTCCTTCTGATAGGCCCTCCAGGTACTGGTAAAACAATGTTGGCACGTGCTGTTGCGGGTGAAGCTGAAGTACCGTTTTTCAGTATTTCCGGTTCTGAATTTGTAGAAATGTTTGTCGGTGTCGGTGCATCTCGCGTGAGGGACCTCTTTGAGAAGGCCAAGAAAAATGCACCATGCATCATCTTCATCGACGAAATTGACGCAGTAGGACGTCGTCGCGGCTCCGGCATGGGCGGTGGGCATGATGAGCGAGAACAGACACTTAACCAGATATTAGTCGAGATGGACGGATTTGAGACAGGCACCAACGTTATCGTACTGGCTGCTACTAACCGTGCGGATGTCCTTGATCCAGCATTGCTTCGTCCTGGACGATTTGATCGACGCGTGAATATTAATTTACCAGAACGACGCGATCGTGAAGCAATCCTTGAGGTTCACTTTAAAGACAAGCCAACAGCAGATGACGTGAATCTTGATAAGCTTGCTGCCAAGACGGCGGGCTCGAGTGGTGCGGATCTTGCGAATATCGCAAATGAATCAGCAATCATTGCCGCTCGTGATGACCGTAAAAAAATTACAAATGCTGATGTCACGGCCGCATTTGAAAAAGTTGCGATCGGTCCAGAGCGTAAAACCAGAGTAATGAATGATAAAGAAAAAGAGCTTACGGCCTACCACGAGGCGGGTCATGCTCTCGTTGGATATGTACTTCCCGATAGTGATCCAGTACACAAGGTGACGATTATTCCTCGTGGTGGTACTGGTGGGGTGACATGGTTCTTACCTCCTGAAGACAAGAGTTATACCAGTATCGTTGAGTTTAAAGATGTCCTAGCACGGGCTCTTGGCGGACGTATTGCCGAAGAGGTCGTTTACGGTTCAGATAAGGTAACGACTGGGGCTGGCAGTGACCTTAGAAAAGCAACTGAGATTGCTCGTGATATGGTTATTGAGCAGGGTATGGGTAGCGAACTACGTGACCAGGTATTTCATGAGGATAACGGTGGTATGATGTTTGATCGTATGACGCACGAGCGTCCATATAGCGAGGGAACAGCGGCGATTATCGATAAGGAAGTGGCTACGCTTATGAATGAAGCTTCGCTTCGTGCCCGTGAAGTCATAAAAGCCAATCGCTCGTATCTCGATAAGCTTGCTGAACGCCTCCTTAAAGAAGAGACGATTGATGAGGAAATTGTCGAAGAAGTACTTGCTGGCGCCAAACAGCCTGCGGCTGCGAAACTATACTAATCATCATCTGTTCACGACCCTCTCAAAAGGGTATAATGATCCCTGATGGGACGCGTTTCCAATGTCATGGCCAAGGCGAATTCTCGCCTCAACGTCAAAATGGCCGCTGTACTACTGGCGAGCTCGAGTTTATTCTCGAGTCTTTTAGGCTTGCTCCGTGACCGTCTTTTAAATAGCAATTATTACGGGACACTGCCAGATTATCTCGACGCATATACGGCAGCCTTTTTAATACCTGATTTCATATTCTTTTTGCTTGTGTCGGGTGCACTCAGCGTCACCTTTATTCCTGTCTTTACTGATCGTATGCAAGCCGGTAACAAGAAATCTGCCTGGGAACTTAGTTCCAGCATGATAAACTTTATGGCACTTATAACTCTCGTTGCCAGCCTGCTCATTATTATTTTTGCCGACCAACTTGTTCAATATGTCGTAGGGCCAGGTCTTCATGAAGAGGGGCGAGGACTTGCGGCAAGTATGATGCGCGTTATTGCAATTAACCCATTCTTGTTCGCGATCTCTAGCGTCATCGCTAGTATGCAGCAAGCAGTTGGACGTTTCACTTTCTATACACTTGCGCCAATGATTTACAATATCGGGATTATTATCGGTCTCGTCTTCTTTACGAACGGTATTAATATCTTCGGCTGGCAAGTATTCGATGGAGGAATCATGGGCGTGGCGCTCGGCGTCGTACTAGGAAGTGTTATGCAGCTGCTGGTCAGTATTATCGGTCTTGTGGGACTAGGTTTTGATTATGATTTTAAGATTCACTGGAAGAATCATGGTTTTCGAAGTGTGCTCGGACTATTGCCTGCACGCTCTCTTGATCAAGGTATTGATTATGTAAATAGTATCGTCGAGACGAATCTTGCATCCCGTATCAGTCAAGGGGCTATCCGTGCGTACAATCAAGCACTGACACTTCATTCGGTACCGATTAATCTTATCGGAGTGGCTATCTCGACAGCCGCCTTCCCAAAGATGACTGAACGTTTAACACAGGGCCGTCCGGATTTATTCCGCCAGGAGTTGCAAACAATTCTACGAGTGATTATCTGGCTTGCGATGCCAACAGCGGTTATTACCTACTTTGCTCGCGGATACCTTGTCAACTTCCTCTTCAATGGTGGTGAGGCGGTTGTCGCAGATACCTTAGGTGTACTTGCAACGGCAATATTATTTCGTTCTATATATCACATCGCATCGCGGTCATTTTACGCTCAACAAGACACGAAGACGCCTTTGTATATCTCACTATTTACAATTGGGCTCAATATTACGCTGGCAATCCTCTTTAGTGTCGTGCTCAATATGCAATTATGGGGACTCGCGATGGCTCAGTCGACGGTAGCGCTGGTGGAGGTAGTTATTCTCTTTACGATCATGTCGCGGCGAATTCCCAAACTATTTGACGTTGCGTTTGTGTCGGCCATATCGAGAATGCTGGTCGCTTCGATCCTCACAGGGATTGTGGCGTATATTAGCGTGAAGGTATTCGAACTTAGCGCAAGCGATCAGAGTTTTCTTTCGACCTTTCCAAAATTTGCGCTTATCGCTGGTATTAGTATGAGTGCGTATCTGTATATATCACATCGCATGAAACTAAAAGAAGTAAGACCAATTATCTCACGTCTAAAGAAAATCGTGTTTAGTCCGATCCGGAATCTGTGGAGCTAATGCCATGAAACAAGATCATATACGAAATTTTTGTATTATTGCGCACATCGATCATGGCAAATCGACTCTTGCTGACCGTATGCTGGAGGTAACTGGCACGGTTGAGAAACGAGACATGAAGAGCCAGTTACTGGATAGTATGGACCTGGAGCGAGAGCGTGGGATTACGATTAAGCTAGCACCAGTACGAATGCGTTATCGAGACTATGATCTTAATCTTATCGATACACCCGGTCATGTTGATTTTTCGTATGAGGTGTCCCGAAGCCTTCAAGCATGTGAAGGAGCGATCTTGGTTGTTGATGCTTCGCAGGGCATTCAGGCTCAGACGCTTGCCAATGTGTATCTTGCACTTGCGGCAGATCTCACTATTATCCCAGTTCTTAATAAAATTGACCTGCCCGCAGCCGATGTGCCACGCGTCTCAGCAGAAATTATTAGCTTGCTCGGATGTAATGAGGATGACATTCTCAAGATCAGCGCAAAGACTGGCGAGGGTGTCGTAGAGCTTCTTAATACGGTTGTCGACCTTGTACCTCCTCCACACGGCGAAGTGGACAATCCAACCCGCGCACTTATCTTTGATAGTTATTATGACGACTACCGCGGAGTTATTCTCTATGTTCGCGTTATTGATGGAATAATCAGCAAGAATGTTGCCCTTAAGATGATGGCAACAAACGCCGAAGGTATTGCGCTTGAAGTGGGGGCCCTCGAGCCGCACATGCATGCGCGAGAAACACTTGAAACCGGTGAGATCGGCTATATTGTGACAAATCTCAAAACGACCCGGGATGCTCGCGTGGGCGATACAGTGACGATTCCTGTGCATTCAGCAACTTCGCCGTTACCTGGGTATAAGCATATTCAACCATTCGTGTACGCGGGCTTTTTTCCCGTATCGAATGAGTTTTATCAAGACCTTAAAGATGCGGTCGAAAAACTTAGCATGAGCGACTCTGCATTGCAGTTTGAGCCGGAAAATTCGCCAGTGCTTGGGTTCGGCGTGAGAATTGGTTTTCTTGGACTGCTTCATATGGATATTATCCGCGAGCGTCTTGAGCGGGAATACAATCTTGATCTTGTGGTTACTAACCCTTCAACGGATTATCAAGTCACCTTAAATAATGGTGATGAATTGGATATAAAAAGCGCGGCAGATTTGCCAGATATCAGTAAAATAGCCGAGATTCGTGAGCCATGGATAAAGGGTGAGATTGTCGTACCACAGACATTTGTTGGCCAAGTCATTCAACTTATCGTCAGTAAACGGGGTATCCAAAAAAATCTCAGTTATATCGATGAGCGTGCGCTCGTCAGTTTTGAAGCCCCGCTTGCAAATCTTCTCACCGACTTCTACGATCAACTCAAGAGTGTCACGAGCGGCTATGGAAGCTTTAACTATGAGCTTGATGAGTATCGACATGAAGATCTCGTGAAAGTTGATTTCTACGTGTCGAGTGCAATTGTTGATGCGCTTAGTATCATGGTCCACCGCTCAGAAGCGGAGCGGGTTGGGCGCGATGTCGTTAAAAAGCTTAAAGAGGTGATTCCACGACAAAATTTCCAGGTAGCAATTCAAGCCGCAATTGGTGGGCGCTTTATCGCGCGTGAAGATATCTCTGCTTATCGTAAAGATGTCACGACTGGATTATATGGTGGTGATGTGTCACGTAAGAAAAAAGTCCTCGCGAAACAAGCTAAGGGCAAAAAGCGTATGAAACGTTTTGGAAAAGTCGATATTCCATCAGAAGCATTTACTGTCATGCTGAAACGTGACTAATCAAGGGCAGTATCGGCATCTAGCACTCATTGACTCAGAGTGCCAGTCTGCACTATAATGGGCAGTAATATGACCGAGCGACAGGTAAAGATACTCGAAGCAATAGTGGAGCAATACGCTGAAATAGCTGTTCCTGTTGGAAGTGTGACGCTTGCCAAATTGTTTGGAGTTTCAAGCGCAACAATCCGGAGCGAGATGGTGCAGCTCGAAGAGATGGGTCTTATTACTCAGCCGCACACAAGTGCCGGGCGAGTACCGACTGATCGTGGGTACCGTTTTTATGTCAATCAACTTGGTGATCTTCGCGATACAGAACAACCTCAGCTGCCTGATCGAAGCACTCGAGCGATTGATGCCCGCGTTGCAACCCAAGGAGATCGGACTGACCGCGCAATTAGAAGTGCTGTCGATAGTCTTGCTGAAGTAACCCGTAATCTTGGTCTTGCGACGATTGGTGACCAGCTCTATATGAGCGGCATAGGCAACCTATTTTCACAACCAGAGTTTTTGACAAATCCAGGCAATGTTCAGCAGATTGCAAAGCTACTCGATAATCTTGAGCCATGGTTACGTGAAGTAGCACCGAACGAACCGCTTAATGTTTTTATTGGCGCAGAGAATCCAATCGGTAAAAGTTCTCAAGCAAGCCTTATTATTAGCCGTTTTGAATCTCCCTACAGTGATCGCAGCTACATAGGGGTACTTGGGCCGACTCGTCAGGATTACGCGCGAGTGATGCGTCTCGTTCGCCATACGGGAGCAATGCTCGAAGAGGTATTATAGATGGATAGTGCTCAGTGGCTTGGTAGCCATATGGATGGATGGCCTACATGGGCGATAATTATTGTTGTTAGTATTATTTCCATATTATGGATCCTTTATGCTTTTGGAGATGCGCTTGTCTATGGGAGGATCACTGGTCATAAATTTAGTATATCGAGTAAAAAACGGAAGAAGTAATATGGCAAAAAATAGTCAACAGATGGGTCATGAACAGAAAATCACAGAACTTACTCTTGATCTGCAGCGAACGCGCGCTGACTTTGAAAATTATCGGAAACGCGCTGAGATCGAGAAATCAATGTCGCGCGCTAGTGGGCGGGTAAGTGCGATTGAGCAGCTACTGCCGGTTATTGACACGATTGAGCGCGCTACGTTGCATACCCCAGAAGATTTAAAGGATAATTCATGGGTACAGGGAATCGTGGGGTTGACAAAGAAATTAGACAAAGCCCTGCATGATCTTGGGGTGAACCGTATTGATGCTACTCCAGGAACACTATTTAATCCTGAATTTCACGAAGCTGTTCAGTTTGATGAATCCGATGGAGAGCATGAAGTGATTGCAGAAGAACTACAGTCCGGTTATATGCTAGGTAATGACGTTCTGCGACACGCGATGGTTAAGGTGACAAGACAGTAGCTTTATTTTTTCTTAAACGATATAGTTTTATTATGAATAAACTTTTATCAGGAATCGTAGCCGCATGTTCGCTGGCGACTCTGTTTTTTGTACCGTTAGTGCACGCAGAGAGTGGGTATATAAATCAAGCAGATATCGATGCTATCGATAAGGTATTTACGGCAACCGAAGCCTTTAATACCGAATACGCTAAAGAGGATAGTACACTCGAAAGTGTTGGAGAAAAGGGGGCGGCCGTTAGTACCGTTCTTGGTGAGCTCATCGCTCTATCATTTAATACGTCAATTAGTGATGAGTATACGAAAGAAGCAGGAACTCTAAAGTCTGCTGCTACAGATCTAAAGTCAGTTATGGATACGCTGCCGACTATTGTTGAAACGAAAGACGAGGCAAAGCTTTCCGAATTCGAGGCAGCCTACAATGAAAAATTACAAGCGTACGATAAACAGACGGCTAATTTCAATAAAGCTGTTGACAACAAGACCGCAAGTGAGGGTAACGGCTACTTATGGCTCGTCTTGGCGACGGCAGCCGTTTCGGCCGGAGGATTTGTTTGGGCATTCTTCTTACAAGATAAAAACGTAAACGAAGAGCTGAAGAAAGCGAAAAAAGGTGTTGCATTTGCGTCAATTGCACCTCTAGCGGGAGCGGTTGTTACCTATATTACATTCATGTTTGCTGATCAGCTCGGCGGGACATACTTTATCGCCTGGGGTCCCGTTCTTATTGGTGGTATCGTCCTCGTGCAGTCGATCGTGAATTATGTAAAACTGGCAAAAATTAGTAAATAATTTCTAAAAACAGAGGTACGATTTTTGTTAGCACTCTTGACATGAGAGTGCTAACTTACTATACTGGAAACATGATTTGGCACTGTCCTGCGAGGAGTGCCAAGCAATTTATCGAATTTAACTATCATTAATAGCAAAATGGAGGAATATAATGGGTAAAATTATCGGAATTGATCTCGGTACTACAAATAGCGCCGTTGCTTATATGGTTGCAGGCAAGCCGGAAGTCATCGCCAATGCCGAGGGCAACCGCACAACACCAAGTGTTGTAGCGCTCACTAAAAAAGGTGAGCGAATTGTTGGGCAGATTGCTCAACGTCAGCGTGTTACTAACGCTAAGAACACAATTTACAGCGTCAAACGTCTTATTGGTCGCAAGTTTAGCGACAAAGAAGTCCAAAAAGATATCGATATTATGCCGTTTGCAATTGTTAAGCATGCTAATGGCGTGGCGGTCACGATGGGTGACAAAGATTACACACCAGAGGAAGTTTCGGCAATGATTTTGAGTAAGCTCAAAGCAGATGCTGAGGCATTTCTGGGCGAAAAGGTCACAGAAGCAATTATTACTGTACCGGCTTATTTTGACGACTCACAGCGTCAGGCTACAAAGGATGCCGGCAAGATTGCTGGACTCGAAGTGAAGCGTATTATCAATGAGCCAACCGCTGCCGCGCTTGCTTATGGACTTGATAAGAAAAAGGATGAAAAGATTGTCGTTTTCGACCTAGGTGGTGGTACTTTTGACGTTTCAATTCTTGAACTTGGTGACGGTGTCTTTGAAGTGAAGAGTACCAACGGTGACACTCACCTTGGCGGTGAAGACTTTGATAACCGAATCGTTAATTTCTTCCTTGAGGAGTTTAAGAAAAACGAAGGTATTGATCTGAAGGGCGATAACGCCGCGATGCAACGCCTTAAGGACGAAGCCGAAAAAGCTAAAAAAGAGCTTTCAAGTACACCACAGGTTGAAATTAATCTTCCATTCCTAACGGCTGACGCTGATGGTCCAAAACACTTTGAGTACACGCTTACTCGCTCTAAGCTTGAAGAGCTTGTGGCTGACCTTGTTGATAAGACTGTCGAACCATGCGAAAAAGCTCTCAAGGATGCTGGACTCAAAGCGAGTGAAATCGATGAGGTTGTGCTTGTCGGTGGTATGACTCGTATGCCTGCTGTGATTGAGAAAGTAAAGAAAATCTTCGGTAAAGAACCTATGCAAGGCGTGAACCCTGATGAAGTTGTTGCGATTGGCGCAGCTATCCAGGGTGGCGTACTCGCGGGTGATGTCAAAGATGTACTCCTGCTTGATGTGACGCCACTAAGCCTCGGTATTGAAACCATGGGCAATGTGACGACTAAATTAATTGAGCGCAATACAACAATCCCTACAAGCAAGAGTGAAACATTCTCGACGGCTGCTGATAATCAACCACAGGTTGAGATTCATGTATTGCAGGGTGAGCGTGAATTTGCCAATGACAATAAGTCGCTTGGGAAATTCGTACTTGACGGTATTGCTCCTGCTCCACGAGGTGTTCCGCAGATTGAAGTGACCTTCAACCTTGATGCCAACGGCATTCTCAACGTTACCGCCAAAGATAAGGGCACAGGCAAGGAACAGTCAATTACGATTCAAAACTCTGGTAACATGAGCAAAGAAGATATCGAAAAGGCTCAAAAAGAAGCTGAGGCTCACGCTGATGAAGATAAGAAGAAGCGCGAAGCAGTTGATGCGAAGAATCAGCTCGAAAACGCTATCTATCAGGCAAAGAAAATGCCGGATGAATTCAAAGACAAGATCTCTGATGACGATAAAAAAGTAATTGAAGACGCAGTTACTGAAGCCGAGAAACACAAGGAGTCTGAGGATAAGGACGAATTAGAGGCTGCTATTAAGGCACTCAATGATACGATTATGCCAATTGGTGCCAAGATGTACGAAGCAGCGTCGAAGGAGAGCCAAGAGTCTGCTGATAAGAGTAAAGACGAAAGTAAGAAGGACGAGCCAGTCGAAGGCGAAGTCGTCGACGAAAAGTAGTACTTCATAGAAATTGAAAAACCACCGCTACCTAGCGGTGGTTTTTCTTGCAAAATATATAAATGATACTATAATTCATTATAGAAGTAGGTTCAGCGGGGCCTTCGGGCTCGTCCATTGCGGTTACTTCATAAACAAATGTAATGTTTGTTTGTGAAGGGCCGGTTTTTTATCTCCCTCACAAACAGAGAGGAGATACTATGGCAGCAACACTAGAGCGAGCTATCGCAATTGCGCACGAGGCGCACCGCGGACAAACACGCTTTGACGGCAGCCCTTATATTAACCATCCTTTGCGCGTCATGCATACAGTGGAGACGCAGGGTCACTCGATACGCGCGCAAATTGTCGGTGTACTACATGACACCGTCGAAGACAGCGCACTAACATTCGAGGACCTACGCGTCGAGGGTTTTGACGACGACATCATCTTTCCTCTTGAGCTTCTGACAAAACCGGAGGCGGGCATCGATTACGAGTTGTACGTGCAGCGACTAGCGGTGAATGCCTGCGCCCGGGCTGTTAAAAAAGCTGATTTGTTCGACAATCTTGATCTTACGGGGCTTGCAAATCCGTCACTAAAACGAATCAAAAATATCGAAAAATACTCACGTGCACTTGGGTATCTTGCGCGTTTTCCGCAGCCAAGGGTGTAGCTGGATACTTATTGATTGATCGCGAGGTAGATAGCTGCCCAGAGCATGCCATCGTCACTTTTGTACGCGATTGACTTATAGAGACTGCCGTCTGGATTGAGAAGTTCAGGGAATGTTTTGTAGCGCTCAATCATAGCTTTAAAATCCTTTTGAGCGTCGGCCAGTTCTGGTCGTGAGTTGCGAGCCAATAGCCGCAGGTAATACGTGCCATGCCAGGTCCAGATCGTAGTGCCGGCGTAGTTGCGCATAATCGTCTTTGCCCACCACCGGTAGCGGAAGGCTTTTGGCGTATGGGTGTAGCGAATCGGGTACGGTTTCGTGAGGATACGCCGGGCAGCGATGTAGTCAAGTGTTTTTGACAGGCGACGCGCATCATTGTCGGCATGAAGAACGAATGGCATGAGAGCGCATTCAGCACTGAATGCCTTATTGGAGATATCAGCACTATAATACTCACCATTCCAGTAATTCTGCAGTAATTCAATCTGATACTTTTCTGGTGTATAAGGAAATGGCCCTAGGCCCAATTCTTCAGTGCACCATACCAGTCTTTCGACCAATGTGACGGCATAGGCACTTCGGTCATACAGTGCACCATCTCGTAATTCCGCAAACGTACGAGGATATAGCATCCCCGTGTCTGGATCGAGAAAGGTGTCGATAAAATATTTCAATTCTTTGTTTAAAAATAATTTTTCCTGAGGAGATAACGTGTAATCGCAGACTGTGAGGCTATGGAGGAGCCAGGGAAGGGCATCGATTGATTCTTCGGGTGCATCGAAAATCTGTCCATTTGGCATGATACAGAGAGTGACAGTATCATGTTCGATATAATGTCTCAACGCCCACTGCATCGTTTTGCGAACGTTCTCTTCATAGCCAAGCTTGACGAGTGACTTTGAGACTGCGCCAAAATCACGTACCCAGAAATACGAGAAGTGTCCGAGACTCGTACTATAGAAAGTTCCATTCCAGCATTTTTCAACAATTTGTCGACAGATCTCTTCCGCATTGCCTTTGAGCTCTTTCGATCGTTTAAAATATCGATGATACAAGATATCGACAGCTGCCTTTGTTGGTCCGGCGTGTACTGGCCTAGACGGGTGTTCTAGCAGAATTTGTTTGAGGGATTTACTCATCGATATTTATTTTCCTCTCTTTTGAAACATGATTCAAGGGAATCACTCAACTTGCTTATGGTACACTAAAATTACTATGGTGAAGAAGAAGCGAAGCTTGCCCAAGACACGGTTGATCGTGTTATTACTCATAGCGATCACTATAGGAATTATATATACACAATTGAATACATGGTCAAATACGAATAAAAATGACAAAAAACAGGGTGAAGATCAGATGGTGTATGATGCAATAAAAGCGGAATGTGACGCAGCGTATCAGTCGCAAGTTAATCGCGGTATTCGTCCAGTTCGTTATCCGTGTGAAGATG
Source organism: Candidatus Saccharimonadota bacterium (assembly GCA_027492255.1). Classification (GTDB taxonomy): domain Bacteria; phylum Patescibacteriota; class Saccharimonadia; order Saccharimonadales; family Saccharimonadaceae; genus JAPUDS01. The sequence continues at coordinate 177,326 of JAPUFB010000003.1, read as the reverse complement.
CTGATATACAGGCAATTTTTGTTCAGCGATACAGTCGTGAACCGATACTTTAGCACTCTTGTACTTCGAGTGCTAGCAGATTATAATAGAAGCGATGACTAAACGAGATTATTACGAAGTCCTTGGCGTTGGTAAAAATGCCAGTGACGATGAGATAAAAAAAGCCTTTCGTAAGGCTGCCGTGCAACATCATCCCGATAAAGAAGGTGGTGATGAGGCGAAATTCAAAGAGATTAATGAGGCATATGAAGTTCTCAAAGACAAACAAAAACGTCAGCGCTACGATCAATTCGGTCACGCCGGCGTCGGTGGTTCGGGTGGTGGCTATGGAGGTGCAAATCCTTTTGAAGGATTCCAAGGCAATGGCTCGCAAAGTTTCAATTTTGACTTTGGTGATGGCGGACTCGGTGATCTTTTCGGGTCATTTTTTGGCGGAGGACGAGGGAACAATCAAGGTCCGCGCCGCGGTAGGGATGTTGAGACTCAAATTAGCCTTGTGTTTGAAGAGGCAGTATTTGGTGTTGAGAAAACGATCGATCTGACGCTTGATGACGAGTGCTCACATTGTAAAGGTAGTACCGTTGAGCCGGGCTATAATATGAAAACTTGCGATACCTGCAAAGGTGCTGGTCAGCAAATGCGTGTGATGAATACGATCTTTGGTCCAATGCAGCAAGCAGTAACATGCGAGACATGCCGTGGACGCGGAAAAGTGCCAGAAAAAGTCTGTTCTGTCTGCCGAGGCAAGGGTACGGAACGGAAAAAACAAGAAATAACACTCAAGGTACCTGCTGGTGTTGACGATGGGGCGACAATCCGCCTCCGTGAACGCGGCGAGGCTATTGCTGATGGCACAAAGGGAGACCTCTATGTTCATATTCGCGTAAAGCCGCACAAGAAGTTTACCCGAGAAGGTACCATTATTTTGAGCGAAGAGCACATATCGATGATTGATGCTGCGCTCGGAACCGAGATCGATGTTGAAACAGTAGATGGCGAGATACGTATGAAGATTCCAGCTGGTACTCAGAGCGGTACAGACTTCAAATTATCTGGTCATGGTGTTCCACATCTGAAAAATGACTCTCGAGGTGCGCATATCGTGAGTATTATCGTTGATATACCGACGAAACTTAGCAAAAAGCAGCGCGAACTTCTCGAGGAATTCGACGCAAGCAAAAGCACTTTGTTTAATCACTAAACAGAGAGATAACCATTGATTTTTTATAACGTTTGTGCTATAATAGCTATGTTATGGCAACAATCAGTCAACCTAGGAATGATTTTGAAGCCTTCTACGTAGGGGAGGACGCTTTTGATAGGCAAAAATCTTTGCGAGAAGCACTGGATCCACGCCGAACTCCGGCTATGGCCGTGCAAACCTATGAATATTTTGAGTCTGATAAGGCTGCCCGAAGTCGAGCAATAGACGCCTTTGTTGATGGTATCACCGACACGATAGATCTTGAGTATACCAAGCTGTTTGATCGTCCTGATATGCCCTCACTCGACGAAATGGAAAAGTCGCTCGAGGATGTCATGCTTCGTATGCGCAACCCATTTAATACCGAAACCGATGATGAGACTGCGAAAATAACATATGAAACAGCACTCTTTCGCTATAAAGAGGTTCAATTTTTGCGTACCGTTCAGCGTCTCAATGAAGCCCAGACAGATGAAGATAAGTCCGCACTGTCTGAGGTGTATCGTTCACAAAATGAAGCGCTATATGGGGCTCCAAATCCAGAAATATTTGAGCAAATTTGTGGTGAGATTTGGAGTGAGCTCGATTCTAAAGAGCTTGGACCGAAGGCGCAAGCTATATACGAGGAATTACAAAATGGATTTACGGCGAGAGGCAGAGAAATGCACTGCTTGCCAAGGAGTGAGCGACGACTACCTATTGTAGATACCAACACGGTTGAATGGGTGAAGCAGCAAGCTTTCGCAATGTTTCCTGAGATCTACTCTTTATGTAAAAGATACTGGAATAATGCCGTATTGGCGAAAACAGCTCTTCTTGGGGTAAAACCTAGATATACTAACGTACATTTAGCGGGACTCATGCAAGAGTCAAAATATCTCATGTATGGATTTAGTTCATCTATGGAGATTCGAGAAATCAAAAACAGTTCCGTTCTTGCCTGGAATACACCGACCGTGTCGGTCGATGTTGGTATGTCACCACGTCAAACGATTATTAATGGACCCGAAAAAGCATTCGGCAAAGTATTCCACGAGTTAATCGGTCATGGCGGCAAGGCAGTTAAGGGTCTCTCCACGAATGTACCAGTATTGGGTATGGGCGTTTTTTCTGAGGCGGATACGGCGATCGGCGAGAGACCTGATTATCTGACATTCGAAGAGGCGGTGCTATCGTTGATCGAAGGAATTGTGAATGGCGAGATGGACGACAGAACTAAGACTCAGTGGAATCCTGAGCGATATCGTAATTATATGATGATTTCACTTAGTAGCCTGTGCCAGTTTAGCGAGGTAGAAGTGAGCGAAATCATGTCGCGTTACGAAGCTTTATTGAGTCTGAAGCCCGGAGAAGACATTGATGACAAAAAGATGAGGACGGCTCGTAAAACTGTGGCAGCTATTCAGGTTCGCTACAAACGATCAATCCCCAGGCAGATGCCAGCGAGTGTTGGACGAATCGGCTTCCATAAAGATCTTGCATACACTGGAGGTAAACCATCTGCTATCAGCGTGTTGACGGCAATAGCTAGGAATAACGACGCTGAAAGTTTTAGAAATTTACTAGCGACAAAGATTGACCCCACTAATCGCCGTCAACGAGAAATGTCAGCAAAACATGGATATCCAGTTCGAATACAGTAAAATTAAGAGAGGAATACTATGAGCATAAGAACTACACTCGGCAGCATTGAATCAGTAGCTATCCCGGCGCTTGGGATTGATTCGGTGATTGCGAAAGTCGATACTGGAGCATGGTCAGGAACACTACACTGTACTGATATCGAGGAGAAGGACGGGGTTTTAAATTTTACACCTATGGGTATTCAGTCGCTCAGGACGTCAACTCGCGATTTCGATACACGTCTAGTGCGAAGCGCCCACGGCGATGTCATTAGGCGCTACATAGTTCCTATGCAAATTATTCTACGTGGTAAAAAATATGATACCGTAGTAGGGCTAAGTGACCGTGAGCTTATGCGCCGCGAAATGTTGCTTGGCCGGAAATTTTTACTTGAAAATAACATCCTTGTTGATGTAACACTAACGGTCGAAGACGACCACGAAGCGGAGGCAGGCCTATGAAAATTGCTATTTTATCGAATGGTCCAGGAAATTATTCCACCAAACGCCTAAAGCAAGTTGCTCTGGAGCGTGGGCATGAAGTAGATATTATTAAGTACCGCGATTGCTATGCGAGCATTGAAAAATCACAGCCAATGGTGTGGTATGATGGTCAGCCACTCGTTGGTTATGACGCGATTATTCCACGTATCGCCAGTAGTATGACGAAGTACGGCTCAATGATCGTGCGACAATTTGAGATGCAGGGCGTATATACGATTACGAGCTCGCTTGCTATCGTTCGTTCACGCGATAAGCTTCGTAGTATGCAGCTGCTTGCTCGTGCTGGTGTTGGGATTCCAAAAACAGTTGTGTCGCGTGGTGGCGTTGACAGTGATGACCTGATCGGACACCTCGGTGGTGCACCAATTATCATCAAGCTTGCGCGTGGAACACATGGCAATGGCGTTGTTCTTGCAGAAAGTCGTAAAGCAGCCAAGTCAGTACTACAAGCCTTCCATGTTATGGACAGCGACGGGACAAACATCCTGTTGCAGGAATTCGTGAAAGAATCGGCTGGTATGGACATTCGTGTCTTTATTGTCGGCGGCAAGGTTATTGCCAGTATGAAACGACAAAGTCTTGATGATGATTTTCGTTCAAATCTGCACCAGGGCGGCGAAGGTGAAAAAATTAAATTAACCGACGAAGAACGCAAGACTGCCCTGAAGGCGGCTAAATCAATGGGACTTAGTCTCTGCGGTGTCGACTTGATGCGTTCTGATCGTGGTCCACTTGTACTGGAAGTGAATTCAAGTCCAGGTTTTGGGATTGAAAAAGTAACTGGTCGCGACGTTGCGACGGCAATTATCGACTATATCGAAATTAACGCGAAACGCAGCCAGAAAAAAGATAAGATCGGTGCATAGATTAGACAGGGTTTAGTGCTCAAGTGTTACTAAGGGAAAAGCCAAGCCGGAGCGAGCGGATTCACTCCGTCGCACCGCGCGATAGGAAAAACCGTCGGTTTGTCCTATGATAAGTACATGGCGCTTATGATAATTATTGTTATTTTGCTTGCGTTGTTTGCGTTGGCATTTTTAACCAAGCGTCGATTTGGCATTCTTGGGCTCGGTCTCGCTGCGGGTGCATTGCTCGCAACACAGCTTACGCGCAGCGTGTCGTTGCTTCTGGATCAGAATGATATACCAGTTGCCCCACTGACATCACTTGCCGTAGCCAGTATGCTGCTTACGCTTCTGCCTGCACTTGTCTTGCTGATAAGTGGTCCAAAGTATAGTCAACGCTCCCATGCGATTTTCGGGTCCTTGGCCTTTGCCCTCATGGGAACACTACTACTACTCGGCCCGTTAACGACGAGTTTGCCGATCGAACTTTCTTTACGCGGTTTTTTTAATGAAATAGCTAAGTATCAAAGTTCGATTCTTGCAGTAGCGATATCGCTTGCTGTAGTCGATGTATGGTTGACGCATACACTCCACCCGTCTCATAAGAAGAAAAAAGAGTAAGATAAACAGAAAATCTCCAAAGAAAAGACCCCACAAGAAGTGGGGCTTTTTCTTTGGAGGGACCAGTGGGGCTTAGTCACGTTCCGCGACCCCCGAACTTCACGATTGAAAGCACGGCTTTCATCGGAAGATTCGTTTCCGAACTGCCACCGGCAGTTCTCACCCACTCCACCCTCCGGGTGTCGTGAATTCAGGCTACGAGGCTTTCCAAGTAAAACACCGACCACTAGGATCGGTATTTTACTTGGAGGGACCAGTGGGGCTTGAACCCACGACACCCTGCTTAAAAGGCAGGTGCTCTAACCAGCTGAGCTATGGTCCCACGTCGATGTCGACTTCGAGTTCCAGTTTCCAAACAAGTTTGAAAACCTTCACTCTGCGTGCCATCTCCTCTTCAGTTTTCGCTATAGCCTTCGGCGTAGCTCAAACTGGGAAATCGCAGGACAACGGACAAATTTTAGCAAAATACCTCTGTTTTGGCAAGTATCCCTAGTACAAATCGATAAAATGTTTAATGACTTTGAAGGCTTTTGCGCGGTCACTGATGGGACTAGGGGTCTGCATGAAACCATGCCACATACCTTTGAATTTCTTATACTGACTCGTTTTACCGGCATTACGTAGTTTATTATGAAGCTCTTTCGCTTCATCGCGAAGGATATCGTATTCTGCTGTCAGGATAAGGGTTGGAGGCAATGGCTCGAGCCATTTTTCGGTATAGGTCGGAACTTCGGCGCTGCCGAGGTATTGTTTCCAAAATGTTCGCATATCTTTTGCATGTAAAAAATACTTCTTGCTATAGAGTTTCATTGAGTCGGTTGTTGCATACGGTTTTATACATGGATACAGAAGAATAAGACTATGAATTTTTATAGGACTTTTCTGTGCAGCATGAAGCGCGATAAATCCTCCGGCGCTGTCGCCACAAAGTGTAAGGTCTGCAGTGTCGATGGCGTATTTCTTTCCGATATCAGCCAAATAATCGATAATAGTCACCATCTCATTAACTGGCACCGGGTGCTTATATTTGGGTGCTAAGCTATACCCAACCGATATAACAAATCGTCCAGTCTTCTTCGCAAGCAATCGGGCGAGCTGGTCATGGCTATTGAGACTACCATGAATAAATCCTCCGCCATGAGCATAGATCATCACCCCTTTCGGGGCCTTGTTTGAATAGACGCGGATAGGAATATTAGCAACCGTATCATCGGCAACAAGTGGGAGTATAGGTAACTTTGGCGAACCAGTGATTGATTCGAAATAACTAGAAGCGTCTTTTTGAGGTAGGGCTAGAAGCTTAGTGCGAGCTTTGTTGAGCATGGGGAGTGCGAGCGAGCTTCGAAGTGATTTCATCTACTTGCAATTATACCTCGGTCGCAGTACATTTTCTATCGACATGCATAGAAGACACGAAAAACATATCGTAACGAACGGTTGGCGTTTTCGACGGTATCATTTTTCATTTCTACTCGGCTGGTTTGCAGGCGGGGTACTCGCAGGCATACTTGCCTCACAATATATTGGTTTCCCAGTACTTTTTTGTGGTAGTATCGCGCTGCTTGCTATCATTTTTTCACTCTATAAACGCACGTACATTGCCTGTGCAGGGCTTGTGCTCGCGGGAATCCTAGTAGGCGGCGCAAGAGGGAGTGCCTATCTCGCAGAGACAAGCGCCTACGATCAATTTATTGGTCAAAAAGTTACCATGCGAGCTGTCGTGAACAATGATCCAGTACGCACGGCGGCTAGTTTATGGCAGCTCCAGCTCTCAAGTGTCGTGATTAATAATACAAAGCTACCAGGTGAAATCTTTGCTACTATCTCGACAACCAATGAGCTCAAACGCGGAGATAGTGTAGTTACGAGTGATGAACTACTGGATGGGTTTGGAAGTTTTCAGGCTAAAATAAGTAGTGCAAAACTTATCAGTTTGGAGCGTCAGTCGAATGCGCTACAAGATTTACGGGAAAACTTTTCGGCAGGCGTTAGGCGGGTTGTGCCTGAACCAGAAGCGAGTCTTGGTGTCGGGTTTGTTGTCGGTCAGCGCTCGTCATTACCGCCAAAATTTGATGAACAACTGCAGACAGTTGGTCTTACGCATATTGTTGTAGCGAGTGGCTATAACTTAACAATTCTTGTGCGTTTTGCGCGACGAATATTCCGGCGCATCTCAAAATATATTGCGTTTGTGACATCTCTTGGACTAGCAACCGGCTTCGTCTTTTTCTCGGGATTTAGTCCAAGTATGAACCGGGCAGCCGTGGTAACAGGACTGAGTTTGTTAGCTTGGTATTATGGTCGCCGCTTCCATCCAGTGCAACTGATCGTGTATGTGGCGGCAGCGAGTGCACTTATGTACCCAGTGTATCTCTGGTCGGATATCGGGTGGTTGCTGTCGTTCGCTGCCTTTACAGGTGTACTAGTGGTTGCTCCGATTCTCACTAAATTATTATTTACGAAAAAAGAGCCCGGTGCATTCGTCCAGCTACTGATTGAGACATTGTCAGCAGAATGTATGACATTACCAATCGTTATGGTGGTATTTGGGTATGTGCCTGTTTTCGCGCTAATCACAAATATGCTCGTTGGGCCGATTCTACCATTTGCTATGTTGGCAACTCTCATCGCTGGAATTGTCGGTATGTGTATTCCGTATTTTGATCTGCTGGCCGCGCCATCATCAATTGTTGTTGCGTATGTCGTATCGATTGTTAAGTGGTTTGCCGACATTAGCTTTTCTCGAATTGAACTTACGATACAGCCTTGGATCGCATGGCTATGGTATGGCCTATTGGCGCTTCTGGGGTTTGGTATTTATCGAAAGAAACGTATGTCACTTGATGATTCCTCTATAATCGAATAAATGCTATAATAAGCGTAAATAACAGATAGAAACTAATTGGGAGATTTTTATGTCAGGACACAGCAAATGGTCGACGATCAAACGCGAAAAAGGCGCTAAAGACGCGAAGCGTGGTGCTGTTTTCACGAAGCTGGGTAATATGATTGCGATCGCTGCGCGCGGTGGCGCTGATCCGACAATGAACCCTACTCTCGCAATGGCTGTCGAGAAGGCTCGTATGGCAAATATGCCGGTTGCAAATATTCAGCGTGCAATCGACAGGGTATCAGACAAAAGCCAAGCAGTACTCGAAGAGATTACCTACGAAGCGTATGGTCCAGGCGGTATCGCACTGCTTATTGAGACAGCAACTGACAATAAAAACCGTACGTATCCAGAAGTTCGTACGGCAGTTACGAAACACGGCGGCACAATGGCCGATGCGGGCAGTGTGGCGTTTCAGTTTACGCGCAAGGGTCAAATTATTCTTAATGAAACTGGAGACGATGCACTACTAACAGCTCTTGATGCCGGCGCCGAGGATGCGCGTGAAGAGGATGGTGAAATGCTCGTTTACACCGACCAGCGTGAACTACACAATGTCCTTAAGGCACTTAAGGAGGCAGGCCTCAAGATTACAGAAGCGGGCCTGACCTATGTACCAGCCGCTGAGGTTCGTATAGATAATCCTGAAACTGCTCGAAAAGTTATGAATCTCCTAGATGCAATTGATGATGTTGACGATGTTGTTGACGTTCATACAAATGCTGATATTGCTGACGATATTACAATAGAATAATTCTTTACATAGCTTAGCTTTTCATCGTATGCTAAAAATAGATGAAGCGAGGTAAGTGGCATATCCTTGCGGTGGGCGCAAGTCTGTTTCTGTCAGGCATGTTTTCGTACGGGGCACAGGCCATCGATACGATTCCTACACAATTCCTTCAAGAAATTCCATTGCAAATTTCTGCCTATGGGTGGGATACGAACGGATTTTCCTATGTCCAGCTATATAACGACGGAGATCAATTACTTAATGTAAACGATTGGCAATTAGCATACGACACCGCAGTTATCTCAATTGATACCTTGTTTAACGGAAAACTTGAACCTCATAAGCATGTGATTATCTCATTTCATAACGTAGTACAAAACGCAACATATACATCGCAGGATAGTATATTGCCGATAGCAAAATCGAAATTAATTCTTAGCTCAAAGATAAGTCCAGAGATCTATCGAAGCAGCGAGTATGAACTTAAAACGACTTTCACAAACTGGCAAAGATCATTCAGTACAACCGGTGAAGGCTATACGAGTACGATGAATGGCTCCTTGAGTGCGCCTCTGAAGCTCTATGATGATGGGCTATATACACCGCCTGAAACTGCAGACTTTCAAATTGATGAAATTTATCCCTATGCGAGCGACTGTACACCGACAGACACGTCTATTCTCTGTGGAGACTACATAAAAGTACACGTAGACAAAAATGTACAAAATATTGAAAATTATGTCCTAAGAACAGATAGTAGCTCGTCATCTAGAACAAGCTCGAATAGCTTCTGGCTTGGCGCCTATCAGCCCGATGACAACGGCTATATAACTGTATATCTCAACGACGATGGAGAGAAAATCAGTCTGACTAATTCTGGAGGATATATCTGGATTGAAGATATGTACGGTGAGAAGCTGTACGACAAGACGATGACGCGGTATGAATCTGCGGGAACAAGTGAGCAAGGGTATGCGTGGGCGCGAGATCACAGCGATACATGGTCATGGACAACAACTCCTATGCCGAACGCAGCAAATCGTATCACTCCCCCGGTCGAGGAAATAACAGTATGTCCGACTGGCAAGTACCTCAATCCCGACACAAATCGTTGCCGAACTATCGAAGAGACGATTAACGCGCTCGCAGCCTGCGCTGAAGGTGAAATTCGTAACCCTGAGACGAATCGTTGCCGAAAAATTGTTGCCACCACTGCTTCACTGGTTGCCTGCGGCGAGGGTCAGGAGCGCAACCCCCTTACGAATCGCTGTCGAAGTATCGCCAGTGCAGTAGCAGAACTATTACCGTGCGATGAAGGCTACGAGCGTAACCCTGCTACTAATCGATGTCGAAAAGTCCTCGGCGTGAGTACGAGTGGAAATGGGACGAATGACAACACGACAACTGGAGCAAGTGACCCGAATTTAACATGGCTTGGGTGGGGGATTGGCTCAGTGGTTGGTCTCGGTGCGATCGGCTACGGTATTTATGAATGGCGTAGTGAGCTCCTGGGTGTAGTGCGTAAGATTGCCTCGCGTGGGCGAGTAAAGTAGGTATACTAAGACTATGAGAATAATCGGAATCGATCCAGGTACGGGAATTTTAGGTTTTGGTGTTATTGATGTTGAGGGTAATAAAATGACATTGGTTGATGCTGGTGTCGTCAAGACACCACCGCATACCCCTCTTGATGAACGCCTGGAAGAAATTTACGACAGCTTAACGGAAATTATTGCTGAGACAAAACCGGCGGTTATGTCGATTGAGAAATTGTTTTTTGCGCGCAATGTGACGACGGCAATGAGCGTATCACATGCGCGTGGTGTCGCGATGTTGGCGGGCAAAAAAGGCAAGTTGCCAATCGCTGAGTACACGCCCCTGCAGATCAAACAAACGCTAACAGGCTATGGTAAGGCCGATAAAAAACAAGTTCAGGAAATGGTGCGACTACAATTAGGCTTGAAAGTCATACCAAAGCCTGACGATGCTGCAGACGCGCTTGCGGCTGCAATTACGCATTCCCTAATGAGCAGGGTATAATTAAATCTATGATCGCACATGTTGTCGGGAAGGTTGCAGAAAAGTTCAACGGAAGCATTATCGTTGATGTTGCTGGCGTTGGGTATGAAATAGCAGTTGCATTAAGTGACTTCGAATCGACTCATCTTGATACAGAAGTGAAATTTTATACCTATCATCATATTCGCGAACAGTCACAGGAGCTATTTGGCTTTTCGACGCTGGCTGCGAAAAAGTTGTTTGAGATGCTAATTACAGTTCAAGGTGTTGGTCCAAAAGCCGCACTCGCGATCTTGAGTCTTGGTACCGCTGAGCAGGTACGCAATGCGATCGCCAATGGTGATAGTGCCTACATAACCCAGGCGAGTGGTGTAGGCAAAAAGACAGCTGAGCGTGTGATTGTTGATCTTCAAGATAAAGTTGGCCTCCCAACAAAGTACGACACGCCGATTCAAACTGAGCTCAATACAGCCGACGAGGCACTTGAAGCACTGATGGCGCTCGGGTATACACTAGCTGATGCAACTAAGGCGCTTGAGGGTGTGGATGCGAAACTAACGACCGCCCAGCGAGTCACTCAGGCTTTAAAGGGGGGAAGAGTATGAGCACTATGCATCCTCCAATTCAGATTACTGATGAGCTGGATAATCCACTACGTGGTGCATCTATGGATGAGGCACAGTTTCAAGGTCTCTGGCATCGCGTAACAGGTGTAATGGTTTGCGATCCTAGGCGAAAACTTTATTTGCTACAAAAAATTGCACCGAATCCATATTACAGTGGGGGTAAGTGGAACCTTACATCAACTGGCCATGTTGATGAGGGCGAGACATATATCCAAGCTGCCGAAAGAGAGCTTATAGAGGAGATGGGCATAAAAGGGCTATTGCTTGCTGAATGTAGTTATTACCACACAAGTAGGGAGGCGTTTTCAGCAGGTGCTCAACGAAAATTTAATCGCCACTTCAAAATATTTTTCGCAGAAGGAGATGCCAGTAGTCTAGTAGTGGAGCCTGATAGAAGCGAAGTGGATGAAACCATATGGATGACGGAAGAAGAACTCATAGATATGTATTATCTTGCTGATTCTCAGATAACTGGAACACTAAAACATTTTATTGAAACAATTCTACTCTCGAGAGAGCGAGCTGTTAATGGCCGTTGAACGAATTGTTGATACGAAAATAGGTGAGGATGATAATGAAGAAAAGATTATCGAAATTACTCTTCGGCCTCAAAATTTTTCTGATTATGTCGGACAAGAACGGCTCAAGAAGAATCTGAAGCTTGCGATTGCAGCGGCGAAAAAACGAGGTGAGCCGATTGATCATGTATTGCTCTATGGCCCTCCGGGGCTCGGCAAGACAACCATGGCAACAGTGATTGCTAATGAGATGAGTGCAGGACTTCGTATAACAGCTGGGCCAGCGATTGAACGGGCCGGTGATCTTGCGAGTATTCTTACAAATCTTCAGGACGGCGACATATTGTTTATTGATGAAATTCACCGGTTAAGTCGGACGGTCGAGGAAGTTCTCTACGCAGCAATGGAAGATTTCAAGCTGGATATCGTCATAGGCAAAGGTCCAGCGGCTCGGAGTGTTCGACTTGATCTGCCGAAGTTTACGGTTATCGGCGCCACGACAAGAACAGGTAGCCTTGCAGCACCGCTTCGTGATCGTTTCGGGCATATCTATCGGCTGGAATTTTATACACCGGAGGAGATAGGTAAGATTATTCGTCGGGCAGCGGGAATACTAAATACAGAAATTACCGATGATTCGGCTGACTCATTGTCGACGCGCGCACGTCTGACGCCGCGCATTGCAAACCGTCTTCTAAAACGGGTACGGGACTACGCTGACGTTAATGGTGATGGAATTATTGACACTAGTATTACTAAGAAAGCGCTCGAGATGATGGAGATTGACGAACTCGGACTTGATCCAGCTGACAGAAATCTTTTAAATAGTATGATTGAAGCGTATGCTGATCGACCGGTCGGACTTACGACGATTGCCGCGCTAACAGGGGATGAAGCAACGACGATTGAAGATTTTTACGAACCATACTTATTGCAAATTGGTTTTATTGAACGGACACCGCGTGGACGCCGTGTGACTGCAAAAGCGGCCCGTCATCTTGGTAAAAAGCTGTCATAATCTGGTGAACATTGCTGGTATAATATGGGTATGAGTCCACAAGATCCAGAGGTTTCGCCTAATCCAAATAAACCTATTGCGTATGATGAGTATGGACGACCGCTCTATGCTGCTCCGCAGGTTTCGCAGGCTGCGGCTAGTAGTACTGTTTCATCGGACCAAAATCCTCAGGTCGTTTATATTACTCGTGCTATTGATCCGCATAAGCAAGATATATCGCCGGAAGTGAAAGAAAAACATGATATTTCGCTACGACAATATCCTGAATTGAATTTGAGTGAAGGTGAGTTTGTTATTAGCGCCGTTAAGCGTCATCCGATAGGACTACTATCTATTTGGGGAGTTGCTGTATTTGCCCTAGCTGTTGTTTTTGCATTTCCTTTGTTTTTATTCGGACCCGGTAGTGTCTTCCGTGTGAATTTATCGCCAGATTCGCTACTAAGCGGTTTTATCGTGCTTGTTATGATTGCTGTTCTTGTCGTTCTTGGCGCAGTAATTGCGACTACTATCTATGAAGCAAATAGATTTTATCTTACTAACGAAAGTGTTATGCAGCATATTCAAACAAGTCTTTTTGCGAAGAAATCTCAAACAATCAGTCTTGGCAATATTGAAGATGCAAGCTATAGGCAACGCGGCATCTTGCAGACAATATTTAACTATGGGGCACTAAGGCTTTCGACAGAAGGTGACGAGACGACCTATCGGTTTAATTTCGTTGCTAATCCGCAAGAACAATTACGATTACTCAATAACGCTGTTGAAGCATTCAAGAATTATCGTCCTATAGATACGGACGAAACTTAACGAGCACTTTTCTTTTCGTAATCAGCTTCACGCTCAAGATCAGCGCGCAGTGTAAAGTGTTTACAAACACTTCCAGAACAGTCAGTCGGGGTATAGCGGTAGGTTGAGTCCTGCTCGCCGATTTTTATACCGCTCGGATCCTTGAGCATATCAGGGTCCATTGCTTTGAATTGGCTCAAATCGAGTGTTTGAGGATATCCATTCATCGCGGGATATATAAGCTCCTCGAGGTTTGCTGCCATAGTATTGATAGCGGTTTTTCTCTGAGTATCACGATGCTCAGAGTTAAGCGCGTCCTTCTGCATCCAGAAAACAGTACCGATTGTGATAAGTACGATGATTGCGACAATAAGTTCGAGAGCGGTAAAGCCATGTTGTTTTTGCATGTATTCATTGTACCAAAGAGGGTATAATAGAGATAGCTAATAAGAGAGGAAAACATATGGCTGATAAGACGAAAAAGACTGATACTACTGAATCAAATACTAAAGAAGACGGTAAGCAAAAAGCCTTAGGCCTTGCAATGGATCAGATTACCAAACAGTTTGGTGACGGTTCAATCATGAAGCTAGGTGAATCGCATAAGGTTGATGTAGAGCTAATCCCTTCAGGCGCTCTGTCACTTGATATTGCACTTGGTGGCGGCTATCCAAAAGGACGCATTATTGAGATCTACGGACCAGAATCAAGTGGTAAAACAACACTGACGCTACATGCGATCGCTGAAGTTCAAAGGCGTGGTGGCACTGCTGCATTTATCGATGCCGAGCATGCGCTTGATCCTGCATACGCAAAAAAGCTTGGCGTTGATACTGCGAATCTTCTCGTAAGTCAGCCAGACAACGGTGAGCAGGCGCTAGAAATTGCCGAGACACTTGTCCGATCCAATGCTGTAGATATTATCGTTGTCGACTCTGTTGCTGCACTTGTTCCACAAGCTGAAATTGAGGGTGATATGGGTGATAGTCATATGGGCTTACAAGCTCGCCTTATGAGCCAAGCACTTCGTAAATTGACAGGTATTATCAATAAGAGTAAAGCGACGGTTATCTTTATCAATCAGATCCGCATGAAGATTGGGGTTATGTTCGGTAATCCTGAAACAACGACCGGTGGTAATGCGCTGAAATTCTATGCATCAGTCCGTCTTGATATTCGTCGTACTGGTCAGATTAAGGTTGGTGAAGAGGTGACAGGCAATCGAACGAAAGTAAAGGTTGTTAAAAATAAAATTGCACCACCATTTCGTACGGCCGAATTCGATATCATGTATAACGAAGGGATCGCGCGTACTGGAGATGTACTCGATCTTGCGGTCATTCATGGGGTTGTCGGCAAGGCTGGTGCCTGGTTTGATTACAAAGACGGCAAAATTGGCCAAGGCCGTGAAGCCACTAAGGTGTACCTCAAAGATAATCCAAAAGTTCTTGACGAGATTGAGGCTGCGGTTCGTAAAAAAGTCGAAGAAACCAAAGAGGACTAACTCTACTTATGAAAATTACGGCACTCACTGCTCAGCAGAAGTTGCCGAACCGCGTGAACGTTATGGTGGACGGCGTGTACCGGTTTAGCTTAGATGTCTATCAGGTTTCTGATCTTGGCATTCGTGTCGGCAAAGACTATACAGAGAAAGAGCTCGTAGAGCTGGAAGAGGAGAGTACTTTCGGAAAGTTGTATGCGAGAGCACTTGAGTACACGATGATTCGACCACATAGCGCTAAGGAAGTAAGGGATTACTTATGGCGAAAAACACGCGACACAAAAGTACGCAGTCGAACGACAGGAGAGCTGCGTGAGAAAAAAGGCGTCAGCCAAGCAGTCGCCGATAGGGTCTTCGAGCGGTTGATCCAGAAGGGGTATATTGATGACGAGAAGTTTGCTCGATATTGGGTAGAGAATCGAAATTTGCGCAAAGGGACAAGTTTTCGAAAGCTTGAAAATGAACTTCGTACCAAAGGGGTATTTCAGGAGTTAATACAGAAAAATCTACAAAATAGCACACGTGATCAAAAAAGTGAATTATTGAAAATGTATGAAAAAAAGAAGAATAAATACGACGACGAAAAGAAACTCATCGCCTATCTACTAAGACAAGGCTTTCCATATGATGATGTTCGAGATATTTTGAAATCTTCAAATCTTGATCAAATGAGCTAAGAAATCTCTAAACACTACACACCTTCTTGAGTGCCCCTAAATGGATTAACGAATGCACTTGCTACTTCCTCAGCCTTTTCGGCTACTCCTTCACGAATAGTTGGGCTGGAAACAACGATCTGTTCGTTTGTAATCGAAATGATCTGTGAGCGATGAACGATTGCACCGACAGTATTAAGGCTACGGAGACCAGTTTGTTTAGTGTATAGCTGTTGAATGCTAAATGTCTCAGGATCAATAGTATAACTCGATACCTTGCCAAGTTTACGATGATTTTCGTCCACGACTTTTAGTCCGACTAGTCCAAAGTGAAATTCTATAATTTCTTTCAGCCGCACGAGATCATTGGTATCCATAAGCGCATCACTGTCGTTGACGATAAAACCAAGAGTGCCGATTTCTCGAATATCATCAGGGTGAAGCACTGCATTTGGATTATCGAGCCGGGGACCTCTAAGCGTAAATGCGACAACAACCAGCTGTCGTGGATCAATAATGACACCGCTCGTGCGTGCGAGTTCAAGTCCTGTCTGGAGGCTCATGACTGGGGTGCCAATGAGGTGTTCACTCGGGAGTAGCATATCTACAGTATAGCGCTATTCCGAGAATGGGTTAATGCGTCCGCTTGGTAGGGAGATATCATTCGGAGACGTCGTATTACGCAAAGTTTGAATTTTTATAACAGTCGCTTTGTCAAAATTCTGTACAACAGTACTATCTGCTGTAGAAATATTTGACGACTGGTTTAAGAGAGCGCTATTAACGGCATACACATTGTAGACAAGTACTAAAAGTAATATCACTGTGATGATGAATCCAAGGTGAAGTTGCAATGACTTGCTGGTCGATTTTAGGGTTGCATTTAATGAATCAAGAGTAAGTCCAGACTTAATAGAAGGTGTATTTGACTGATCGTCTATCATTTTACGTATACCTGTAATCCTATTGTTGGTGTACTAATCTCGCCTGAGGCTTTAGGGTCTGGTGCAACAGATATGTCAGTAATCTGCATCTTTGTGAGATTCTGTTCGATTAATTTAAGAAATTTGAGATAGTTAGTATAAGAAACAGGGTTCTGTAAAGTAATAACCGCAGCAATAGATTTAAGTCCAGCGGTATTTTTTGGAGCGGTGGTGCTAGTTGGAAAATCAAAACCAAGAACAGTTACCCCAGCCGAGTTGGCGTAGCGGTTAATATCTTCAATTATCTGATTTTGATATTGGTACGTCTTTGTTTCGCCGACGATCGCAGCTGCTCGTTGTACATCATCAGTGTGTGATTCGAGATATGCTTTAAGTTCATTGGCTTTTTCGGCATCACGCGTACTCTGCATAGCCTTCAGTTTCATTCCGTTTGTCTCTTCGACCTGTAACGTAAGGATGCTTTGTAAGAATAATCCACCTGCTACGATCCCAGTGAACGCTATAAAGAGCAGGGCTATAAGCACCCAGCTTACAGTCACCGCGTTTCGCTGTAGTTTAATCATCGCGTCGCCCCCGCTATTTTAGTAGGGTTAATAACTACTGATAAGATTGCCTGAAATGGGTAGGTAGCTTGAATACCGGAGAGCTTAGAGAAATCTTGAGGACGTGTTGAATTAACGAGCTGCACCTCACTAAATAGATCAGAGCTTCCTAATTTTTCCTTGAGATTCAATATATCCCCATAACTTTTTCCTCTTACTTCGATTCGCGTATCTTTTGTGACGGTTTTACTGCTTGTGAGAGTAATATTAGAGATAATCGTTCCGGCTGGAAGAAGTTGCGCGGTTTTGACAAGAAAATCACTGTAGGTTATTTCGCTTCCAAGGATCTGTTTTGCAATTTTTAGGTTTGCAGCATATGTAGCGGCGGTATCGATTGTGGATTGTGACTGGGCTAGTTTTGCTTCTGCTGCGTCAAAGTTGACCTTGGCGGTATTTCTTTCGCTGAAGGACAACCAAAATCCAACACCATAGGTCGAGATAATTGCGAGCGCGGCAAATAGTACCGCTACAATATAACGTCTTAGTATGACATTGAGTCGTGCGGCTTGCAGGGAACGCTGTGAATCTGGACTAAGGAGATTGATCATTTCCAGATGTCCTCCGGTTTTACGCTTGCAAGCCCGGCGACAGTGAGGTAGCGAGCCTTAAATTGTCGGGCTGGTTGGGGAAGTTTTGCAAAGTCAAGTTCTTGCCAAGGACTAGCGACACGGGAAGCGATGACGAGATTTTCAGTAAAGTAATCACCAATTCCTGGTATATTCGATCCGCCTCCAACGATAATAACCTGTTCAATCTTCTTTGCACCGTCAATACGCTCGGTATAGTAGCGTATTACTTTTTTAACCTCTTGCACTATTTTTTTGAGGTCTGCATCAAGCGCTTCAGCAATTTGTTTTTGCTTAGGGCTTGTAGAAAGGCCGTTTAGTACCTTAAGTTGATGTGCCTTTTCAAGCGATACCTTAAGTTTGTCGGCAATAGCTAATGTAAAGGTATTACCTCCAGTAGTAAGACCACCAGTCACCTTGATCGTCTTATCGAGAATCGCTATGTCGGTTGCAGCGGGTCCCATATCAACGACGACAGTAGGCAATTCTCCTTCTTCAGTAGCCTTCAATAGACGTGCGACTGCAAGAATACTTGGCTCAATCGCCATAACGGTAAGGCCGGCTTTCTGAGCAGCTAACACACAGTTGTCGACGATTTTTTGCGCAACAGCACACATTAACGCAGTCGTATTTTTATCGTCCTCATTTGTAATTTCATAATCAAGATACAATTGATTAAGTGCAATCGGCACATACTGTTCGGCCTCGAGGCGAATAGCGTCAAGTAGTGTTGAACCCCTAATCTTGCGCGGTACCGTAACACTACGCAAGTAGGTTCTTGAGGTTGGTAGCCCCATGATGACATCGTTGCTATGGAATTTTCCAACGGTCTTTTTGTCCAATAATATACCTATCTGTTCAGCGATATAGGCACCATCAGAATCAAAACTTTGTTGCATCTTTGAGGGGTCAACATCGATGGAGCCGTACCCTAACACAGTCCACTTCCGAGTATCAACAGACATAATCTTAATACTTGTAGGTGATATGTCGAGGCCGAGGATTGGTTGGTCTTTATGGAAATACTTGTTCATGTGTGCCCACTGCTTGCGTTAATGGTATTATAGCACGATCACGCTTATTCTTTCCTATGTTTCGTGGTATCATTATCTCTGATATATGATGGGCAAAAAGTTTGAAAACGATGCTCGAGGATTCACTATTGCCGAGCTCATGGTAACGATTGTAGTATTTGCAATCATATCTCTTGCTGCATACCAAATACTTATCGCCTATATCTCTGCATCAAGCCAAGCCCAACTTAGGAGTGTTGCTTTAGGTATTGCGACTGAGCAAATTGAGTACTTGAGATCATTACCGTATGATAGGCTCGCAATTCAGGGAGGGAGTATTATCTCAAGTGGTACTCTTATACCTCCTAATACTACGATCAAAAGAGGTGGACGAGATTTTATTGTCACAACCGCTATAAAATATGTTGATGATGCCTACGACGGATGTCTCGTCTACAGTGCACCACAGGCATATCTTTGCCGTAATGGACCCGCAAAAACCGGTCTTCCAGCTGACAATAACCCAAGAGATTATAAATTAGGAGACGTTACCGTAAAGGATAAAGCGTCAGGCCAGGAGTACGCAAGCTTAAGTACACAATTTACCTCTAGAGTAGCTGAAACCGCCGGCAATTCGACCGCGATTTCAGTTACAGTTATTGATACACAGGGTAACAAGGTTAGCGATGCAACAGTCACTGTTAAGAACATGACAACATCGCCTAATGTTGACCAAAGCATGACAACTGATGCCGAAGGTAATGCGCTTTTTCTCGATGTTATTCCTGATAATAATCCTGATTATGTTATAACAGCATCAAAACTAGGCTATAGTACGCTGACAACTATCGCCGCATCTTCGAATGCATTCGGCCCATTAACTCCTACCTACCCAAATGTTAACGGTATCGTCCAGCAGGTTAGTAATAGTACACTAACAATAGGTCAGGTGTCATCATCAAGCTTATCGATTCATGTGGTTGATGGTGCAGGAAATCCACTGAGTGGATTCTCCGTCACTGTCGTGGGTGGAATTAAACTATACACTAACCCAGCTGATACTACCTACAGCTATTCTCAAGCATCGACCACAGATGCGTCAGGGAATATATTACTCGGCAACCTTGTACCGGGAATGTATACGGTGTGTAGTGCAGGAGCATTATGTAGTTCAGGAAAATATCCAGCTACAGTAACGGTAAGTAATGGTTCGAATTCGTATCAGCCGTTTATAGTGCCGGAAGGCAGTGGTTCATTAATGCAATCCATAGAAATAGTGAGCACTACAAATGCGAATGCGCCACGAATAAAACTTGCGGATCCTTCCTCATTCTCTGTTTCAGATGCCGATGCAAGTAATAGTGAGGTAGTTATAACTGGTAGTAATCTGTCAGGTGCAACTGCAACATTAAAGCTTGGTGGGGTATCGATCACAGGAACACAAATTGGTACAGATTCAGCAACGTCAATCACAAGAAGTTTTAACTTAAGTGGAGCTTCGGTTGGGTTATATGATTTAGTCGTACAGACAGCTAATGGCACTGCCGTACAGCACGTGTTAACTGGTGGCAAGAATGGGGGTGTCAATGCAACCCCATAAACAACAAGGTTTTACGACACTGGAACTACTCGTTACGATGTTTATTATTGGCATAATGTCGGCGTTAGTTTTGGCTTTTGTCGTTTCGGTTCCAAATCAGATGATAAAGATTCAAAATGTTTCAATTACCGCAGTCGACAGACAGCAGGCATTGACGCGAATTGCCCAAGTCCTAAGAAGTGGTCGCTCAATAACCGAAGCAACAGGTACGCGCCTGACGGTATATGCCTACTTTTCCCCTGGAGACTCAAATCTTTCGCAGGTCACCTATTATGTCGATACAACTACAAAGAGTCTTAAAGTCGAAAGAATCCAGGCAGTAGGGACGGTGCCGAATCTTACGTATCCTATTGCCAATAAAAAGACCTCGGTTTTACTACGCAACTTCACGCCAACTTCGTCACTATTTTCGTATCATGATGCGGACGGCAACAGTGGACCGTTTGATGCAACAACCTATAAAGACATCAAGACAATTACAGTAGATCTCTCGAGTACTGCTGAAAAAGCTTCTGTGAACCTACAGTATAAAACGACTGTTTTAATGCGAAATAGAAAGACGAACTTATGAGACTACATACGAGAGAAAAAGGATCATTATTACCGGGCCTTATCGTATTTATCGTAACTTTTGCGATTCTAGCATCGGCGGTTGGTATGATGATAGTAACCTTACTTCAGTCGACACTCAGAACACACGAGAGTGAGATGGCACTTAATATTGCAGAGGCAGGCGCTAATTATTATCTATGGCATATGAATCATAATAATGCGGATGTTAAGGATGGAAATTCAACACCGGCAACACAACAGGCATTGGGGTACGGGCCCTATACTCACGACTACTACGATTCTCATGGTGATAAACAAGGGAAGTTTACGCTCTGGGTGAAGCCAGGGGCGCTCGGGGCAACAACAGTCACAGTCCGCTCCATAGGTATTGTAAAAGGTGTGAAAAGTGATATTACCAGAAGTGTTGAGGTGACCATTGGAGCCCCTTCATTTAGTACGTATGCTGTTGCTGGTAATACGGCCTTATGGTTTGGAAACACTGAGAGTACAAGTGGCCCGATTCATTCAAATGTTGGAATAAAGATGGATGGTGCCAATACAGATCAAATTACAAGTGCTCAGTCGACATACCTTGTTCCAAGCTGGAGTGGTACTGGTGCGAATACGACAAAAGCTGGCGTGTGGTGCGATTCAGCTATAACAACTCCAGTTTCGTGTGCGACTCGCTTAAAAACTAGCTGGGCGTACCCGGTGCCGGCTGTTGATTTCAATAAACTTGGGGCTGATCTTTGCCAGATGAAGAAAATTGCAACAGCGAACCAAGCGTCAAATGCATGTAACCTCATGCCAGCACGAACGGCGGGGTATATTCCTCCAACATCGACAACGTCATATTCTTCAACTATGGGATACCTTATTACGCTTAATAGTGATAATACATACAATCTTGAGAAGGTGACGAACGAAAAAGATACCAATACTACCTATGCTACAGCGCTGACCCGTACGGTTGTCGCGAACAATATCGCCGTTCCTGCGACAGGAGTTATATTTGTTGAAGATAATGTATGGGTCCGCTCCAATACTGGTGGATATGATGGTCGAGTGACTATTGCTTCTGCTCGATTAGCTGCGCCTGGTGACACAGATATTATTATCGCCGGGAATTTACTATATACTGAAAAATACAGCGGTAAGGATACTATCGGGCTTGTTACTGAGGATAGTGTCGAAGTTGCGCCGTATGTTGGATCAAATGTTGAAGTTGATGCCGCGCTTATCGCCAAATCTGGCAGCGTTGGTATTCGTCGGACCTATAAGGGCACTAGCACTTATGTAAAAGGATATGCACTTTCGACACAAGGCCTTGTATACTTTGGTTCACTAGCTTCAAATCTTGAGTGGACATGGTCTGTCCAGCTGTGCGGTACAGTTATGAACGCAGGCTGTTGGGCTGGGTATCGGTACACGTCAACTAATTATGATGAGAATTTGAGATACCTACCACCACCGAGTTTTCCTGTTACGAGTACATACGATATTCTTTCTTGGCGAGAAGTTGTTGCTAATCCTTAATGCTTAAATGGTGTTATCCTGGGGTATACGCGAAACTTGGCGACTTAGTGAGAGTGAATCATCTATGCATCATCTTTCTAGTATCCTATGCTTAGTAAGCCGTAAACTGGGGGATTATAGTCACTACAGGCTGATGGTGGTTAAAAGCTAGAATATTGGAATTATTGTAGTATATAAAATCGCCCCATATGGGGCGATTTTATATAGAAGGTTGATCAATTACTGATCGTTTGCACCCTTCTTTACGTATTGAGCTTGTGTTCCAACTATGGTTGCTGACTTGTCTTTAGTGTTCTCAAGAACAGCCGTAAGAGTGAAGCCTGTGCATGGTGTTGTGCTTGAAATAGTTGCACCCGAGTCGTCTGTCATAGCGGTACAGCCGGCTGGGGTAGGAACATATGAATATTCGTTAGGAGCCACTGCAGCTACAAGCGCGGCCGAGCTTGCACTTACAGGGTCTGCAAGTGCTTTGCCGTTATCACCAGCATTAAACTGGTTACCAGTTCGCCATGCAGCCGTATTGACATTAGTGAGTGTTGGATAGCCTGCGCTTTTTGCGAAGTAAACTTCGAGCTGGCTTGCCAAGCTATTAAGGTCAGTTTTGCGCTCGGAGTCGCGTGCCTGTTGGTTTGCGCCTAGGAACTGTGTGATAACGAGACCCGCGAGGATACCGATAATCACGATAACAATCAAGAGCTCCACGATTGTGAACCCTGATTCTTTATTCTTAAGTGAGATCATTTCCCACCCTCCTTAAGGATGTTAAATTGTTAATTGTTATACTTTACCGCGCGTAGGCGAGATAAAAAGTATCTGATTGTAATTATAACCATAAGCTGTATAGAGTCAATGCCTATTGCACGTTTTGTGACATGCTGGCGATTGGACCCATGACGCTCGCCGCGATCAAGCCGACACCAGCTCCTAGTACGACGATCATGATTGGTTCGAGTAAAGAACTAAGGCTGTCAATGGCAGTATCTACCTCTTCTTCGTAAAACTCGGCAACTTTAACGAGTACCGTATCTGTCTGACCAGTTTCCTCACCGACAGCAAGCATCTGCGGGACAATCGCAGGAAAGAAGGTACTGCCTTCTAATGATTGAGAAAGCAATTTACCATTTACTACTGCTTTGGCAGCTTTTTCAATCTCAAGACGAAATACTTCATTACCAAGAGACCGTGAGGTAACGTTGAGTGCTTCGACGACACTCACGCCTGCCCCGATAAGTGCGGAAAATGTACGCGTGAAACTTGCTACGGCAATTTTTGTCACGAGCATCCCCGCAACCGGCAGTCTCAAAATTAACCTATCGATGTTAAGTCGACCAGCCTTCGTAGCTTGGTAGCGCTTAAAGAGAATAATGCCACTAATAATAATACCCGCAACAATGTACCAGTATGAGACCATAAAGCTACTAATCCCGAGCATTGCTTGAGTTAGGGCAGGAAGTTCGCCGTCCGGGTTGATACCTTTAATAATATGGCCGATATTTGGGATAACAAAAATCATAAGCCCAAAGAAAGCAACAACCGTGAGACTTAACAGTACGAGTGGATACGTTGAGGCACCTTTTACTTTTTTACGGATACTTGCTGATTTTTCCACTTGTGATGCAAGACGTTTTAGGATATCGTCTACAATTCCTGCGGCTTCACCAGCGCGTACCATGTTGACATAGATGTCACTAAAAACATCTGGATGTTTTGCAAGCGCATCGGCAAGCTGAGAGCCGCCCTGAACATCCTTGACGATAACGCCAATTACTTCTTGCATTGTTTTATTTTCAGCCTGTGCTTGAAGTGTATTGAGTGCGCGAAGAAGAGGGACTCCAGCGGAGACCATGGTTGAGAGCTGGCGTGTAAACAGAACGATGTCGACTAGTTTCACTTTTTTCTTGAATAAACCATTCTTACGGCCGTTTGCGCTCGTAAGTTTAATTTGGAGCGGACGAAGACCTTGACGAGTAAGTACCTCAACAACCTCATTGCGGTTAACTGCGTCAAGCGTTCCTTTTTTTGCTTTGCCATCTTGGTCAACTACTTGATAACTAAACGTTGCCATATTCCACCTCTTTCGTATTACTCACGTGTGACTCTTAGAATTTCCTCAATAGCGGTTTGGCCGCGAAGAGCTTTTATAAGCCCGTCAGTCTGCATTGTCATCATGCCTTCCTTGATTGCTTGATCTTGGATAGTGTTACTGGTTGCGTTACTGACAATTAACTTCTGGACTTCAACGGAATTATTGAGGACTTCGTAGATTCCCATTCGGCCCTTGTAGCCGATATGGTTACATTCATCGCAACCTTCGGGATTAGCGTGATAGAGCCGTGTTATTGTTGACGGCGTGCTTGAAAGTTCCTTGCCTATATCACTGCCAATGCCTTGTTCTGTAGCCTGTGTTTCGAGATCATGGATACGTTTTCGTTCTTCGGCACCAGAGACATTAAATACTTTCCAGATGCTGGCGATCTCTTCGTCGTTTGGTTCGTAGGATATTTTGCATGCTTTACATAGTGTGCGTACAAGGCGTTGACCAACAACGATACGGACCGTACTAGCGATGAGAAAAGGTTCAATTCCCATATCAAGGAGGCGTGGTAAACAAGTGGCTGCATTATTTGTGTGGAGTGTCGAGAAAACAAGATGCCCGGTTAGTGCTGCTTGAACTCCCAGATTTGCAGTTTCTCCGTCACGAATCTCTCCCACCATAATGATATTTGGGTCCTGGCGGAGAAGAGCGCGAAGACCAGCAACAAATGTCATGCCGGCAACAGGATTTACCTGTGTTTGATTAGCACCAGTAATTTTGTATTCGACTGGGTCCTCGACGGTGGAGATATTGACATCAGGCTTATTAAGAAGAGTGAGTGCGCTATAGAGGCTCGTAGATTTACCTGAGCCGGTTGGCCCTGTGACGAGGATCATACCGTGCGGTTGAATGATTGCATTATTAATTTTTTCAAGCGACCACCCCCAATATCCAAGCTGTTCGAGAGTAAGGGCTTTATTGCTTTCATCAAGGATACGCATAACAACTTTCTCACCCTCGGTAATCGGTAAGGTTGAGACACGAAGCGCAAACTTTTTGCCAGCAACTGTTACTTTGAAGCGACCATCTTGCGGAACACGTCGTTCGTCAATTTTTAGATTAGAGAGAATTTTAATACGGCTGACGAGTGCGGCCATAACATTACGAGGTAGTTTATTGGCTTCCTGGAGGACACCGTCAACACGGTAACGAATTTGAAGAAAATCATCACGGGGTTCGATGTGAATATCTGAAGCATTGGAGCGGATAGCAAATTCAAGAATTAAGTTAACAGTTTTAGCGATAGGGGAGTTCTCGGCAATATCCTCTTCGCTGACCTCCTCTTTATTTTCTTGTTCTTCCTGAACAGCAATCACGTCATCAATTTCATCCGCTACTCCGTCGCGATAATTCTCAAGGACCTGCATGATATTGTCATGGGTAGCAATACATATTTCGTATTGTGATCCAAGCTGTTTTTGAATGAAATTCACCCCCTGGACATCGTCTGGGTCCTCCATTGCAAGGAATTTGACATCATTCTCTATCTTGAAAACAACTGCGCTATACTGGCGAGCAATTTTTTCCGGCAAAGAGAGTAATATCTCCTTATCTACGGATTTTGGGTCGATTTCTACAAAAGGGATGTCGGCAAATTTTGCATAGAGCTGCGTGAGCTCTTTGTCTGAAATAATCTCAGACTGTACGACGAGCGCTTGAAGTGAGCGATGATTCTTTTTTCCTTCATCGCGTAACTTTTCGAGCTCATCACCTGATATACGATTATTATCAAGCAACAGCTCTTCGATAGTACTATCTGAAATCTTCACGTCTACCACTTATTATTGCATAGTCCTTATGTTTTTAGAATCACCGAGTGCGAGGTACAATAGTAACAGATGAAAACCTATATCGCTGATACTGATGAAATGAAGGATTATGGCCAAAAACTCGGCCGCACTTTTCGAGGGGGTGAGGTACTGGAGTTGGTTGGGGACGTTGGGGCTGGTAAAACTACATTAGTAAAAGGAATTGCAATAGGCTTAGGGGTCGAGGATGATGTGCAGAGCCCAAGCTTTACGCTATCTCGCGTATACGAGGCTCGCGATGGGTTGCAGCTGCATCATTATGATTTTTACCGCCTGCATGATGCAGGTATCATGAGTTATGAAGTTGCTGAGTCTGTTAATGACTCTAAAGTCGTGACCGTTATTGAGTGGGCGGCGTCGGTAGCAAACGTTCTTCCGGAAAATAGACAGAGGATCATTATAGCGTATAAACCTAGTGGTGTCGGTCGTGAAATCGACGTGGAGAGTAAGATATGATTCTAGGACTCAAGACAGATAATCCAGTTGCTGAACTCTCTCTCTTTGATGACACTCACGTATTAATTTCAGAAAAAAAATGGCAAGCTGATCGAGAGCTTGCACACTATCTCTTGAAATATATCGAGGATTTCCTAGAAGAGCATACTGTTGATCTTCAGCAGCTCACGGGAATTATTGCATACAAAGGTCCAGGTAGTTTTACTGGTCTTCGTATTGGTCTCACAGTTGCGAATACTATTGCCTATGCTGGGGACATTCCGATCATCGGCGGGACGGGTGATGCATGGCAGCTTACAGCACTCACGCAACTTAAGGAAGGCAAGAATGACAAGATTCTTATGCCGCTCTATGGTTCTGAGGCGAGAGTCACTTTACCGAAGAAATAATCCAAAATTACTAGAGAGTTTATTTTTTATTTCCGTGCTATGATTCATTTGATGATACGTCTCGATTTAGAAGTACTGCAGGTATATCTTTTGCTACGTACCATTGTGTATGCATTGCAGACGTAATATAGTAATAGATAGCCGATAAGAAGTAAGAAAAGAATACGTTTTATCATCGGCTGACCTATTTATTTTCAAAATGTTTATGATCGTAGCGCGTGTTGACTAGAGAAGTGATAGCGATGTCGAGCAGCGGACGATGCAACAGAAAGGATCCACACTATGATAGAAGCCATCGTAGCGATTGTTGGCCTCGTTTTGGGCGCCGGCGGTACGTATGTCTATAACGTACAAAAAGGAAAGAGCGGGGGAGAAAAAGCCGACAAACTGGTTGCTGATGCGAAGAATAAAGCAAGCGATATTGTACTGAAGGCAAAAGACGAGGCGCTCAAGGTTGCGGAAGCGGCAAAGGGCGAAGAAGATGAACGTCGACGCGAGATAAAGAAGGCGGAGAACCGTGTTGCAGATCGCGAAACAAACCTTGACCGTAAATTAGAAGAACTTGATACAAGGAGCGAGAAACTCCGAGCACAGGAAACTGAAGTCGAGTCGCTCAAAGACGAGATTCGCGATATCCGCACCAAACAACAAGATAAGCTTGAAAAGATTGCTAAATTATCAAAGACGGACGCAGCTGAGAAGTTAATGAAGATGACTGAGCGTGATATCAAAAATGATATGCTCGGTCTTATCAACAAGCTTCAAAAAGAAGCTATGGAAGATGCTGAAGAGCGAGCGCAGATGATTCTTGTCAGTGCAATGGAACGAATGAGTAGTGATGTGACTGCTGAACGCACTGTCACCGCCGTCAAGCTGACAGATGAAGAGATGAAAGGACGCATCATCGGTAAAGAGGGTCGTAATATCCAGGCGCTACAGCGTGCAACTGGTGTCGATATCCTTGTCGATGACACCCCAGGTATGATTATTCTCTCGAGCTTTGATCCGATTCGTCGCCAAGTTGCTCGCATCGCACTTGAACTCCTCATGAAAGATGGACGAATTCATCCAGCTCGTATCGAAGAAGTTGTCGATAAAGCGCAAAAGCAGATGGACAAAGAGATTGACCGAGCCGGTGAAGATGCTGCGCGCGAAGTTGGCGTTGTTGGTATTCCAACAGAGATGCTGCGTTTACTTGGTGAGCTAAAGTTCCGTACCTCATATGGCCAGAACGTATTGAAGCATTCAACTGAAATGGCTCAAATGGCCGGCGTGCTTGCAGAAGAACTAGGTGCTGATGTGCGTATTACGAAGATTGCAACGCTCCTTCATGATGTCGGTAAGGCTGTGACGCATCGTATCGAGGGCAAACATCATCATATCGGTGCCGAGCTAGCCCGTAAATACGGTATGGATGAGCGAATCGTTCACGCGATCGAGGCTCATCATGATGATATCGAAGCAACTACACCCGAAGCCCTCATCGTCCGCGTGTGCGATGCAGCAAGCGCTGCCCGACCAGGTGCACGCAATATATCGGCAGAGAATTTCTCTGAACGCATGCGTGATCTTGAGAATGTTGCGGTAAGCTTTGATGGTGTTGATAAGGCATATGCAATTAGTGCGGGCCGCGAAGTACGAATTATTGTTCGCCCAGAGTCAATTGATGATCTGAGTGCGATCAAGTTAGCGCGTGATATTGCGACAAAGATTGAAAGCACGATGCAATACCCGGGTACAATAAAAGTGAATGTTATCCGAGAAACTCGCGCGATTGAATTTGCTAAATAGTCAAGCTACTTCATCTTTTCCTAAAACGACACACCCTCATTCTTGTATGAGGGTGTGTGACTATAAAGTCTTGACAACAGGGGTAACAAGACTATGATGAAACTATGGCAGATTTGACGTACCAAGACATCCAACGAGCGATAAAAGATGCTCTACAGAATACGCATGAAGAAATTCGTCGTGTTGAAAATCAGATTACCTCTTTACAATACGGTCTTCGACAAGACGTTCAGCAAAGCCTGTATCGTCTTGAGCAAGAAAGCAACCGTCACGATCCCCGCAGCGAGCAGGCGACACAACAGATAACTCAGCGGCTGAATGATTTCGATACTCGACTAAAAGCTCTTGAACATATTTGTCAGAATATTGAAGACTTTATTCGTGATCATGAGGAAGCATATGACGACGATGACGATTATCGTCGAATGTAACATACCTGAATAAAAAATATTCATGTTTACTCATGAATATTTTTTATGGTCGGGGTGATCCGATTTGGCGAAGGAGCGGAGCGATAGGGATGACTTCTTTTTACGTAAGTAAAAAGAAAGGTCGTCAAAACTTAATGTTACGAATAAGATTAAGTGGATAAGCTATTTTTTATGGTCGGGGTGATCCGATTTGAACGGACGACCTCACCGTCCCGAACGGTGCGCGCTACCGAGCTGCGCCACACCCCGCTTTGCGGTGCGCCGGGCGCGGAGTAAATCCGACGCTCTGGCTGCTCTTTCCTAGGTTACAATACGTCACATATACCATAAGTGATGCGGGAAATAACGGGAATATTTCCGTATTGCAACAGAGGTATTCTACTCTTTTCGATACTACCAGTAAAGTTTGTGATCGATTTTCCAGATAATTGCTAGCGCGAATTGAATCAAAAACCAAGCAGTAGTAACCGTAAGCAGGAATAATCCGATATATAGAATTGCAAGTGAGGAGAGATATAGTTGTGTAACTGGCATGAGGAGAAGTGGGAGAGTGAGAAGAAGTGAAACACTGAGCTTTAAAATTAGTTCGATTCTTCGGTTAAGAACAAATAGTCTCTTTTTTGGTATTTTTTTATGGTGTGTTAGTGTCGGTAAGAGGAGGTCGGAAGTCTTATGAACGGTCTTGCTCGCGGCCTTGCCAATCGTTGACGGAAGTCGGTATAAAGAAAATAGGGTAATACCGACAATCCCAATAACCGTTATGATAGCTATAACAATAGCGACTGACGAAGGTATTTCGAGTTGCGGTGGTGGGGTTGTTGTGATGTGCTGCGATAGCGGTTCAGGCAATAAGATACTTCGTCCGGCATCGCTAGCCATGATATCTGGTAAATATGCCACGACGAGCCAAAGCATCTGAACGGTCAAGGCAAGATACCCTAAAACACCCAAAGTTTTTAGTGTTAGAATTTTACCATTTGAAACAGAAGCTTTTTCCATACCCTACAATCATAGCAAATTCTAGCAATACTTGTTGGTATCTGTTACAATACTCTCTGTTCTTCGTGTATATACGACTAACATTCGGGGAGTAGCGCAGTTGGTAGCGCACGCGGTTTGGGACCGCGGGGTCGCAAGTTCGAATCTTGTCTCCCCGACCATATAAAAATGGCTAGCTTGTCTAGCCCTTTTTATTGCCGTATAGATTGAAGAGAACTTGCGTCTCAAGTATCGTTGAACACCAAATATTTTTTATAAGATTTGTTGATATATGTCAAAAAAAGATATAAAATAAAGGCAATGGAAACCGTAGATTCCCTGCAGCAAGCAAAAAAGCCAACTCTTCAGGAACTGGGCGAATTTACGAACGATTACATCAAAGTAATCTTCGAAGATGCGACCGAAGAAGCGTATGTCGTCGATTTGTACGACAAGGTACGAGAGGCTGCACGAGTAAAATTCGGGGCAGACGTACTGGACTGGGATACGTTCGAAAGCGTTATTTATTGGACAATGAAGTTCCCTGAATCAGCGTACGGCGACTTACTATAAGGAAATAAGGTTAATCACCGGGGGCGTTTGCTCGCAACGTCACGAGCAAGGTGTGCAAAACGATCGTCAATAACATGCGGTTCAAATTTCTGACCGCTATGGATCACGGCAGCTTCGATGAGCGCATCAGCAAAAACAGGATTCTTAGGCAAGAGAGAGCCATGTAGATATGTGCCAAAGACTGCTTTGTAGATCGCGCCCTCTGTCTTATCTTCACCATTATTACCTTTACCCATGAGAATCTTTCCGAGAGCTGGCTGGGTATCATCGAGAAGTGTGAGGCCTGAGTGGTTTTCATATCCCATCATTTCACCGAATGGTGTTTCTGTGACGGTATTGCCAATAAGTCTTGTTGGGCCTCCGTAGGTTTCTGCAGCAAAGATACCGATCCCTGGAATCGTGACGCCGTCGCTCGTCTTAAAGAACCTGCCGAACAGCTGGTATAGTCCACAGATCATAAGCATCGGTACGTTATCATCCGCGAGGGCATGTAAAGTATCGCCGATCGCAAGCAGGTCATGCTGAACTTTGCTTTGCCCAGAGTCTTGACCGCCTCCACCAATAACAATATCAACACCTTTTGGAAAGACACCACCCGGATGATGTTCGACTAACTGATATTCATAGCCGTGCCATTCGAGGCGGCGAAGTATAGTAAGAACATTACCCCAGTCACCATAAATATTCATTTCGCGAGGATAGAGGTGGAGAACTTTTATGCGCTTGCTCATTCTATTGGCTCCAGGTGATAATGACGTGACAAGCTTCGTCGAACGGCAAGCATTGCTGTATAAGTACAGAAAATTCGCTTTGGCATGGAGCCAGTATCTTTCAAAAATACTTTCAGAGCATTTTCGATACTTGTATCAACATAACTCACTGTTACTTCCTCATATTGCAAACGGAGTGCCATGTCATATGCTCGTATGCCGCTTACGACATTTATACCGGATTTTTGGAATGATTCGAAGTTAACATCCCAGAGCCAGCTCATATCTCGACCGTCGGCGTACTGGTCATTAATGACAATCATCGTATCAGCTGGACGCAGTTTATAAGATTCGATCGCTAATCGAAAGCCGCTTGGGTTTTTAACAAGAACGATTTCGAGCGGCTTGCCGTCAATATCAATCGCTTCTCCGCGTCCGAAAGCAGGTTTTACCGTAGCAACCTCCTGTAGTAAAGCGCTTTCCTGACAGGCTTTACCTCGAATCATCCGGACGAGGGCT
Source organism: Candidatus Saccharimonadota bacterium (assembly GCA_027492255.1). GTDB lineage: Bacteria > Patescibacteriota > Saccharimonadia > Saccharimonadales > Saccharimonadaceae > JAPUDS01. Next base: position 145,220 of record JAPUFB010000003.1, on the reverse strand, counting down.
AGCGCCGCGGCTACGTTAAGTACGTTATAGATTCCCTCAATCCTCAATTTTGTTGAAGGCTGTAGATGATTACCGAATGAAAACGTAGCGGAGTGATTACTAAGCGATCTAAGAACAACATCTCCTTCGCTGAGCGGTGGAAGGGTTATCTTCTCGTCCGATATACCATGCAGGTCGGCGTCACTTGGGAAATAGCGGGCAAGAGTCTCGTCGTAGCCGAAATACTGTATTTTTTTTGTTTTATTAACAAGCGTAGCTAAGTCTCTTACGGGACTGTCGTCGCGATTCAGGACAATACCTCCGGTTGTTGCTTCAACAACTTTTGCGAGTAGTTTGGCGGTATAATCGACTTCGCCAAAACGATCAAGTTGGTCACGGAAAACATTCAGAACAAGAGTATATCGTGGTGCTACTTGTTTTGCGAAATGAACAGCATACGCTTCATCTAGTTCGATAACAGCTATATCAGCATCAAGTTTACCGTCTTTATTAACATGGCTAAGAAGACTTGCGACTATGCCGCGGGTAAAATTGCTTCCACTAGGATTAGTGAATACCTTAAGACCCTCGCTTCGCAAAAGCTGAGTCACCATCTTGGTGGTCGTTGTTTTACCATTAGTGCCAGTTACGACGACGACACCGTGAGGTAGATCAGATAATGCATGAGCAAGAAATCCTGGGTGAATCTTTTCGACAATCAGTCCTGGGAGTGCGGAGCCGCCTCCACGAAGCCTCATAGCTTTTTTGACGAGGCGACCAATTCGGGCTGTCTGTTTTGGCGATAACATATGCTAGATAGTATAAGCCAGACATCATGCTTACGTCTACCAAAACAGGGGGAGAGTAAGGTACAATAGTACATATGTTTATCACGTCACTTGTCAGTTGGTGGTACGGACAGGGCTGGCTTGATCAGTACGAACGCTGCTGGATGCAGCTTGTTCGTATAGGTAATTTTTTCTCTATTAGCCTATTAGTAAAAACATTATTTTCACCATTTCGACAGATCAGTGCTGAGCGTGTTACTGCTACAGCTCCACTCGAATACCATCTACGCGCCTTTTTTGATAAGCTTATCTCAAGAACAATTGGTGCAAGTGTACGCCTAATAACAATCCTTATTGGCATATCGGGGTTACTTATTGTTGCGTGTATATGTCTATGTTGGCTTGTGATATGGGCGTTACTCCCTATTATGCCGTTTATAGGGCTTATCATGACACTCAAAGGGGTAATGCCGTGGTAGTGCATAGTAATTTGTTTCTTTATCATGCGCCACGAGCCGAACAAGCGCGTTTTCATCGCTTTATGATAAGTAGAGGTAAATTCATAGGTTACGTTTTATTTTCTCTATGCGCAATTTCTGGTTTCGTACTGTTATTCATCGCACGGGAAGCTATCGGGTGGCTTATATTCTCACTTGCTTTCGTGCCACTTGTCATAGTGCTTTGGGATACGCACTATTTATCGTCTTTACCAGCAGGGCACGGTAATATGATACATGACCGACTCGAAGGTGATCTACTGGCGTATCTTCCGGACAATGTATCGCCAAAAGATGTTCTCGATGCCCTTATAAATTCACGCAGTGCACAGTTTATGATGGTACGAGCCGGACTTGCACCAGGCTTCTTAATAGGCATGAGTGAGACCGTGTCGCTGCAATCGATTTGGGAGGTTGCAACTGATCTTCAACCTGAAGGAATTGTGAGTGGTGCGCATATTATAGCGGCGATGGTAACAGTGAGTCCTGATCTAAAGAAATTATTGCCACATCTGCAACTTGATGAAAGAGATATCGCACAGGTCTTGGTATGGAGGCATCATCTTGAAGAATTAATTGCAGCGCAGCATGCACCAAAAAATACTGGCGGAATTGCACGGGATTGGAGTTTCGGCTATACACCAATGCTTGAACGGTTTGCGGTCAATGTGAGTAATCAAGTTGCCGGTGGACTCCTTAAAGTTGATATTGCGGCGCACAGTGAAGCGTTGGATTTTCTAGAGCAGACAATTGGTGGCTCTGGGCGTCGCGGGGCAGTATTGGTTGGTCCAACCGGTGCTGGGAAGACTGCTGTTATACAGGCCTTTGCCGATCGAATAGTATATGGTGAAGATAAAGTACCAGTCTCACTCAAATACCGTCAAGTACTAAGCCTTGATGCATCCTCGCTGATCTCTGCGGCTAGTGGGCGGGGAGAACTTGAAGAGTTAATTAATCGTCTGCTCATCGAAGCATATCATGCGAAGAATACGATTCTTTGTTTCGATGAAGCACAATATTTCTTCGAAGAAGGCGTCGGCTCAGTTGATCTTTCGACACTGCTATTACCAATCCTTGAGGGTGGTTCGCTCATGACAATATTTACAATGGATGAACAGCGGTATCTTCAGATTGCCCAGAAGAATCCGGCGATTGCCTCAGCTTTGAGTCGATTTACTATTGCGCCAGCCAGCGAACAGGAATCGCTGCGGGTTATGGAAAATAAGCTCGTCAGACTTGAATCGGAGCAGGGTACTACCTATATGTTCCAGGCGCTTAAAGAAGCGTATCGGCTTAGCGAGCGTTACTATTACGATCTTGCTCAGCCGGGCAAATCATTACAGTTGCTGAATGCCGCATCGCGCTTTGCGAGCAATGGAATTGTGACGGCTGATTCAGTGAGACAGGCCGTTGAGAAAACCGAAGGAGTTAAGGTTGGGGCGACGGCTGGTGAAGATGAAAAGCAGAAATTACTAAATCTTGAGAGTCTCATCCATGAACGGATGATTAACCAAACACGAGCCGTAAGTGTTGTCAGTGATGCGCTTCGTCGTGCCCGAGCAGGAGTGCGAAACGAGTCACGACCCATAGGAACATTTCTTTTTCTTGGCCCAACCGGCGTAGGGAAGACAGAACTCGCAAAAGCCCTTGCTGAAGTCTATTTTGGTGGAGAGGAGCATCTCATTCGCCTCGATATGAATGAATTCGTGAGCCCAAATGATGTGAAACGACTCATCGCCGATGGCGCTCAGGATACACATAGCCTGACGGCTCGGGTTATGAAACAACCATTCTCAGTCATTTTACTAGATGAGCTTGAAAAGGCCCATGATCAGGTATTAACTACATTATTGCAAGTTCTTGATGAGGGAATATTACGGGATATTCGAGGAAGAGAAGTTAATTTTCGCGACACGATTATTATTGCAACCAGTAATGCAGGTGCCCAGCAGATTCGACATCATATAGAGGCTGGTGAAAATCTTGAGAAATTTGAAGATAGCTTCGTTGATGAGTTGATTAGCTCAAAGACCTTCCGTCCAGAGTTTTTGAACCGTTTTGATGAAATTGTTCTATTCCGTCCACTGAAGCCGGTTGAGTTAGAGCAGATCGTTGACCTAATACTAGAAGGTATAAACGAAACACTCGAACCGCAAAAAGTGAAAGTGACTATTGATGCATCGCTTCGTAGTTGGCTGGTTACGAAAGGCAACGATCCTCGTCTTGGAGCCCGTCCAATGCGCCGCATTGTTCAGAAGGTCGTGGAAAATACGATAGCCAAACGCATGCTCTCCGGCGAAGTTCAACCAGGTGAAATCGTTCATCTGACCGAAAAAGATATACCTGAAGCTGTAAAGTAAATCTCCAGAAGACAGCCCGGCTATTAATGCTTTTCTTGTTTCAATGTATAATTTTGCAGCACTTTTCGTTTCGTCCAATCACGATCAGGAAACATATCTATGAGGGATATTGTCGAAATAGTAACGACATCACCCTCACGTAGTCGAGCTGATTTTTGTATTGTGCAGTGAGGTAGGAAACCATCACGAGTAAATTCAGGACTGTTAAATATTGCTCCATGAGACTGCAGTAAGTCAATTATGCGAGTATGGAGGCTAAGTAGTGCCTTATTTTTTTCAAGTAATACTACAGATGTTTCACCAAGTGTTGTATCTCTACTGGCTTTTGTGGAAACGGCCAACTCATTTGTGAGCAGTGTCCTTAATGCGGCTTTTAGATCCTCGGTCATGTTGATTGCAAACACGTCTGCAAGTGTCACATGCAGCGGCCATTCGGTCATCTGAAATTCATCGCCGACTATCTTAGGCTGTAAGAATGCGAGTATGGTATATTTTTGCGAATAAGGCATAGGATAATCATAGCAAATAAAAAGGAGTACTTGGTAACTTCTGTTGTATAGGTGCGGAGAAGGCGGTCGCTTCGCTCACTATTTCCGCTCGCTTCGCTCGCTACACGAACCCCGATCTATTTTTGCTTCGCAAAAAGATCTGAGTTCGATTCTTATCTCATACCAATTAAAAAACCGACCAGAAGGTCGATTCTTTAATTGGTGCGGGTGCGGAGAATCGAACTCCGATCCCAAGTTTGGAAAACTTGTATACTAACCGCTGTACTACACCCGCGTGAGAATTAGTATATCAGATGCATGAGTGTAAAATCTATGCAAACAGTCGATCGATAATTTTTTCGTAGACATCACGTCCACGCTCAAGATTTTCAGGGCTATGCCGCATGTAATGTTCGAGCATAAATCCGCTATTAACTTCAAGTATGCGCTGCGATCCATCGGCTAAGGTTACGATATCAACAGCCGCAACGCGCAAAGAACAGGCCTTCGCCGCATTGCGCGCAAGATCAAGTTCGAAATCAGTTGCTTCAATTGTGACGGGTACAGCACCTTGGCCAAGGTTGTAGAACAAGACTCCATCAATGGTTTGGGGATTTATTTTTTCAATTGCAAGTAGCAGTTCTCCGTCAAGTATGATAAAACGTTTTTCGCTTCGAATGTCATAGTAGGGTGAAATAGCATCTCGCGTGCTAGAAGATTTATTTACCGTGCTTACAACCTCCTCTAGCGAAGACTGTTTTATGATGCCGCGTCCACTTGAGCCCATGAGTGGTTTTAAAACATATGCCGAGGCTTTTGGTACTTCAGATAAATAGTCCATAGTGATCATTTCACCAGGGTATGTCCGGGTAAGATAGTGGTCGATAGCAGGGAGGTTTGCGTCTTGTAATATCAGATATGTGGCAACCTTATCTTCGGCGATCCGACTGCCGCCGGCACTATTAAGGCTAAAACTGTATCCAATCAACCACTCCGTGTGATCATCTTTCTGCATCCTGACGATCCAATCATCAGAAAAAGTTTTGACACTAATGCCGTGCTGAGCGCAAAGATCGCTGACGATTTTTGGAGCATATCTATCGACAATAAACTCACCGATCATGCAAGTATATCCTCTTTACCCCAGCTACCATGGGCACGCAGTGCATTGATAATTACGACAACATCAACAACTTCCTGGAGACCTGCACCGACGACGGCTGGGATTAATCCTGTGGCAGCAATAAGCATGAGGATAACACTGATCGCAATACCTATTAGAATACTCTGGAGTGCAACATGAATTGTTCGTTGAGCGATGAATACCGCATCAGCTGCCTTTGAGATATCGTCGAGCAATATAACGACGTCGGCTGATTCGCTAGCTGCGGTTGCACCACGCGCACCCATTGCGATACCAACATCACTGACAGCCAGAACAGGTGCATCGTTCACGCCATCTCCCGTCATCATAGTTGGACTAGGGCTTAGTTCTTGTATGATTTTAACTTTATCTTTTGGTAAACATTCAGCATGAACTTCATCGATGCCAACCTCATAGGCCACTTTTTCCGCTGTACCTTTATTGTCACCAGTTACCATTACGAGACGAGTGATACCAAGAGACTTAAGGCGTGTGAGGACACTTTTACTATTACTGCGAACAGTGTCAGAGAATGTAACAGCACCATAATACGTACCATCAACAGCCAGATGTGTTGCGGTGTGTGAAGTATGAGGAATATCACTTTCGACAATTCCTTCATCACTCAGTAGATTGCGTCTACCTGCTAAAACTTTTTTATTGTTATGGAACGCAACAATACCTTTGCCAGGTGTTTCTTCTGGGTTATTAATAGCAAGCAACGTAATCCCTTGCTTCATTGCTTCTTCAACCATAGCTTTTGCCGTCATATGAACAGAGAACTGTTCGACACTTGCAGCTAATCGTAAGACATCGACTGCCTTGACGCCTTTTGCGGGGATAATCTCAGCTACTTTCAGCTGGTTTTCCGTGAGAGTTCCAGTTTTGTCAAAAGCGGCCGACTTAACGCGCGAGAGTTGTTCAAGGACTGCACCGCTTTTAACGATGATTCCGTGCTTCGCGGCCCGGCTCATTCCACTGATCATCGCAATCGGTGCCCCAAGAAGGAGTGGGCAAGGTGTTGCAACGACAAGGACTTCCGCGAAGCGAATTGCCTCACCAGATACATACCATGCGATACCGGCAATAACAAAAGAGATGATCGTAAACGGGACAGCATAACGATCAGCGAGACGAACGAAGGGTGCTCGTGAATCGCTCGCTGCCTTAACAAGTTCGACAATCTGTGCGTATTGGCTATCTTTGGCGGCATGGAGTGTACGAAGCGTCAGAGGAGATTCGCCATTTACAGTACCGCTCGAGACTTCCGCATCCTCATTCTTCTCCACCGGCTCACTCTCACCGGTAAGTGATGATTCGTCGACTAGTGAGCTGCCGTCGATAATAATGCCGTCAATTGGAATAACTTCACCCGGTAGGACAAGAACCGTATCGCCAATAACAACTTCGTCGATTGCGACATCGACGGTTTTCTTATTTTTTACTATATGTGCAAGCTTCGGTGCACGCTCCATGAGAGCAGTAAGCTCGGCCTGAGCACGCTTACTAGCGAAATCCTCAAGTGCTTCTCCGCCAGTGAGCATAAGAACGATAACCAGCGCGGCCCAGTATTCGCCCACTGCATTGGTTGCGAGTATTGCGGCGATCGCGAGAATATCAACACCCCACGCACCATGCCGCAATTCATCTACCATTTCAATAAACATCTTAAGTGCAACAATAAGGCTATACCCAGTGACAAACCATTTGGCGATACTAATAAAACCGAAAAGATATAATAGGCTTGCCGTGACGGCTACGGCAATTGTTACTGCAAAAATAGTATAGTGCTTAAAAAAAGACAATATTTTATTCATTACCTCTTATTATACCTTTTAATCTGTTAAAATATAGCTGTAGTACGCCCCGGTAGCTCAGTTGGATAGAGCAGAGGACTTCTAAGCCTAAGGTCACACGTTCAAATCGTGTCCGGGGTACCATAGAAAAAACCTACCATAACGGTAGGTTTTTTCTATGGGGCGAACGATGGGTCTTGAACCCACGACCTCCGGTACCACAAACCAGCGCTCTAACCAACTGAGCTACGTTCGCCATAAGATTTTAAAAAAGTGCGATGTTTTTTGATAACATATGCGATGAACAGGGATAATTGTAGCAAACAGAGGCTATTTTTCCAAGCTTTGGACGCATGGTATACTGTCTAAGCATATGAGGTATCGAATTCGTCATGGGATACAAAAACAAACAAAGGCACGCAAATTACTTGTAGCTATACCAGTGTTTGGTGTTTTGCTGGGCGGATACTTACTTATAAATACGCTTTCACCTGAGATGAAGATTTTTCAAGGTCAGACTGACGTGGTTGCAAAGAAGTTGATGGCTGAAAAACCAACTGTGGCCGAAAATCGACTTTATATTCCGCAGATTAATGTTGACGTTGCGACAGTTGAAATTAATGGCGATGAGACTACTGCGCTTGAAAAAGGGGCGATACATCGTTCGCCAAGCAGTGGTAATCCCAAAAATGGCGGCAATTATGTTCTCGCAGCCCATCGTTTTAATCTAGGACTTACTCCTGATCAAACCCGTGCTAAGTCGCCGTTTTATCATATCGATAAATTACAAATTGGCGATCAGCTCTATGTTGATTATGAAGGCACACGCTATGCATACGAAGTGACAGAGAAAAAGAAGGTTCCAGAAAATGCTATTGAGATTGAAGCACGCACGATCGATCCACAATTGACGATGTATAGCTGTCAACTGAGCGGTCCAGTAGCGGGACGCGAAGTAGTTATCGCCAAGCCAATCGGTATTGTAACTTGGGAAAACGGCAAACCGCAGATTCAAAAAGATACGATCTAGAGATCCCTGAAGGGATGAATTTCGGCGCCAATAGTATTGAGACGGGCGGCTAATTGTTCATAGCCACGATCAATTTGATAGACATTACGAAGCTTAGATACACCGGGCGCGGCAAGCATCGCGAGTAGTATTACGACTGTTGGACGTAGTGCGGGTGGCGCCACGACGTCAGCTGCCCGCCAATGTGTTGGACCATTGATATAAACCCGGTGTGGATCGAGTAGTTCGATATTTGCATTGAGCTTGGTGAGCTCGAGAAAGTAGATAGCGCGATTCTCATACAGCCAGTCGTGAACGAGCGTCCGTCCTTCAGCAACTGTTGCAATAAGTCCCATAAACGGCAAGTTATCAATATTGACACCTGGGAATGGGAGCGGATGTAATTTGTCTTTCGGCGCTTTGAGCTTTGATGGCTTGATCGTAATATCGACAAGTCGAGTTTTTCCGTTTGCGGCTTTGTATTCAGCGCTTGAGCTGTACTCAAGCCCCATCTCTTCGAGGATCGCCAGTTCAAGTTCAAGAAACTCTATTGGTGAGCGCGAAATCGTAAGCTCGGAGTTAGTAACAACAGCCGCTGCGATAAAACTCATTGCCTCAATCGGGTCTTCGCTAGGATAATATTCGACATTTTTTTTGATAGTTTTCAGTCCAGTAATCGTCAGATGTGTCGTACCGATACCCTCTATTTTTACGCCGAGTTTCTCAAGGAAGAAACAGATATCTTGTACCATATAATTCGGGCTTGCGTTACGAATAACTGTGACGCCGTCGTGAAGAGCTGCAGCCATAATGACGTTTTCAGTTACGGTATCGCCTCGTTCAGTGAGAATAATAGGACGAGAAGGATTTTTTGGCGTGGTAGAAATGTGATATGCACCCGTTTTTGCTTCGACTGACATGCCAAATGGGGCGAGACCAGAAAGATGCGGCTCAACAGTGCGTGTTCCTAGATTGCAGCCACCTGCGTAAGGAAGTTTGAATTCGTGGTATTGGTAAAGGAGTGGCCCCAGGAACATAATAACAGTACGTGTTTTCTCTGCTGCCTCGACATCAATTTCCTCAAGTTTTAGGCGTGCCGGGGGAGTGATGATGAGATCATTTGTGTCGTCGATCCACCGTGTTTTTACGCCAATACTCTGTAGGACTTCAATAATACGATTAACTTCTTCGATACGAGCGACTCGCCGAAGGGTTGTTGTACCTTTATTGAGGAGGGCCGCGCACAGCAAGGCAACCGCGGCATTTTTACTCGTCTTTACCTCGATTGATCCGGATAATTTTTTGCCACCTTCAATTTCAAGATTAGGGCCACTTGTATTAATTGAAATAATATCGCTGGAAAGTACCTCTCCTATACGAGCGAGCATCTCAAGGCTGACATTTTGTCCGCCTTTTTCAATACGGTTGATTGCACTTTGGCTAGTACCGAGCGCTTCCGCAAGGTCAGCTTGCGTCATATTACGGGAACTACGTGTTTCTTGAATTAATTTTCCAAGTCGTTCTTTGTATAGCATATGCTGTAATTATATCACATACGATATAATTACAAGAGAAATGTAATCGTAGAGTATAATAAGAGGTAATTGAACGAGGAGTTAATCTGAACATGAATGATACGACTGTTGCGGATTTGATACAGCAAGAATTAGAGCGCCAACGGCGCGGTCTTGAACTCATCCCAAGTGAGAATTACGTAAGTCGCGACGTACTGACGGCGATGGGGAGTATTTTTACTAATAAATATTCCGAGGGATACCCAGGGAAACGGTATTACGGCGGACAGGAATTTACGGATAAGATCGAACAGCTTGCAATTGATCGCGCAAAACAACTCTTTGGCGCCGATCATGCTAATGTGCAGCCGCATTCTGGAGCTCCCGCGAACGAGGCAGTCTACAGTGCTTGGTGTCAGCCGGGCGATACGATTCTTGCTATGGACTTAAGTCATGGCGGACATCTCACACATGGAGCACCTGTGACCCGGAGCGCTCATCTTTATAACTTTATTCGCTACAAGATGAAGGATCCAGCGACTGGTGAGATTGATTATGAAGAGCTGCGAGCATTAGCTCTTGAGCATAAGCCCAAGATTATTCTTGCTGGTTTCTCGGCATATCCCCGAGAACTTGATTACGCAAAATTTGCGGCAATAGGACATGAAGTTGGCGCGCTTCTCATGGCCGATATGGCTCATGTTGCCGGACTTATCGTAGGGGGTGTTGCAAAAAATCCTTTCGACTACGGGTTTCATATTATTACGACGACAACTCACAAAACCCTTAGGGGGCCACGAGGCGGGTTGATTTTGTCGAAAGGCGTGGTGGGTAATCCGCTTCGAGCGCCGGAAAAAACGTTAGAAAATATTCCGACTCTTGTTGACCGAGCAGTTTTTCCGGGAATGCAAGGTGGTCCACATATGCACAGTATTGCCGCAAAAGCTGTTGCTTTCGGTGAGGCGTTGCGACCAGAATTTAAGCAATATGCTCAGCAGATAGTGAAGAACGCATCTGTCCTAGCTGAAGAACTAAAGCTGAGAGGATTTCAGCTGGTGACTGGTGGTACAAGCAACCATCTTATACTTGCCAATGTTCAGGAAAGTTTTGGAGTGGATGGGTCAGTTGTCGAAAAAGCGCTTGATGCGATTGGGCTGACACTGAATAAGAATGCCGTACCGGATGATCCATTACCGCCGTTTCGACCAAGTGGGATTAGGTTGGGAACGCCTGCTATTACTACGCGCGGACTACGTGAAGAGCATATGGCCCGCATCGCCGACTGGATGAAACAGGCAATAGATTCGAGAGATGATTTCGATAGACTCCAGCAACTGAAGAGAGAAGTCGAAGCGTTTGCAGTTCAGTTTCCGTTGCCAAGCGACAAGCCGTAAGTACATCGTTTATGAATATATAAATATACATATCCGCACACATAGACTAATATGCATATTATTGCTCAGATATAAGTATTACTGACGGAAAGTACCTATAAACTTGACCTCTGGTTCAAGGTCTATGTCGAGGTTATTCTTAACGGTAGCAATAATTTCTTGGCAGACATCATATACTTCTTGGGCGGTTGCGCCCGGGAGAGTCGAAAGCTTCAGTACATGTGAAGGGTGAAGACGGACCTTGTCCCAGGTTTGTCCTCGGTGATAACCAGCAGCAAGTAGTATGTGTGCAGCTGAGGCTCGCTGGGTTGTGCCACCATGAATCTTAGCCTGACTTAAGATGCGCTCCAGGGTCTTACCTGTTTCGTCGAAGCGGGCCAGCATTTCAGCCTGCTCCTTACTCACCATAGGGTTTTTGAAAAATGAGCCGGCTGTGCGTTCTGGATCTGGATCATGTGGATCATACAGTGATCCAGCTCGCCGGCGTGTTTCTATGATAATATTCCGGCAGTGTTCGAGCGTCGTATGGTCAATACCTAATTCTTTACCAATTGCAATCGCGGAATCATACTTTAGCTCATGAAGCGGTTTTCTCGATAGTTGAAATGCTGCACGGACGATAATTTTTGAATTGTCTTTTTGTAGGGAACTTTCACGATATCCAAATACAAACGATTCTTTCGGCTGGCGTGAAATTTCACCAGTTTCCGTATCGAAGATATCGATCCATGCAAGTGTGTCAGATATTTGTTGTCCATAACAGGCGATATTTCCAAAGACTGCACCACCTACACTACTTGGAACTGCACTCATAAGCTCTAGGCCCCATAATCCATGATCGATCGCCATCTTCACAACATCATCCCACCATACGCCTGCATCAGCGATGACGAGTGTATCCTCTATTGTAGTTGAGCCTCCCTGGAAGAGTAGGGTCGTACCGGATAGTCCATCGTCGCTCACAAGTATGTTACATCCATAGCCAAGAACATGGCTTTTAGGAAAATCTTGAAGTGCTCTATGTATATCTGTATATGATTCACATAGCATCAGGTGCTCTGCCGGACCACCGACGCGTAGCGAGGTATACTTAGCGAGAGGTATCGAGGTGAGGATTTTCATACCGTTATTATAACGTAAAATGCAAAACCAGCCCTGAATGGGCTGGTTTTATCTGCTATAGAACTTAATCTAGTACTTAGCTTTGCTTTCGACTACATCATTCTTGTAGCTGATTGAAATATAAACAGTACTGTAGCTTCCATAGGCACAGGTTGCGTATACATCTGAGCTGATCGTATAATCAGAACAGCTGTCGCTTGGTGAACCAAGGAGGTCTTCGACATTTGCCCGGCTCATACCAGTCGTGATATTTGCGTAGGCGGCATTCAATGTACTTGTTTCATTTGATGACGTAGAATCGATCGTGCTATTTAAACTACTACTAGAGCTGCGATTAAAAATATTTGATTTTGAAAAGTTTTCTGCGTTGACTGCAACAATCAAAATACCTAATGCATACAAACCCCAGAGAATGATCGTGACAAGGAAGATAACCTTTGCCCACTTCATATCACGAGGAGTGGTAGTGAGAGCTTGCCCCTCGGCGTCAGTTCGAACCTTGAAATACACAATAAAGAAGTCAACAATTGCCCAAACACCAGCAACTGCCATTGCGAGGTAGCCGACAGATCCAAGAATAAATTGCCCCATAAGGAACCAGAGGAATGCCCAGATAAGGCCACCGACATAGAGGCTAAGACGGAGCCAGCCGATTTTTTTGTCACCAACGTAGAAATTGCGCAGTGCAAGTCCGCCAGTGAAAGTTGCTAGAAGAAACGTGACTAAGAAGTTTCGTGGGTTGCTATTCATAACAGCAGTCTCAACCACAGGTTGCTTCTGTAAGGGTGTGTTATCCATACATCTCCTTTAATTATTTATGGTTAGAGTATACACTACGCTTACTTGCCTCCGCAAGAGGAGAGCTGTATACTATACCCCTGTACGTATTCTCAGCATGTAGTGAGCACCCGTAGCTCAGTGGATTAGAGTGAGAACTGCCAGCGGCAGTTCGGAAACGAATCTTCCGATGAAAACTTGTTTTCAATAGCGAAGTTCGGGGGTCGCCGAAGGTGACTCTGTCTTCGGACCGAAGACGTTCCACTTTGACCTCTGTTTTTATGGTAGTATATATGGATGAGCACCCGTAGCTCAGTGGATTAGAGCATCTGTCTTCGGAACAGAGGGTCGTAGGTTCGAATCCTTCCGGGTGTACCAAAGTAAAAAGGTTAGCAGTGCTAGCCTTTTTACTTTGGTACACACATATTCATTAGCACTGCCTCTATAGTTGTGAGCTAGTTGTGATATGTCCTGCTACAATAGGACTATGCTTCGAAAATTTGATACTCTCTCAAAAGATCTTGAACGGAAATGTGTCGACGAGGTTATCACACGAGTGCAGGAGATTGGTGATTCTGAGATCGGAATCGTTGCCGCTGAAGACATCATATCGATCGTGAAACAGAATCTTGGGCCTGACATCTACAATATGGGACTGCACGATGCTAAGAAGATGTTTGAAGAGCGTTTTTCAGATATTAGTGCTGATATCGATGTCCTTGAACAGCACGTCTAAATTGACAATGCAATAGCGAGCGAGTAGATGAATTTCCTCAAGTTGCGCTATACTATTACAAAGAATCTCGAGAAATACTATGTCAGAACTCAATAATCTTGGACAATCTTTTGCGCGGTCACTTGCTGCCATGCGCCAGCATTTCCTTGAACGTAAATTGGAAAATGAGCATATCGAGACAGTTCATGTTGTTGGAGCGGGCGGTACATTGACGGCCGCGTATGAACAATTGCGCAATGCTGCCGAATATACCGAAGAGCATCTCTTAATTCAACACGCAATTAAGCGGTTTTATAGGCGGTTAATATTGACGAGCGGGGAAGACGGCTTGAAGTTAAGTGGTGAAGAATTGATTGCTGAACTCACGTTTGCGGGATATATCAAAAATGATACAGTGAGCGACCAAACAGTACAGGAACTCAATACGCTTGCAGAAGAGTATATAGGTGCCTTTCATAGATTACTGCACGAAAAAGGGGTAAGTGCTACGACGGCCGAGCACTGGTCACTCGACGTACTGTCGGTGCGAGCCGAGAGACTCGTTGGTGAAGAGGAATATAACGAAATTTTTGCGCAAATGGCGTTCGATCATTTTAAGAAATCGCTTGATTTTACAAAAATTTTCAACGGTAAGACACCTATTGATATTGAGACGGCGCTTTATGTTGCCGTTCACAAAGCGCTTCTTAAATCAGATGAGCCTATGATACGGGCTGCACTTCTTGACCGTTACCGTACAACACCCAATGACCGCGTGTCATATATTCACGCAAATCAACAGATTGATACATTGCTTGCATCGTCAACGCTTGATGATCTGCTTCGTATAGTTGATCGACGGGGTGCACCACTTCGTATCGTGAAGCGTATGATTGATGAGAATAGTCGTCTTGAAACATTAGTGCCCGACGAGAAACACTTTATTAGCTCGTTTGAGACGCAGACTGACAATGAATACAAAAGCATCAGCCAGCGGATAAATAGAGGTATCGTGAAGAGCGTCCTCTTTTTGATTATTACCAAAGTTCTTATTGGTGTGGCGATTGAGGTACCGTACGATATGGTAGTTCATGGGATGATCAACTGGCTCCCGCTTGCTGTAAATCTTGCATTCCCACCGATTTATATGTTGCTGCTTCGGGCAACACTTCTCCCTCCGTCAAGCGCAAATACCGCTCGTCTTGTGAGTGAAGTGCAACAAATCTTCTACGGACAAAGAGGTCGGGATGTAGTACGCCGTAGTGTGAATAAATTCGGTACGGGCTACAATGTTGCCTACGCATTCTTTTTCATCCTCGTACTGTTTGGCGTTGCATTTCTGCTGTGGCGATTTGCAGAATTTGAAATTGTTCACCTGGTCATCTTCTTCGTTTTCCTCTCAGGTGCCAGCTTCCTCGGGTTCCGCCTCTCGCGCATGATTCGTGAGCTGGAATCGATCGACAGTCAGCAAAACGGCTGGACGGTCCTAAGGGACTTCATATATATGCCATTTGTCGTCGTTGGGCGCTGGATGAGTGAGAAGTATAGCAAGATGAACGTCGTTGCGATGGTTCTCGATATGCTCATAGAACTACCACTCAAGACGGTTCTACGACTTATTCGTCAGTGGAGCGCATTTATCTCGAGTAAAAAAGACCAGCTTTAGAGCGTACGTTTTTTGTTATACATATAGTGCAATAGATCAATCATAATGAAGCTAATTGCCATGAGTAGTAGCCATGAGCCGTATTTTCCCAAGCTTACTACGTGCCATTGCTCAAGCTGAGAAGGATAGAGCCAGGTTTTTGTGAATGTGGCAATATTTTCCGCTATCCATATAAAAAAGGCTGTAAGTAGTGCCGCAAGCAGCATTGGCATAGAGTGCTGCCGGCGATTGACACGATAATAAATGACCGTTCGTCGATAGATGAGAAACATACAGACAAACAGGATATACCGGAAGTCATAGATAAAATGGTGCGTGAAGAAATTACTATAGACGAGAACAGCAAAAATAATGGTATATAGTCGTCTCGGATAATGCGTAAATTCAAAGTCCATCACCCTCCAGGCGCGAGCCATGTACGAGCCGACCGCTGCGTACATAAACCCTGAAAAAAGCGGGACGGTTGCAATCCGAAAAAATGCGTCGCCAGGATATGACCATGAACCAATTCCTTCGGATGTTTTAAAAAGTTCCATACCAAGACCAACAAGATGAAACAATAATATAGTAATTACCTCACGCGGTCTTTCAAGCTTGGTCGCAAGTAATAACAGCTGGATGAGGATTGCAAAGATAAATAGCCAGTCATAACGACTTAGCCACGGGAGGTGTACGAAGTTTGTGAAGATAATTGCCCCAAGGAGTAATCCTGCAAAGATTGCTGCCCAGGCTTGCCGAATAATAAATACCCACAACACTCCACCCGGCCAATTATAAATTCGATCGAGCAACAGCTGTTTTTGGCTGATTTTTGTCATGAGGAAAGTATAACAGGTTAGCCTGTCACTGTATTTTTAGATCTTACGCACCATGAGACGACATCAATGTTTCAGGAATAGAAAATAGCCTAGACAAAATATCTAGGCTATTTTCTATGGAGGGTCTGGTGGGGCTTGAACCCACGACACCCTGCTTAAGAGGCAGGTGCTCTAACCAGCTGAGCTACAGACCCACAGATGACGAGACGAACGACTATTTTTGTGAATGTCTCGCATAAGAGGACAACGGAGAAATTTTAGCAAATTACCTCTGTTTTTGCAACTATCTACATGCTACTGGTACACTATAACTGTATGCGTTCTCGAAAAAATCAACAAAAATTACAGTTATTTCTTCTTCTGAAGGAAGTGATAATGATCACACTCGTTGTTATAAGTTTTGTTTTTCTTGGTCTGGAATATTTTGGAAAACTAACACATCAGCAACTTCTTGCGGTCGATGCGTATGAGATTATCGTCGCGTTTATCTTTGTAGGCGAGTTTGTGTTTGAGTTATATCATGCAGTTGATCGAAGAAAATATTTCCATCACCACTGGTTTTATTTGTTAGCGGCGATACCGATTCCTACTGAGACATTTGATCTTCTTCGTGGTATTCGTTTACTACGAGTGCTGAAGTTTCTAAAAGTCTTCACTGAAGCACGGTACGAGAAGAATACGAAACTGTTCAACTAGATCTGTTACACTAGAAATATGAAAGTACTCAGTGGTTCAGAGCTTGCCGGTTTTATAAAAGAGCGTCAAGCAAAACAGGTTCGAGGACTTCGTCAGGCGAATGCTATTTTTCCACGCCTTGCGATTATTCGTACGAATGATAGTAAGGTGATTGATACTTACCTCCGTCTTAAAAAAGCATACGGTGCTGATATTCTCATTGATGTTGATGAGTATATGACGAACGAAGATGAGGCAGTCGAGCTTATTCAGAGACTTAATGTTGACGACACAGTACACGGTATTATCGTGCAGCTGCCACTTTCAGATATTTCACGAACAGATGAACTAGTAGATGCAGTTATTCCTGCGAAAGACGTTGATGCACTAGGAAAAAACGCAACACTCGATGCAGCAACACCAATGGCGATCAACTGGCTTCTTGCTGGGTACAATATCGAATTAAAAGAGAGGAAAGTTGTTATCGTAGGGGCCGGTCGATTAGTTGGCGCACCACTCGCATGCATGTGGCAGAAATCGGGCATACTCGCAGAAGTTGTTGATGAAAAAACAGACAATATTGAACGCGTGATCAAAGAAGCGGATATTGTTGTTAGTGCGACTGGCGTACCCGGGCTTATCACGGGCAGTATGTTAAAAAAAGGTGCGGTTGTCGTTGATGCAGGAACAGCAAGCGAAGGCGGTAAGGTTGTCGGTGATGTTGCCGCTGACGTGCGATTAACAAGGGATGATCTGACAATAACCCCAGAAAAAGGTGGCGTTGGCCCGCTCACTGTCTGTGCGCTATTTGATAATGTTATTCGAGCTGCGAGAAATTCTGTAACAAACAACTAAGGGTGGTTTATTTAAGATTAAGTGCTGACTTGACACGCATTGCTACTTGACGTGGCGTGAAGTCTGCTTTGACGATATAACTATGAATACCGAGCGAACGGAGGTTTTTAGGAGCCTCTTCTTCGCCAAGATTAGTAAGGACGATTACTGGTACCTCTTTGCCCCATGATTCCTGGCGGATTTTTTCAAGCGCCTCATCCCCATTCATGCCAGGCATCTGCATATCAAGAAGGACAATATCAGGAGAAAATGATTTGACGAGTACTATACCATCAGCGCCATTGTCCGCAACCTGAACTTTGAAACCGTCAGCTTCAAACTTCATACGGTACATCTGGCTTATAACAGGATCATCTTCAATGATTGCAATTTTGGTCATATGATAAAGATACTATATCATGGTAAGAGGAAAGCATAAACATCAAAACCATATGGCAATAAATATACTTCCAGACGAGCGTCATTCGATTCACGATGAACAGGCGGGACAAGCCTCATCTCTAGGGAAATGGTTTCGAGCGGGCAAAAGCATTGCCGGAGAGGCAACGCGTGAAATACTGCATCTTCCCGAGAAATATCATGTAGCTATTCTTGAACCTCATGATGATGAGGGGCGATTGCGCGCTCAGCAATTTGTCGCAAAAAAATATCTCGAGCTCGGTAAGGTTGAGGAGACTGATATCGATCCGGAGACCCGGGTAATCAAACTCGATAAGGATGATCCGAGCACAGTGTATTTTGTTGCGCACGACTCCGCATCGAAAGAACTAGTCATGGTAACGACGTTGTTTTGGCATAAAGATATTACAATTGATGATTTGCCGTTTCCGCTTGAACAGTTATCGGACGAGACAGTGACTCATCTCCGCTCATTAACACCAGGAAGTATCGCTGATCTTGGCCGGGAAACGAAACGTGACCGTAAAGTCGAAGATGTGGTGAGTATTAAATTGCTGCGAGAAGTATTTCGCTACTGCTTAGATAATAATATTAATACTCTCGTGTGTGGGCTACAGCCTCGTGTATTTGAGAAGTATCGACGTATTTTTGGGCACGCTCTGCAAAAACTGAGCAATCAAACAGTAGAGTTTACTGGCTTCAAGGGACCGCAGGTGCCGCTTGCTATTGATGTACCAAACTGTTATCGCAATCAGAAAAAAGGCACACGGCAAGAACTTGAGCCAGTCACCGATGAAATGATGAGCGGAGAGTTCGTGGTACCGGCTCGTAGTGTGAGTCTCGGCGATGTTGCGCTCAGGTGGGCAGTGAGGAATTATTTCGCAAAGGATCGTCCTGAGTTCAAAAGATAGTTGCGTGAGTTGTCGTTGTGCTTGATACTATAAGCATGAGCGATACGCTGTTTATTATTGTTGTTGGCACTAATATCTTAGTTGTCCTGCTTGCAGTCGTTATTCTTCTCCGCAATACCAGACTCAAACTCATCCAATACCTATCTGCCTTTTTAATTGCGTTGTCACTCTGGACATTATCGGCTAATCTTCTTGGTGAATCGCTCACTCTTGATGAAAATCTCGTGCTCACGAAGGCTGCATTTGCGGCGATGGTTGCGGCAAGTGTCTTGTTGGTATGGTTTTCGAGGGAACTTATCGAGCGACCACTGCGTACTACGTCAAAGACAATCAGTGGTCTGATTGGCGGTGTGATGATATGGTTTATTTTTCAAAATTTTGTGATGGATGGTGTACATATGAGCGCTACTGGATTCGTCATACCACATCGTACGAGTGGGTATCTCATCTTTCTTATGATTATTCTCTCGATGTTTCTTTATGCTCTTGGAGTCATCTTTACCTATTGGCGCCATCACGCTGTTGGCTTACAAAAACGACAAACGGGTGTGATTCTTTTCGGGTTATTGCTTGGTACGGTTGCGGGTGTGACGACAAATGTAGTTTTGCCAAACCTTCTAGGGAGTACGGCACCGTCACGTTTTTCAATCATAGCGACAATTATCTGGGCAGCAACACTAATCTATGCCGTCGGCAAACATAAATTTCTTGATATCAGACAGGCTGCCGTACGAAGCATCGCATATATTGCATCACTCATGACACTTGTAGGACTGTATTATATTTGCGCGTATCTTGTCTCTGCAACACTGCTAAAAGGGACTCAAGAGGCTCAAGGGATAGCAAATAGTTATAATATGTGGCTGGCTTTAAGCTTGACACTCGTCTTTCAGCCGATCAAACATTTCTTTGATAAACTGACGGACGCTATCTTCTTTCGAAATGACTATAATTCTCAGGAGGTGCTCGATAAACTAGGTAAGATTATTGTACAAAAAGCTCCGCTTGCCTCACTGACGCGGGAGTCGCTTGCCTTGATCATGACATATATGAAACCGGCGTTTACGCAGCTTATCATTAGGGATGAATCGGATGATATGAACTACCTCCGTTCAAGTGGACAAGGAGGCGTTCCTAAGGATGAACTGATTCGAGTACTGTCCGCGCAACATCAGCTGCCGGCCCAGATAATAGCAATATCTCAGATGAAGCAGGATGATTCATGGCGTCAGCTGATGCAAGCTATTCACGCTGAGGTATTGGTTGGACTGACGACAGCGAATAATGCTCGTGGCTATCTTATTCTCGGCGAAAAAAGAAGCGGCGTTGTCTACCGTCAAAAAGACATCGATCTTGTGTCGGTGATTGCGGATGAGCTCGCGGTTGCGATCGAAAACAGTCTTCGTTACGAAGAAATTCAGAGCTTCAATACAACGTTACAGGAAAAAGTTGAAGGTGCAACAAGTGAACTTAAAGCGAGTAACCGCAAACTTCATGAACTCGATAAAACAAAAGATGAGTTTATATCTATGGCGTCCCATCAGCTGCGGACACCGCTTACAACGGTTAAGGGCTATATAAGTATGTTGCTTGAAGGCGATGCCGGGGAAGTAACACCGCAGCAGCGTAAATTACTTGAAGAGGCATTCAATAGCTCCCAGCGCATGGTGTATCTGATTGGAGACTTTTTAAACGTATCACGTATTCAAACTGGAAAATTTGAATTAGAGAAGTCCCCATGTAATCTTGCGGATATCCTTAACGAAGAGATCGAACAGCTGCAGATTGCAGCAAAAGCCCGTCAGGTATCACTTCAGTATGACAAACCGAGTCAATTTCCAGAATTAGTGCTTGATGAGAACAAGATACGACAAGTGATGATGAACTTTATCGACAATGCAATTTATTATTCCCGTGCGGGAGGTAAGGCGCACGTTATCCTTTCCTGTAGTAAGAATGCAATTGAGTTCAAAGTGATCGATCAAGGTATTGGTGTTCCTACGGCTCAGCGTCCACATCTTTTTACAAAGTTCTTCCGTGCTGATAATGCTAAAAAGCAGCGTCCAGACGGAACTGGCATAGGTCTGTTTATGGCGAAGAAAGCCGTGATTGCACATGGTGGAAGTATTATCTTTGAGAGCAAAGAGGGTAAGGGTTCGACATTTGGTTTTCGTTTACCACGGGCCCGTAATATATAAAAACCTTCCATATTGAGAAGGTTTTTATATACATCGATAGTTACTTAAGCGATGATGTGCGGACTGCACGACGGGACGCAAGATATCCGTACGCGCCATACCCTAGCGAGCTAATACCAGTAAGTCCAAGAAGTGTTTCTGTGGGACCTGTCTTAATAATTGCTGCCGGGAGTACTTTTGGTTTACATTCCGTGCTGCCAACAGGAAGGTATGCGTCCTCATCCTTTTTATTGACAGTAATTGTTTTGCCGGTCGTTTTGTCGCAGACAACTACTTGTTCGGGAGTTGGTTCAGGCAAAACAACTGTTGTCGTTGTACAATTCGAGCCGCTTTTATCACCGAGTGATGTTTTTACGGTTGCGGCTACTGTGTAGGTACCAGTACTCGGGAAAGTGATTATGCCTGAATTTACTGAGGACGCAGAGGAGCTAATACTCACGCTCTTTGAGAAATTAGGACCGCTTGCTGAAAATACATAGCCTGTCACAGTTGCGCCATTTGTTGGGTTTGATGCAGCATCATAACTGAATTCAGTGCGTGAAATCTGATGCGTCTGAATACTCGTGCATTCAACCGCGGGAGCAGGCGGGATGACTGGGGGTGTGACAGGCGTAAAACGGAGCATGTTGCCGCAGCGGATCACTGTTGCTGCTATAGCTTTACCGTTTCCATCGAAGGTCACGAGTACTTGATCGGAAGCATTTTGCATTGATGTTGTACTGAGGCGCGCCCAGACACCATCTTTTACAACCTCAAAACCTGAGCCTCCACTAAAACGGGCACTAATCCATGCGGCAGTTGCTACCTTCGTATCATCAACCCATATTTCTCCGTTACGATACAATGTTCCAATTTTGGAGTTACTCGTATTCATACTATTCACTACACTACTGGAGTATCCTCCCCATGTCAGCAGAGAACCTAGATCTGAATTACCGTAGCCATCGCTGCCAGTACTACTGAGCTGCTGAATTGATTCTATATAACTCTGAGCAGTCGAGCCGCTTAGTCCGCATCGTACAATATTAACTTTGTCGCAGCTACTAGTAGCTGCGGCTATATTTAAATTTCCATTGAGTACTACAACAGTACTCGCAAGAATAAATAAACCACCAAGCGTCATCCAGAACTTATTGTGATACCCTGCCATTTTAACTCCTTGCCTCTACACTAGAAGCGCCTACTTCGTGCGCCAATATACAAACATTAACACAATTACTTATCATACGTCAACTTAGTTGTGTAATTAATATTACACTTATGCTTACGAGTATTCATTACCTCTGTTAAGAGGTATACTAGGTATATATGAAAAAGGGATTGTCAGAAGATGGTTTAGTATATCATGCCGGTTTTCCGAATGCCGGAGAGGACCAGCATGGGATTAGTCTGAGTCTTGATAGCCTCCTGGTCCGCCACCATGCAAGTACATTTTTTTGGCGTCTCGATGATATAGGGATACCTGAGCTTCATTGGGCTCCTGGTAGTATTGTTGTGGTCGATAGAGCACTGCAGCCCAAAGAAGGTGACTTCGTTGTCGCGGTCATCGATGAAGAGTTTGTCGTACGAATTGTGCAACATAAGAAACTAAAGACTCCGTCTGGGGAAATTGAGGCTGCTGACACCATAGTCGTATGGGGTGTCATAACGGCGGCAATAGAAAGATACCGGTCATGAAACATCTCTATGCGTTAGTTGATTGCAATAATTTCTTTGCAAGCTGTGAGCGAATATTTCGTCCTGACCTTGCTAACAAGCCTGTCGCAGTTCTTTCGAATAATGACGGATGCATCATTGCTCGCAGCGCCGAAGTGAAGGCTCTAGGGGTACCTATGGGTGCACCGCTGTTTAAAGTGAATGAGATCGTGAAGAAAGGGGGAGTGACACTATTTTCCGCCAATTTTGAATTATACGGTGATATTTCGGAACGCATTGTGCGTGTACTGCGCGAAGTAACACCACTTATCGAGGTATATAGTATCGATGAATGTTTCCTCGATCTCAGTGAATTGCCAGAAGATACAAATTGGAACACGTGGGCAATTATGCTAAAAAAACGTATATTTCAAGAGGTAGGACTTCCTGTTTCAATTGGGATTGCCGAGACAAAAACCCTTGCAAAAGTTGCCTCTACTCATGCAAAAAAGCGACCCGAAGGTGTTGAAGTTGTTGATACGCTCGAGCACAGAGAGCTATTGCTCCGCGATCTGCCGGTGGAAGATATCTGGGGGGTTGGGTGGCGTATGGCACCAAAGCTACGCGACAAAGGAATTTCAACGGCATGGCAGCTCGTATCGGCATCGGACGCATGGCTTAAGCAACAATTTAACATAGCTGGCCTTAAGATGATTGATGAACTAAAAGGAACTCCTAGACTTACGTTTGGCGATACGCATGAGCAGCGGAAAACGATCATGCGTTCACGCAGTTTCGGCCATACGATTCGAGCCGCGTACGAACTCGAGAGCGCACTCGCAACTTTTGGCGCACAGGCTGCCGCTCGCTTGCGGGCTCAAGATTCGGTGTGTAGTGATGTTATCGTATATCTATACACTAAAAACGACGAGGTACAACGACGACTATATCAGGCGGTGCGGTTAGGTGAGGCAACAGCTGATACAGGGGTTATTATTGCTGCAGCGATCGAAGCACTAGCGACTGTATATGATGAATCTATGGCATACAAGAAAGCAGGGGTGATTCTTAGCGGCATCGTCGATAGTCATGCGTGGCAATTATCGCTTGTTTCACCGATTCCTAACCGTGATGCTCGGAGTTCTCTCATGCAGTCAGTTGACATGCTCAATAAAAAATACGGCTACGTCATGTATTTTGCCAGTGAACATCTCGGACAGCAGCGTTGGCACAGTAAGCATGCGCTCCGTAGTCCCCGCTATACGACGTCATTTAGTGAGCTTCCTCTTCTCTCCCCATAAGCGCTATTGATAGCTCCTATACCTTTTCTCGTAGATAGTTACGCTATATGTAGCGTACTAAAGATAACATAAAACGCCATATATGACACCACTTGACGTACTTTGTCAAGGAGAGTATAACCGTTCTATCACTGAGACGAATGACCATATATGGTCTCGTCGTATTATGGAATGTCATAATATAGGTGAGTACCTACAACGGAAGGTTTCCGAGTGACTCAGTTCGTTATCCCAACGGCAGCCCCTCAGAACGATGCCGATCCTCGTCAGCGTCGTGAGGATCTGATCAACATGATCGCGATGGACCCGCATAACTCAAGCGGCGAACAGCAAGAGCTGCTGGAGATGTGCCGCGCCTACCAGTGGCCGGTCGCGGGAGTTGCCGTCGATCTGCTCAAGAAGGGAGTGAAGCTCAAGTACATCAGCACTGACTTCACGACAGGACGTGTGAGCGGACGGATGTGGCCCGAAGTTCAGGCATGCCACGCGAGTGAGAAGTTTTGGGGAAAGGCTCGCAAGAAGGCAGAGGCCAAGATCAAGAGCAGATCGAACGACAAGCCGGTTATCACAACCGATGCTTGGGTGACCGGCGAGAAGCCGAAGCATCTCGAAACGATCCGCTTCGGAGCTTTGGACGAGGAGTTGCATGAGACTGCTGCTGGTACTGGCTCTGGCAGCATGGCCACGATTGGTCAGGTGTGTGTCGCATGAGTGACAGCCACAAGTCGGGCGCCCAGAGGGCGGCTGAGATCAAGGAAGCTCGTCGCAAGAGGGCGAACACCCCGAAGGAACATGGCAAGGGGAGCCGACGCCGAAGTCGGCACTGACATATCCGCTTGAGTGGGGAGTAGAGGTCTACGTGATCTTCTCCCCACTCAGGTGGGCGTAAACACCGTTAGGTGTTTTTCTTTTACCCTTTTCACATCTGTTAATATCTGCTATAATCTCCTTGCTCTATGAAGAAGAGCGCTGTTCTCCAACTTGAGCTACGCCGCAGGCTATAGCGAGAGTTAACATAAGGTCCCGTCGTCTAACGGTTAGGACACCAGGTTTTCATCCTGGCAACCGGAGTTCGATTCTCCGCGGGATCACCAAAGAAAAAAGTTCAGGCTCTAAAGCTTGGACTTTTTTCTTTGGATGGACTTGCGCAGCAAGTCCGAACTCCGAAAGGAGTTCGTGTAGCGAGCAAAGCGAGCGGAAATAGGGAGCGAAGCGACCGCCTTCTCCGCGGGATCACCAAAATATATTATTTGATCCTAGGGCTCAATAAGTATTTCTTAGTTTTCGGTCAATAAAAAATGATCCGTCACGCATAAAGCGGTGACGGGGTATTAATAAGCTATCCGACATAAAGAAATTAGAGCGGGGTGGACGATTTGCGATAATGCGACATCCAGTCGCACATCATCGTCCACCCCTACGCTAAGGCAAATATCGGAGCCTTTAGCTATTAAACTGGACTCAGTTCAAGACCGTGAAGGCTCTATCCCTTTTCTGCCCCTTGGTGCACCAAGGGCTCCCAGAATCGTAAAAGAATACTAGCACCCCGTATCATACATTGCAAGCATAAGGATCTAAGATATTTTATCAGGATAAGAGTCGTTGAATTCACGACTTTAAAATACCCCTCATGAAAAGGGGTATTTTAAAGTTGTAAGCCAGTAATTAACTCTTATAATACGACCGTACCTGGAAAATCACATATAGTCCGACCGCAGCACTCACAAGACCGAGGAAGAGGCTTCCGATATTGAAGTAGCCATAGGTAAATGTATTGAACACGCTATACACAAGGCTGACGATATTTGAATAAAATACGAGCATCCATCCTTTACGCTGGCGTTTCAAGAGCATTGGAACCGACATAAACATGACGACAAGCTGCACAGCCAGGACGGCAAGTGAGAGATAGAACATTGGTCCAACACTAGTGGCAACTGCCGCACTGTAGACGCTACCAAGGACGGCAGACGAATAGCTGCTTACGGCCATAGCAGCCATAAGGACAGGAATAACTGTCAGCGCGAGGATGACACCGATAACAAGCGTAATCCATGGGCTATATCGCACAATCCACTCTTTTGCGGCTTTTGGTAGTTGATAGGGAGCTTTGACGACGAGCATATCGTACAGCCATGCTTCAAAGCTTGAGAGTGGGCCACTGACTGGTGGTTCTGGTTTTACTGATGGCTTTGGTTCTTGAACTGGTGTTTGAGGTACCGCCTCAGGCACCTTTTCTGGTTTTTGATCTTCCATATACACCTCCTTCGTACCGTTTATTGCAAACAGATCCTTGTACCTATCGTTATACACCTAACCTCGAGAGAAGTAAACGTTGCATTAGGCGGTGGATATGGCGAAATTCCGTGAATATGAGGATAATCAGTACCTAGTATTTTCGAGTGTCATAGGCCCAATGTAATAGCGCCTGACGTCGGCGTGGCTGGCAGGTGATGTCACCCACCATGCAGTGTGATTGAAGTTGCGACAGGTGTCGCCGCATATTGCGCCATCGTTTGATTTGCCTAGTATCCTCTTCGGGGATCCGGCGTCCCATAAAGTAACGGCAATACCAGAGGAACCAGCCGTGTGGATCTTCATCGTAAATCCAGCCCTTACGCTGCCATTCGGCAAGCGGTTGAGAGGCATTGACACCGAAATAATTCAGCTGTTTTTGTGCGCCTACTCCAGGAGCACTAAGCGCGACTCCATCAAACCACTCGGCAGGAAATTCGCGCGGTACTTGCGTGAAGTAATCGCCGCCAAATATACCAAGATGAAGCATTTCACTTGGCGTGAGATCAGGAGAAAATCCTGGGTCAAAATCCTTGCCAACCGGACGACTGAGCGTATAGCTGTAGCCAGATTGGTAGGGTTCATCAACAATGATTCGGCGCATTTACTTAAAAAGTATAGCTTAATTGCGGTAGTCGTTGTGCGGCGGAACGAAGGTGAGGGCTTTACCCTTTTTACCGGCGCGGCCGGTTCGACCGATACGGTGAACATAGTCTTCGTAGGTGTTGGGCTGGTCGAAGTTGATAACATGACTAACATCAGGGATATCGAGACCACGAGCAGCGACGTCAGTTGCCACCATAATCTTCACTTCATCGTTCTTGAACGAGCGCAGTGCCCGTTCTCGTTGGCCTTGTGATTTGTTTCCGTGAATAGCGACAGCTGGAAGATTACTCTTCGTGAGACTGTCGGCGAGGCGTTGTACACCGAATTTTGTTTCACCAAATACAAGTACCTTCTCAAATTCTTTGCCGGCGAGGAGTTCTGTGAGAATTTCAAGCTTATGCATCTTGTCATGGGCGACAACAACGTCTTGATCAATATGATCGGCAGTTGCGCCACGACGGACAGATACAGTGACTGGATCTTTCATGAAGTCATTGACGATTTTTTCAATAGCCGGTGTAATCGTCGCGCTAAAACAAAGCGTCTGGCGTTCATTGGGAAGGAGTGCAGCGATGGCACGGATATCGACAACGAAGCCCATATCAAGCATACGGTCAGCTTCGTCAAGGACGAAAGTAGTCGCACTCAAGATGAGGGCACGTCGTTGGATAAGATCCTTCAGTCGACCCGGGGTTCCGATGATAACGTGAGGGCCACGTTTTAATTCTTTAATCTGGCGGACAATATTTGCCCCACCTACACAGACGGCTGAATAGAGTTTTTGACCAGCCGCAAAACGACGGAATTCAGCATCAATCTGTTGCGCGAGTTCGCGGGTTGGCGCGAGGATAAGGACACTATTTGGGACGCGTTCGTAGGTTAACTTCTCGATAATAGGCAAGAGGAACGCAGCTGTTTTGCCGGTACCAGTGTTGGCGAGGCCAATAATATCTTTGCCTTCGAGGATAGGCTCGATTGCCTGGTCTTGAATTGCACTTGGTTTTGTAAATCCAAGATAAGCAAGAGTTTGCTGGAGTTGAGTGCTGAGCGCAAAGTCCGTAAAAGCGTGCGTTGGCACGTAGTCCGGAATAGTTTCGTTTTCGACAGCACGATTAATAAATTTACTAGGGTGAATAAATTGTTTGCCTCGAGGAGAACTCGGGCGGCGGGCTGAAAAGTTGCGGCCCTGATTTCCTGGGGCGCCAGGGGAGCGACGACGAGCGCCGCTAAATGATCGATGTTGCATGTAAATACCTTTCTCGTACGTTAATGCATGATGAACGACGAGAAAGTGTTGAGTATACAGACACTAAAAGCAAGTATTCATCCAGTAGTTTTTGGTTTTATTGATAACTACTGTAATCATTTTAACACAAGTTTTATAAAATGTCTATAGCAAAAGAAAACCCCTGTCAAAGAGGGGGTTTTCTTAAGTTTTATATTCAGACAGATTAATTTTCTTCAGCGTAACGACGGCCTTGGGCAAAGTAGACTGCGCCGTAAGCGATGACTGCGAGCAGTCCTGCAGTAATAAAGCTACGCACTGCGCTGACATCGGCAGGCCCTGTAGCTGGGATAGTAGCAGGAAGTGTTAACTTTGGAGGGGTTGTAACAACAGTACTTTCTCCAAGTACGCAGCCTGAAAAGCTTCCAAGCGTACCAGTGAAGGTTGCAGTTGTGCTTCCATCGGTAAATTCATACCCTGGCTGTGCAGTTGCTGTGACGACATAAGTACCCTGCTTGCCGTCGCCGCTCGTAAGCGTATAGACAACTCCCTCAGTGGCGGCGAAGACGATCTTGCCATATGTTCCACAGGCTGTAATAGGCGTGACGGTCGGAGCAGCCGGTTCGATCGTATGAAGACAATCAATAGCCGCGTCTGCAGTTGCTGAGAGGTATTTGTTAGCACCCATGTTGTCACTAAACCTGTCCTCGAAGCCATTAAGCCAAACAACGAGAGAGGCGGTGTTGGTTGCTTTACAAGCCTTTGCCTCGACGACACTGATCGGTTTTGTGACATGAAGGGTAATTGTTTCACCGGCCCCGATGAAGTCCGGGACTTCGTCGGTAAAGGTAGCACCTTCATCGAGGAGACTTATGAGGAATGATTCATCTACATCAGTTGAGCCATTATTTGTCACAGTAATTGTCCATGACAAGGTGTCGCCAACTCCGATAACTCCATCTTTATTAGTATCGACGGGCTTCTCGGCACTTTTCGTGAGAGTAACACACTCCTTGTTCGTAAAGGCTTCACTGTCGTAGGTCCAGCTTGAATCACCGCTAATGACATAGCCAGGAAGGGCAATAGCCGTGACGACGATTGGATCTCCGGTGTAGGCGATAGATCCCATTACTGGGCTGCCATTTATTTGATACTCTACGCCCGGTGTAGCAGGGATAATGATGTAGTCGTTATTGTTGTAACACAGGTCAAATGGCGTAGGTGGAGTTGCGATAACTACTTCGGGTTCACACTGAGGGATTGTTATCTGGATCGTAGCAGAAGAACCGTCACTCCCTACTATCGAGAAGTCGTAGGTACCAGCGACAAGACTATTCAAAGCCACTGTCGTTGTTCCGCCGTCGGCTACAACAGCAGTTGAACCGCTTTGTAGGGTGAGACTATTCTGCGAAAGTGTCCACGAGTAGGAGGCGGATGCGTTGTAGGTGTCATCGATATTTGTAATAACTACACTTGCACTACCATTTGTGATGCCGATCTTTGCGCTATCGCAAACTGTAGAAGCAGCTGCGGTTGGAGTTGCGACTGGGCATTTAATACCGCTATCAACAGCTACACCGAATGATTTTGCAGTACTACCATCTGTAAAGACATACCCAGTGTTTGTAGTAGCGGTGAGCACCCCGCCGGCGAGTGTCCAGGTAATTGAGATTGTATTAGCCGGAACAACCCAGCTTGCATTACTGACGACATCAATTGCGTTACATGGATCAAGGATGCTTGGAGTAGCTGGGATAGGAACGACGACATTCGCGCAAACAACACCGCTGTCAGCTGGGAGAAGGTAGGTAATATGATCGACATAGGTCGTCGATGATGTTTTGAATAAATAACCTGTGACGGCTGTAACGGTAAGGGAATTATTAGCACCCAGTGTCCACGTATATTTCGAAGTATTACTATAGCTAGAGGTATTCCAGTAAATGTTACTTATCATAGGGGTTGTAACGGGGTTACAAGGGTCGGTCCAAGTTGGAGCCAGTGGAGGGGTTGTGAATATTGGACAGGTACTGATACTAGGTTTTGGCTGGCCGCTATCTATGGCAAGCACGTATGACATTCCCTGCGCATCAACAAAGAGGTCGCCGGGCTGATAATTGTGACTACCGACGCCAACTGATATGACGCTACTAGGAACTTCATCGCCACCGGGTGTTGAAACATATTTACAGACAAAAACCTTTTTATTATCATCAGGCGCTGCTGCGGCAAGCGGTGATTGATACAGCTGTACTAGTCCGCTCGAAAAAACCGCGAGGAACATCGCAAGCAGGACTTTAAATGTTCTTGAGAGCTTTTGCATACACACTCCTTATCCCACCCTTTAATAATTAATTGTCAAAGTCATTTTTTTCAACACACCTCTCGCATTGATTGGGGAATTCTACACCTTTTTGCGAAAAATGCAATAGCACAATTATTACACTTTTTAAAAATTACCTGATTTGGAGAGATTCATATCTGTTGGTATACTGCTAGGACATGAATCGTATTTTTAAGCGGGCAAAAATTTTGGCAACACTCGGGCCAGCCACAAATTCCTACGAGATGATTGAATCAATGCTGGACTCGGGCGTCAACGGGTTTCGGCTTAATTTTTCGCATGGCACACACGAAGAAAGAGATCAGCAAATTATCTGGGTACGTCAAGCATCAAAGAAGCTAGGCAAGCCTGTCGCAATCTATCAAGACCTTCAGGGTCCAAAAGTGCGTCTAGGTAATCTAAAGGACGATATGCAGATTGAGGTTCATACTGGCGATATTCTTGAACTTGAATACGATATCGAGCACAATGGAGGACTACATCTTCCTGTGCAATATGACCTTAGTGCCGCTGTTAAGCCTGGTCATGTCATATTTATCTTTGACGGCAAAGTACGGTCAGTTGTCGAATCAGTCGAAGGCGCAGTTGTGCGCGTGAGGGTCGAAAATGACGGTATCCTCATGAGCCGCAAAGGATTAAATTTACCTGATACTGATTTCTCTGGCAGTGTACTTACTGATAAGGATTTTCGCGACATTGATTACGGTGCACACCAAGATATCGACTTCGTCGGATTAAGCTTTGTACACCGAGCTTCCGATGTTGAGATGCTTCGTGGTTATCTTGCAGAAAAAGGTTCAAGAGCGCTCGTTATGGCGAAGGTGGAGACTAAGACGGCGATCGAGCCTGATGAACTTGAGCGAATTATCGAGGCAAGTGATGCGGTGATGGTGGCTCGTGGAGACCTCGCAAGTGAAGTAGGGCCGGAAGTTGTTCCCTCTGTGCAAAGGCAAATTATCGCGCTCTGCCAAAAGCACTCCAAAATTAGTATTGTCGCAACCCAGGTACTTGGAAGTATGGTGGATAGCCCGCAGGCATCTCGTGCTGAAATCAGTGACGTTGCCAATGCTGTTATTACCGGAGCAGACTGTATAATGCTGAGCGACGAAACAGCTACGGGAAGCTTCCCACTTGAAGCTATTCGCGTCATGAAGAGCACTATTCTTTATACGCAGGAGAATGTTGATAGTCAGCCACTTGCAATACCAATAGTACCGGGAACGAATGCCTCCGCGATTTGCAAGGCAGCGATTGCAGTAGCGATTGAGGCAAATGCTGAGGCAATTATTGCGGAGACAAAAAGTGGTGCAACAGCAGTGGCGATTGCCGCTCATCGCCCAAATATGCCTATCATGAGTGTCACGAGTGATGAGAGAGTAGCAAATCAACTTTGTCTTCTGTATGCAACGAAAAGTTTTCTGCGTCCCGATGGAGAGCGTGCCGGGTATGATCTTGCGAAAGAACTTGTTGAACAAGGAATGTTAAGCGAAGGTGCGACTGTCGTACTCGTAAGCGGCCGTCAACCAGGTATTATGGGTGGAACAGATACGATTCGTGTCCGTACATTAGGTGCTCGTGCTTAATTTCTGATAGTATATTAGTAAGATGAAATATCGGGTGGGGCTGGGGAAGAAGTGCATGCGCGATATGCCACTTGATGGGTGTCGTGTACTTGTTCGTGTTGATTATAATGTGCCATTTGAGAACGGAATTATTCACGATGACTACCGTATTCGTGCAAGTTTACCAACACTAAAGTATCTTCTTGCGAGGGGGTGCTCAATTGTGCTGTGCGCCCATCTTGGAAGGCCTAATGGTGCGGATGCCGCATATAGTCTTGAGCCAGTCGCGTTGCGATTAAGTGAGTTACTCGCTAGACCGGTTATCTTCACTCCTGCTTCTATAGGGGATAAGGTGAGTGTTATAACGAAGAAAATGCGGCCTGGGCAGATAGCTCTCCTTGAAAACCTTCGTTTTCATACAGGTGAAGAGCGAAATGACGATGTATTTGCTCGGCAACTAGCCCGAAATTCATACGCGGATTATTTTGTCCAAGATGGATTTGGTGTAGTACATCGAAAACATGCATCAACTGATGCGATTACACACTGGCTACCGAGTGCGGCTGGGTTGCTTATCGAGAAAGAGTGGCAAATGCTTACAGAGCTAAGCTCTCATCCTCAACTACCTTTAGTAGCGGCTATTGGTGGTGTAAAGGTGTCGGATAAAATTGGTCTGATTAAAAAATTCGTCACAGTTGCTGACCAGATTATCATAGGTGGAGCAATGGCAAATACGTTTCTGGCCTATAGAGGCTATCCAATAGGAAAAAGCATATACGAACCCGATCAAGAAGCTGTTATCGAGCAACTGTATCGGATAATAGAAAAAAAGGTTGGACGCGATAATATTGATAATTACTGCCTTTTGCCTCAAGATGTTGCGGTTGGTCATGCGATAACAGCAACAACCAAACGCGTAGAGAAAGAGATTAGTCAGGTTCAACCAGATGATATCATCCTCGATATTGGCTCTCGATCAATTAATGAAATGATTAAAGCGGTAGGGCGGGCACATACTGTGCTTTGGAATGGAACACTAGGGGTTGCGACGTTGCCTAATTTTGCCCACGGCTCAGCTCGTCTTGCGCTTTCACTTGCGACAAATCCAAAGATTAGTTCAGTAGTCGGTGGAGGTGATACGACCGACTTTGTGCTTGGATGGGATGCAAGAGATGGAAGAAGTTTTTCTCATATTTCGACAGGTGGTGGAGCAGCACTTGAGTTGTTGTGTGGAAAAAAATTACCAGGCATAGAAGCCCTTATGGACTCATGAGCAGAAGTCGAGTACACTTTTAAGTATA
The DNA here is from genome assembly GCA_027492255.1 of Candidatus Saccharimonadota bacterium. Classification (GTDB taxonomy): domain Bacteria; phylum Patescibacteriota; class Saccharimonadia; order Saccharimonadales; family Saccharimonadaceae; genus JAPUDS01. The sequence continues at coordinate 111,846 of JAPUFB010000003.1, read as the reverse complement.
GACATAAGCATTATATGAGAAAGAAATTAATTGTCGCTAACTGGAAAATGTTCCTGAATACCCATCAGGCAAGTTTATTTCTGCATAAATTAGCGGGTAAAATAGAGGTGAAAAAGGGTGTTGAGATGGTACTCTGCCCAAGTGTCCTCTCCCTGCAATCCCTGAGTCTACAGGTAGATCATCGGCAATTTAAGCTGGGCGCACAGAACTGTTACTGGAGAGATGAGGGTCCGTATACTGGGGAGGTTTCCGCAACAATGCTTCGTGGTGTCGTACAGTATGTTATCGTCGGTCATTCAGAACGTCGGCATACTTTTGGAGAGAACGATAAAGACATCCGCAATAAAGTACAAGCAGTAATTCGCAATCAGATGAAACCGATTTTATGTGTTGGTGAAACCGCTCAGGAGAGAGCCGACAAAGAAACGAAGCATGTTATTCACGATCAACTGACGAGTGGACTTGCGAATGTGACGAGTGAAGAGGTTACTGATATTACTATTGCCTATGAACCACTGTGGGCGATCGGTACAGGTCATAGTTCAACCCCCAGCCATATCGCTGATATCGAAAAGATAGTTCGTAGTTTTGTTGAGGTTAATTATGGAAAAGCTGCCAGTGAGGCTGTTCGTTTTCTCTACGGTGGAAGCGTGACATCCGATAATGCTGCTAATTTTCTCGCTATCCCTGGTGTTGACGGACTATTGATAGGAGGCGCGAGTTTGCAGGCGGAATCATTTGCCGCAATCGTTGCAGTTGCTGGCTCGCAGGTGAATGAAGACAAGAAAGAACTAATGAGGGGTGAAAAATGACAGACATCAATTTCGAAGAACTCGATCAAGCGGTTAATCAAGTGATGCAATCGCAACCTTCAGTGGCAAATGAAGCAGATCAAACCGCTACCCAGGACGCGCCGTTGCCGGTAATATCTTCCGAAGATGTGGCTGATATGGGTCGATCAGGTTCGGTTATCGCGACAAAACGCCGCGGTCAGTTTATGGATGTCGTACATCCATCATCGGACATGGTTAATCGGCCAGGCACAGTTGCTCCAGTGCCTCGGCGTGAAGCGTTGAATATAGCGCCCATCAGTCCTGTTGAACAGCACAATACTCTTCCAGAAATATCACATGATGACACTGGGTCATCGATGGGTCCCACTCAAGCATCAGAAGCTGACGGGGAAATGCCTTTTAAAACTACCTCAGCCACTTCTACGGAGATGCCCGCTACACTCGCAAACACTGACCAGTATAGTGAAACACCTAATATTGAACGTGAATGGCCTGATCCGCTCGATCTTCTCGATAATAGCGACACCGTACCAGATACCACTGATCACCCAGAAGACGGCAGTACTACAGGGAATAATATCTCTACTGATTCACCGAAAGAATCAGAAGATTTATCAATGCCTGTCGAGACTCCTGAAGCAGATCCGGTCGAAACACAGACGACTCCATTTCTTGCCAATGCGCCAATCGAAAAACGCCCACTAGGCGCCAACACGACTGAGGATAGTGATACCAGTGATACTCAGAATGAAGAAAAAAATGTGTCCGAGACAGCCCAAGTAGACACTCCACAGCCCGAACTAGGCCAGGAAGTAGTAGCGGTTGAGGAAAGTGAGGCCGAAGCAGTAGAAGACGAACCAGCAGCAGGTGCTGCGGCAACCTCTATTACGCAACAATACACCTCCTCAAACGACGTGACGAGCGACAGCGACACAGCACACTCTCTTTATGACACTGCTCAATATCATCAACCTCTTGTTGCTGAGGTAAGAAAATCAAAAAATCATATCCTCCTCTATGTCATTCTGGCGCTTGTTATGGTTGCAATCGGGTGTGGTGTAGGGTATATCGTCTTCGTGAACCACTTAATCTAAAAGAAGTATAAACAAAAGCGCAAAATCACAACGATAACAAACACTGTAGTACCGTACAATAGAAGCTATGTCTGATGAGCTACTGAAAGGTCTTAATGACGCGCAAAAACAAGCTGTCCTGCATGGTGAGGGGCCGCTTCTTTTATTGGCAGGTGCTGGATCAGGTAAAACAAAGACGCTGACACATAGAATTGCATATCTTATAGCAGAACAGCATATTCCGATGACGAGCATTCTGGCAGTTACCTTTACAAATAAGGCTGCGAAAGAAATGCGAGAACGGCTATGGAAGCTTGTAGGCCAGCCAGGAGTATCGCCAGAAGTACCACGAAGCTTTATGCCATGGATGGGGACGTTTCATGGCATCTGCGTTCGTCTGTTACGTATAGATGGCGAACAGATCGGGGTTCCACATAATTTTGTCATTCTCGATGAATCAGACAGGATGGGGCTTATAAAGCAGGCGATGAAGCAACTGGCTATTTCCGAGAAAACAGTCACTCCACGGGCAGTCGCGAGTCTTATTAGTAGTGCAAAAAACGCCGATGTTTCGGCTGAGGAGTATGCACTTACTGCGTCGTTACCTCTTCAGCAAGCCACAGCAGACATATATCCACGTTATGAATCGATGCGTAAAAATGCCAAAGCACTTGATTTTGACGACTTACTTCTCGAGACAGCCCGTCTTCTTCGAGAAGTACCTGAGATTCGAGCCAAATGGGTCCGTAATTTTGCCCATATCATGATTGATGAGTATCAGGATACAAATGCCGTACAGTACCGACTTATGAAATTACTTGTCGGTGAAGTCCAGAACATTTGTGTTGTTGGCGACGACTGGCAATCGATATATTCATGGCGGGGGGCAGACTTTACTAATATTTTAAATTTCGAACGTGATTTTTCTGGAGCAACAGTGATTAAACTCGAAAAAAATTATCGTTCCACAAAGCCGATTCTTGACGCCGCTCACAATGTTATTACGAAAAATACGCAGCGCTCGGATAAAAAGCTGACAACTGATCAGACTGGTGGGCTGCCGGTACAAATTATGCAGGTTCAGAGTGAGATGCATGAGGCGGAAACAATCGCCACCCGTGTAAAAACAGCCGTGCAGATGCGGACAAGAACTGAAAGCGATTTTGCTGTACTCTATCGGACAAACGCCCAGAGCCGAGCAATCGAAGAAGTATTTATGCGGTACGCTATTCCGTACAAGATGGTTGGGGGTACACGTTTTTATGATCGCGCTGAGGTAAAGGATATTCTGAGCTACTTGCGTCTCTTGTATCAGCCTTCTGATCGTGCGAGCTTTACTCGTATTGTCAATGTACCAACTAGAGGAATTGGTCCAGCAAGCGTCGAAAAGTTTTTGGGCTGGTGGGAGCAGACGGGAATGACGCTCGTTGAAGCAATGAATGCGGCGGAACTGTGCGCACCATTGACGCCACGAGCCAAGAACAGTCTGAAGGATCTAGGAAACGGTCTCAAAAAACTTCAAGAAGAAATGCAGGATCTAGGTCTTGCGAAGCTAATTGAATTAGTCATTAAACGGTTTAAATATCTTGAATATTTGAATGACGGAACGATTAAGAGTGAAGAGCGGCAACAAAATGTTAAGGAGATGGTCTCTGACGCCGAACAAAGACCTGATGTTGATCTGCAGATGTATCTCGAAGAGGTAGCTCTGGTTAGTGCGGCGGACGAGTCTGCCGGCGATGCAGCGGTGACGCTTATGACCCTTCATGCTGCAAAAGGTCTCGAATTTCCGGTTGTTTTTATGGTTGGAATGGAAGAAGGGCTTTTTCCAGGAACAAGAGCCCTATATGACCAAAGCGAACTTGAAGAGGAACGACGTCTTTGTTACGTCGGTATGACGCGCGCTCGAGAAGAGCTCTATCTTTTGACTGCCAGTTCGCGGTTTAGTTTTGGGACACGCCAGTATAATCCACCGTCACGCTTTTTATCTGATATGGAAGTAGCGATTGCGCAGCCTCCTCAACCAGTATTTAACGCTCCTTCTATGACACTACCGAATGAACCGCGGGTAGTTATGGAAGAGCTTGATCTTTCGGAAGGTGATATGGTTGAGCATCCAAAATTTGGGCGTGGACATGTTGTTGCTTTCGACGATAGTATCGTGAAAGTCAGCTTTTCGCGCTTCGGGACGAAGACATTGAGTCTTTCATTCGCACCCCTGAAAAAGATTACTTAAGTTTGCATTTATACTCCAGATTTTGTACGATAGATGGTAACGTTTACTCAAAAATAAAAGAGTGAGAAAGACGTTACATATGTTTGATACACACCACAGTTTTTTGATGCGAAAGTCAACGCTTCTCATAGCGCTTGGCTTTATTTTTACGCTTGGCTTTATTTTTACTTCGCAAGCCCGGGCTGATAAAACCGAAAGTCCTGATACCCGTATTGTTACTATCTATGATAACGGCACTCAAAAAGCAATTATCACGAAGGCACTAACGGTAAAAGATGCGCTTGAGCAAGCAGATGTCGTGATTGATCCGGCAGATATCGTTGAACCAAAATTGAGCGAAACACTTGTGGCAAAGGACTATAAAGTAAATGTCTATCGTGCTCGTCCTGTCGTTGTGGTTGATGGCACTAAGCAACTTCGTATTATGACTGCAGCGCAGTCGCCAAAACAGATTGCCAAAGCCGCTCAGCTGACCTATTACGATGAAGATACTGCCAAAGTTGAGCCAATAACGGATGTTATTCAGGATGGCGGTGCTGGACTCAAGATGACGATTGATCGCGCAATGCCAGTAACGTTTACTCAGTACGGTAAAACATACGAAGCACGAACACAGGCTACGACACTTGGGGAGATGCTTAAAGAAAAACAAATAATTCTAGGACCGAACGATGCTACCTCGGCACCGCTTACTACCCAAATCACCGCCGGCATGAAAGTGGCCGTATGGCGTAATGGGAAACAGACAATAACCCAAGAAGAAGTGATCGTAAAACCAATCGAAGAACAGAAAGATATGGATCATGCCTCTGGTTGGCGCGAAGTAAAGACTGTTGGTCAGGACGGCAAACGTAACGTGACGTATGAAATTGAGATGCGTGATGGTGTAGAAGTTTCGCGAAATGCGATCGCAAGCGTTACAACACTCGAGCCGGTGAAAGAAGTTGTGGCTATTGGCGCTAAAGTGATGGGTGCCTACACGACTCCAAGTGAAAATGAAATAATGACCTGGAATTTCTTGATCGCTAAAGGATTAACGCGTGAACAAACCGCGGGGATTATGGGTAATCTCATGCAGGAGCATGGCTTTAATACGACGGGTGATGGGCTAGCACAGTGGACAGGGTCACGAAAAGCAAAGCTTATGGCGATGGAGGATCCATATAATATTACTACTCAGCTGAACTTCTTATGGTCCGAGCTTAGTGGTGGATATAGTTCAACTCTTGCGAGGATTCAGTCGTCAGTAACCGTTGAGGCCTCTGTAGTCGCCTTTCAAAATGGATACGAGAAGTGTGGTATCTGCGTTGAAAGCAGACGTATTCAGTTCGCCTACAATATCCTCGCGAGCCATTAGTGATGCCAAATAAGTCACTCGGACAACATTGGTTAAAAGATCCTATAACCCTTTCATCTATAGCGGCTGAGGCAGATCTACTGCCTACTGATATTGTGCTTGAGATTGGTCCGGGTCTTGGGACGCTGACGAGCTCACTACTGAGGTCTGCGAAAAAAGTTATAGCAGTTGAATATGACGAGGCACTCGCAAGAAAGCTTCCAGGGCAATTTCCTGGTAAGGATCTCGAAGTTATACATGGAGATTTTTTGCAATTTAACCTTGCTCGTCTTCCGTCTGGTTACAAACTTGTTGCGAATGTCCCATATTACATAACAGGGAAGATTATCAACCATTTTCTTTCAGGAGGTAACCCGCCTCACACTGCAGTGCTTCTTATTCAGCAAGAAGTGGCTGAGAAGCTTGCGGCCAGCCAGGGTGCTATGACCGAACTTTCTGTACGGTTACAGAATCAATATTTTGTACACATTGGAACACGTGTTCATAGAAGTATGTTTACTCCTCCACCAAAAGTCGATTCTCAAACAATCATCTTGAGGCAAAGAAGCACTCCCCTAGTTTCACTAGAACATGAAAATGATTTTTTGCAAATAATTCGTGCTGGTTTTAGCGCTCCTCGCAAGAAATTACACTCCAGCCTAAGTGGAGGGTTGGGTATTACGAAGGAAAATGCCGTTATGGTATGCGAGAAAGCAGGAGTCGATAGTAATCAGCGCGCACAAGAACTTTCCATACTGCAATGGAAAGCATTAACGGAAGCGTACAGGGTGGCACACTAGATATGCGTGTTATGCTGGATATATGATTCTTACTGATCAAGCCACCTGCTTTCCATCGAACGTAGTAGTCGCATTTTCCTCGAAAGATGATGGGACAGTTCTTGATCGTGCTGTCGGAATACATAATCCAAGTATTGTCACCAATAGAACGAAATTCTGCGATTCGCAAGGCGTCAGTTACGGTGATGTTGCGTATCAGCGGATCATATATGACGAGCGTGGTACGTACAATCTTATAGCTGAAATTGATTCCCGTTCAACAACTGCATTTACAAGTGAAATTATGGCAGATGCGCTGTTTACCCGAAAGAAACATGTTGGCATATTACTTCCGGTTGGAGACTGTGTCGCAACGGTTATGTATGACGAGAAAAAGCAATTTCTTGCAGTTGCCCATCTTGGACGACATTCGAGTCTTGCAGGGCTTATACCAAAGCTTACGCGCTATTTTACCGAAATGGGTAGTAATCTGCGCGACGTAACAGTGTGGATGAGTCCAAGTGCTCAAAAAGATTCTTACGCTCTGGAGTTTTTTACACACGAGAATGAACCCGAGTGGCAGGGCTTCTATGAGTATCGTGATGGAGTGTATTATCTTGACATGCAAGGACACAATAAACAGCAGTTTATTGAAGGCGGTATTCCCTCTAGTCATATCTTTATTTCACCGGTTAATACGATGCGCAACGAGCACTACTTCTCGCATGCCGGTGGTGACAAAACAGGACGGATGGCGTTGCTCGCCATGATGCGCTAACATCTGTTACACTAGAAGGCAATGGGTAAGAAACTCTATATCACCACTGCAATTCCATACGCGAACGCGAAACCACATATTGGGAACGCGATTGATTATCTTTTGGCAGATATTTGGACGCGGTATCAAAAACAAAATGGTCAAGACGTTCGTTTTCAAGTAGGAACTGACGAGCATGGTAACAAGATTGCCGCCAAAGCAGCTGAAGAAGGAAAAACACCTCAGGAATTTGTCGACAGTATGCTTAGTAGATTTACTGACATGATGAAGGCTGTTAACGCTGAATACACTGATTTTATACGTACTACAGACGTTCATCATCGTGCAGCCGTACAGTATATCTGGGAAAAACTACAGCCGTACCTCTATAAAAAATCATATGAGGGCTGGTACTGTGTGGGTCATGAAGCCTTCTTTACTGATCGCGAGGCTGCGGAAACTGATGGTGTATGCCCTGATCACCAACAACCTTATCAACGCATTAGCGAAGAAAACTACTACTTTAAGCTAAGTGAATTCGGCCCCGCAATCAAAGAAGCACTCGAAACTCATAAGTTTGATATCGTTCCAGAATTTCGTAAAAATGAAATACTCGCCCTTATCGAGAGTGGTCTGCAAGATATCAGTGTTTCGCGTTCAAAGAAAAACTTGTCATGGGGCATACCAGTTCCGGGTGATGACACGCAGGTTATGTATGTCTGGATTGATGCGCTCAGCAACTATCTCACGGTTCTTGGATATCCAGATCAAGAAGGTTGGCGAGAGTATTGGCCAGCTGACGTACAGGTAGTTGGTAAAGATATCTTGAGATTTCATGCGGCAATATGGCCGGCGATGTTACTTGGTCTTGAGTTGCCATTGCCGAAAAAACTTCTCGTTCATGGTCACGTTCATGTCGGCGGTGCCAAGATGAGTAAGAGTGTCGGTAACGTTGTTGATCCGATTGAGATCATCACAAATTACGGCGTGGATGCATTTCGCTACTATTTCTCACGTCACGTGCCAGCGCTTGATGACGGCGACTTTACGTGGGAAAAATTTGAAACCGCCTACAATAATGAACTCGCCAATGAGTTAGGTAATCTTGTGTCACGCATCTCAAAGATGGTTATAAGTTATCAGGCTGGTGTTGTCGGTGACGGTATTCAGGCTGAGCACGATTCAAAACCATATCATGATGCAATGAGAAGTTTCGAGTTTAATCGTGCAATTGACGAAGTATGGCTGAGTGTTAGATCGCTCAATCAGTATCTCGAGGAGGTTAAGCCGTGGATGATTGCGAAACAGCAAGAAACTGATCCTGATGCAGAAGCTCATCTTGCTGAGGTGCTTGCCCATGCTGTTGGCGTATTATTACAAATCGCTACGCAACTAATTCCTTTCTTACCAGATACATCGGCACGAATTATCGCATTGTTTAAAGACGGTGTTGTACGCGGTGATCCGGGTGTGATGTTCCCAAAGATATATCTACACAGTACTGATCCTCGTAGGAAATAGCTCAATGCGTTCACTCTCAAACGAGAAATCAACGAACAGGGTAGTATTTACAGACACCCACTGCCATATTCATGAAGAAAGTTATGAAGAAAGCGAACATGCCTATATTCGCGCGCTCGACGCGGGTATTCACCAAATACTCTGTGTCGGAACTGATATAAAAAGTTCATATGAAGCAGTTGAATTCGCAGAGACACACGATAATGCGTGGGCGATTATTGGGATTCATCCTCACGAAGCCAAGAAAGAAGCCGGGCAACTAGTGAAACTAGAACAACTAGCATCCCGCTCAAGCAAGATAGTTGGTATCGGTGAAATTGGCTTGGATTATTACTATACCCACTCTCCTCGTGAAGACCAGGTAGCGCTTCTTAGGCTACAGATTGAACTCGCCCGGTTACATAATCTGCCGATCTCCTTTCATGTACGGGAAGCGTTTGACGATTTTTGGCCTATCTTTGAGTCATATAAGGGTCTACGTGGTGTGCTTCATAGCTATACCGATACTGTCCCTAATCTCTTAAAAGCTGTTTCAAAAGGGCTATATATTGGCGTAAACGGTATTTCTACCTTCGCGAAGGATAAAAAGGAGGTATATTCAACAATTCCCCTTGAGTCATTACTTCTTGAAACTGACGCTCCCTTCTTGACGCCTGCTCCACATCGTGGTAAGGTAAATGAGCCAGCATTCGTGACGCACGTTGCACAGTACATATGCGACCTCCGGTCTATCACTCCTCAGGAGCTATCGCGTGCAACCGAGCGGAATGCGCAAACACTCTTTTTCAACACAAAAAAATAAACCGTTAACATCTACCAAAAACAAGGGTGGCAGAGGTTTATATGTCTCAAGAGCAACTCAACTCAATGCAAATCGCTGCATTTCAGAGAGAAACCCCATTACTAGAAACACAACCGCTTTCACAGGCGGCAATTGAAGGTGCTCGTCATGAACTTGCGCTTGTTACGCAGACTCCAGAATTTGATTTAAATAAAGACGATGACGTTACGGCACCAGCCTATCTTGACGCCGATACTCAGCCGGTTGAAAAGGGTACTCTTCATCAGTATGATTTCGAGTCATACACAAGTGAGCAATGTCGCGAACTGATCGCAGCGCATAGTGTTGCTATACCAAAACTTCGCCAAGCAGCGATGAATCATAGCGACAGTATGCTTGCTGCGTAAAGGTGTTCATAAAGGAGAAGTTACAATGTCTCTTATTTCTAAAGCAATAGAACTAATTACTGGAACGCCACCTAAGGATAAGCGTCCGTTAAAACAACTAACCGAACGGCAACTCATCGAACTTGAGAGTGAGATTGGCAAGACATTGTTTGGGCCGATTCCTGAAGGCCATACTCGTGATTTTTTCTGTCTCGATCAGAATACTTGGGTGTGGCACGAAACATGGACTGATGATGGAGGGCAAAAACGAATGTCAACAACACGCTACGAAGTTCATCCGAACGGCATCCTGAAAGCGCAAGATGGCAAAGTATATAAATACATCGAAGGTGAGGAGCTTAAAAATCTCACTATCGCTGTTCGTTTGTATTATGAACAAATTATGCGTAGCGTCTATAAGCGTGATCCTGTGACAGGTGAGCCCCTCACAGCGACGCCACCTGCTACAATAGAATAGTAGATGGGCATAAAAGTATATCTCGACCATGCTGCGGCAACACCGCTTGACGACCGTGCCTTTAAGGCTATGCGGCCGTTTTTTAGTAATATATTCTATAACCCTTCATCTTCACATGCCGGTGGAAGAGAGGCTCGTGTTGCCCTTGAGCAGTCCCGTGCTCGGTTGGCGCGCGTGCTTGGTGCTAAGCCGAACGATATCATCCTTACTGCCGGCGCGACGGAATCTATTTATCTGGCAGTACATGGGCTTATGACGGAGGGCGGTCACGTTGTGATTGGCGCCACTGAACACGACTCGGTTCGAGCAGCGGTTGAGCCGTATTCTCATACAATTACACAAGTCGATAAAACCGGTTATATAACACCCGAAGCTGTTAGGAGGGCGATTCAAGATGACACACGTCTTGTGACTATTGCGCTTGCCGATAGTGAACTTGGTACCGTACAACCGATTGCAGATATTGCACGGGAACTTGATAATGTCAGGGCGCAGCGGTTGAAGGATGGTAATAATACCCCATTGTATTTTCATAGTGACGGCTCGCAGGCTGCGGGTGCATTAGATCTTAGTATTGCTCGTCTTGGGGTTGATCTCCTTACGCTCAATGCAGCGAAATGCTATGGACCGAAGCAAGCGGGATTATTATGGATTCGTTCTGGCATAAAATTGTCCCCACTATTTAGTGGTGGAGGACAAGAGCGTGGACTGAGAAGCGGGACGGAGAATGTCGCGAATGCAGTTGGTTTTGCGACAGCGGTTGAAAACGCAACGCAACATAGACAGGAGGTGCTACGAGAGACAGGGCTTATGCGTAGAGCTATGGCAGAGATTCTGAGCCGTGAAGTACCGAGAATAGTTATTGACGGTCATCCTAAAAAACACCTGCCTGGGCATTTACACGTAAGTATCCTTGGTCTTGACGCTGAACGGGTCGTTTTCCGGCTTGATAGTGAAGGAATTGCACTTTCGACCGGAGCAGCGTGTGCTGCTAATAAACAGACTCGTTCAAAAACTCTTGAGGCGATTGGAATGAGTGCAGAACAGGCGGATGGCAGTCTTCGCATTACAATAGGGCGGCTGAATAATCTTCCCCAGGTTAAACAGGCTGCAAAAGTGATTGCAAGGATTATCAATGAGGAGTTAGGACGATGAAATGGAAAATTATTATCACCTTGGCGATAGCCTTACCTGTAGTGTTCACTATTTTCTTATCTTGGTTTCTAGGTCCTGATGATTTACGCGGCTGTTCAAAACCGAGTGAAACAACAAAATGTCAGTCCGCTGATGCAATTATTGCTGTAAGTGGAGGGGATACTGCGGCGCGTGCGGCGGAAGCAATCAAATTATATAACGATGGCTGGGCGTCAATTATTATTTTTTCTGGGGCAGCTCAAGATACAAGTGGACCATCAAATGCTGCGGCGATGAAAAAACAAGCTGTTGCTGCCGGTATTGAGGAGAAATTTATTTTCACTGAAGAGTATGGTCGTACGACAGCAGAAAACGCAGAAAATACCTCAGTTCTTGTTAATGAACTCAATCTTCACAGGGTTATATTAGTAACCTCCGCATACCATCAACGACGAGCGAATATGGAATTTACAAAATGGCTTGGTGAAAACGTGACAATTATTAATCATCCCGTCGCTCAGGATAAACAATGGTCGAGTGGATGGTGGTTAACGCCCGGTGGATGGTGGCTAGCGCTAGGTGAATTTATAAAAATCCTTCTCACAGCCAGCGGGCAAGGTTCCTAGATGGGTACTAAAGTTTTTGTCGGTATGAGTGGGGGTGTAGACAGTTCATTGACTGCCGCACTCTTGGTTGAACAGGGATACGATGTAACGGGCGTGTATATGAAAAACTGGACACAGGATATGCCAGGGATGCGTTGTCCGTGGGCCGATGATCTATCTGACGCAAAGCGTGTTGCCGTCCAGCTGGGAATTCCCTTTAAGGTCTACGATTTTCAAGATGAGTATCGCGCGAAAGTGGTCGATTATATGCTCGGCGAATACCAGGCAGGACGAACGCCAAATCCCGATATTATGTGTAATCAGGAAGTAAAATTTAAATTATTCCTTGAAACGGCACTCGCAGATGGTGCTGAGATGATTGCAACAGGGCACTACGCGAGAAGTGATGTGAATAATCGAAAACTATTGCGACCGGTTGATGCTGTCAAGGATCAAACCTACTTTTTGTATCGGGTTTCGGCTGATGCCCTAGAAAAAACCCTTTTTCCACTCGGTATATACACAAAAGAACACGTGCGCAAAATGGCAGAAAAACGCGGGCTTGCCACTGCTTTTAAGCGGGATAGTCAAGGGATATGCTTTGTTGGTTCGGTCGGAATTAAGGAGTTCTTGAGCGAGTTCATCACGACAAGTCCTGGGGAAATTAAGGAAAAAGAATCAGGATTAGTAGTCGGATATCATGAAGGGGCAATATATTACACGCTTGGGCAGCGGCACGGTCTCAATGTTGGCGGCGGTCTGCCGTACTATGTCGTAGGAAAAGATATGGAAAAAAATGAAGTGTATGTAAGTCACAACCTAAACGATACTTCAATGTGGCAAAACACGCTTCAACTAACGGATATACATTGGATTAATGAACCCCCCAAGGAGGACGAACCGCTGCTCGCACGTCTGCGTCATCGCGGCAAACTGCTGCGATGTACTATCACGGATGCAAGGCTTCATCTTGATGATCAAGAACGGGCGATTGCCTCTGGTCAGTCGGCCGTATTATATAGAGGTGACGTGGTTTTAGGTGGCGGAATCGTCAGCGACGGCATATACTAAAACCATAAGCCAAGGGGGGTGTATGAAGGATAAAAATACGGTAGCCGCCGAGACTGCGATTGAAGAGCAAGTCGCGAGTGAAATATCTGTCGACGGTAAGGACGAAATAGAGGTTAATAATAGTGTCGTAGCCGAACCCGATAAGGTGACGCTCGACCCGAAAAAGACATCATCCTCAAAACCTAAAAGACGATTCAGCGTCTGGTGGCTGGTCGGTATTTTGGTTGTCGTTGTTCTACTGGCTTTAGTATGGATATTCTGGGCCCGTGACCAATTCCTCTATAAAGATAATGCTTCACAGGCTAATACGAGCAATCAAGCAACGACTTCGACTGCAGATGAAGTAGTAAAACAAACTGATCCTCAATTCGAATTATTTGCTCGACCGACGACAGGCGAAACGTGGCTATCGACTCCAAGAGTAATCGCCGCCCAGGGTTGGCTAAAAGATGAAACAGATGCAAAATATACCGAAGTTGGGTCACGCGCTGGTAATACGATATATACCGTCTTTACTCCTCAATGGGGTATTGCTGGTGGTTGGTTTCTATTTGAAAAAAGCAGTGATGGTGCAAAAATCCGCTATATCGCCCATCCTCAATCAACTGCAGATTATAGTCAGGATGATCCTTGGACGATGCGCTCTGAGCTTATGAGTACAAAGGTGACCGATTTGGATCTCACGACCCACTATGATTCGCTGAGTCTACCGGCAACAATAAAACTCGCTAAGGGTGAAGTTGTGAATCGCCCGCAGTATCTTGGGTTGAGCTCATGGACCGGGACGCAGAGTGAAGCGACTAAAACACTGGTTCTTGAGACAAAAACAAGCAAACTCTACCGCGTTGAAAAGAAATTTCCTGATACGGCACTGACGAGTATCAGTTATGAATTGACGCTTCCGATTGGTACATCGATCAATCTTGATTATCAACCCAACACACTCGCACTCAAATCTTACATATGGACCAACGGTGATATCTCTACCTATAAAGACTACAGCGGTCAAATGGTATACGACGAGCTACGTCCAATTACAAGAGGATGTGGTGGCTTTTCGGTTTCGGCAACCCGAGGCGATACCCTGAAAAAAAGCGATTTAAGCGTAGCCGGTAAAACTGACACAGGGCGTAGTGTTTATATTCTTAAAGATACAAATAATGCATTGTTCCAAAAAGCCTATAAAGAATATGCTGATTTTATAGTTTCGTCAGATCTCGGAACCCCTAAATCAGAGAGTGAGTTCCAGGCATCTCATGGCCTGGTTATTATTGAAAATGCACACGGCGAATTTCTGGTGTATGCACGCTCTCAGCTAGCGCCGCAGTATGGATGTGCGAAACCTGTTATGTACCTGTATCCAACATTCGAAACGGCAGTTAATGTCCGTGTCGGAGCGACAGTCTTGGTATCTGATCCGCTCTACCCAGACGGTGGTTGGAAGAACGTCATAGCTCGACCTGACGGTCAGCTAATATATCAGGGCAAGAACTACAGTTCACTTTTCTGGGAAGGGCCAGGGGTTGGCGAATACCCAAGCATTACACACGGAATTGTAGTACGTCGTGCCGAGGCGGAACATACGATGTACCAACAATTAGTTCAGCAGGGCTTAAATTCTAATGAGACAGCAGATTTCATGGCCTTCTGGGCTCCAAAGATTCCAAATACAGCGTACGTACGTCTTACCTGGTTTGGATCTGCCGAACTTGACCAATTAGCACCACTCGTTATTTCGCCGAAACCCGACACGGTACAACGTATCTTCCTTGATATGAGCGGGCTGGATAAGCCCACGACGCTTCCGAGTCAAACACTGCATAGTTTTGTGCGCAAGGGCTTTACGGTCGTTGAGTGGGGCGGTCTTTCGACCATGCCGCGCTAATCTGTTATAATAGCTTTCAATGAACGCTCAAGATATTCGAAACGCTTACCTAGATTTTTTTGAAAAACGCGGCCACGCGGTGATTAACCGTGCACCCTTGGTCCTCACCGGTGATCCAACCACACTATTCACCGGATCAGGCATGCAGCCGATGATTCCATATTTACTTGGTGAGCCACATCCGAAAGGCAAACGGATTGTTGATTCACAAACTTGTCTGCGTGCCCAAGACGTTGATGATATCGGAGATAACCGACACACGACATTTTTTGAAATGCTTGGTAACTGGAGTATGGGTGATTATTTCAAAGAACAGCAAATCAAATGGATGTGGGAGTTTTTAACTGAAGTTGTTGGACTGAATCCTGAAAAGCTCTATATAACCTGCTATATTGGTGCGCCACAGTACAATATTCCGAAAGATACTGATGCGGCAATGGTCTGGAAAGAATTATTCAAGAGTAAAGATCTTGAGGCTGAGGATGTCGAGATTGGCTCACAGGAAGCTGGCTCGAAACGAGGCATCAACCCAGGAGAACGAATTTTCTACTATGACGGAAGTAAAAACTGGTGGAGTCGAAACGGTGCACCAGCAACGACCCCAGTCGGGGATCCATGCGGTCCAGATAGCGAAATGTTCTATGAGTTTGATGTTCCGCACAATCCTGCCTACGGCGAAAAATGTCACCCGAACTGTGACTGCGGCCGTTTCATGGAAATCGGTAACAATGTCTTTATGGCCTACAAAAAAGTGGCGGAAGGCGTCTTTGAACCGCTTGAGAAACCAAATATTGATCACGGTTCCGGCCTTGAGCG
The DNA here is from genome assembly GCA_027492255.1 of Candidatus Saccharimonadota bacterium. Lineage (GTDB taxonomy): Bacteria > Patescibacteriota > Saccharimonadia > Saccharimonadales > Saccharimonadaceae > JAPUDS01. The sequence goes on along the minus strand of JAPUFB010000003.1, from coordinate 96,194 downwards.
CATTGCCGCCGCTGCGCTGAATGATCCAGATATCTTCAAAATCAGCCTTATTTGGCCAATTATTACCAAACTTGAAGAATTAAGCGGTAAAAAATACGAAAGTCACACCGAGAGTATGCGGGTTATTGCTGATCACTTGCGTGCAGCGACATTTCTCGCCGTGGACGGTTGTGTGCCAAGCAACAAAGAACAGGGCTATGTCATGCGCCGGCTGATTCGACGTGCCATCCGCTACAGTTTTGATCTTGGTATCGAACAGAATTTCCTTGAGGCACTTGTGCCAGTAATTGCTGATATGTACGTCGGTGACTTTCCTGAAGTCGCTGAAAATCGCGAGACAATTATCGCTGTGCTTGTGAAGGAAGAAAAAGCGTTTCGACAGACACTCCGAAAAGGGCTAGGAGAATTTAATAAAGCCACAATAAAACTTGATAAAAATATTACACTTGTTCCTAAGATGAGTGGCGATGAGATATTTAAGCTTTATGACACCTATGGGTTCCCTGTCGAGCTATCGACAGAAGAGGTGTTTAGGCAAGGGCTTGTGCTGTCAGAAAACTGGCGGGAAGAGTTTGATGCAAAAATGCAAGAACAACGCGAACGTTCTCAAACTGCTAGCAAGGGTACCTTCAAGGGCGGGCTCGAAGGTCATGATGATATTCACCTCAAGTATCACACTGCTACCCACCTCTTACAGTCAGCGCTTCGCCAACTATTTGGTGACACGATTCGTCAGCATGGAAGTAATATCACTGGAGAGCGACTACGATTTGATTTTAGCCTTGACCGTAAGATGACTCCAGAGGAGATTGCAAAGGCCGAGGAACTGGTAAACAACTGGATCGCCGAAGACAATCCAGTGAAATTTACGCTGTATCCTACGCAGGAAGCGCTTGATATGGGTGCAATCGGTCCATTTGGCGAACGCTACAATGAAACCGTCAAGGTGTACCAGATGGGGACTGACGAGCATATAGTGAGTCTTGAAATCTGTGGTGGTCCACACGTTGACCACACTGGACAGCTGGCCGAGGGCGGTAAGCACTTCAAGATTACCAAAGAAGAGTCTAGTTCAGCGGGCATACGTCGAATAAAAGCTGTTCTCGTCTAGGAAAGTATTTCTTTAGCGAGTAACGGGCTGTCACTCGTCCTGCTTATGTTATATAATAGATGCCAGCATGATTCTCGATAAAATTAAACAGTCGCTCAAGAAAGACAGGGCAGACAAAGATCCTGTGTTCGTCGGTCTTGATATAGGGACTGAATTCGTGAAAGCTCTTGTTGCTCGTCTCGAAGGCGACACAATCAAAATTATTGGCGTTGGCCGTGCACGGCAATCACTTGATGATATGCATTCGGGTGCTATATCAGATATAGGTGGCGTAGTTCGTAACTGCGAAGAAGCGCTTGCGCAAGCCGAAGAACAGGCTGGAGTACAGGGTAAGAAGGTTGTGATCGGTATCGCTGGTGAGCTTGTGAAGGGGTTAACAAGTACTATTCGCTACAAACGACCTCAACCAGACCGCGCGCTTGACATCAATGAAATGGAATATATTATCGAAAAGGTCCATGAACGAGCCCAGATTAAGGCGCAAAAACAGATAGCACTTGAGACCGGAAATGAAGACGTAGAAGTAAAACTCGTGAACTCTGCGATCGTTTCAATTCATATCGACGGCTACAAGGTTGTTAATCCAATTGGGTTCCAAGGAAAAGACGTTGCAATCCAGATCTACACCGCTTTTGCGCCAATGGTACATATCGGCGCGATTGAACGAACGGCCGGAGAGCTTGATCTTGATCTTATTGCAGTCGCAGCTGAACCATTTGCAGTATCGCGCAGCGTTCTTGGCACAGATGCAAGCAGTAATTTTACGGCAATCCTCGCCGATGTTGGCGGTGGTACGACCGATATTGCTGTTGTGAACGACGGCGGTGTTGAGGGGACGAAAATGTTCGGTATCGGAGGGCGTAGTTTTACGCGAACTATTTCATCAGAAATGGGGCTGGATTATACCGATGCTGAAAAACTGAAAGTCAACGTCGATGACCCGAATATTAAAGAAAGTGTTGCGCGCGATGTGCGCGAGGCACTCGATAAAACGCTCGATGTATGGATCGCTGGAGTCGAGCTTGCACTCAGTGAATTTGATTCTGTTGATCATCTGCCGAACAGGATTTTATTATGTGGTGGAGGTGCCAGCCTTAAAAAGCTTGTCGAACGACTTGAAACGGATGATTGGCATAAAGATTTGCCGTTTACAAAAAAACCGAGCGTACAACTCATCTCGCCAAAAGATGTTGTCGGTATCCTTGATGAAACAGATAGAGCCAATGACCACACGTTCGTTACTGCTATGGGATTGCTCAGAGTAGGGTATGATACCATGGTAACGACAGGCGATGACGACACGCTCAAAGATAAAATTAATCGAATGCTTCGGATATGAAAAAAGACGTTATCTATATTGATATCGAAGACGATATCACCTCAATCATCGAAAAAGTGAAAGACGCGAAATCGTCTATTGTTGCTCTTGTTCCGCCAAAACGTGTCGGGATGCTACAGAGTATAGTCAACTTAAAACTGCTTAATAAAGCGGCGAAAAATGCTGGTAAACGAGTTGTTCTTATTACAAACGACACTGCTCTGACCGGACTCGCGGCAGGAGTATCAATTCCAGTTGCCAAGAATCTACAAAGCAAACCAGAGATTCCTGAAGTAGCTGCGCTTAATCTGGACGACGAGGATGTTATCGAGGGTGAAAATCTGCCTGTCGGTGATGTACCTGATACAAGCCCTATGCCGTCAACGAATACCAGAAACTATGTTGAAGGTCCAGACGATGTCGTCGCTCCAATATCTGAAGACGGAACCCCTGTCGCATTAGGCGCTGCAGCACTAGCTCCTAGGCGTACAACAAAAATTCCAAATTTTGACAATGCACGTAAAAAGATTTTTCTTATCAGTGGTCTCGCAGTTCTACTTATCTCGTTCTTTGTGTGGGCGTTATTCTTTGCGCCGCAAGCTTCGATTGCGATTACCGCCAAGACAAATATTGCAAACATTGATAAGAGTCTTCAGCTCATTAAAGATGGTACAGTTGACACAGCTCAGAATATTTTGCCGCCAGTCGTGAAGCAAGTAAAGAAGACCGCATCCGTTGATTTCACGCCTACAGGTAAAAAGGATGTTGGCGAAAAATCCATTAGCAAAGTAAAGATAAAGACGACTGCAGAAACAATTCTACTTACCGGCCTTACGGTTCCTGCAGGTAGTATCGTAACTTCAAGCAGTGGCAAGACCTATACGACCGATGCGGCCGCTACCTTTCCGAAGGGTGACGGAACGACACTTTCAGGTATTACTGTTGGTGTTACGGCTTCTGCGAGTGGAAGTTCATTCAACGGTGCAGCTGGAGCAGCTACTATGACTACTGCGGGCGTTTCATCTGTGGCATTTACCGATGCGACGACTGGCGGAACAGACAAGACAATTACTGTTGTGACAGCTGATGATATTGCAAAGGCAACAGACCAACTTAAGGCGCAGGATTCAAATGAAGTAAAGACTGAATTACAAAAACAATTTAGTGCAACCGATATAGTTATCTCTGATAGCTTTAGAGTTGATCCCGGTACACCAACGAGTGCTCCTGCAGTCGATCAAGAAGCGGGTGCGACCGCAAAGCTAACCTCTGAGACAACCTATACGATAGTCGGTATAGCAAGCGGTGATCTGAAGAAGGTACATGAAGATTATCTCAAAACCCAGCTTAAATCGGATGGATCGCAAAAAATCTATGACACAGGTGAAAAAACAACACAATTCTCGCAATTCGAGGAGACTGACAAGGGCTATACCGTAAAAGCAACCGCAGCCGGACAGATTGGTCCAAATATCAATGAAGCTACTATTGCTGAGCAGGCCAAAGGGAAGCGCTCAGGTGAAATACAGCAGTCTATTACAATGATTCAAGGTGTTGAAAGTGTTGACGTAAAACTCTCACCATTCTGGGTAATGAACGCGCCCGGTGATGCCAAAAAGATAACGGTGAAATTTGTCCTCAATAAACAATGATCACTCACCAGACGATACTAGCGCTTGATGTGGGCGAAAAACGAATTGGGTTAGCTAAAGCCGACACCGATACAAAGTTTCCTTTTGCATTGACCTGGATAAACATGGATGAACACGTGTTCGAAAATGTATATAAACAGATGGAAGAACATGGCGCAAATAAACTTGTCGTAGGATTTCCACGCAATCAGTCAGGTGAGGCAACCCAGCAAAGTGCGTATGTCTTGGATTTTGTTGAACGGTTGCGATCACAGGGTCTTGAAATTGTCCTTCAGGACGAATCACTTACATCAGTACATGCAGAGAACTATCTCCGTTCGCTGGGAAAACCTTACGAGAAGGGTGATATCGACGCGCATGCGGCCGCAATTATCCTCGGTGACTATCTGGAGGAGCGGTATGGACATTAGGCCGCCAAAGGGCTGGAAGAAGCCCCAGACAATAACACAAGCTCCCGAGATACTTCCATCCGTTGATCCAGTACAGTCAGCTGATGTCCAGTCATCAGTTAAGATTTCAGTTCCGGAGATCGATACAGTCGCCGCCCCCCAATCACGCATAGCAAAGAAGCATACATGGCGATTACCTCTTCTGATCACTATTAGCGTACTCTCCCTGATAGTATTGCTTGTAGCTGGTTGGTTTTTTTGGGCACTTTCGCCTCGGGGCGATAGTGCGCTACATACGCGTATTGTTATCGAACAAGGAGAGGGTGGAACTGTTGTTGCCAAACGCCTCGAGGAGCATGGGGTAATTCGAAGCGCTTTTGCATTTCAGCTATATGCGCGGCTTATAGGCGCAAATACAAAACTACGTAGTGGCGGATATGTTGTATCATCACAGCAGTCAGTTGCACAAATTATCGATCATCTCTCAAGTGGAAAAACGGATGAGTATAGTATTACAATTCCGCCTGGTCTCTCACTTATTGGGATACGTGAGAGTTTTCAAAAGGATGGGTTTAGTGATGCAGAAATCACTGCAGCGTTTGAACATACGTATACTTCACCGCTTTTAGCTGATAAGCCCTTAGGCTCTACGCTTGAAGGGTATATCTATCCTGAAACATATCGTATGAATGCCGACAGTACTCTTGTTACGCTGTTTGAGCGTACGTTTACTGAATTGTACAACAAGATGAATGCCGACGGTACTATTGAGGCATTGAGATCCCAGGGATTAAATATTCATCAGGGATTAACACTGGCTTCAATCGTTCAAAAAGAGGTAAGTGATTCAGCGGTACAGCCTCAGGTGGCGCAGGTATTTTTAAAACGCCTCAGAGAGGGCATGATACTAGGTTCGGATGTCACGTTTATTTACGCTGCAAAGATAGCGGGCGTTGCCCCTGATGTTTCGATCGATTCACCCTATAATACCCGTAAATATAGCGGGCTGCCTCCCGGGCCTATCGCCAATATGAATTATAGTGCTATCGAGGCGGTTGCTCATCCCGCGACTAGTGACTACCTCTATTTTGTTGCCGGGGACGACGGAAAAACATATTTTTCCCGTACCGAAGCCGAACACAATGCTGCCGTTGCACTACATTGCCAGAAATTGTGCCAGTAGTACAATAAATTGACCTTAAACGCAATATTTGTTATCATAAGTGATAACCATGCCTATGCGAGAGTGCTGGTCTGATCACTGAAACAGAGGTCAGGAATGCATCTCGCTGTAGTGTCTGGCGTACCGTTCAAGTGCCAAAAAGATGCTCAACAACTGATAGATATTATTAATTAACCTATAAGGTCGATGCGCATCCTACCTTCTTTCTACGTAAAGTAAGCAAGGCATATACGGTATTCGAATACTGGAAACAGTACTCATGTATGGAGAATACACCTATTAGTAACGCTCTTTTAACATCTGTTCAGTCGATTGCCGCTACTGCGACACAATTTTCAGGACAGAATGTTTCCAAAAGCTCATCAAAAGCTAGAACCCGCCATAAGACTATGCTGGGTGTGGTCTATGTTTCAATAATGCTGCTTATTGTTGCTATTGCCTCTATAGGCTATCAGTCGCCTGTACAGCAGCAGCTTTCTTTATCGCAGAATGATACAGGAAGCGCATCTTCTCTAGAAATTATTAAACCATCCGTGGATCAGATAGCGGTGGCGGACCTCGCAGCCGCCACGGCTCAAACAGCTGACCTATCTGTTGCAACGAATGTATCGAACATGTCGATTTCATTGAATGCTAAGACAGATATGGCGCAAACAGATGAACAGATTATCTCTAAGCCTCAGATTTTTGAAGCAACTGAGTCTCGCGGACTCAAAACATACACAACCAAAACAGGTGATACCGTTCCAGCTGTTGCTGCTTTGTATGGTGTTAGTTCCGAGACCGTCCGCTGGGCAAATAACTTGACATCTGATGCTTTAGAGCCAGATAGGGCTCTTACGATTCCTGCAGTGGATGGTGTTGTGTATACAGTCAAAAATGGCGACACCGCGGACTCGATCGCGAAACGATACAGCGCAGAAGTATCGCGATTAATAGCCTACAATGATCTTGAGATATCAGGTGTTGTTCCAAGCACTAAAATCATCGTTCCTAGTGGCGTCCTACCCGAAGCGGAGCGTCCTGGGTATGTTGCGCCTCGAACGACAGTCGTTCGCGCATCATCGTATGTATCATACGGGGGAGCAACAAGTGCTGCAGTGGTAGGTAATCGTTATGATTACGGATACTGTACATGGTATGTCTACAACCGTCGTGCTGCGCTTGCTCGTCCTGTTGGTAGCTTCTGGGGCAATGCGAGTACATGGGCATATAACGCTATCTATAGTGGGTATACTGTTTCGGGTCCTGCAACGCGAACAACGGCTAACCCTCAAATTGGTGACGTGATGCAGGATAGTTATAGTGCAGGCGGGTACGGCCACGTTGCAGTTGTTGAATCTGTCGGTGCAGACGGCAGTATTAGCATCTCCGAGATGAACTATGCCGGTTGGAATGTCTATTCAACACGAGTGCTCTCAGCTGGTCAAGCGGCTAGCTATAATTTTATTCACTAGTCCTCTAGGACCGTACTGATTATCAGATTTGAACGATATACGGTATAATAATCCCTAATGTTTGTCGATACAGCTCATGTGACACTTATAGCCGGCCGCGGCGGAGATGGCCGAATGAGTTTTCGACACGAAAAATTTATTGAAAAAGGTGGTCCTGATGGGGGTGACGGCGGTCGTGGCGGCAATGTCGTATTTTTTGCTGACCCGAATATCAACACACTTATTAACTTCCGTATGAAACAGGAATTGAGCGCCGAACCTGGTGAGCCAGGTGATAAACGCCAGAAACACGGGCGTAATGGCAAGGATCTTATCGTGAAAGTGCCAGTTGGTACCGTGGTGAAGCGTGACGGCGAAGTTGTTGCTGATCTTACCGAAAATGGACAAGCGGTTGTTATTGCCTCTGGTGGTGACGGCGGTTTCGGAAATGCTCATTTTAAGAGCTCGACTCGTCAGGCTCCACGAATTGCCGAAAAAGGAGAGATGGGCGATCAGTTTGATGCGTTCCTCGAGCTGAAGTTACTTGCTGATGTTGGACTTGTTGGATTTCCAAACGCCGGTAAATCAACATTCCTTAGCGTTGTCAGTAATGCTCGGCCTGAGATTGCCAATTATGAATTTACAACCCTTACTCCGAATCTCGGTGTTGCTGATATTGATAGCACTAGTCTCTTAATTGCCGATATTCCAGGCCTTATCGAAGGCGCGAGTGAAGGCAAGGGTCTCGGCGACGCTTTTCTTCGTCATATCGAGCGAACGGCCGTTATATTGCACCTTATTGATGCCTATCAAAACGATCCAGCGCTTGCATACACTACCATCAGAGGAGAACTGAGTAAATACAGTGAAAAGATCGCCTCTCTTCCAGAGGTTATTGCGCTTACGAAAATCGAAGGCCTTGATGATGATATTGTTGCCTTGCAGTTAGATGCTATTCGTGCCGTTGCACCTACAGGGACGCCTCTCTTTGCAATCTCATCACAATCCCATAAAGGCTTACAGGAAGTGCTTCGTGCTCTCGTTGAAAAAGTAGCTGACGTGCGCCAATCTGAACTTGAGATGAGTGAAGAGGTAGAAGAGGAAATCCCACTGATTACTCTCACCGACACCGAAAAAGACGCTGGATGGAGCGTAGAGTCGACCAAACAAGGTTTCTTAGTCCGTGGTGCAAAGATCGAACGCTTTGCTCGGCGAACTAATTATGAGCAATTTGATAGTCTTGATCGTCTCCGGGACATCATGCGCAAGATGGGTATTACTCATGAACTCAGGCGTCAGGGTGTCAAGAGTGATAGCCTGATCACTATTGAGGGTAGTCAGGCATTTACGTTTTACGAGCAATAATTTTTAGACAATTTCAGGATAGGCGCGGCGCAGTTTTTCAACGGTATTGCCGTCGAGGCGTCCTACCTCTGCATAGGTGACGTGGCGCTGTAGTCCGCAGTACTGTACGATTTCTGCTACCGCCTCAAAACATGGTTGCGGATGAAACCAGACACTCTCTCGCACCATCGTAAAACCAAGACGAACAAGCTGGCGGGTAAATACGATTCGCTGCGCACTTTGGGCTCGCGGAACATCGTAGGTAACCATACGCCAGGTGCGATCCCACTGGGCAAGGGGACGAATCTGGATATCATTAATAACTGACTTTTGCAGGCGATGAATTGCCTTGACGGTCGGCTGTACTTTGATGCCATGTTTTTTCTTTGTAATCTTCACGAGATGCTGGCGATGTAACTCGGCACTGACTTTTGCGATTCGCTCAGGTGTGAGAGTATCTCCGAGCCCAAAATGGTGGAGGAGACCAGGAAGTGTGCTGGCCTCGCATTCCAGCCCACTGAGTCCTTCGCTCCCAATTATCTTTAACGCCATATCAATTGTCGTTCGTGTTTCCATATAAAACATTATAGAACACGTGTACAAAAAAGTAAAATAGTATTTTTATAGGAGATAGAGGACGGTTGATGTGTGAGTATATAAACATCAGTATTGACTATTTATCATACTTATGTTATTATGTTGCCGTGATCGAGCCCCTGTGCTCGGTACAGTACACCACATCCATGCAATTTGCTCGGAAGGAGCAATCATGACCATTTCCACCGATCCGTTCGCCGCCGCGTTCGCCGAGGCCCAGACCCGCGAGGCCATGCAGGCCACGCTCGCCGAGCAGAGGCGACTCGCCGAGGCCGAGCAGGCCAAGCTCACTGCCGAGGCCAGCGAGGCCGCAAGGCTCGCTCGCATCGCGCAGAAGCACGTCGATGATCTCAAATTCTTCGGCAAAAACTTCCTCGGAGCCGTCGCCAAGACAGCGATCCAGAAGAAGTGGAGCACGACCTTCATCCTCATCGTCAAGGACTTCGCAGAGGGCCTCCTCTGCAAGACCGACAAGGACCTGCCGAAGCTCGACCCCGCGACGCGCAACCTCGTGCTCGACAAGTTCGAGAACGGACTGAGGCTCGCCGCCGACCACGGTGTCGTGATCGAGGACGGGTTCTTCTTCGGCCAGCGGCTCCTCGCGGAGCGCGCGGCTGAGCAGGGAGATGTCAAGGTTCCGCGTCTGCGCATCGTCCCGGGCGACAAGCCCACGGGTCCGAGCCAGGCCAAGGCTGCCACGGTCACGGATCTTCCGTCGGCGATCACTCCTTCGCCCAAGAAGGTGACGTCCCGCAGTAAGACGGTCAAGGCGAGCTAGCGCTCGCACATGGTGTACCGGCGGGGAGAGATATCTTTTTCATCTCTCCCCGCCAAGATTTACCCCTAGTTATTACAGTTTATCCCTTTAAAAGACAACACCGCGCAAAGGTGTTTTTTTGTTATCTAGCAGATAAAGTATTAATATTATAAATAAGTATTGACAATAAATCCAATCTATGCTAAAATGCTTTCATGCGTTTGATTGCTACTGGCTTTCGCCGCGCTAGTCAAACGATACATTGACAAGTCAGATAGAGATTTCAGGGATTGTTCTGGCCTGAATGAGAAGAAATAGCTTCTTCCTATTCAGGCCAGCAACAACCGACTGGCGCAGGGGCGCGAGCCACTGACGGTCACTAACCGTCATCGAGAGCTCGCTCGCCAACACTGTAGGTGCTTATCCGCAGGCTAGTACTTGTTGTAAAAGACAATAGTAGCCGTGACGCGAAAGGACGGGTGCATGCATCCGCCGTAGCTTTTACAAAAACTGCCACCCACTCACGGCGTCAAAAGTCGGCTCCTGAAAGGAGATTCGTGAAGATCTGTAGATAGGGCGCTAGCACGCCCCAGCCAAAAGCTAGCAAGAGTCACGTTCGGCTCACGCATGGTTTCGACCGGCGAGACGCGAATACGACGAGGACAAGGTTTGCGCAGGGGCCTCTGAGCCTGCACCTTGATGAAAAAGCACTGTGCATCAACTGCCAACCACCTACGGAAAAAGGAGCCCATGGGCTTCACCTAGGTGCTGTTACGCTAGCGTAGCGTAGCAGCGCGCCCTGAGAAGGGCACCGGTGCTATTGGGACGGTGGGATTCAGCAGTTACTGCCTCGGAGTCTTAAGGCGTCAACGCCACACTCCGAAAAATAACGGTAACTAGCACACCCACGTGGGCAGACTTCGCCCCCTAGGGGACCGCAGAGAGTACCTTCCAACCAACAGACGGAAGAGAAACAAGTGACGGTCCGACACCAACCGCTTTACCGAACACCACAACTTCAGAATAAAAGAATAGAGTAACCTGTGCATCTTGGGTGAGAATCCAGATATGACAGGTGTTGTGTTCTTTACTTTGATGATGAAGGGCCCGGGAGACATTCAGTTTCTCCCGGGCCCGTGGTTCACCTTCAATTCTCTATCTGACTGTCAAGAATAATCATGACGTTCGCACCCTAGATGGGTGTTTTTTGTTGTAGCGCACTAAGGAGAATATTATAAAAAAGTATTGACATAATGTATAATCTATGATACAATGTTATTAAGTATTTCGACGCGTACCACTAAAAGGTAGCGACGACGAAATATGAACATTGGCATACCAGGGAAGGACTTCCGTAGTGAAGCGATTGAGACCCTAACGGGAAGGGGCCCCTTCGGAGCCACAATCCGATACTAGGCTTTGCGGGCTGAGCCATAATCACCCCGTCTTTCCGGGCCGCCGCGTCTATTCGCCGGGCAGGGGTGACATCATGTCCCCCTGCCCGGTAGTGACTCCTCGGCTCGCGTCCACTCTGGTATGCCAAAATATTTCTTTTTAAAGTCTGCACCCTCAAAGGGGTGTTTTTGTATTCTTGATAAAGAGTTTGTAGACAAATAAAACAATAAATGTTATTGTATCGTAGCAAGACCGACTGATCCTAATCATAGGATTGGCGCCTAGGAGAGGAATTCTCATGAAGATGCGTCTCGCACGATTCGCCGCCGCAGCAGTACTTGCCGCCGCGATGGTCGTCGTTCCGGCGGCTCCGAGCCAGGCCGCGCCCGTCTCGTCGGGCTGGACCTGCTACAGCAACGGGGTCTGTCTGCCGGACACCTACTGCGTCACGACGCGGCCCTGGTGGAACTTCTGGCAGCCGATCACGAAGTGCTACCCCTACTGAACAAGTAGCACTCCAGGGTCATGAGTGGTTAGGGTGTTCTTGGTCTTCCAAGAGCGCCCTAACCACTGTTTTATTTTGGACAAGGTATATATGCTATGCTAACTATATGGCCCAGACATTTTTCTTTTATGATCTTGAAACAAGCAGTTTAAATTCGCGGTTTGGCCGTATTATGCAGTTTGCTGGGATTCGTACAGATATGAATCTTGAGACGATTAGTGAGCCAATTAATCTGCTCGTAAAGATGAGTGATGATACGCTTCCTGATCCTGCAGCGATTATGGTGACGGGCATTACCCCTCAGGCGACGCTAACGGATGGTCTCAATGAGCCGGAGTTCTGTCGGTATATTCAGGAAGAAATTTTCACGCCTGATACGACAATTGTTGGATTTAATAATGTGCGGTTTGATGATGAGTTTATACGGCATACCTTTTGGCGTAATTTTTATGATCCGTACGAGTGGAGCTGGAGTGAGGGAAGAAGCCGCTGGGATCTTCTCGATGTTGTTCGAATGGTACGCGCACTGCGTCCTGATGGGATACGATGGCCATTTGACAGTGAAGGAAAGGCGGTTAATAAACTCGAACCAATTGCAAAGGAAAATGAGTTATTGCATACAAAGGCGCATGATGCACTTAGTGATGTTGAAGCATTAATTCAAGTTGCAAAATTAGTCCGCGACAAGCAGCCGAAGATGTTTGAGTACCTTCTCGGTATCCGCGATAAGAAAAAAGTGGCAGCACTCGTTTCACTCGATGACCCACGGCCGTTTGTGTACTGTAGCGGAAGATATGACGTGAAGTATGAGAAAACGACGCTTGCATTTCCGATTGCGCCTGGGACAAAGCCAGGGTCGGTGCTTGTTTATGATCTGCGCGAAGATCCGACGCCATTTCTTCAAGCTACTCCTCAGGCGTTAGCGGAAGTGATGTTCTCGAAAAAAACACAGGATGCTCCGCGCTTGCCCGTGAAAGAGATAAGCCTCAATCGTTGTCCAGCGGTAGCACCGGAGAGCGTACTAAGGGACGAGGACCGTGAGCGCCTTCATCTTGAAAAAGAGCTCATTGCCCGTCATCTCAAGCTGCTCCTATCAAATCCGGCATTTGGCGATGCGGTACGTACTGCATTTGAGATGCGAGAACCATATGAGCCGCAAACAGATCCTGAGGCGCAACTCTATGATGGATTCCTGAACGACAAGGATAAGCCGCGGATGGCGGCAGTGAGGAATGCTAATCCGGAACAGTTAGCTGACTTTCATCCCGATTTCGCTGATGAGCGTCTCAGCGAACTACTCCTTCGCTATAAGGGTCGTTGGTACAGCGGAAGCCTCAGTGATGATGAGCGCGTTGCCTGGGAGAATTATCGCTCTCGAAAACTTCGTGCCCAATTGCCAGTCTATATGGATATGCTCGTAAAATTAAGTCACACTACCGCCGATACGTTTGTTCTCGAGGAACTACAATTATGGGCGGAAAGTATCGCTCCGATCGAATAAAAAAAGCCCCAAGGGGCTTCTTTTATGCCTCGACTCGGCGGTAATGCCGACGGGTTTGCTGCTTTTGCGGAGTAGTTGTCTGTTTAATAACTTTTTTTCGGGCTTGCGAGCGATATACTCGATCTTGCTTTGTCTTATCGTGAATAAAGAGTGGTTGACGAGCCAGCCAAAGAATAATGGCGACGATGATAAGCGGATAGCCAAAGAGGATAAAGATCGGCGGTATTGTGAAGTTCGTGAAAGGGATCACACCAGTAAATATCAGTGCAAAAAGGTCGTTAAGGAGTTGAGGAGAGACGATAAAGCAGCCGGCAAGGGCAATAAAAGTACCGGTGGTGAACAGTGCTTTATGATTCATATTTGCATATTAACACAAATTTGATTATAAGTCAATATATAAATATAAAAAATAGAATATATGGAGTAATAATGCGATATGGATACAAGACAAAACCGCTGTTTTTTGCTATAATCGAGGGCTATGTCAGAAGCGATACGTGTGACAGGAGCCAGGGAGCACAATCTTAAGAATATCGACGTAGAAATACCGCGCGATAAATTAGTGGTTATTACTGGTCTGAGCGGCTCAGGAAAATCAAGTCTAGCGTTTGATACTATCTACGCCGAGGGGCAGCGACGCTACGTTGAGAGTCTCTCCAGTTATGCGCGTCAGTTTCTAGGACTCATGGAAAAACCTGATGTTGATCAGATAGACGGACTCAGTCCAGCAATTTCGATTGATCAAAAATCTGCCAGCCGTAACCCGCGTTCAACTGTTGCGACAGTGACAGAAATTTATGACTACCTCCGCTTGCTCTTTGCTCGTATCGGAATTCCACACTGTCCAGTGTGTGGCGAGCCAGTGACACGTCGAACACCACAAGCAATTGTCGATGAGATAGTAAGCCACGGAGACGGAGTTCGTTTGATGCTGCTTGCACCAATCGTGAGCGATAAGAAAGGTGAGTTTGCGCATATTCCTGAGCAATATATCAGGCAGGGTTTTGCGCGAGCACGCGTTGATGGAATCACGTATGCACTTGATGAGTTTCCGGAACTGGATAAGAAATACAAGCACTCGATTGATATTGTCGTTGATCGTGTCGTCAATAATGAAGAGAGCCGAAGCCGTATTGCCCAGTCAGTTGAGCAAGCACTTGATATTGCTGGTGGGACAGTCGTGATGGTGGATGTTGATGCAGAAACTGAACATCTCTATTCGCAGCGCTATGCATGCCATAACCATCCAGATGTTGTAATACCAGAGCTTGAACCTCGTTTGTTTAGTTTTAATGCACCACAAGGCGCGTGCCCAATCTGTACGGGGTTGGGTGTTCGTCTTGAAGTTGATCCGGAGCTTGTGTTCAACGCGAATCTCACGATTGCAGAGGGTGCAATCCGTCCATATAACCGCGTCAACTCCGATGCGTGGTGGATGAAAAAGATGGCGGCAGTCGCAGAAGCGCACGGATTTTCACTCAAAGTACCTGTCAGAGAGCTTGCGAAAGAAGATCTTGAGAAAATCCTATATGGCACAGGTGCTCAGAAATATCGAGTATTGCTTGGTGTAGGGAGGTACTACGATACGGCATACGAGGGCGTGATTCCAAATCTAGAGCGCCGTCATAAGGAAACCGATAGTGAATTTATGCGTCGGGATATCGAGAGATTTATGCGTGAACGTAAGTGCTATACCTGCAAAGGTAAACGACTAAAGCCTGAAGTGCTTGCTGTTACCGTACATGGGCTGAATATTATGGATATCTGCGATCTTGGTGTTGAACAAGCTGTTGAGTTATTCACGAAGACGCTCGTATTCAGCGAAAAAGAAATTGAGATCGCACGGCAAATCGTAAAGGAAATTATGGCCCGACTGGGTTTTATGAACGATGTCGGATTAAATTATCTTGAGCTGAGCCGAGCCGCGAACACGCTATCTGGCGGAGAGGCTCAGAGAATTCGTCTTGCGACGCAGATCGGTTCTGGACTACAGGGTGTTCTGTATGTTCTTGATGAACCATCAATCGGTCTTCATCAGCGTGATAATGACCGACTTATTGCAACACTAAAACATCTCCGTGATCTTGGTAATACCGTATTAGTGGTTGAGCATGACGAGGATACTATACGTTCCGCAGACTACTTGCTTGATATTGGTCCTGGCGCTGGTGTGCATGGCGGCGAGGTTTGTGCTGCAGGGACCCCCGAAGAGGTTGCGCGTAATGCCAATAGTATTACGGGACAATATCTCAGTGGTGCATTAAAGATCGAGACGCCGACTAAACGCCGAAAAGGTAACGGTAAATACCTAACTATCCAAGGCGCTCGAGAGCATAATTTAAAAAATATTTCCGTTGATATTCCGCTTGGCAAACTCACAATCGTTTCCGGTGTAAGCGGCTCTGGCAAGTCGACGCTCGTCAATGATATCCTTGCTAAGGAGCTTGCGGCCCGTCTTCATCGTGCACAGGAAGTGGCTGGTAAGCATGATGCGATTGAGGGTATTGAAGAGCTCGATAAAGTAATCGTTATAGACCAGTCTCCAATTGGACGAACCCCACGGTCTAATCCCGCAACCTATACGGGTGTCTTTACTCCAGTCCGCGAGCTATTCGCCAGTACGCCCGAGGCGGGTGTTCGTGGCTATAAAGCCGGGCGTTTCAGTTTTAATGTCAAAGGTGGACGCTGTGAAAACTGTCAGGGAGATGGCGTTATCAAAATTGAAATGCATTTTCTACCAGATGTGTATGTGCAGTGTGAAGTTTGTCACGGTCGACGCTATAACCGTGAGGCACTTGAGATTACGTATAAGGGAAAGAACATTTCTGACGTGCTTGATATGACAGTTGAGCAAGCGGCAGGTTTCTTCGAGAATCAACCATCGATTAAGCGGAAGATGGATACGCTTGTTGAAGTGGGTCTCGGATATATCAAGTTAGGCCAGCCTGCCACGACATTTTCTGGCGGTGAGGCGCAACGCATAAAACTAGCCACTGAATTATCGCGTCGTGCTACTGGACGTACATTGTATATTCTTGACGAACCGACGACAGGCCTGCATGCGGCTGACGTGAAGAAGTTACTGCACGTCTTACAAGCACTTGTCGATACCGGGAATAGTATGGTAATTATTGAACATAATCTAGATGTTGTTAAATGCGCCGACCATGTTATTGATATGGGTCCGGAGGGTGGTGATGGCGGCGGCCAGATTGTCGCTGAGGGTACACCAGAATTAATCGCTAAGACGATAAAAAGTTATACTGGTCGATACCTAAAGACGATGCTTTAACGAGCTTCGCGACGCAGAAGGATGCGTACTTCGCGTTTCGTGCCTTCCCAGAGAGACTTACGTCGATTAGCATCTTTTAACGTATGCCACAGCATTGGTGAAATACTAAGGAAGATGATAATAAGTGCGGCAATTTCGACATTGATACCAAGTTTATGAAGAATATTACCGGCGAAATAGCCGAGATAGGTGAATGTTGCTGTCCAGCTTGCGGCACCGATAATATTGTAGGGTAGAAATTGGCGATACGTCATCTTACTGACACCAGCGACTATTGGGACAAATGTCCGGATAATAGGAATAAAACACGCGAGAACAATCGCGATTGGACCGTGTTTTTCATAGAATTGCTCTGTTCTTATGAGGTTTTCTTTGCGGAAAAGACGGGTGTTTTTTCGTTCAAATAACGTACGCCCAATCTTCTTGCCAAAGAAATAGCCAGTGCTTTGCCCGAGTGTGGCTGCAAGAAAGAGTAAGAGGACGAATAGATGGATATTGATAGTCAGAATACCTTGCTGAACAAGAAACCCTGCGGTAAACAATAGACTATCGCCAGGGAAGAAAAATCCAATTAAAAGACCTGATTCAGCAAATATCACGAACAGTATAGCGAAGATACCGAATCCAGTAATAAAGGTGATAAATGCTTCCATGCTTGTTTCATTGTACCATGACGGTTGAGAGCCGATGTGTACAGCAGAACGCTTATGCTATAATAAAAGATATTCCTCCAAGTACATAAAAAGTGCAATAACAAACAGATATAAAAAGGGAGCGTGAGACGCGAATGAAAAGGCTTATAGGCTTTCTAGTTTTTGCTACACTGGTCGTCAGCGGCGTGCGGGTAGATTTTGCATATGCAGCCACGATTGCAGTGGATACTACGAACATGACAAATCAAGCTGATGGCAATGGTGTTTCGACCGAATGTTCTTTGCCAGATGCGCTTGCGGCGGCAAATACGAATGTAGCGGTTGACGGATGTGCTGCAGGCGATCCAGCTACAAGCGCTGTTGATACGGTCGTGATTCCGGCTGGATTATATGATGTATCTCAGATGGTAACTCCAACACTACCGAGTGTAGGCGAGTCTACGACGATCCAGGGGGCAGGAGCTGACTTGACAACGATAGTTGCGGGCTCTATTATCGCCACACCGAATAGTCCTGTATTGACAGTACTGCAAATAGAAAATCTTTCACTTAGCAGTAGTTCATCAGTTATTGTATTTATGAGTAGTGCACTTGCGGCTGCGAGTCTCAATGTCCATCATATTGCTCTGAATGCATCACAACTGATTATTAGTCACGATGGGACATATGCACTCACTTCGACTTTGAATAATATACACGGTACAAATGGTGCATCATTTTACGTAAGCAATCAGTCGGCGACGAATCCTGGTGACACTACTATCTCTAATGTGACCATGGATGGTACTGGAGGCTTAGGGTCTGCTATTACACATACGAGTAATCTTGCGAACGATAAAGTATATGTGAAAGACAGCGTCATAACGGATTATAAGACTGGTATTTTCAACGCTGAATGTCCACTTAGTACGATATCTATAGGGTCGATATATGTTTCGAATTCGTCTATTGGCGGAGGAAATATGACCATTGGCGCGCAAAATAATTGCGGACATTTATCGGTTGACTCAACGACATTTCATGATATTCAGGGAGCGGCAATTCAAGCGCAAACAAACTATATGGGTGTCGATGATATATTCGGGATACAGACCTGTCATGCCGTACAGGAGAGTTCCCGTATTGAGCTGACCAATAATACTTTTACGTCAATTAATGTAGCCGGTATTAATGGCTCACCTGCCGCAGTAATCTCTCTAGATTCGACACTGAACCCAAGCTGTCCGCTGCAATCGCTTACGACCAATACCACCGTACTTTTGCAGCATAATACATTTGCCGGAAACACGCTTGGAGTGTTCTCTGATCTTGCGATCATGGATGGGACAATACTTAAAAATATTACGTTACAAAACAATGCCCTAGAGGGTAGTGCACTTACTGGTGATTTCTCTGTTTCGGGGGCGACTTCGGCGACAAATAACATCACAACAACCGCTTTTTCCGGACCTGTTTTTCTCCGATCTGCATTTCGTCAGGTTGCATCTTTTCTCCTTGCACCCTTAGTGGACAATGGAGGAAAAGCAGTTATTGGCTACAACCAATCTGGTGGTTATCCGTTGACGCTAAGGCCTCAATGGGGCAGTCCGCTTATCGATAGCGCGGGGGATGTTGGTATTGAAACAGATCAACGAGGCCAAGCACGCTCGCTGTTGCGGTCCTATGATATTGGCGCAGTC
Organism: Candidatus Saccharimonadota bacterium; assembly: GCA_027492255.1. Lineage (GTDB taxonomy): Bacteria > Patescibacteriota > Saccharimonadia > Saccharimonadales > Saccharimonadaceae > JAPUDS01. The sequence continues at coordinate 77,382 of JAPUFB010000003.1, read as the reverse complement.
GAAGTAACTCGTGGCGAGGTGCTTGGTGATGGAATAACGGCTGCTCAACTCGACGCGTATTTGCGTACGAACTCACCAAATCTTGCTGCTACTGGTATTAATATGTACGGTGTTATTGGAGTTGCGTTTGTTATCATCACAGGTAGCTGCTTATTTTTGAGAAATCGTCGAGCACGATTGACTAACTCATTTAGATAATTTTAAAAACTGTGGTATAATAATCTAACTACAATTAGACGTTCTCCGAACGAGTATCCGAAGAAAGGAAAGAAATGGGAGACAATAAAATCACACTTAGTTTGAGTGGCCGTACGGTCCACGGTAAAAAAGTTGCAAAATTACGCGCAGAGGGCTTAATTCCTGTTGTTGTGTACGGGGCTGAGATGGCACCACAGTCAGCACAAGCAACTATCCAGGAGATTGAGAAAGTTGTTCGCGCTGCCGGTACTCACGCTCCAGTACATATTACCCTTGGAGACAAGAAGCGTATTGCAATGGTGAAGGAAGTTAATTTTGATCCAGCAAAGAATCGTATTAATCACGTTGCTTTTCATGCAGTGAAGGCGAACCAACCCGTTGAAGCAATGGTGCCAGTACATCTCATTGGTGAAGGCGAGAGCGAAGCTGAGAAAGCCGGACTTATCATCCTACAGAATATCGATGAACTTGAAGTAAAGGCGCTGCCAATGGATCTTCCTGAAGCACTTGAAGTCGATATTCGCGCACTGAAAGAAGCTGGCGAACGAGTTCTTGTCGGCGACATCAAATTGCCTGCAAATGTCGAACTAGTCGAACATACGGATGGTCGAGATGAAGAAGAGGATGATGAGGAAGAGAGGCCAAGTATCTTTGATCTTCAGGTCGCGAGTGTTTGGGAGCCAAGTGCCCTCCAGGCTCAGAATGAAGCTACTGCTGGTTCAGGCGAAGATGTGAGCGAAGTTGCAGCCGACAACGGCGCAGAAGCCACAACAGCTGAGGTCGGAGCAAAAGAAGGCGAAAAGTAAGAATAATCTGACGCATTCAAAAGTAAGTAACTGTCGGCAAACCCGGCAGTTACTTTTATTATGTGATGAATATCTATTTATATAGGGGGTAAAGACTGGGTAGATTATAATAGGAGTAATGTCTGAACTACTTGAAAGAATTCGCAGGAGCACGTGGTACGAAACAGCCTACAAGATAAGTGTAGGTGTTAAGGGGTTTGACGGGCTCGTCGAACTGTTGGCAGGGTTATGGTTGCTTATCGCTCCAGCTACACTTCACGCACTCTTGCAGGGGATTTTTGGTGAGCTTGTACAACACCATAGCCGCTTTATGCAGTTTATGGCGGAGAACGTGGCACATATCGATCAAGACCTGGCGAAGGGTGGATTATTGATTGTGATACTTTTCCTAATTACGCATGGCGTTGTTAAACTCGCGCTCGTGTATTGTCTGCTGAAGGAAATAATTTGGGCATACCCGTACGCCCTAGTGGTACTAGGGATGTTTTTCATCTACCAGGTGTATGTATTTATCATGCACCCAAGTGTCAGTATGTTCTTGTTCTCACTGCTTGATGCAATTATTATCTGGCTCGTGTACGGCGAATGGCAAAAGTTGAAGGAAGAGAAAATAGTACGGTAGCATATGCAAAAAATTCTTCTGTATTACAAATTCACTCCCGTTAAAGACCCACAGATACTGAAGCTGTGGCAGAAAACTCTTTGCGATTCCTTAAATCTAAAAGGAAGAATACTTGTGAGTGTCCAGGGAATTAACGGGACGGTTGGGGGCGATCTTGACGATCTTAAGGCATACATCAAGGCAACAAAAGAGTTTCCAGGTTTTAAAGACATCCTTTGGAAATGGAGCGAGGGTGGTCGCGAGAATTTTCCGCGCATGAGCGTGAAGGTTAAGAAAGAACTTGTCGCCTTTGAAAGTTATGACGAAATTACCGTAGATGAGAATGGGGTAGTTGGAAGTGGTACACACCTGAAGCCCCACGAGGTGAATGAGATGGTTGAAAAGTACGGTGATGAGGTCGTGTTCTTTGATGGGCGCAATCAGTATGAGGCAAGGGTTGGCCGGTTCAAACATGCGATCGTGCCAGATACACGGACAAGTCGGGACTTCAAGCGAGAACTTGAGAGCGGCAAGTACGATAGTATCAAAGATAAGAAAGTGATTAGTTATTGTACGGGCGGAGTACGCTGCGAGCTCCTGAGTGCAATGATGAAGCAGCGTGGGTTTACTGATGTCTATCAAATTGATGGCGGCATCGTAAAATACGGCGAAGCCTTTGGTGATGATGGACTATGGGAAGGACAGTTATATGTCTTTGACGGTCGCATGGGCGTTGATTTTTCCGACCACACGAAAGTGATTGGACAGTGTATTCATTGCGGCCATAAAACAAGCAATTATGAAAATTGCGCTGAACCTGAATGTAATGAACTGGTACTTATATGTGATGATTGCAAACTAAAGCCTGAGAAACTATTCCATAGTGATAGCTGTAGAAAAAAAGTGATATCTAAAAATAAAACAGTGAATATAATTACAGAATAACAACAAGCAGATACTATATACTGCACGAATAAATAGAAAGGACTAGCGCCCAAAGGGCCGGATACGAAGATCAATTATGGACGTTGATAAGTATATTACTAGATTTGATGGCGAAGTCGAGCAACGATTAAGGGTGATGCGTAAGGTTATACGTGAGACTGCCCCTGAGGCTGAGGAGGCTATGGCGTATGGTATGCCTGCGTATAAACTTAAAGGCAAGCCGCTTGTGTATTTCGCGGGCTACAAAAATCATATAGGATTTTATGCAACGCCAAATGGACACGAGGCGTTTCGCGATGAATTTTCTCACTACAAGCAAGGTAAAGGATCAGTGCAGTTTCCCCTCTCTGAATCACTTCCGATTTCGCTTATTGAACGAGTAATAAAGTATAGAATACAGAACATACAATAAGGAGAAAATATGAATGAACATATAAATGGCATAGCTGTTCTAGTTGCGACAATAACACAATTTATTGTCGGAGCAATCTGGTATACACCACTTTTTGGGCGAGTATGGGGGAAAATACATGGATTTGAGAAGCACAGTCAAGAAGAACAGACAGAGATGCGACGACAAATGATGCCACTCCTCGTTATGCAGTTCCTCATGGTGGGACTTAATGCGTTCGTGCTTGCGTATATTGTTGCAGCATTACCGAGTCAGTCTCCGTACCTACTCGCAGGTTTGATGTGGGTAGGATTTGCATTGCCAACACAAGTATCAGCTGTATTATTCGGAGGAACTGAACCTCGGTGGATTGTGAAGAAAATTGCGATTATGGCCGGTGGTGCATTTGTATGCTACATGGCCGCGGCTGCGATTATTAGTTGGCTACAATAAAGTAAAAAGAGGATGATATGATGCAAAAGATTACTCCAAGTCTATGGTTTGATAATAACGCAGAGGAGGCGATGAACTACTACTGTACAGTTTTTCCGAACTCATCAGTGAATCATATAGAACGGTATCCCAGCGAATCTCTTGACGAACACTTTAAGGGTATGGGTGGCAAGGTTATTAATGGTAGTTTTACGCTTGATGGTATAAATTTTCTTTGTCTTGATGGTGGTCCGCTGTTCAAGTTCAATGAAGCCGTGTCTTTTACGGTGACATGCAAAGATCAGACCGAGATTGATTATTATTGGGAAAAGTTATCTGCTCATCCCGAGAATGAACAGTGTGGATGGTGTAAGGATTCATTCGGAATTAGTTGGCAGATTATTCCGGAAAATATGGGTGATATGATGAAAACACCCGCACAAGTTCAAGCCATGATGCAGATGAAGAAGATTATTATCACTGACCTTGAGAATGCTGGTTAGTGTATTGATGAAACATTTCTACCGTTTACTTATAAACACGCTTATTGCGAATGTTACGACAAGTTATCTGTGGTTTGCGTTAACATTTTGGCTCTATATTGAAACCAAATCAGTACTCGCGACAGCAGTAGTGGGTGGCTTGTATATGCTCCTTGTGGCTTTTTGCGGATTACTCTTTGGGACATTCGTTGATAAGAATTACAAAAAATATGTCATGATGTGGTCCTCGGCTATAAGTACCACGGCATACGTACTGGCCGGGGTTGTATATTTGATTGTAGGCGAGCGTCAACTAGCCGATCTTTTATCACCATGGCTTTGGTTGTTTGCGGCGATTATTCTGATAGGGGCGGTCGTCGAGAATTTACGTAATATCGCACTCTCAACAACAGTGACGATTATGGTGCCTAAGAGTCAACGTGATAAAGCAAATGGTCTCATCGGATCAGTGAGCGGAGTAGCTTTTCTCGTCACGTCGGTATTAAGCGGCTTATCAATTGGGTATCTCGGACTTGGCTGGACACTCGTTGTGGCAATCGCCTTGACGGTGCTTGCGCTTCTACATCTCACCACCGTAACGATTTCTGAAGAAAAAATTGTCCACGACCCAAATCTTGTCGGTAAGCATATGGACCTAAAGGGCGCTGTAAAAGCTATTTCTGAGATACCAGGCCTTTGGAAGCTAATGCTCTTCGCTGTATTGAATAATCTTATTGGTGGTGTATTCATGGCGCTCATGGATCCGTATGGTTTAACGTTATTTAGTGTACAGATCTGGGGAATTATGCTTGCAATTACCAGTGTCGGGTTTATCATCGGTGGCCTAGTTGTTTCAAAGACAGGACTTGGAAAAAGTCCGCTAAGAACCTTGTTGATCGTGAACATTATAACGTCGTTCGTTGGTTTGTTCTTCACTATTCGTGAATTAGCGTGGGTTTATGTGCTCGGGATATTTCTATATATGTGTTTCATGCCTGTTGCACAGGCCTCAGAACAGGTAGTCATGCAGCGAATCGTGCCTCTTGCAAAACAAGGACGCGTTTTTGGCTTGAAGCAGAGTATGGAAGCTGCTGCAGCTCCTATAACAGCATTCATAATAGGTCCAGTTGCACAATTTATGGTTATTCCATATATGAGAGAGCGGGGCGAACAGGATTTTAAATGGCTACTTGGAGCAGGTGAGATGCGCGGTATCGCTTTGATTTTTATATGTGCATCACTTATCATGCTCACTCTCACTATTATCGCGTTTCGCTCGAAAGCCTATGGAGTGATCAGTAAAGAATACGCAGAAGCGAAACAGTAACGTTTCGACACCAAATTCATGAAATATGCTAGGCTATCATCTTTGTGGGTTGAGTGTTGTAATACTTTCCTATCCACAAAAAAAGAGGTATAATTATAGTAAAGGATACTAATAGCTAAAATCAAAAATATGAAAACACTGTTAAAGATTATTGTACGGTATAAAGTCCTCATCTTGATTGTCCTTGGGGTTATAACTGTTGGCGTAATATTACTGAAATTAGATATAGGTGGTGTTGTTTCTCTAGATTCTGGGAAAAATAAAACCGCTGAAACTCAGTCGACGACACCATCATCTCCATCTAGTTCTACTGATGTATCTGCTGATTCGAATAAATCTACAAGCACCGATAAGCCTGCCTCTGCTACAAAAAACGCCACACCATCTTCTACTGCGACGGCTACAAATCCTGGGTCAACGCCGCCGACACAAACAACACCTCCTGCTACGCCTGTAATTCCCCCTGCTTCAACCTATTGCGGCGCATACCCGTCAGTTCCAAATAGTGAATGTACCGGCTGGCGACATACTGGCGTAACGCTTCGGTCTGTGCCAGAACAAGTAACGAGTGGGACGGGATGGTCTTGGGAGGGTTCACCGTTCAACTACGTAAAGATTACAGGTGATGGAGCCGTATTGGATAGTCTTGATATTCATGGGTGTGTCTATATCGATAATACCGTCGGTGTACAAACAGTCACCGTAAAGCGTTCTCGAGTAACCGGTTCCTGTGATTACTTATTTAGGCTAGGGGACTTTAATGTGAGTACAAATGTACAGCTCCAGGATGTCGAGCTAGTTGGTTCAGCCGTTCAGATGAAGGGAAGTGGGTATTCGTGGAATAGAGTCGATTCACACGCATTTACGGGTAAGGCGGCTATGATGGGATCTAATACAGTCGTTCAGAATTCTTACATTCACGACAATGCGTGTAATCCTCCGGATCATCAATCGGGAATCGGCACTAATGGGGGTGCGACAAATATTCAGATGATTCATAATAATATTGATCTATTACCAGGTGACTGCACATCGGGCGGCATCGCAAATTACGACGATTTTGGTGCTTTCTCGGATGTATTGATTCAGAATAATCTTATAAATTCTGCCGGATATTGTCTTAAGGCTGGATTTGAGCAGGGCGCAGCATCTGGAAATACTATGCGTGTCATAAGCAATACGTTTGGGCGTAAATATTTTCCTGAATGTGGGTATTGGGGTGTAGTTTCAAATTGGTTGACCGGTTCAGGCAATGTCTGGTCAGGGAACGTATGGGGTAGTGGAGCAGCCGCAACCACCGCTCACGAACTTGGATCGGCGGTAAATCCGTAATAATAAGACTTTAGCGTACAATAGATTTATGAAATACGTTTTATTACTACGTGGGATTAATGTCGGTATTGGTCGCCGTGTACCGATGGCCGAGCTCAGGAGGTTATTCACCGAAATGGGCTTTAGTGATGTTATAACGTATATTAATTCCGGCAATGTAATCTTTTCATCTGAGGAGAAACCGGATCCAGTTAAAGTTCAGACGCATCTCGAAGCGTATTTCGGATTTAATCTGGATCTGCTTATATTAGGCGCTGAGAGTGTAAGGCGGATTGCAGAAACAATCCCCGAGACATGGCTCAACGATAAGGAGCAAAAATCTGACGTACTGTATCTCTTCGGTGATGTTGATGAACCGGACCTTGTTAAGCAAATTGGCTATCGTCCAGAATTTGAGACAATTCTCTATACTCAGGGAGCACTTATTACGAACGTGACGCGCAAAAACCAGCCAAAGAGCAGTATCCTTAAGATCATGGGAACTCCCCTCTACCAGCGAATGACTGTACGTAATGTCACAACGGCTCGGAAACTAGCTGAGCTTGTTGGCCACGAGCTTTAATACCCAATATCTCCATGATATACTTATAAGAACAACCACCAAAACAAACATGCATAACAGAAGAAATAAACCATTAGTTCGTCCTGCGGTGTCAAAAAAACGATCGTTTCGCGTAAGTAAAGAACTAGTATTTTTCGTAGGTTTTTTATTGATCATAGTAGCTGTTCTCTTCCGTCCAGCAGGTGCGGAAACGCAGTCAACTACAGTTCCTGATAAACAAGTAAAAGCCGCGACGGTTTCTGTGAAGAAATCACAAACTCCATTTCCGTCACTAGATACTACGTCATTTACAATTGCTCAGAAAAGATTACTAGAAATTATTACACAGGAATATCTCTTACAGCCAGAATCGTATGACGATAATGTTATGAAGTATACCGAAGGCTTTGAAGAATCTTGGTGTGCTGATTTTATTAGCTGGGTGAGGATGGAAGCAGGGCGTCCTTATATAAGTGAAGATACAGACTACTGGAGGATACCAGGTGTCGTGTCATTAAAAGACTACTACGCAGCTAGTGACGCGTACGTTATGGTTGGTAGTTATACGCCAAAGTTTGGTGATGTTGCATTTTACTTCGGAGAAACGCCTGATGGCAAAAGCCGCGAACATGTTGCGCTAGTTCTTGATGTAAAGAATGATACTCTCGTAACAATCGGCGGAAATGAAACCGACAGAGGAATTTTGCAGATTCGTACCAATGATCTACGTGAAGGAGAGCGTGGACTGACTGCTTTTGGTCGCTCAACTCTTTAGTTTCTATTCAACCTTCAGACCATAGCGGGCAAGCATAGTAAGCCCGCCAAGATCCGTAACATTCGTGAATCCAGAATTCTTAAGAATAGTGTATGCCTGTGAAGAACGATTTCCCGATCGGCAATAGATAGCGATTGGCGTGTCTTTTGCTATATCGGGAACTTGATTATTTTGCATGTCTTGCAGGGGGAATAGTTGAGCACCCTTGACGTGTGAGACGGCATACTCCTCCTTAGTGCGCACATCAATAATTTTCGTACCACTTGTGAGCTGCTGCTGAGTTTTGGATGCAGGGGGCGCGGTAGCATCGTTAGTTCGCGTCAATACCGTAACACCTACTGCAACTACAACCAATGCGACGACTAGAATCCAAATTCTCATACCCCTCCTTGCATAGTTTATCTATGAACACTTTACATAAAAAGTAAATCATTTACAATAGTATTATGTTTACTATAAAAAGAAGAGAGACACCCTACAAAAAGCATATCCGAAGGATTATCGGGGAAATGGGGCATAGTACGAATGCTCAAATTACTCAATATATGCGGAAATTATATCCCGATATTAGCGACACAACGGTACATAGGATAACGGCTCGCATGTACGAGGATAATGAGTTGAGCCTTGGTCCGAAGGCTGGTGATGGATCGGTGCGATATGATGCAAAAGTTCGTTCGCATGATCACTTTCTCTGCGAGGATTGTGATCGGCTGAAGGATATCATTATTCCCTCAGCGCATCGTCTGTTGCTTGAGAAGGAGCTCGGAAATTGCCTCATAAGCGGTCCCCTTACGGTCTCGGGATCATGTCACGATTGTATGAATAATAAGGAGAAATAATATGGCACTTTATATAACCACAACTCAGCAAGAATTTGAAGAAAAGGTTCAGAAGAATAATAAGCTTGTCCTCGTTGATTTTTGGGCAACATGGTGCCCTCCGTGCCGCATGATGGCGCCTATACTAGAGAAAATTGCAGCAGATGATGAGATTGATATCGTAAAAGTAGATGTTGAGGCTTCGGCGGATAATTCTCGATTAGCGGGCGAACATGGCGTGCAGGGTATCCCAAATATGCAGCTGTACAAAAATGGGAAAGTGCTTGATGAACTTATTGGCGCTCGACCTGAAAGTGTACTGCGTCAAGAAATCGCGAAAGCGCTACAGAGTGGGAATTAATACGCTCAATATTACACCAAAACAAAAAGATTTCTTGAGTAAAATTGTTGTTAATGTAAAAGATTTGCAACAACAGAATAATACTATAAATCCACGTGTTATCACAGCGCAGGCGATTCTTGAATCAGGCTGGGGTGAGAGTCGTCTTGCACATGAATACCGCAATCTCTTTGGGATTAAAGCGGGCACACAGTGGAGGGGTGATAAGGTGAATCTCGACACGCAAGAAGTGATAAAAGGATATGTCGTTAATGAGGGGGCATTTTTTAGGGTGTATGCAACGCTTGTTGATTCTTTCGCAGACTATGTTGATTTTATACAGCAGAGTCCATATTTTTCAGAAGCGTTAGCATACCCCGATGATGACGAGAAGTATCTTGATGTCCTTGTTGGGCGTGAGGTGAAATATGCGACAGATCCGCACTATAAGCAGCTGATTCTTGATATTATTACCACACTGAATCTTGGAAATATTTTCCCACGACACACTGTACAATAGTAGGTAATGAACGACGTATTACAGGATAAGCTGAAACAACTTCCAAAAGAACCCGGAGTTTATTTTCATAAAAGCAGCGACGGTGAAATTATCTATGTCGGTAAGGCCGCAGTACTACGTAATCGAGTACGGCAGTATTTCCAAGCTTCACGTAGTCGTGACCTGAAGACAGAGGCGCTTGTTACCGAGATTGCCGATACTGATTGGATGGTAGTTGAGAGTGAGCTTGAGGCGCTATTTCTTGAAGCTGAAATGATCCGTCGCTATATGCCTCGTTACAATATATTGCTGCGGGATGATAAATCATTGAGTTATATCCGTATCGACTACGATAGTGCGTATCCGACAGTTGGCATGACGCGTCGTCCGCTTGATGACGGTGCAAAATATTTTGGACCGTATTTTTCAGCAAGTAGCACAAAAGAAGCGCTTAAATTACTGAGAAGGATTTTTCCGTATGCAACTCGTCAGCTAGGAGGCCAGAAGCGTGAGAATTTACAATATCATCTAGGACTTGATCCTGGTCTTGAGGGTGGGAAGACAAGCATTGAGGATTATCGGGCAAACTTACGAAAGCTTATGAGTGTCATCGAGGGCAAGAAAAAAACGATCGAAAAAGAACTACAGCGCGATATGCAAGAAGCAGCAAGATTACAGCAGTTTGAGCAAGCCGGTAAAATCCGCAATCAGCTTCTTGCGCTTCGATCACTCAGCAAACACGTGATATTTTCAGACAAGGAGTTTCTTGACATCAGTAAAGATCATGCGCTTAATGAGCTTATCGATCTTCTTAGTCTCCCGACGGCACCACGACGGATTGAAGGGTATGATATTTCACACATGAGTGGAACAAATGTTGTTGCAAGTATGGTTGTATTCACCAACGGAGTTAGCGATAAAGGAGAATATCGCAAGTTTAAGACTACAACCGATCAGAATAACGACTTTGCCAATATGCGCGAAACACTCATGCGTCGATTGAGCGAAAAAAATATTAAGCGCTGGGGAAGGCCGGATCTCTTCTTGATCGACGGCGGGAAAGGACAACTTGATGCGGCGCTTTCTGCCCGTAATGAGCAGGGCTATGATATTCCAATGATCGGACTTGCGAAACGCGAAGAACAGATTGTTATCAAAAAAACAGAAGATGGCAGCAAGGTATGGCTTAATGCATCCTCGCTCCAATCTCTCGGAGGTTTTTTTACTGAAACCGACGATTTTATACTTGTAAACGTGCCGCATTCAAGTAATCTCGTAAAACTACTCCAGCGAATTCGTGACGAGTCACATCGTTTTGCGGTTAGCTATCATACAGTCCTTAAGCGGTCGCAGGCAACTCACAGTATTCTTGATGATATTCCAAATGTTGGACCTGTGACGCGCAAAAAGCTCGTGAGGCTTTTCGGGAGTGGGCTCGGAGTCAAAAAAGCATCGCGAGATGAATTGATTTCTGCGCTTGGACCTAAAAAAGGTGCCCAAGTATACGTTTGGCTTAATGGTAAAAAAGATATTCCAGTGTAAGTTTGCTATACTAAAGAGTAAATATGAAGAAACAATTTCTTGGTTTTTTGCTGCGCTGGATTTTGATGAGCTTCGGTCTATGGATAGCAAGTCGTGTGCTAAGCAGTAGTTTTAATGATACTGGAGCAACAACATCAACCTTTCTCGTGGCGGGCCTGTTGCTATCGCTTGCAAATACTCTTTTGAAGCCAATCGTCGTCGTGCTGGCCTTGCCGGCTATTTTATTAACACTTGGTCTCTTTATGTTGATCGTGAATGGCTTTATGGTCTATGTTGCGTTGAAGTTGGCACCTGGGGTGGACGTCACCTTTTGGGGTGCAGTTATAACCGGCATCATAATCAGTGTCATAAATTACGCTATAACCGGTATAATAGATTATAAAGAACATTACGACGAGGAGACGGTAAGATCATGACACTGTCCTATATACTTCAGATCACTACAATTGTTTCAGCAATTCTATTAGCATTAGCAATCCTACTTCAAGCCCGCGGTGCGAGTCTTGGGGCGGGCTTTGGTGCATCAGGGGAATTATTTACGACGAGGCGTGGTCTCGATAAGAATCTTCATGAGGCAACGATCATTCTAGTTGTTATTTTTATTCTTTCAATCTTAGTTAACCTAATTTTAGCGTAAAGGACAGTAGATGGACGATAGTGGACGTCCGCTGAAACCGTGGCAGCAGTTGAAGCGTCTCAGATTTAGTCAATCGACTCTTCGCCGCCATGCTCGGCGAATCGAGACATCAACCTTGAAGCATGCCCATAAATTTATCGTAAAACGATGGGATAATATTCGTGATGTTCGTCGCCATGCGCTTGCCTGGTTGTTTTTTGTTGGACTATTGATTGGTCTTGCTACCCTACAAATCTTCTGGCAACAAGAGAGTTACTCTGAGATGGCGGCTGATAAAGGCGGGACGTATGCGGAAGGGGTTGTCGGTAAGCTTGATACCATGAATCCATTATTTGCAACGACAAGTGCGGAAAAATCAGCAAGTAAACTACTTTTTGTTGGCCTCCTAGGATATGATCGTCTCAATACACTTCGTGGTGAAGCGGCTGAAAGCTGGAAAGTAAGCGATGACGGTAAGACGTACTCAATCGTGCTGCGCAATGGTATACGCTGGCATGATGGTGAACCGCTAACTGTTGATGATGTTATATTTACCGTTGGTCTCATGAAGGATAATCGAGTAAAATCGCCATGGTATTCAAGCTGGGCGGGCGTAACTGCTAAAAAGACAGCCAAAAATGAAGTGCAATTTATACTTCCGAGTCAGTACGCGCCATTTGCACATGCGCTAACGTTTGGCATCCTCCCGCAGCACCTTCTTAAGGATATTTCACCATCACAGCTTCGCGAAAACAGTTATAATCGTCGTCCTATCGGTTCAGGCCCCTTTAAATTTGTGAGCCTGCAGGTTATTGATCCAAATAAAGACAGGCTTGTTGTACAGTTCGACGCGAACAAAGATTTTTATCGCGGGGACCCAAAACTAGAGAAATTTCAGCTTCATACGTATGCAAATAATGACGCACTTCGAAGAGGTTTTGTCTCTCATGAAGTAAATGCTGCATACGGATTAACACCTACGGATGTATCGTCGATCAGGAAAGATATTCCAACCGTTTCAGACAATGACATCAAAGTTGAGAATGGAGTCTATGCGCTCCTAAAAAATGATAGCCCAGTCTTTCAAGATACTGCCGTGCGTCAAGCATTTGTTCAGGGTACTGATCGCCTAGGGCTATTGGCATTACTAGGGCACAATGTGGTGTCGCTCGGTGGTCCAATTTTACCGGAACAGGTCAATATGACACTTTCAGAACAGGCAAAGTATGACCTTACGGCTGCAAATCAGAAACTTGATGCCGCTGGCTGGAAAATTGAAGGAAATGTACGAGTAAAAGATGGTAAAAAGTTAGAGATTTCTTTAATTGCTCCACGTTCGGGGGATTATTCGCTTGTCATCAATGAACTTGCGCGTCAATGGAAACTGCTTGGCGCGACCGTTAAGGCAGAGGCGATCGATCCTGATAAGATTGCTCCGAATTATCTTCAGAGTCGTCAGTATGATGCACTGGTATTTGAGCTTGCACTCGGCGCTGATCCTGATGTGTATGCATACTGGCATTCATCACAAGCAAAACCACGAGGCCTTAACTTTGCTAACTATAAGTCGGGCCGTGTTGATGATTTGCTCATTAGTGCTCGTTCACGAAGAGAAACTGATTTGCGAGATAGTAAATACAAAACTTTTGTGGACGAGTGGATAAAAGATGCCCCAGCAGTCGCCCTTTATCGGCCGCTTGCTAATTACGTCACAACGGATACTACTCGCTCGCTTGTCTCACGCTCGACGCTTGCTGATCCTATTGACCGCTATCGATCTATAGAATACTGGACCGTTGAACAGACTCAAGTGTATACAACACCATAGGGAATAAAGAGGTATATTTTAAAACCAACAAAAACAGGGGTCATACGACCCCAATTTTTGTTGGTGCGGACGAGAGGACTTGAACCTCCACGAGCGCAATGCTCACCAGCCCCTCAAGCTGACGCGTCTACCAATTCCGCCACGTCCGCGTAATGTATAAAAAATTATACCAAAATGTGTAAAGTGCGTGAGGTTCTATACGTTAGACATCAGGTATTATACCTTGATTTATCATAGAATCCAAAAATAAATAGCAGATAGTGGTGCTTAAAAACGCTTATGCTAGAATGTATAGTGAAATATCTCTTGAAATTCAACAGGAAAAGGGGAGTATGAACAAAGTTGCTAGTTATCTACAAACTCATCTCAGTGGTGAGGTGTTAGTCAGCGAGAAAGCTCGGGATTTTTTTTCGACTGATGCGAGTGTTTTGTCGGTGAAGCCGTCATTTATCGTCTATCCGCGCTCGACCTCTGATGTACGAAAAGTAGCTCGATTTGCCTGGCAGCTTGCTGAAAAAGGCCATGTTCTACCAATTACCGCCAGGGGGAGTGGCACTGATCAGACAGGAGCTGCTATTGGTAAGGGAATTATGTTAGTTTTTCCTGCCCACCTCAATCGAATTCTTGAACTTGATACGCAGCAAAAATTGGTACGCGTTCAGCCGGGCGTCAATTTTAAATCACTCCAGGAAACACTGTATACTCACGGCCTCTTTCTTCCTCCATATCCTGCGTCATACCAGTATTCAACTATCGGCGGGGCAATTGCGAATAATTCGGCAGGTGAAAAATCGGTGAAATATGGTTCAATGCTCGAGTGGGTGGATAAGCTTGAAGTAGTGCTTGCGAACGGCGAGGTAATTCAAACAGGTAGGATTAGTCGTAAAGAATTACAGAAGAAAAAAGGACTAGCAACGCTTGAAGGCGAATTGTATCGTGCGGTTGATGGCGTACTCAATGACAATCCTGAACTCATCGATACCTATTTTGATACCATAAAAGTGACTAAAAATAGTATCGGATACCAACTCGAACAGGTTCAGAAACGTGATGGATCGTTTGATCTTACGCCGCTTTTTGTTGGCTCGCAAGGAACGCTTGGTGTCGTGACTGAAGCTATCCTTAAGCTGGAGCCTTACAATCCGCACAATGATCTAATTGTCGCCGGCTTCGATACTCTCGAGACAATGTCGGATATCCTCGATCAGCTTCGCGATCTTCATCCGAGTGCACTTGAGCTCGTGGATCGTCACCTTATCGATTTTGCAAAAAAACATAGCGATTATATATTTTCAGAGGAGCTTGTTCCACCAAACAATACACCAGCCGCAATCTTGTTTATTGAATTTGACGATAAGGTGAAACGTGCACGTTCAAAAATCGTGAAGCGTGCACTCAAATTACTACGAACCGTTACTGAGAATATCGACTATACGACGGATCCACTAGAGCAGGAGAAATTATGGGCAATTCGCCATTCTGCCGCAACTGTCACTAATTACGATGAAGGTGGAAAAGCATCATTGCCGATTATTGAAGACGGAGTTGTACCACCAGAAAATTTGCAACAATTTATTGAGAGTATTTATGACTTGTTCGAGCGGCATCATCTCGACTCAGCTGTGTGGGGGCATGCTGGAGACGCTAATCTTCATATCCAGCCACTACTTGATCTTAGTAAAGTACCGGATCGTCAGAAGGTATTCAAGCTTATGGACGAGTATTATCACCTCGTTCTTAAGATGGGTGGAAGCATTGCTGCCGAGCACAACGACGGTCGTTTACGTGCGCCATACGTGAAAATGCAGGTAGGTGAAGAGGTGCTTGCTCTTTTCCAGCGCATAAAAGATGGCTGTGATCCCTACAATGTACTTAATCCTGGTGTGAAGCTTGGAACCGACCTCAAGGATGTAGTGGGCATGCTCCGTCATGAATACTCACTCGCGCATCTTGCCGAGCATTTACCTAGAAACTAATATCTAAAAGTAAAAACCGGTCGTCGTGACCGGTTTTTACTTTGGTGGGCGCTGAGGGGCTCGACCTACCTTCGGCTGGCCCGAAACTTCATCTTTGAAAACAAGTTTTCAAGAGAAGGTTTCCTTGCGAATTGCCACGGGCAATTCTCACCCCGACCCCTCCGCCAGAGAGGGTCGGCTGTTTGAGTCCACAATTATTCACCAAAACAAAAAGGCCACTTTCGTGACCTTCTTATTTTGGTGGGCGCTGAGGGGCTCGAACCCCCGACCCTCTCGGTGTAAACGAGATGCTCTAGCCAACTGAGCTAAGCGCCCTTATCCTGCGTATGGTGCGGATGAGAGGACTTGAACCTCCACGTCCTTGCGAACACTAGCACCTGAAGCTAGCGCGTCTACCAATTCCGCCACATCCGCGTAGCTTGGGACGATGACTATTATACCGATGTTGCACACTGAACACAACATCGCTACAATCATATATTGTAATTGCGGGGAATTAGCTCAGTTGGAGAGCCTTCAGCGAATAAAGCGCGCACGCTCTAGCCAGCTTCGCTTTAAGCTAATACCGCATATCGCACCCTCTATCTATATCAGCCACGGGGAATTAGCTCAGTTGGCTAGAGCGCACGATTCACATTCGTGAGGTCACAGGTTCAAGCCCTGTATTCCCCACCAAATAAAGGATTTCAAATGAATAAACCTATCGACATTTCAGCCCAAGAACAGCGTAACAGAGAAGCCGACAATGCTCGAGATAGGGCAATTGAGGAAAATGCATTTTTAATGGAAACAGCAGGAGAGGGAAGATTAATTCCTAGTCCACGCTTACGTAGGCGTCAACTTGCAAGACTTGCATTTGTGAAAATAAAATCACAAAGAACTTAACTCTCCCTGCTACTAGCGAAGAATACTACTCCATGCTATAATTCATACAAGAGGAAGCCACAAATACGGCTTATTTTTTATGACAGATACAAGTAGAATCCGAAATATTGCAATTATTGCTCACGTCGACCACGGTAAGACAACCTTGGTGGACGGTCTTTTAAAACAGTCAAATACTTTTCGTGATAATCAAGCCGAGATGGGGCAGACACTTATCATGGATAGTGGTGATCAGGAGCGAGAGCGTGGTATCACGATCACTGCCAAGCAGACAACGATTTTCTGGAATGATTTTAAAATTAATATTATTGATACTCCAGGACACGCCGACTTTAGTGGTGAGGTTGAACGCACGCTCAATATGGCGGACGGTGTCTTGCTCGTCGTTGATGCTCAGGAAGGACCGATGCCTCAGACAAAATTTGTCCTCAGTAAAGCACTTGAACTAGGTCTTCGCCCGGTAGTGGTTATTAATAAAATCGACAAGCCTGCCCGCCGTATCGATGAGGTAGAAGATGAGTTAGCCGATC
The DNA here is from genome assembly GCA_027492255.1 of Candidatus Saccharimonadota bacterium. GTDB lineage: Bacteria > Patescibacteriota > Saccharimonadia > Saccharimonadales > Saccharimonadaceae > JAPUDS01. Next base: position 60,515 of record JAPUFB010000003.1, on the reverse strand, counting down.
TATTCCTTGAGCTCGCAACCCATGAAAGCCAACTACACTATCCTGTCTACTTTGCCATTGCCCGCGAAGGAAAGGCGTGGAAAGAAATGCCAGAGAACGTCGATAAAGCAGCCGATCTTACACCTATCTTCGAAGCGATTACTACCGATATTGATCCGCCAATTGCCAAAGAGGGTAGTTTGCAATTGGTCGTTGCTGCGCTTCAGCACGACAGTTTCCTCGGCAAGTATGCAATTGGCCGTATCGAACGCGGCTCGGTCGCTAAAAATATGCCAATCGTTCTCATGAAAGCAGACGGAAGTTTGATTAATTCAAAAATTGATAAAGTCTTTAGTTCACGCGGACTTGGCCGTGAAGAAGTCGAAGATGCGGGGAGTGGCGATATTGTTGCGCTGACTGGTATCGCACAAGCTCATATTGGCGATACGGTTGCAGGGCGAGAGAATCCTGAGGCACTACCTGTTATCAAGGTTGAAGCACCAACCATTAGTATGTATCTTGGTCCTAATACAAGCCCGATGAAGGGTCGAGAGGGTGATTTTAGTACCTCACGCCAGCTGAGTGACCGATTGCAGCGCGAGCTTGAGACAAATGTTGCCCTGACAGTTCGTGATGAGGGTATTGGATTCGTTATTTCTGGTCGCGGTGAACTTCATCTTTCTGTACTTATCGAGGAAATGCGCCGTGAAGGCTATGAATTTGAAGTTGGTCGACCACAGGTCGTAACTATCACTGAAGATGGGCAAGAGAAAGAGCCTGTTGAAGAACTGCTTATTGAAATCGCGCCGGAATTTGTCGGTGTTGTTAGTCAAGAACTTGGTCTTCGTCGAGCGGAACTTGTAAAACAGGAACAAACAAGTGCCGGACTTTCCCGTATGCTCTACATTATTACGACCAGGGCACTTATCGGGCTTCGAAACTCGCTTTTGACTGACACTAAGGGAACGATTATTATGCACAGCTTGCCGCACGGGTACCAAGCACTGGGTCCGCGTCTTGCGTCGACACGAAATGGTGCACTGATATCATTTGAAGCTGGTACAACGACGCCATATGCACTCGAAAACACCGAGAGTCGTGGAGAGCTTCTCGTTGGTCCAGGCGTTGAAGTCTATGCCGGCATGATCATCGGCATTAATCGTCGCCAAGAAGATATGGAAATTAATGTCTGTAAGGCAAAACATCTTACGAATATGCGCAGCAGCTCAAGCGATGGTGTTGTTCAGCTCACGCCGTTCACGAACTATAGCCTTGAACAATGTATCGACTTTTTGAATGACGATGAACTGCTTGAAGTGACGCCGAAAAATCTTCGTCTCCGCAAGCGCTACCTTGATCCAACCGAGCGAAAACGCGCCAAGAACTAGAATAACGTATCTTGTTCCTCAACTAGAGGAGTAAAACATTCCCTGAAACGACGAGCAAGACCATTGCGTGCCAGATGGATTGATGCAAGTTCTGGTTCTGGAAACATTTGTTCGAAACGAGTCTTTAATGCGTCTTGTGCCTCCGATAGTTGCTCGTGAGTAAAAGTTGCATAATCTTCATGCATGACTTGACACCCGTGGCCGAGAATGTCAACAAGTACAGGCATCATCTTATCGACGAATCGTACGAAACGCGCTTCTGGTATATCTTGTTCTTCATATGCACGCAGTAGTAATGCCGTATGCTTAGGTAATCGCTCACACAAGGCTTCGAGAGCGGTATATTCGGCAACCCTCTTATCCCTTAGTTCGGAGGCGGTAATAGCAAACGTGGCGACATCACCGACTTCAAGTTCAACTAAATCATGCACGAGCGCAAAGCGAGCAACGAGCCCCGAATCTAACTCTGGAAAATATGCTGTTGCGACTTCCTGTGCAACAAGTCCTAACATGAAACTGTGTTCAGCATCATTTTCTCGTGTTTCAGCTGAGTAGCGGGGGATACGATCTATTGCAGCGAAACGCATGGCGACATCAGCTAGATTGATAGCATCGCGCTCAATTTTGAACGCAGTTTCGTGAGCTGTCTCATGACGATATATTTGGTCAAATTCAGCACTATGCGGACTATGTTGTACGCTCATTGCAGACTGCTCCTTTCGAGCCTTTTAAGATTACACTAGCAGTATATTGGCAATGGTAACCAATAAATAGTGAGTATGTTTTGACTCAAATTGATTTATACTGATGATATGAAATTAACGCCTGACATGCATTTTATTCGAAAGCATATATTACGTGTTCTTACCTATGCGGAGTGGGTAAAATTTAGCAAAATGAGGCCAGAAAATGTTGATAGTAATTTATATAATTATCATCTTAAACGACTCGTGAAAGAAGAATATATTGAGCACGATCCCGCGAGGGGATACAGACTGAGTGCTGCTGGTATGAGGTTTGTTGATCATGTGAGTCTTGAGACATTTGAACCACGCTGGCAACCAAAGCTATTAACAATGCTTATAATTATCAACGATAACCATATATGGTTATGGCCAAAATATAAACAGCCATTCATCGGATCATGGTCACTACCGAGCGGGAAGGTTCACTATGATGACGTATCGGTTGAAGCGGCAGCGCTGAGAGAGGCAGGGTACCTGAGTGATAAACCTCCCCAAGCTATAGAACACTGCGGAGTGATTGAATTTATAGCAGAAATTGATGGCCAAACGGCGTCACACACTCTTGCGCATATATTTAAAGTTGATATGAAACCCAATGATGTGACGCACACAAAAGTACAATGGATAGATCTCGATGAAATTCCTAGTCTCGTATTATCTCCGGGAACACGCGAGATTATACAAGCCGTAGAGGAGTATACAGGCTTCTTTTATAAATCCCTGACCATTAATTGGTGACGCTTCCTGGTATTTGGGTTTGAAGCGCATGTGGCGCAAGAATTGCGGCGCCGTCGTCAGGAAGCGGCTGGTCAGGACAAGCGTTTAGTACGTTTGCTATTGCATCGTATTCACTTCGCGTGACCCAGAGGGAATATTTTTTCTTTACAGCAATCTGTCGTGCGACATAGGCACAGCGGAATATTTTATTTTTTGGCAGCCAGGTTGCCGCATCGCCATCGCCCTTAATATTGTTTGCCGTACCATCGACGGCTAATAAATCTAGTTCGTCATTCGCGAGCGCGTGACGACGTTCATACGACAGTAGTTGAGCTCCCTTTTGCCAGGCATCACTAAGCGCAACAACATGATCTATCTGGATAGTATCACTCGTATTTTGCCCTCGTAGGAAACTAATTTCGACTCCAGTATAGGGATCCTGCAGAAGCCCCTTGGTTACCTTACACGTACCTTGCAAAAAGGTAACCTGCGTCAGATCACGGGCAAGCACTAGGTTGCGAATATCACAGCCTGGTACCGAATCCCATCCTTCTGAAAATTGACTACGCGTATATCCAGTCTTTGGTGCACGCCCTTTTATAGGTAGTTGCGCGAGTGCCTCCGCAGCCTTAGACGACCCTGCGTTCGGTAAGTTGCTATACGAGTCATCACTCTTATTAAGCTGGGATTGCTGTAGCTCTGTCATACCAACAAGCGCAACAAATATCACCAATAATAATTTGGCAATAATACGGATGTGGCGAGCTGAAATTTTAGCTATATTTCCCCCTAGCGATACTGTATACTTTTAGTAAATAGTATATAGACAAACAGCAAAATGAGGGTAATACATGAAAACTTGGGCCAACGTCAACGCACTCTACCAGATTTATCCACGAAGTTTTAAAGATACAGACGGAGATGGCGTCGGTGATCTTAAGGGTATCGCACAGCAGATTGAATATTTGCGCGGCCGTCACAAAGCGCTCGGTGTTGACGCGGTATGGATCTCGCCATTTTACCCCTCGCCAATGGCGGATTTTGGCTATGATGTTAGTGACTATAACAATATCCATCCACTCTTCGGAACGCTCGAAGAGTTTAAAGAAGTACTTGATAATGCCCATGACCACGGTCTTAAAGTTGTGATCGATTTCGTCCCCAATCACACATCAGATCAGCATCCATGGTTTCAAGACGCTCTAAAAGGTCGGGATAGTAAATACCGCGATTTTTATATCTGGCATGATCCGAAGGACGGCGGAGTTCCAAATAACTGGGTAAGTATATTTGGTGGCTCTATGTGGGAATATGACCAAAAAAGTGGCCAATACTACTGCCACACATTCCTCAAGGAGCAACCTGACTTAAATTGGGAAAACCCAGCTGTGCGCGAAGAAATGAAAAAATCACTCGAGTTTTGGCTTGATCTTGGCGTTGACGGATTTAGGGTTGATGCAGTTAGTCATCTTGGCAAAGACTATACATTTCCTGATGAACCAGCGAATCCAAATTACATCGGACCTCCAGGAACCTATGATTCATGTATTCGCAAATATAGTAAGTTGCTTCCAAACATGCACGACTATTTGCGTGAATTAACGAATACAGTCGAAAATTATCCAGACAAGATAATGTTTTACGAGCTTATGCCGGACGGTGAAATTGGACTATCTATCAACGACCAATTTTATTCCATGTACGATGTGAACGCTCGTATTGGACTGCCCTTTAACTTTGGAGGAATGTTCCTTCCATGGGGCGCAAAACCGATGGGTGATTATGTACGAAATTTTCAGGACATGCTTCGTACAGGCGATCGTCCTGCATATTGTTTTTCAAATCATGACCAGTCACGCATCGTTTCGCGTTTTGGTCGCAAACAAGCGCGGCTTATCGCAATGCTACTTCTCACACTTCCGGGTATTCCAGCGATTTATTACGGTGACGAGATCGCTATGGAAAATGTTCATATTCCACCAGAGAAACGACAGGACCCAGCTAGTGCTGAAAATCCGATGGGTGGACGTGATCCTGAGCGGACACCGATGCAGTGGAATGCAAAGAAGCACGGAGGGTTTACGCCTGCTGAGCCGTGGCTGCCTCTTTCAAAGAACTATCGCCGCTACAATGTTGAGGCGCAGATGAAGAATAAGAATTCTATGTATAACCTGTATCGACAGTTATTAACACTCCGTAATAAAGACGAAACGATGATTAAGGGTGACTACCAAGAAATTAGCAATGACGGACGCCGTGACGTACTCGTATACGAGCGTCGCCATGCAGACGGTCGTTACATGGTGGCGCTCAATTTTTCCCGCTGGTATCGTACGGTCAAAGTACCAAAAAATTCAGAAATAATTTGTTTCACTGCACCCTCACGCAAGCCGGTAAAAGCACCGGTAACGGGTATTGTACTTGGGCCGTATGAGGGAGTAGTTATCGCACTATGACAAAAACATGGCGTGATGTTTCGGCAATTTATCAGATTTATCCGCGCAGTTTTCAGGATACCAATCATGATGGTATTGGTGACTTAAAAGGTATCACACGCCGATTGCCATACTTACAAAAACTTGGTGTTGACGTCGTATGGTTGTCGCCATTTTATCCCTCTCCACAAAAAGATTTTGGCTATGATATTAGCGATTATCGAGATATTGATCCAGTGTATGGGTCACTCAAAATCTTTCAAAACATGTTGTCGCGCGCGCATGCATGCGGCATAAAGGTGATGATCGACCTCGTACCGAACCATACCTCCGACCAGCATGAGTGGTTCAAAGAAGCCCGTAGTTCGAAGACTAATTCGAAGCGTGACTATTATGTGTGGCGTGACCAACCGAACAATTGGGTGAGTTTGGCCGGAGGTTCATCGTGGATGTACGATGAGACGACCAAGCAATATTTCCTCCACTCGTTTATGGATTCACAACCAGATCTCAATTGGGAAAACCCCAAAGTCCGAGCCGAGATCAAAGATGTGATGCGATTTTGGTTTGATATGGGCGTTGACGGGTTTAGAGTCGATGCAGTGTGGGTACTTTCGAAACATCCAGACTTGATCGATGATCCAACAAATCCTGAGCACCACGGTTCACCTGATGAATTCGGTGCTTACGTGCATTCAAATTCTAAAAATGGTCCACGACTTAAAGAGTATTTGAGCGATATCGCCAGTGTCGCTGCCGAGTATACGGATCGTTTCGTGGCCTTTGAGTATTATCCCGACGGCATGCTCGGTAATATGAATGACCAGCTCAAGATGATTCATGAAGTAAGTCCAAAGTTTGCCTCACCGTTCTATTTCGAAGGACTTCATACCGAATGGGGCGCTGAAAACTTTGGTAAGAAAATCGAAGAATATCTCGCCGTCCTGCCTATGGGCGCATTGCCAATATTTTGTTTTGGGAATCACGATCAACCGCGTATCATTAGCCGGTTTGGTTACAAGCAATCCAGGCTTATCGCTATGCTGCAACTGACGTTACCGGGAATTCCAAGTGTGTATTACGGCGAAGAAATCGGTATGCGCAATGTACCGATCAAGGTCAGGAAAGATGGGTTTAGTGAAGGCAGTGATATGGGCGGGCGAGACCCAGAACGGACGCCTATGCAATGGGATGCATCGGCTCATGCCGGGTTTAGTGAAGTAGAATCCTGGTTGCCAATTGGCAAAACGTATAAACGGTTCAATGCCAAAAATGAACAGAAGAGCCAGCGGTCATTTTGGGCTTTGTATAAGAAATTATTTACCCTGCGCGCGAACGAGGAAACTCTGCGTAGCGGTGCATTTGCACTCGTATCCCATGACGATGATGTGTTGATGTATGAGCGGACACTTCAGAACAAAACCTATCGAATTATATTGAATTTTTCGAGTGAGTATCGGATGATTCATCACGGCTCATACCCGGTTCTATTTTCCACTCGATCACGAATTCGCACGCACCAAGAAAAAATTCATCTCGCGCCATATGAAGGTATCGTTATCAGCGTCAAATAAGCGTATAGTAAGCAATAACATTATAAATTAAGGAGAACCTTCTTGGCAAAATCACAATCAATTCGTCCTACACTGAGCATGTTTAATTTCTTGATGCTCGTTGCGGTGCTTGCGCTTACCGTAGTCTCATTAATTTTATGGACAAGAGTGAAAAGTCTCGAACGCTTTAACGAGGGCGGGACTGGCGAGGTAACAAAAGCGCTCTACACGATGTATGCACGGCCTGCATTCGACGCTGGTTCAAAGAAATTGTACTTTCCGGAAGTAAATGTTTCCCTGCCATATGATAGTACGGTTGCGAGTAAGTTTATTTATATGACAAGTAGCACTAGTCGTACCTTATACATCGGTAGTCCTGACACGGCGTCAGGTATGAATTGTTATTCGACGCTACCTATCACGATTGCGATCGGGCAGGACAGTGCAGCGTATGAAACAAAACATTACGAAAAACAGTTTGAAAAAGTTTTGAGTGACGGCTCAACGGCAGTTGTGTATACGGCGCGGGGGAACTGTTTAACGATGATGCATAGCGATAATTTTAAGCCAGTCCTTGATGTGCTACGTAATATCGATTCGTTTTAAATTGTAATATCGTCAGGCAGAAAACCTTTTGCGTGTTTGAAGTTCGCTTTCCATTCATAATTCTTACCGTACCCAAGATCCTTCATGAGTTTTGTTGGGGCATTGCGAAGGTGAAGTGGAACCCGGGAATCAGGGTAACGTTTTGCAAGCTCTTTGGCACCGAACATAAGATTGGCTATTTCGCGGGATTTCGGGGAGCGAGCGAGAGCGGTGGCGCAGTGATACAGACTATAATTACCCTCAGGAAGTCCCACGCGCTCGATTGCTTGAAACGTCGCACTTGCCAGTGCCAATGCGCCATTGCCAGCTAGTCCGATGTCTTCACTAGCAAAGATAACCATACGACGGGCGATAAATTTCGGATCCTCACCCGCATCGATCATACGACTCAGGTAGTAGAGTGTTGCGGTCACATCGCTGCCCCGCATACTTTTAATAAATGCCGATATAACGTCATAATGCATGTCACCTTTTTTGTCATAGCCCGGCACGCGTTTTTGTGCGGCGACTTTGACAATTTCCGGGGTTACTTTTTCGCCGAGGCTGAGGGCTAGCTCGAGATTACCAAGGGCGACACGGGCATCCCCACCTGAGAGTTCTGCGAGATAATCCAGTGCTTTTGGCGTGACATTTTTCGTCTGCTTCAAATGTTTAAGTGCACGCTTTATGACTTCAATAATCTCTATTTTCGCCAGTGGTTGCAGGACAAGTACTCGTGAACGACTAAGGAGTGGTGAGATGATTTCAAAGCTTGGATTTTCTGTGGTTGCACCGATGAGTGTGATAAGCCCTGATTCAACATGGGGCAAAAATGCATCTTGCTGCGCCTTATTAAAACGATGGATTTCATCGACGAATAATATCGTTCGGACACCAAGGTTCCAATTCTGGCGTGCATGTTCAACCACCTTCAAAACATCCTTTTTGCCGGCTGTGACAGCTGAGAGTTCGACGAAATCAGCGTTAACCTCGCTGGCAATGATTCGGGCAAGAGTTGTTTTGCCAGTGCCGGGAGGCCCCCAAAGAATAAGGCTAACCGGTTCTTTTCGGGCGACGATTTGTTTCAAGATCTCCCCATCGGCAAGCAGGTGACTTTGTCCAATCACCTCGTGTAGTGTCTGTGGTCTCATCTCCTCCGCAAGCGGCACGCTATTCATACATACAGTATACTAGTACTATGAATAAACGAGTCCTATTAGTCTTTGGCGGCGAGTCAACTGAGCATGAAATTTCGATAAAGAGTGCGACAAATGTGAGTGCAGCGCTTGATACTGCAAAATATGATATTACGCGTTGCTATATAGATCGTGATGGACGATGTTGGCTCACGGATCGCGTGAGCGACGATCAAGACAATAGTGAAGAGCTGATGCCTGTCTTAGGTCAAAGGAAATTTCTCACTAGCAAGACAAAACGTGAGATTGTGGTTGATGTTATCTTTCCAGTTCTGCACGGCAAAAATGGCGAAGACGGCACGGTACAGGGTATGGCTGATCTACTACATATTCCTATTGTTGGTTGCGATAACACTGCGAGCGCTGTCTGTATGGACAAGGTGCTTACGAAGCAGATACTCGAAGCAAATGGTATTAGGACTGTTGAGCATATCGTCCATCGTCAAGGTAATCAGTTACCGGACTATAAAGATGTTTCAGAAACACTTGGGAGAATACTGTTCGTGAAACCCGCACGATCTGGGAGTTCAGTTGGCGTAAGCAAGGTGCATGATAAATCTGAATTTCTTCCCGCAATCAAAGGAGCGCTTGAACATGATGACCGCGTATTAATTGAGCGAGCCGTGAGTGGTCGTGAACTTGAAACGGCCGTACTTGGCAATCCACCCGAACATCTCGTCAGCGGAATAGGTGAGATTATTAGCGGTGCAGAATTTTATGATTATGACGACAAGTATTCACCCAATAGTACATCGCAAGTAGTATCACACGCTGACCTCGATCCCGAAATCGAACAGAAGATTCGCGGTATATCACATAAAGCATTTGAGGTACTTGGATGTACGGGCATGGCGCGTATCGATTACATGCTCGAGGATGATGTGCCGCATGTCATTGAGGTAAATGCGCTCCCTGGTTTCACGAATATCAGTATGTATCCGAAACTTTGGCAAGAAGCTGGGCTAAGCAGTAAAGAGTTGATTGATAAGCTCATCACTTTAGCGGTACAATAAATAACATAACCCCTAAGGAGGATGTATGGAAATATTTGCAGGTTTAACAGTGCCCGTACTAGTAGCGGTGCTAATTCTCATCTTGAGTGGCCTTAAAATTGTTAATCAATATGAGCGGGGCGTCGTACTAACCCTCGGTAAGTTTTCCGGTATACGAGCGCCAGGTTTGCGGGTTGTCGTGCCGATTTTCCAGCGGATGATCAAAGTTGATGTACGTAGTATGCCTATCGATGTCCCAAAGCAGGAAGTTATCACTAAGGACAACGTGACCGCTGCCGTGGATGCAGTGGTGTACTTGCGGGTTGTTGATCCGGCAAAAGCTGTACTTGAAACAACTAATTACGTATATGCAACAAGTCAGTTCGCACAAGCTGCGCTTCGTGATGTAACAGGTGGCGCCGAACTCGACGAGTTATTATCAAGTCGTGAGGCAATTTCTGAAAAGATTAAAGAGATCGTCGACAGCGAAACCGACAAATGGGGTATCGATGTTGAAAATGTGAAAGTACAGAACATTGAACTTCCGCAAGATATGAAACGAGCGATGGCGAAGCAGGCTGAAGCTGAACGTGAACGCCGTGCGAAAATTATTGCCGCAGAAGGTGAGCAGATGAGCGCAACGAAACTCGGTGAAGCAGCAGATATTATCGCTTCGCATCCAATCGCATTGCAACTCCGAAATCTACAAGTGTTAACAGAGATTGCCGTAGAGAAGAATTCAACAATTATCTTCCCGTCACAGTTTATGGACACCGTCGATAGTGTTAAGCAGTTCATGGCGAAGGAGATAAAATAATGACAATGAGACATGGCACCTTGAAAGAGCACGCAGAAGGGCTTTTAGGGTTGCTTGGCGTTGAGTTCTTGCTTGGTGTTTGGGCGGGCTTATTTGTTAAATTCCCCGAAGACAGTTCTTCGAGCCAGCTTTGGGACTTTAGTTTTTCGCAGTGGTCGGTATTCTTGCATGCCATCTTAGGTGCACTACTTGTAGTAGGCGCGATTTCATTGGTAATATCCGCTCATAAACAGCAAAAACGCACATGGAAAATTGCCGGCTGGACAGGGCTAGTCTTTATGCTTATTGCATTAGGGAGCGGTGAACGATTCGTCTCTACTCAAAACGATTGGTATACATTTTTAATGTCAGTAGGCTTTGTAGGTGTTATGGCTGCATACATCTGGGGGCTTAGTGTCTCACAAGGAGAAAAATAATGTCAGAAGAAAAAAAGAATACAGAAGAGTTTGTTATTACGGGTGAAAGTTTAATCGCAAAAGTGAAAGAACTTATCGCAGAAGGTAATGTTCGCCGTGTCATCATAAAAAACTCAAAAGATGAAACGCTTATTGAACTTCCTTTGACGATCGGCGTGGTTGGTATTGCGCTAGCACCGGTTCTTGCAGCGGTTGGGGCAATTGCGGCGCTAGTGACTGAATGTAAAATTATTGTAGAGCGAAAATAAGCAGTGGCTGATACGAGTTCAAACAGCGCAATGCTAAATAAATTGCGTGCGGCAGTCCTTGGTGCTAATGATGGTATCGTTAGCACGGCGAGTCTTATATTTGGTGTAGCTGGAGCTACGAGCGATGGTGGAACAATTTTTATGGCAGGACTCGCTGGTCTTGTAGCTGGTGCATTGTCGATGGGTGTTGGTGAGTATGTTTCTGTGAGTACGCAACGCGATACGGAACGCGCCTATATCGAGAAAGAAAAACAGCTTCTGAAACAATATCCGCACGAGCAACTTGAAGAGCTTGCGAATACATTTGTCAAAAATGGTGTGAATCATGCGACCGCCCTTCAGTTTGCAACCGAATTGACGGAAAAAGATCCAATACGAGCGCATCTTCAGGCTGAGCTAGGGCTTGATGAAGATGAGCTGACAAATCCTATGCATGCGGCAGTAGCATCACTGTTGTCGTTTACTGCAGGTGCGCTTATCCCACTTCTTAGTGTGGTTTTTGCACCAGCGCACTGGCGAATCTGGGTCACATTGGTTGCAGTGGTAATCGCGCTTACATTGACAGGTTATTATAGCGCGACAGTCGGTGGCGCCTCACGTTCGCGAGCAATATTCCGTGTTGTCATAGGTGGTGTTCTCGCTATGGCGGCGACATTCCTTGTGGGGCATTTGTTCGGGACAACAATTTCATAGTGCGACCTCTGTTATTAGTATCTTGTTTTTCGGTTAGCTTAAGCTTATACTAAGCGTACTAACTAAGGAGGGTCTGAACATGAAGTTTCTAGGCGCAACAGCATTAGTATTAGTTGTAATAGGAGGTATTAACTGGGGTTTGGTCGGATTCTTCGACTACAATCTCGTTGATAGTATCTTCGGTGCAGGATCAACTCTTGCACGAGTCGTGTACGCAGTCGTAGGACTTGCAGCACTGTGGGTGCTTGCCGACTGGGCTATGCGCTCAAGTAAAAAAGAAGTTGAAGTATAAACAGTTGTAGGAAAAATAAAAAAATCACCTCGGTAAGTACCGGGGTGATTTTTAGTGAGTCATAGATGAGATGATATGTTATAGGAGGTTGCGTGATATAATATGTTAACGAAATCACTGATTGCGGCTCTTTAGCTCAGTTGGTAGAGCAGAGGCCTGAAGAGCCTTGTGTCCCCAGTTCAAGTCTGGGAGGAGCCACCAAAGAATGAAGATCAGTAAGAGCTGGTCTTTTTTCTTTGGTACTTATTCACAAGGCTCTTCAGGCGTGGCCTTGAAGAGCGATGGTTTTTGCTGAGGGCTCTGTCCCTCTAGTTCAAGTCTGGGAGGAGCCACCAAAGTAAAACACTCTAGCTTGCCTAGGGTGTTTTACTTTTCATGCCCTTAACTTCGTGTACACTTGATGCATGGATATATCCGATGAACTATTTGATGTCCTCATAAGCAAAGCTATGGATGAATTACCTCAGCAGTATATTCGAGGACTTAACAATGTTGCGATTACATACGCCGATGAACCATCTCCTGAACAACTCCTGAAACAAGGGGTGAGGGAAAACCAGTTATTGCTCGGTCTTTATGAAGGAATTCCGCTCACGAAACGCGGGGCAGGGTATAACCTCGTACTGCCCGACAAGATCACGCTATTCAAAAAACCAATATTACTTCTCTCGCACGATGAAATCTCACTATTTGAGCGTATCAAACGCACGCTCTGGCATGAAATTGCGCATCATTATGGACTTGATCACGGCCGCATCCACGAACTTGAAAATCACTAGTGCTTCTCGGCTGTAGTACTTGTCAAAATCGTCTCTGTTATCTATACTATTAATGCTCTTCCCAATCCGAGGTACGCCGAAGGCTATACTGAGGATTGTAAGGAGAAAGCGATGGCATAAGACGCAGTGATGAAACTTGTTTCTATCACGAGTTAAACGCCTCGATTTCGACGCGCGGGTGTAGCTCAGTTGTTTAGGGTGAGAACTGCCAGTGGCAGTTCGGAAACGAATCTTCCGATGAAAACTTGTTTTCAATAGCGAAGTTCGGGGGTCGCCGAAGGTGACCGATCCTTGCCAGGCCAAGGACGCAACTATAGATGCACACATTGTACCTTCCGGTTATACTTTTACACCATCATGCGGGTGTAGCTCAGTTGTTTAGAGCGCGTCCTTGCCAAGGACGAGGTCCAGGGTTAGAGTCCCTGTACCCGCACCAAAGAAAGAATCGACCATTCGGTCGGTTTTTTCTTTGGTATGTATTTGATTCTCTAACCCTGGACCTCGTCAACGAAAACAATAGTCCAAATGTGACTCTCCGAACGCGAACGCGTCGGTTTCTGGGTCAAGCTACCTAGACCCATGGCTATAGTGCCAGCTGATCCTTAACCTCTTTTAAGAGCTTCTTTCGATCCTCATAATCCTCTAGGAATTTCTTGTATTGTATGGAAGTCATATCAAGTAATCTTGCTGGATTTACCCAGTCCGGCGGCTGCTCGCCCATGTAGTAGCGTAAACTTGACCATTTGTATGTCAGGTATGTTTCGGGGTTTAAGTGTATATAGCGTGTAATATGTGCAAGGTATGATTCATTAGTTATCCTAGCGGCTTTAAACACGCTTTGAAACACGTGGCCATGAGACCTGTACTTGAGGTTGTAATACATTGAGTAAGAAGTCGAGACCGACCTCATGAGCTTCGTGATTGCTTCAAGGTCATGCTCCTGGAATAGTAGCAAATGAAAATGGTTTCCCATGACACAGTAGGCAATAAGCTCGATATCGAAAGTAGGATATTTTTCATATTGCGAGTCGTGACTCAAATAGCGTTGTACGAGTGATAGGAACTTATATTTATCCTGAGCATCTCTAAAAATATAGCTTCCGCCCGCACCGCGATTATACACATGATAATATGCTGGAGCATCGTACTGACGAACTGTATTACGAGATGGCATGTTATTAGAATATCACAAAATCCGAACTAACCAATCTGTTTAGGGTCTAACCCTGATACAAACCCTGATACAAATCTGTTTAGGGTCTAACCCTAATACAAACCCTAATACAAACCCAAGCCGTCCTCGTTCAACCAGCGATTGCGGGTGTCTATCATATAAAACAGTATATAATAGGCTTATTATGGAGTACTCAAAAAGCACTGTAGATTTTGTCCGCTTTAAAGCATCTGACGATGTCGAATTGCAAGGCTGGCTCAACAACGAGGCAAGTGATATTGCTGTTGTGCACATTCACGGTATGTCAGGCAACGGCTACGAGAACTATTTTCTTGATAATCTACGAGCAATGTACGCTGAGTACGACGTATCACTATTCACTATAGACAGTCGTGGTCGGGGTATCATTAGCGATTTTCGACAAGGTGATGGCTGGAAGCACGCTGGGAGTTGTTTTGAGATTTTTGAAGAGAGTGCCCACGATATCCGTGGAGCAATCGACTACCTGAAGTCACTCGGAAAAACACGGCTCATATTACAAGGTCACTCTTTAGGATGCACCAAAGTTGTTAACTTTGTACTTAACGAAGATGTTAACGGCGTTGAGAAAGTCATCTTGTTAGCACCAACTGATATGACAGGCTGGGCAAACACAGAGCCGATGCACGCTGAATACTTAGCCAAAGCAAAACAACTCTTGTCTGAAGGCAAGGGAGAAGAACTTGTAGATGCTCAGTGCTGGCTCGATAAAACACCAATTTCAGCACAAACCTATCCTACTATCTGTGAAGCTGGTAGTTCTGCGGACATTTACGGTGAGCGTGATGGCGGTTCACTTCTCGGTAGAGTTGAGCTACCAATGCTTATACCATATGGTACTGAGGATATTGGTATTACACAGATTGACGGTTCTATGGACAAATGGCTAGAGCGTGTTAACGCTATCAAAAATGCCAATACTAAGATAGCCGTGGTGGACGGTGCTTCGCACGGATTTAAAGGATTTGAAGATAGCCTAGCAGAAACCATAGGGAGCTTTGTAAGCAGATGACGAAATATGTTATTAACTCTGGCGGTATAAAAAACGCACCAAATCTCAAGCGAGAGTTCCATAGAGAACTTGTCAAAGACTTAGGCGATAGTCCTAAGTTTCTGCTCTGTAATTTCGCACAAGGTAGGGAGTATTGGGAGGCAAAGTTTCAAGGCTACTCGGACGCTATATCAGAAGACTTGCCAGATACCGTAAGCCCATCATTTGCTTTAGCAATGCCCGATACTTTTACTACACAATGTAGCGAAGCTGATATTATCTACTTCCACGGTGGAGATGACCACCTAATTCAGTACTGGATGCGTCAGTTTGATTTAGTAGAGTTATTCAAGGATAAAGTCGTTGCAACTAACTCGGCTAGTTCCAATCTGTTAGTTACACACTACTGGACTTGCGACTGGAGGCAGTGCGGTGATGGTTTTGGGATACTGCCAATCAAGTTTATACCCCACTACAACTCAGCATTTGGTGACGATGACCCACGTGGCAGTATTGACTGGGAGCAAGCGGAGCGTGAACTTGAAGAATATGGCGATAAGTCGCTACCAATTTACGCTCTAGAAGAGGGCGAATATAAAGTCTTTGAGCAGTAGGGCTGTATGGCTAATAACAATAGAAAATATAGGTCAATCAAATACGGTGACCCACGTGTTTTCTTTGAGTCAACAACTACTAAGCCGTTTAAGGGTCCTAACGGTATAGAGCATCCAGTCGGGTCGGTAGTAAGAGGTTCTGCATTTGTTGATATAGCTGGTCAGCAAGTATCGTTATCGTTACCAAGTATGGCAGAGCTTATCTTTTTCCAGTCAAAAAGAGACTTAGAAAAAGCGGAAGCCATCAAATCACGGGCTTTGAAGACCGCAACAACAAACGCTAGCTACCACCTAGTTGACGAGGAGCTTTTCTACACCTATATCCAGTTACTCTCTTTAGGATTGCTTGGTTTATATTCTTCGCTTGAAAGTATGGTGTACGAATTGTATATACGCAAAAACAAGGAAAGAAAAGTAGAGATTGACGGCAAAGAGCTGACATTTCCCGAGTTTACCGCTAAAGGCTTTGTAACAAAGATAACTAAATTGGCATCTCAACTTTCAGGCAAGCCCAGTATCTACAACACCGAACTTATGGAAAAAGTTAACGAGGTCAATAAACTACGCACCTCAATCCAACACTGGGATGTTGAACGTCGTGAGGACTATTTCGTCAATTTGCCAGACAACCATCCACTTAAAGTTTTCGTCAACGTAAGCCCCTTGCAACTAGCGGATAACATTAGGCAAGTTCTTGACCACTATAGTCTCAAAGATGCTACTGAACCCAACAAAACAGCCTAGTATCTAACGGCATACCAACGGCTCACCTCTGTTTAGCTCATTTTTGTTTGTTGGGCGATTTTTTAATGCCGACCCCTGTTCGTAATTGTTGGGTGAAATGGCAAAACAAACCATTTTTTGATACCGACATATTTTTAGCTGACAAGTGCGTTTACAAGCTTATCAAAAATGATGTGCACGATGGGTAGGGGGGCTTAGTTGGCTTGAATAATGAACGGGCAAACCTTAACGTGAGTACGCAAAAGCTCAATTCCGTTGAGTAGTTTATCTTTCGAGAGCCTAACTGTCTTACCATCCCAAGGGTCAAAGACACTATAGAACTTATCTGTAGCACTTGTAACCATCATAAAGTGAGGTAGGTGCGTCCAGCCATCAGTTATATTGTTGTCGACGTAGACAATAAAAGGCGTGTCGAGAGTGTCTAGCAACTTGGTGTCATTTTTCTTATGCACCATCTCTATGCGTGGATGCTTGACCCATTGTTTCAGAATATCCAGATAGTACTTGTTGTCAACGTATAGCGTTACTGACTTATCTTCGTAGCGTTCGAGAAAAGCAAGTAAACAGCCTAGCGTATAGTTCTCACGCAATCTAAATAGCCCATCACTCAAAATATCCTGTTCCTTGTCTCTGGTTGGCTCTATGCCAAATAAGTACATCAAGTCTACGACGAGACAGCCTTGGTTACTCTGTTGTTTGTAGTCCATAAGGCTATTGTAGGTTTTATATTTTTATTATCAAGCATAACTATGGCGTGGTGTGTAAGTCTAGCGAGGCACTAACATACTCTTATAGTTGGCATACGGAACAGCAAGAATATCACGCCACCGTTGTACTTCCAGGCTCTGTACAGCAAAGCTATCAAGGCTAAATGGGTGTACAACTTTCTGCTCGTTGAGCACCAAATGTAATGCCCCAACCTCGTCGTTGGGGTTTTACGTTTGGTATGTATTGTAATTCTCTAACCCTGGACCTCGTCAAAGAAATCAATAGTCCAGGTGTGATTGCCCGAACGCTTCGGCGTTCGGGGTTTAGAGTCCCTGTACCCGCACCAAGAAAGTATTCCATCGTATATGGCTATTTTTCTTACCGTTTTACAGCAAAAAGCGTCCTTAGATACGCGCGCTTAGACACTCCGAGATACCTCTCAGACCGCACGTGAGGCTTTTCGGACGTGAGCTACATATACTTGGTAGCTAAAGAGATTAGATTGGAGGATAATATTGTCATGGTCGACCAAGACAATGCACTTCAAGATTTTTTTTATGAATACTACAGCCAGCAAGATTTTTCAGGATGGCTTAAAAGAATCGAGCATATTGCCGATAAATTACAAAAGCTCAAAACCGACAAAACAAAAAGAAGGCATCTGATTGAGCTTTACGCTACATACATGCAATTAAGCGAAATCTTAATGATAAATATGATGATTGTCGCTGGGAGAGAGAATACTATCCTTGAAGGGATGTTCTCTCGCAGTGATGAGATTTTGGATTTTGTTAAGAAAACGGAAAACTCTCTTCAGTTCAAGAAATGGATTCTGGAACATTACGCCTTTGGCATTAACGAAAAAGAATCCATCAAGAATTATCAAAATAAGCTAGATGAGCATTTATCTATACTTAGCGAAGTGATGAGCGACTACAATCTTGATGCTCAGTTTTTGAATGCTTATAAACATGGCTTTAGAGTTAGGGGCAACACCAATGAAAGTGTATATACTGTAAGAACTTCAGATGGTCAGTCATTCCCGTTGGCAAAATTCGATTCATCTTTAACTTATTACACACGTGAGAAAAAGGATAGCAAACACTTCGTAATATACGAGAATACTCTAGCCTTTAACCATGCAAGAGTAATCATTAAATCTATGTTGATTTCATCATTGCTTGAAAATATGCAAAAGATTATTACTGCTCAAGGTACCAAGGAAAACGAAGTTCTATTAACCCACTTCTATTTTTCTAACAAAGAAATGTGGAATAGAAGCTACGGTAATGGACGATTCAAGTCAGACATATTAATGCAGGTAAAGAAATAGTGCATAAGAGAGCAATTAGTCTTCAGAAATATATTGATGTTTTTGGACATGAGGCTATTAGAAACGCTATTAAGGAATGTATGAGGCGCACATACACCAACAAGCTGATTGGTGTTACTAATCCTTCGATGAGGTTTATTATCAATACAAGCTACGAATTCAATGGTCATCTCTATAGTCATCAGCAGCAGAGTGTGCCAGCAGACGACTATGGGTATTTCAAATTCACTGCTTCAGTACTAGGTAAGTTGAAAGATGAAATCAAATCAAACCCTGATTACTTATCTGAGTTACAACGTGGATTATTAAGTCCTAACTCTGGCCCAATGCTTTCGTCTCTTAATGAAATCATTGTAGGAGGTTTTTATAAATACCAAAACATCAAAGTAGGATTTAATTCTTCAAAACAAAAAGGGCTAGCCGATGTTGACTTATTAGAGATTCCGTTTGCGTCAGACGCTAAAACTTTTCCTAATAGCAGGCTATATTTCGAAGATATAGTGAACGCATCTGCAAGTGAACTGCTGCGTGTTATAAAGTTGGTTAGGAACCAAAGTATATTAATTTCGGTGTTTACTCCCGATAAGAAGCTAATACATAAATCATTAGAAAAAATGGCTATAGCGTTTGAAGAAGATTTAGACTTAGCGAGATATTCAGATATGACTTTGAGTGCCATGATTCGGAATAATGACTACTCATCAGATTTCATGTTTTCATTCAATCCCAACAATGTAAACGTGCATTTTCAGGCCAGTTGGGACATGGGTCCAGCAATTGATAAACTGAAGGAATCATTAGTAAAAGCAGATAAGCAATCCTTTGCGCTGGATAAAGAGTCGATACCGTGGGTAATGGTGCCGAGGGATGCAAATAGACATGGCATAGAAATATCTGCGCTGAGGTTCATCGGCGAACTGCATGGATTTGTAATGGATAATAAAAATATGTTTGCTGTACCCGTTTATGGTCTAGAGTTTGAAAACCATAGTGTCAAAACTGTATTTGATATATTCGAGACAGGCAGTAATACTTTGGGTATTAACCATGAAAATTTCAATAAATACGTGAAAGAGCTATTCAGCAGCCAGGAGTATTATGTCTAAAGATTATGACCATACGCCCGCATCGCTATTAAGTCGTAGCATGGAGTGGTACGACTTAGCTACGGAAGGAATGAGTCTCCCTCGACCTAGATTTACGACAGCCAAGTATGTAGCATTCTGTTTTTCTATAGAGTTTTTATTGAAGGCACTAATTTGTATAGATAAACAATACTCAACCACAGCTCAAATGAAGAAATTCAGCCATGAGTTAGGTAGAACCAAAGATAAAGCCCTTGAGATAGTCAAAGACGATGTAACAAGAGATTTGATAAATGAGTTTTTCGATAAGTATCCTGAATTCAAGGACCGAAATGTTATAGAAACAAGATACGGGAAAGTAGGAACATTTGGTCATTATGATGCCAACTCGATGGTCGATGATTTGTACGTACGACTGCTAAAGAGAGCCCATGCAGCAATTCATAATGAGTGGAGTTGGAGAGACTAACTCGGTTGTACGAACTATTCGTTTATATCTTCGATTATCAAGTTAACTTCATCACCGCATAAAGGCGTTGCTATGTCCGCTATTCTTTCTTTCATGGTCTTCTGCCATTCTATGCCGTCTGTCAGACCAGCATCGATGGACTTGCTGAAGTACAGATACAGAGTACCCTTCTCGCTTTCGGTTTCGTTAACAGATGCATTGAATTGAAGGAACTTTGATTTAGCAGACACGATAAAATCATTTATCTTCCTAACAAGTCCAGCATCATAGTCCATGTTCACGGAACCTCCGTACATCATTCCACTCGCCAATGCCTCATGTTCTTCTCTCGGACTATTTAAGTGCTTTACTTCTACAGGTTGAAACATACCACTCGCCTCATACTTAATATCAGGTGTTGGCAGAGAAGTTACAGGCACCCAATGAGGCGTCTGTCCCTTATTATGTATTTCCGCAAAGGCTAAAGCTTCAGCTAAAAAGTTACTACACTGTCTTAAATGCTCATTCCCTTCGCTGGTAGTCAAAAGTCGCAGCCTTCTCTGAATTTCCAATTTATCTCCACTGTGTTGGTTTGAATCTTCAATTACATTCTGGACTAGATTAAAAACTTCAGGGTGTTGGCGTTTTTTAACAGAAAAATAATACACGTTATCAAGTTCAATCTCATCACTCATATATTAAGTATAGCCCTTTGTGACCGAAACGTTTGATACCTGCGTTGTAATGACTGATGCTCTAAAAAATGCTATAATATGGACATAGGACAGTGGACGTAAGTCGACCGCGCGGCTAGAAGTTTAAGACTCGTACTCAGGAGGACAATCTACATGGCAACAATCAACCCATAAATTAATTTCAATGGAAATGCCGAAGAAGCCTTCAACTTTTACAAATCTGTGTTTGGCGGAGAGTTTACGAGCATTGTGCGCTTTAAAGATTTAGAAAACTCTGAATTTCCCGTATCAGATGACGAAGCCGATAAGATCATGCGTATTGTTTTGCCAATTGGCGGCAATGTGTTAATCGCCAACGATGTGCCTGAAAGTATGGGACGCGTAAACGAAGATGAAAACAGGTCTAAAATAGCGGTCGCCGCGGAAAGCCAAGCAGAAGCTGACAAAATATTTGCCGGTCTTTCAGTGGGAGGAGCTGTTGAGATGCCTATGAGCGAGAGTCCATGGGGGACATATTTTGCAATGTTTAGAGACAAATTTGGCATTGAGTGGACAGTAGAATTTGATCCAATACGAGATGGACAAGCGTAGTTTTCTATGAGAAGGTATATACTAGACAAGCGTTATGTTAAGTAATAATCAATTCAAGAGGAGATAGCCATGGTTACAGGATACTGCGTTAAATGTAAGGAAAAAGGCGTTGAATTGTCAGCTCCAGAAGTTGTCAAAACTAAATCAGGTGGTTTCATGGCCAAAGGCAAGCATGAAAAATGTGGAACAACAGTTTGCGCAATGATGTCTAAGGACAATGCGGAAAAAGCAGTAAAAGACGGCGCAACGAAAGCCTACTAAGATCCTATATACGAAAGCGTACTAAGAAGAGTAGTCCATCCCGTATGGGCTATTTTTCTTGGTATTGAATAATAGTTTCTAGCTGAAGGGGCTGCGAGGCTTCTTTTTGATATAATTACGACAATGGCCATAAACATCAATGCACCAAAGAATACTCTTCTAATGCCATTATTTATTCTACTCGTGATAGTAGTGATGCCTTTTGCATTATTTTTTAGTTTAATCAGACTACCCTTTGCAAAACGTCGGATCAACAAATTACCGAAAATTCTATTCAACGACTGGCAACCTAGAGAAAAGTATATCTACATTGGACTTAGTGGCGATTATAAATTGTCTGATTATGTGAAGAGAGAGATCATAACTCGATACGAAAAGCACATCATTTGGGATGAATGGGACACTGAGAATAGTGAATGGAAAGAGAGTGAACCGGATAATTCAAGCCGCATTACTACTTTCTGGCAAGACATTGGCGGAGATTTCGACGGCGATCCAATGATTATTATTGCAACATATAGCCCCAATGATGACGTAATCTCTAAAAGTCATAATTTCCATCAGTTTTTACTACAAAGTAGTGACGATTTCGTTTTTTATAAAGATAAAGAAATATCAATCACGGAAGCTCAGGAAAAAATTAAAACGATAATCAATAATGCATTGTCACACTGGAAGAAATAATTTATCAAACCAATCAACAACGCCGCACGATAGATTAAAAATGACTCTATAGTAATAGGTGTCGATTTTTGTCGTGCACAAGGTTTGTTAAGATAGGTATATGCAGAAATACAAAACGACAGACGAATTTTTGGATGACTTGCCGATAGATAAACGACAACTAGTTGATATACTACGGGACCTGATACTAAAGACTGAGCCACGACTCAGTGAACGCATCAAATGGAACGCGCCTAGCTATGTCCTAGATGGTGAAGACAGGATTACATTTAACCTCATGAACAAACAAGGGGCGGTGAAGCTTATACTTCATATGGGTGCTCGTCGCAAAGAGGAGAAGAATGGCACTCCAGTGATGCCAGATACGAGCGGATTGGTCGAATGGAGTTCTGATATAAGAGGTATCATGACATTTACAACTCTTGAATCCATCAATGCTAATGTGATTGCATTGAAAAAAATTATTAATGACTGGTTACGTATTCGTTTGTAGTCGGGGCACGTATGGCTGGCGGCATTCGTCATCTTGAGTGGGTTTGTGAGTAGGTCGAGGTTATGGAGGCTCATTTGTTCGCTCGCTTTTTCGTCAAATTCTATTGCCCAGTCAAATATACTATTGTCGTGAAAATTGAGTCGTCCGAGGTTATGTACGAGGTTGCCGCTGCCGATAAATATTACACCTTTTTCGCGCAGAGGCTTCAGTAAGCGGAACATTTCAACGAGTTGCGGCAATGACTGGGTCATGTCAATACTGATTTGGAGTACCGGTACCTTTACTTTCGGCGCCATGTATTTCAAAACTGACCATGTGCCGTGGTCTAATCCCCAGGTGTTATCGAGCTGTGCTTCGTAGTGCAAAAATGCGTCACGGAGTTCTCGGGCAATTTCGGGGTCACCCTTGGCGGGGTACTGTACTTGGTATAACTCATCAGGGAAGCCGTACATATCGTAGATGATTGGTTGTGTCGGTGCGTCGGTAATCTTTGTGCCTCTGGTTTGCCAATGTGCACTAATAACCACGAATGCTTGCGGCTCTGGCAAATTGCCTCCAACTTTTGCCCAGTTACGTGTAATTTCATCGTCAAGAATCGCATGCATCGGATTGCCATGCCCCACAAATAGGACGGGCATTTTTGGGC
The DNA here is from genome assembly GCA_027492255.1 of Candidatus Saccharimonadota bacterium. Taxonomy (GTDB): domain Bacteria; phylum Patescibacteriota; class Saccharimonadia; order Saccharimonadales; family Saccharimonadaceae; genus JAPUDS01. Next base: position 37,173 of record JAPUFB010000003.1, on the reverse strand, counting down.
TAGGTTTCAGACTATGAGCAAGTTGTTTGAGACGATCCATATGTTACTAGCATACCAGACATGCTAATATCTCGGCTCAGTTATAATAGAGCTAGGAAAAGTGAACAACCACATAATAAAAGAGAGAAAGATTACATGAAATATTGGATTAAAGCCGTCTCGAAAGACTATGTATAAAGAGGCATCGAGCAGGGTATTATGCAGTATGTTACAGCGTGGTATATATGAATAATCACAAGCGACGCTCAGTATTTTGGGTGTTTTTAGGCCTTGCAGGCGTTATGACGCTATTACTTGTCGTTGCTACGCTAGTATTTGTGCCTCTCGCCGCGGCAGGGGTAAAAAATCCATGGGATTTTTCCAGTTGGATGACGATGCTTTCGGCTCGCTCCGGTTATATATTGCTGAGTGTCGTGAACTTGTTACTTTTTATTGCAGTTTGTATTTGTGGGGCACTGCTGTATAGCAAACGTTTCAAAAACACGCCTCGAGCGCTGGTGATAATCGCTGCTATCTGCTTTATGTCAGCATTTTTATTGCACGGTATGGTATATGGCATCGACTTGTTTATACCGTCGACGTATAGTCTCTTCTCACCAGATCATAGGACGCTGATGTTGATTGGTTTTATGCAAGGATCACCGTTCGATACTACCCCGTGGGCTTCACTAGTCTCGGCTTTTATACATGCGTTCGCCCCCCAGGTTGTTCTTGGACTGGTCGTCGGGAGTATTGCTGTCAGGAGAGTAGTTGCACAGAATAGGCTCGCAGGTGATGTCGTGGACGCGGTAATATAGTTTAATGAGGTCTTAAAAATACCCGAGTTATCTCGGGTATTTTCGTAACAGACCAGAGCTGTCTAGTTGTCTTCGGCGTGATCACGACCCGATACAGAGCCGGTATGATTAGCATCATCGTCTCCTTGGGTTCGGTTGTTCTGGCGGTGCTCGTTATCTCGGTTATCGTGGTTAGTGAAATCTCGTATGCTCATAATAGTACCGTCAGTCGCACTTACATCCACTCGACTACCATCTGAAAATCGGACACTATATACAAGTACAGTATTCTCGTGCTCGAGTTCAACCTTGGCCACTGTTTTGCCTGGGAAGACAGTAAGTGCCTGTGTAATAGCTGATTCGGCAGTTATTGTAGTGCTGCTTTGTGGCGACTCTGTCTCAACCCGAACAGGAGTTGTTTGACTTGGTATCGTTACAGTTGACTGCGTGTTTGAGGAATTAACCCTGTCTTCTCGTTGAACACTTGGGGTACTTGTACTGGTATCGTCTGTGCCGCGATGTGCTGATACTAGTGTTGGTACGGCCACAAGTCCGGCGATTAATGCGATTGCTAATATTCGTTTCATATAGTTCTCCTTTTAGTGTTAGCATTATATGTAACGATATGAGCCATATAAACGTTACATACTATGAACACTAAAAGGTAATAAATGACTAACGAGCGAAAGTTTGCCAAGATGTATGACACATACGCCGACGACATTTTCAGGTATCTGCTTGTTCACGTACATGACACGCATACCGCCGAAGATCTGACAGCGGATACGTTTATGAAAGGCTGGAAAGCTATTGATACTTTTGATTTTGCTCAACCACGGCCGTGGCTCTATACCATTGCACGGAATGTGTTAAATGATCACTGGCGCAAAAAACAGCCAGTACTGGAAGATACACTCGAGGAACAAGAGTCGGACGAAAATATTGAAGAAGTGGTTGAAAAGACGCTTGTTCGCGAACGGGTCGTGAAAGCCGTGAGTTCGCTGCCCGAAATGATGCGCTCAGTAGTCACGTTACGGTTTTTGTTGCAATATTCGGCGCGCAAAACTGCTAATAGTTTAGGTATGACAGAAGTCAACGTGCGGGTCCTGCAACATAGAGCGCTTAAGAAACTGAAAGGGGAACTAGAGTGAAACAGCTTCGTCTTTGGTGGCAACTGAAACGTGCTGGCGCTAGCAAACAAGAACGTGCGGAGCTTTTGCGGGTTGCACGCGAACTGAACATGGGTGATGTGCATTTGAGCCGCGAAGCAAAGGATGGCATCGCTGAACAGATTGGTTTTAAGCCAATGCATGTAAAGGCAAGACGCCGTGTAGGGTTTGCAGGAGCGTTTGCGCTATTTCTTGTACTTGTCGTAGCTTCTGTATTTGCTCAGCCCGGATCACCCCTCTATGCATTGAAACGTGGCATTGAGGATGTTCGCGCACTCGTACAACCAGGATATAAACAAGAGCTCGAAAAAGAGCGTGAGCTGGAGCAAGAAAGAATAAACCACGATTCCAATGACGACCGAACAGGAAACGACGACAGACGTGGCTCAGATGATACGAGTACTTCGGGGAACGCTGATGATTCAAGTGGCCGGTCGAGTGGTGAAGATAGCACTAAGAATAGTGATTCATCTACTAGAAATTCTTCAGGAAGTGGAAGCGATGACACAGGTGGGTCTAGTAACTCGAGTGGTAGCAGTACCGGTTCTTCTAGCGGGCATGGTTCGGACGACTAGGTGATGACAGTCTGTGATTTTCCGTGTGCTACTACCGAGTTTCGTCTAATGTTTGCGAGTATACTATATAGATAAAGAAGGAGGTGACGTTTATGTATGGCTATCGAATAATGAATGGGTACGGTTATGATTCAGGACTAGGATGGGTAATGATGCTTATTATGGCGTTAGTTTTTGTCCTCGTAATTTTAGTATTGGTACGGATATCGAAAGGGCAGCACGGTATGGGTATGCATCACCCGCATGAAGATGGTCAGAGCGTTGACGCACTTGATATCGTTCGCGAGCGCTACGCCAAGGGTGAGATAAATAAAGAGCAGTTCGAGCAGTTGAAAAAAGACCTAAGTAAGTAGTCGCGACCATGGAGCAGAAACATCGCATCTACGGCATGAGCTTTGCAAGTGTGTACCCGCTCTATATTGCAAAGGCGGAGCGAAAGGGGCGTGCGAAGGCTGAGGTTGACGAAGTCATCCGGTGGTTGACGGGCTATAGCCAGCATGAACTTGAGGTGGTGGTTGAAAAACAGACCGACCTTGAAACGTTTTTCGCTAACGCTCCCTCGCTCAACCCCGCCCGGTCTTTGATAACCGGTGTTGTTTGCGGTATTCGCGTTGAAGATATCAAAGAACCAACGATGCAAAACATCCGCTACCTCGACAAACTCGTCGATGAACTGGCTCATGGAAAAGCTATGGAGAAAATCCTTCGCTGAGCAAAAGAAATAAGCCTTGAGAGATGAGACTATTGACATTTCATTGCGCTTGTGGTATTATACAGTTATGGATGACTTTCATCCATGAACGTAGCCAATTTATCCAGTACTAACACCGCCGATTTGGTTTATAGGTAAGGTAAAGCCCTTTCTTTTATGAACTATTTCGGGGATGTTCGTCGAGCTTCATGTCAAATATGATCGACCGGATACCCCGCACATTAACAGCTTTATTATCTGCAATAGAGTCATTTTTGCGCATTGAACTCTTGCGAATCCTTCATTTGTTACAAACGAGGGACGGCAAGAGCTCACATGAGCAGCTCTTGGTTCTCGCGCTTGAGCGAATAGATGTAAAAATCAAACTCGCGCCTAATGCGCACAGACCTAGGAGCAAAAAAATGATCACCATCACCATCACCAAGCGCATGATCCGCAACGCGGCCAAATTTCTGGCAGCGGAGGTAGGTGAGGTCGGCCTCCACCACATCCGAAGGACCCCTGGCGGGGTTGAGTGGCGGAGCTACTACGTCGACGCCCACCAGGCGTTGGGCGTGGTGGGCGACGTCCAGCATACGCTAGACGGATACGGGCCGCTCCGCCTGGGGGCATATGGCCTCAGCGGTGATTCCTCGGATTACGGCTTCTCGGCCGAGGCCGAGAAGATTGGGGAGAAGATAGTTGACCTCGCTGACGTGCTCGTTGCACGTCAGAACCGGCGTAACCGGGACGCGGCCTTGCGCCGCGACCCACATGCCGGGGCCGACCTGGTCTACGTGACCCAAAGCGTAGGCTTCTAGGCGACAATCGAACCAGCGAAATCTGGGACAGCACCACCAAGGTGTTGCCGGCGCGACGGCTAAAGATGGGAGTCTTCGGACCAGCCATCATCGCGCAGCAGATAATACAGCTTTTTACACGCGGCCACCTTCGAGCCCGCACTCCCTCTAACCAGGTTGAGTAAAGTCGAAGCTCTACCCCCGGACATTGTCTCGGGGGTATTAAAGTTGCAAAATTACTTAACTATCACATTGTCCAAGTTTGCTTTTGAACTTTTCAGTAACGCGTAGGTTATTTTGTCCATGGTTGCGCCGGCAAAGATGGCTTTTTTCGCGTCGGAGTGGTGGAACGAAACGTCTTCGAGCACAGCGTCTTTGAATGTTGCGCCGCGGAGTGACGTTTTGTCGAACACAGTGCCACATAGCGTCAGACCGTCAAATGATATATCGCTCAGGTCGCACATGTTGAATGTTGTGTTGTCGAGCGTCGCGCCGGCGAGTGATGAGTCCTTGAAAGCACAGCGGGCAAATTTCGCATCGGTCAGATTTGCTTCGGACAGGTTTGACTTTGAAAGATCGCTACTATCAAACCGAGCACGGGAAAGGTTTGCGCCAACAAAAGTAGTACTCGTGAGGTCGGCGGCTTTGTAGCGAGCATTGGTCGCGTCAGCATGGTTAAAGTTCGTGCCGCGTAGGTCACTCATGCTGAAGTTGCCGTTAACGAGAGAGGTGTCTGCAAGGTCGGAGCCGCGCAGGTCGGTCGTCATAAAGCGCGTGTCGCCAGCTTTGAAAATGTTTTTTACACTGTCCATGAGTGACGGGCTGGTAGGCTTTTCACTTGGCTTTTCGTGTGAGATATTTTCCATGATCTCTGACACGTCACCAAATGATTCGACGACTTGCGCGTATGCTTCGTTGTCGCTTTTTCCTTCAGCCTTCAAGTCGTTATACTTTTCGGTCAAGTTTGCGAGCAGTTCCTGTTGCACATCCGCGCGGGCAGGGAAGTTGCCGTATGGTTTAAATGCGTCGTCCAAAAATTTCTTTAGTTTGTCGTTCATAAACCCTCCTTATAAAAGTTTCTCTAATAGTTGTTTCGCATATGTCCAGTTGCGTTGGTTGCTTTCGTACAGCTCTCGGCCACTTGCCGTGATGCGGTAGTAACGGCGTCGGCCGCCTTGGGACTCGTCGCCCCAGTACGACATGATGTATCCGTCATGTTCGAGACGCTTTACGCTAGAGTACATGGTCGCTTCTTTGAGTTCGTACTCATGGCCTGACAGTTCGTAGATAAGTTTTGTTATCTCGTAGCCGTATTTGTCGCCACTAGAGAGCAATTTCAAAATCATCGTATCGGTGTGGCCACGGAGTAAGTCGGAAGTAAGTTTGTTATCGATCATATTTACATTGTATATCACAGTACTATGACAGTCAAGGTAATAATTTTGAAAATAATTATGTTTTTCTGATACTATAAAAACACCAGATGAACAGTAATATAACAAAGGAATATGATGAGTAAAACAATTAGTTTTAAATCACTAAAAACCTACAACCTGATAGCGGCGGCGCTACATGGGCTACAGGGTGTGGCAGTTCTTGTACTTAGTCGTACATTTGACCTGCCGATCTCGGCTAACTATCTTTCGTTTAACCCAGCAACAAAGAGTCTTGAGCCGACAGTTACGAATCTCTTTAATCTTTCGTTGCCACTGCTTATCGCAAGCTTCTTCTTCCTCTCAGCGATTGCACATCTCTATATAGCTACCCTTTACAATAAAAAATACAATTCAGATCTTCGTATCGGTATCAATAAGATGCGATGGGTTGAGTATTCTATCTCTGCGAGCATCATGATGGTTGCTATCGCGCTGCTCGTTGGAATCTATGATTCTATGAGCCTCGTAATGGTATTTGCGCTTGCGGCAATCATGAACCTTCTTGGTCTCGTTATGGAAATCCACAATCAAACGACGAAAAAGACAAACTGGATTAGTTATTGGATAGGATGTCTTGCCGGCATAATTCCATGGCTTGTGATCGCATTTTACTTCTGGCTCTCAGCTGAAAAGGGAAGTCCAGCTCCAACATTTGTGTACTGGATCTTTGTTTCAATCTTTACATTCTTCAGCTGCTTCGCGATCAATATGGTGCTTCAATACAAAAAAGTTGGCCCGTGGAAGGATTACCTCTACGGTGAACGAGCCTATATCATCCTCAGTCTTGTCGCAAAAACACTTCTTGCTTGGCAGGTCTTCGCGGGTACATTGCGGCCATAAACTGAGTATATTGTTTGATAAAAAGACTGCTTCTATGAGAGCAGTCTTTTTAAATACTCCATTATATTCCTCTATGAATTATGAAATTAGTATTCTTGGTCCAAAAATAGTGATATCATATTTCTATGAGTGCGGTAGTGAAAAATCAAAGCAAGAAGCGACAAGTAAATAAAATTATCTTCACTTCGTATTCAAAGAGAAATTTTTACTATCGAGCAGAGGTGTCACAATATGTGCTGCGCGGGGGGAATACACCAATTAATCCCTATATGAATTTTGACTACAATCTATCGGGGGTTGTTGATAAATCGCTCGTGCGCGTTGCAAATAATTCGTTAATTGCTCATGCCGATGAGCTTTGGGTATTTGGAGAGGTGAGTGACGGAGTGCTGGCTGAGGTATATCTCGCTCGCCGTCGAAAGATTCCAGTTAGGTATTTTCGACGCAGTGGAGATGGGATGTTTTCAGAGATACAACAGTCTGATGTGACGCTTGAGGATGTCTCGAGCTGGCTGTGGGAGTATATGCTTGATGGCAAGGATATCTCACGCTGGCATCCACGACTACGCTTTTATAAAGAATACCCTTTGGTCTATCCTGCGTATTCAAAACATAATTTCTATCTTCAGATGCACATCAGCCAATTTTGTCTTGAGCATCACACGGTTCCACTCAATCCCTTTTTAATGTTTCGGTACTTTATTGGAGACAGCGTACCCAGAGAAACAGTCTATGAGGGGAATGATAATCTTGTGCGGATAGCGGACGAAGTATGGGTGTTTGATGAAGTGAGTGACGGAGTTCTAGGAGAGGTTCGCAACAAGAAAAAACAGGGTGGTACAGTCAAATACTTTAGGCATTACTCAGATAAATCGCCCATTACTTATCGGAGAATAGGCACCGATAAAGTGCAATTTGAAGTTCCAAGACTTGGCGATGAAGACTTGGAAGATTTCAGGGGAGAGCTATAGAAGATACCTTACAGAGATCCAGGCGTCTATAGTTGGCTCCATGAATTCCGTAAACGCTACTCTGTACCGAACTTATCAAGATACGGTATAATAAACTTCGATGGCGCGTTGGCGGAGCAGTTACGCGACGGTCTGCAAAACCGTTTAGATGGGTGCAACTCCCATACGTGCCTCCATTTGCGCGGGTGGTGGAATCGGTAGACACGAGAGACTTAAAATCTCTTGCCCACAAGGCTTGCGGGTTCAAGTCCCGCCCCGCGCACCAAAAATTGACTGTATGGTCAATTTTTTGTGCCGGAGCAGTGAGCAAACTGCTTTGCTCACGACGGACTTGAACGGGCGCAGCCATGTCTGAGTTTGAACGAAGTGAAAAGCGAAGACGGCGAGCCGCGGTCTGGGAGATTTTTCCGTCAGAAAAAATATTTGTAGATCAAAGTCCCGCATAGTCCTATCTCATCAGATATAAAAAAATCTCCTCTCGACTGAGGCGATTTTTGTTATAATAAAGACGTAAACGTATAAGGAGTAAATCACATGGATTCAGTAATGATCGCGCTTATAGCTATAGTAGTCGTTGTACTGCTTATCGGCTTGTTTTTCTGGGCAACCTACAACAGTCTTGTAAAATTGAATGTCCGCGTACAAGAAGCATGGAGTGATATCACCGTCCAACTCAAGCGACGCGCCGACCTGATTCCAAATCTTGTAGAAAGTGTGAAGGGTTATGCCGCACACGAAAGTAGTGTGTTTGCTGCCGTTACGGAGGCTCGCGCTGCGGTTATGAGTGCAACCTCACAAGGTCCTGCTGCAACCGCGAAAGCCGAGAATCAATTTGAAGGTGCGCTCAAAAGCCTTTTTGCTGTTGCTGAGGCGTATCCACAGCTTCGTGCGAGCGAGAATTTCCAACAACTACAAAACGAACTCGTTGATACCGAAGATAAGATTCAAGCTTCCCGTCGTTTCTATAATGGTGGAGTTCGCGATCTCAATACACGTATCCAAATGTTTCCAGCAAATATGATTGCTGGCATGCTCGGCTTTACGAAGCGAGAATTTTTCGAAGTTGAAGACATGGCATCAATTGAAAAACCAGTCGAGGTAAAATTCTAGGAACTTCTTGCGGTACTCTGTTTTTCAAAAACAGAGTACCAACTAGTAGGGCTTAAGGAGGTTATATATGTATTCAGCGATTGCAGCAAATAAGCGCAACACCTATATCATCATCGGACTTTTTATAGCGATTATTACCATTCTCGGTTGGATATTTTCTTCAGTATATGGTTCAACAGGAATATTCTGGGGATCAATGATCGGAGCAGGGGTCTACGCGTTAATTCAGTATTTTTTAGCTGCGAAATTAGCACTGGCGGTTAACGGTGCCAAAGAAGTGACAAAAAAAGATGCGCCAGAACTCTATCGTATTGTTGAAAATCTTACGATCACAAATGGCATGCCAATGCCTCGTGTCTATGTGATTAATGATCCAGCACCGAACGCGTTTGCGACCGGCAGAGACCCAGAGCATGCCTATATTGCAGCAACAACAGGACTGCTTGAAATTATGAATAAAGCGGAGCTTGAAGGGGTGATTGCTCATGAACTCGGACACGTAAAAAACTATGATATTCGTGTCATGATGATTGTTTTTGGACTCGTGAGTGCAATCGGACTTATCTCAGATATGTTTATGCGCATGATGTGGTTCAGTAATTCCGATGAAGAGGATTCTCCCTCACCTGTGTTTATGGTAATTGGAATTGTTGCCGCGTTAATTGCGCCACTCGTTGCAATGCTTGTACAGATGGCAGTTTCACGGCAGCGTGAGTATCTTGCCGATGCAACAGGGGCTATGACAACACGCAATCCGGAAGGGCTTGCAAGTGCTCTTGAAAAACTCAAAGAGTATTCAACGGCGACTCAGCGTCAAAATGCATCAACGGCCCACCTCTTTTTTGCGAACCCACTCAAAGGAAGCACGATTGCTAATTGGTTTAGCACGCATCCGCCACTCGAGGATCGTATCTCACGACTCGAGACTATGGGAAGGAAGATGTAATGACTGTAAAATCAAAAAAATCCGTAAAAAAAACTGTTCCTCTACTCCATAAAATTCTTGTCCAAACTATTACTGCTATTCGACGACTGCCCGTTATTATCCGTGACTCAGTCCGAAAACATTACCGCTACATTCGTCATAAACGTGATACAGCGGTCCATAAGTCGTTTTCTCGTACACTTCGTCGAGATATTCCCCCGCAGCCATATCTCGAACGCCCACTTCATTTTATATACACAGTTTGGCATTTGGTATGGAGTCATAGAAAACTGTTTGTCCGATTTCTCATACTGTTTATTATCGGAGCGATGCTGATTGTCGGTCTTACACAGCAAGATTCATATCTTACCTTGTCGGACAATATCAAGCAGCTTAGTACGACCTATAAAGAGTCGGGTGTTGCGAGCGCTATTGAAACAGGAGCGGTCTTTGCTGCAAGCATCGCCGGAGGGCTCAATAATTCATTAACTGAAACCCAACAGATCTTTCTGAATTTTTTCTACATCATCGCTGCGCTCATTGTCGTATGGCTACTTAGACAGCTGTTATCTGGTAATAGTGTGACGCTTCGTGACGGTATTTATAACGCAGGTGCACCGATCATATCGTTGCTCACGCTTGTTTTTGTCGGTTTACTTCAGATGATTCCAGCAGCGATCGCTGTCTTTGTCTATAGTGCGGCAGTTGCAAGCGGACTCCTGGAGGGTGGAATCGAGAATGGTGCCTTTGCGATCGGATTATTTCTTATCATTGTACTTACGCTCTATTACCTAACAACAACAGTGTTCGCGATGATGGTAGCGACACTACCCGGTGTCTATCCGTTGCGTGCCTATGCGTCAGCTCGTAAGATTATTCAAGGACAGCGTTTACGTATGTTGGTACGATTCTTGCTACTAGCAGTTGTTCTTGTTGTTATATGGGCGTTCGTGCTGATCCCGATTATTCTTGGAGTGAATGCACTAAACCATCCTGAGATTCCACTTATACCGCTAGCTGTACAATTGCTGACAGGGTTTTCGATTATCTACGGTGGGGCGTATATATATCTTTTATACCGGAGAATGATTGATGACCCACGCAGCTAACCGTTACACAGAACTCGTTGAGCTTTTAAATCGCTACAGTTATGAATACCATATGCTCGATGCACCAAGTGTTGACGATGCTGTGTATGACGGCTTATTTACAGAACTTAAAGCGCTTGAAGCTGAAGACCCTAGTATTATTCGTTCGGATAGTCCCTCACAGCGTGTCGGTAATGAATTAAAAGGCGGATTCCAAAAAGTCCAGCATCGATCCCGTATGTTGAGCCTCAATGATGTGTTTGATAAAGCGGAGGTTGAAGCATGGGTAAAACGGATGGACAAGCTATTGCCTGGAAATACGCACGAATTCTTCGCTGATATCAAGATGGACGGATTGGCTTGCTCGCTTATATACGAAGACGGCTTGCTTGTCCAGGCTGTGACTCGTGGCGATAGTTTTGTTGGTGAAGATGTGACGACAAACGCGCGGACGATCAAAAACATCCCCCTCAAACTCCGTGAAAACTCCGACATTTCACGGTTTTCAAAGGGTAGAACTGAAATTCGTGGTGAGATCGTTATGCTCAAAAAAGATTTCGAACATCTTAATGCGTTGCAACGAAAAACCGGTAAACCGGAGTTTGCAAATCCTCGCAATCTTGCTGCCGGGACAATGCGCCAGCTCGATCCCGCGCTCGTTGCCTCGCGTCCGCTCACATTTATTGCTTATGACCTAATCCGTGATACGGCGAGCGAAATTCCGACTAATATGTCTGCCTATGAAACACTGAGCGCACTTGGAATTCGTCGTAATAGCCAGGCACGTGTCTTTACGACACTTGAAGACACGATGCGCTTTGTCGATGAATGGAGTGAGAAGCGCCATACTCTGCCATTTAATACTGACGGGCTGGTGGTGAAGGTCAATGACCGTGAGCTGTTTGCAGAACTAGGTGTCGTTGGGAAGCAGCCTCGGGGCGCTGTTGCCTTTAAGTATGCCGCCGAGCAAGCTACGACTATCGTTAAGGATATTGTTATCTCGATTGGACGAACTGGTGCAGCTACACCAGTAGCGGTATTTGACCCGGTCCAGGTCGCTGGCTCTACTGTGCAGCATGCCAGTCTCCATAATGCGGATGAAATTGTCCGGAAAGATGTTCGGGTTGGTGATACGGTTATTATCTACAAAGCCGGGGATATAATTCCACAGGTTGAATCAGTCGTCCTCGAGCTTCGCCCTAAGGATGCTCAAGTTTTTGAGTATGAAAAAGAGTTAGCCCGCCAGTATCCTGAGCTTGAGTTTGACCGTCCGGATGGCGAGGCCGTGTACCGCGTAAAAGGGACAAATAGCGACCTTATTCTGAAACGGGCACTGGAACATTTTGCGAGTAAGGGTGCGCTTGATATCGACACACTTGGCGAGAAAAATGTTGTCGCGCTTGTTGATGCGGGGTATGTGCATGACCTTGCCGATATCTACGCGCTCACAAAAGATGATTTACTTAAACTTGATCGTTTTGCTGCTATCTCAGCGGAAAAATTGATTGATGCGATTGCCGACAAAAAACAACCACCTCTTCAAAGATTCGTCTACGGGCTGGGGATTCGTCATGTTGGTGTTCAGACCGCAATCGATCTTGTAAAGCATTTTGAAAATATGGACAAATTGGCTCATGCCACAATTGATGAGTTAAAAAGTATTGATGGCGTGGGCGAAGTTGTGGCAGAAAGCATCGTTGCCTGGTTTGCGGATGAGGATAATCTCACCCTGCTTGATAAATTTACCTCACTTGGCGTTTCGCCGTTTTACGAAGCAAAACGCGGAAAACTTGAAGGTCAAAATTTTGTGATCACCGGCTCGCTTGAATCAATGTCGCGTGACGAAGCGGCTGATAAAATTCGCGCTCTCGGTGGTACGTTCCAGACGGCTGTCGCTAAAGACACGACCTATCTTGTCGCTGGCGGTAAAGTTGGCAGTAGTAAACTTAAAAAAGCTGAGAGTTATGGGACGAAAATTATGAATGAAAAAGAGCTATTGGAGCTACTGGCGGTATGATACAAACCGCAGTGACACATAACGGGACTTTTCATCCGGACGATGTTTTTTCAGGGGCTGTACTGGAAAAGGTTTTTCCCGGGATTGAGATTCAAAGATCCAGAGATAAGAATGTAATTGATGCTGCCGATCTGGTATTTGACGTTGGTTTCGTGTATGATCCGACACTATATCGATTCGACCATCATCAACCAGGTGCTCCTCGGCGACCAAACGATATAGCCTACTCAGCGTTTGGCTTATTATGGCTGAGTTTTGGCGAAGAATACTGCGGAGACAAGGAAGTTGCTGATGCAATTGATACGCGACTCGTTCAAGTTATTGATGCCAATGATAACGGCACGCAACTCCGGACATTGCTAAAATCTGGCGTTGAGACATATGAAATATTTGACGTACTATCACAATTTAATCCTTTATTTGGTAGTAGTGAGACGTACGATACACAGTATAAAGAAGCGGTAATTCTTGCTCGAACGATTCTAGATCGCCTCGTGTCGGTAGAATATGCGAATAAGGCGATGCGCGATTACTTCAACTCTCAGTATGAGGCGACCGATGATAGGCGATATGTGGTATTGGAGCTGTCGGGTGGTTTTAAAGAAATTGCCGCGTCGTATGACGATCTTTTGTATTTTGTATCACCTGATACCATAAACAATACCTGGGGTGTTACGGCGGTTAATACCCCAGAAGATAAGTTTATTTCCAAGCAGCCATTTCCGGAAGAATGGGCTGGACTCAAAGGCGAGGCATTAGCAAAAGTAACCGGTGTTCCAGATGCAGATTTTTGCCATATTAACCGTTTTTTGGCCGTAGCAAAAAGCAAAGAGGGTGCGCTAGAGTTACTTAAGAAAGCTATGGAACAGGTCAATGCCTGAATTAAATCAATCACCTAGAACATCGGGTGCGCAATTACCTGGTGCTCAGGAACTATTTGATATCCTAGCTGCAGAGTCACCGCGTAAGGCTGAGCGCTATGACTTCCTCAAAAATAACACTGATCTTTTCATGGCGTATCGTGAACTTGGTGATATGGCTGGTGCAGATAATACATGGATTGATGATTATCAGCATCTTCCAATTGAACAATTAGTGTCAGAATCTACGAAATATAACGATACGCTTAGTGAATACATACTTTCACACAAAGATGATTATTCGAAACTGTTTGACTCACTAAGCCAGGAGGATGAGCTTGAAAATGCTGACGCTATTTTTGTATTCGGTTCACAAAGCAACGCAAGGATTAAAAAAGCGGTCCAACTTTATAAAGATGGATACGCTCCAAAACTAATAATCAGCGGACGTGGGCCATACTACGCGCCACATCTGCCAATTGAAGCTGAAGTGCTAAAACGCTATGCCATGGAACAAGGTGTACCGGCTGATGCGATTATCACGGAAGACCGGGCAGTGACACTCCCCGATAATGTGAAACGCACACTTGATATGTTTGATGATATGGACTGGCATCCCGAAAAACTCATTATCGTGGCTTCTACTTATGTACTTGCACGGGCAAAAATGGAGTGGTACAAATTTTCGCCATATTCGATCAAAACAATTGCGATTAGTTCTGATGAGCAAAATCTCAGTGAGGCGCTCAGGCGAGACGAGTGGACTACATCTGAGGCAGGAATTCATATGCTATTGAATGAATATCAGAAGATGATCGTAGAACATAAAGTTGATCTTATAAGGCGAGACAATGCCTGATCGCGACAGCTTTACTCCACGGCCTGAGCTTGAGATAGGGAAATACCGTCACTATAAAGGCGGGGAATATGAAGTGTTGACACTGGCGATGAACAAAGCAACGCATGAATGGCTTGTGGTGTATCGTGCACTCTACGACACCGGAGAGACACCAGATGTTTGGGTGCGGACATACAAAGATTTTACGGCCACGGTAGCAATCGGCGGTATGACGCGCCAGCGTTTTGAAAAGCTATCTTAAACCGTTACAATAGCACCTGCTATGAGGTCTCGATTTAATAGGAGTAAAAAGATGACACTGCGCGAACAAGCGGCAGCAATTTTTAGTGTTGCTAAGTTAAGTTTCTCGATCGCGCCCGGCGCTGTCCTATTTAAGCTGGCCGGGGCACTCGTCAGCTCGTTAGTTCCGTTTGCGACCGCCTACTTTGCAGCACTGACGACAACCGCACTCGTTGCCGCCTATGGAGGTAGTGAGCAGGCAAAACAGCAAGTACTTGTATATATCATCATCACGTCGGTACTTGGCCTCTTTTCACTAGTTTGGAGTAGTATTGATCAATACGTACAGGCAAAGATGCGCTTTATTGTTGAGTCGAAAGTATCAGATCGGATGTATGAACAGTTTCTGCGACTTGAGTTTTGGCGATATGACGATAAAGAGACGGCCGATCTTTACGATAAAGCCCAGAAATTTTCGCAGTTTTTCGCCTGGATATTTGATCGGCTCGCGTCGATTATCTCACAGTTAATTACAATGATTGCTGGTGTTGTGGCTCTGGTCACGGTGAATGTCTGGATGGCATTGTTTGTGCTTATTGCAATTATTCCAGGTACCTATTTGCAGTTCAGGCTGACACGGCAGCAGGTCGAACATTGGAATAAAAATGTTGAAACCCGTCGTGCTAAAAGCTTGATAGAGTGGAATCTTCTGCAGCCGGGTATTATTGTTGAGCTCAGGCTTTACGGTATTGTTCGCTATCTGCTTGATCTCCGTTCAACACTGCGGGATAAAGATGAAAAAGCGCGTATAGAGTTCGAGCGCAAATATGTTTCAAAGCGGCTCTTAGCAGACGCATTACAGGCAATAGCCGAACTTGGATCACTCATTTGGGTGACATTGCAGGTGATTAGCCGTACGCAGCCAATTGGTCAATTTGTGTACGTGCAGCAGATCGTGCAACGTGCGCTCAGCGGGTCAAACGGCTTTATCTCCGAGCTCAGTAGTATCGACGAAGATGTCGCTAATCTATTTGAATATCAAAAATTCATGGAGTTGGCTCAGGGAAAAGTAGGAACTATTGCGCTTAAAGATATGCCTGAAAAAATTGAATTTAAAGACGTGTGGTTTCGCTACCACGGACAAGATAGCGATGTCCTGAAAGGGATTAGTTTCTCGATAATACGCGGGCAGCATATCGCAATTGTTGGTGAAAATGGTGCCGGTAAAACAACACTCATAAAGCTCCTATCCGGAGTCTACAATCCGACGAAAGGTGAGGTGTTGGTTGATGGTATGCTGTTGTTTGACGTAAAAACTGACCAGTGGCACAAGCAGCTGGCGGTTTTGGGTCAGGATTTTGCCAAGTACTGGTTTGCAACGGCTAAAGACAATGTCCTCTTCGGTGATGTCGACAAAAATAGCCGCGAGCTCCTCGACCGGGCGCTACGTGATGCTGAAGCGGAAGAATTCGTCAAGAAACTGCCGAAGGGTGAAGATACTCATGTCGATAACTGGATGCAGGATGATGAGGGGACGAAAGGAGTCGAGCTTTCCGGTGGTCAGTGGCAACGATTGGCGCTCGCTAGGAATTTTTACCGCGATGCACCGATTATCATCCTCGACGAACCAACCAGTGCAATCGATGCGCTTGCGGAATCAAGGATTTTTAAGAAACTGCTCGGGCGCAAAGACAAGACGATTATCACAATTAGCCACCGTTTGACGACGGTCGAGAAAGCCGATGTGATCTATATGCTCGAAGAGGGCGAATTGACCGAACAGGGAACTCACAAAGAACTTATAGCCAAGAAGGGTCGTTATTATCGCATGTTCGAATCTCAGCTCCATGAAAGTGAACTCTCAGAGTAAATAGCATTTTTCCTATGCGGCAACAAGCTGTCGTTCAGGGCTCAGGACGACAGTTTTTCTCAGAGCCCGGGCAGCAATGTGACGTTCCGCGAACGATTCGTAGCGCACAACATCGGCTTCGTTGCCGGTATGTTTGCCTTTAGCGTCGCTTAATTTCACTGCATCTTGGCCGTCCGCTCGAACAGCTTTCATCACGAAATTGTTTGTCTCAATACCGAGGTCGTTCATGAGCGTCGTGCCCCAGCCGAAGATGATATTAATCTTGCCCTGGAAATAATCTGCCAGTTCAAAGATCTTATCGATGTCGAGATTGTCGCTGAAGACAATTGTCTTTTCCAGCGGATTTATACCGAGCGATTCGTAAAACTCAATCACTTCGTCGCCGAAATCAAACGGATCGCCAGAGTCATGACGGAGGCTTTTCCATGCTCGAGCTTGTTCCGGGGTGAAATCTGCAAAGAAGAACGGCGTCGTGAATGTATCCGTGAGAGCAGTCGAAAGGTCACCTCTATATACTTCATTCCAATCTTGAAAAACCTTTCTCTGTCCCGTTAATGGATCATTGCCTGCCTTGTCTTCAAGTGCAGCATAGACCATTAACAGTTCATGAGCGAACGTGCCAATTGGCTTTAATCCTAGCTTATGCGCAAGAAATATATTGGAGGTACCGAGAAAGTTATCGGGTAGCTCAGTTGCGATTCGAGTTACCACATGTTCCTGCCAATCATAACTGAAGCGTCTGCGGGTTCCGAAGTCTGAAAATTTGATATCAGGACGAGCTTTCAAGCGCGCAATTTTTTCATCAAGCCGGCGATCACCTTCGCGGTACAGGTCATCGAGATCTTTACCTTCACTATTCAATTTATTTGCAAAGTAAATCTCATTTATTTCACTCATCGCAACCGTTTCCCAGAAGGTTACTAGCGGCCATGGTCCAGTAGTTTGAACCGCTAATTCACCCGCATCGTCAAGAGAGATGTCGATAGGAGGCAGGGGGTTATCGATAAGATAATCAAGAAACTCTTCCGAGAATTGTCCTTTGCCGTCTTGGTTTTGCAAGCTTGCGAGATAGGCTATTTCCTCGGGACTCCAACCCTTTTCAAGTTCAGCCAGCCGAGCTTCAAGTTCAGTAGGGGATACGTATTCGGAAAGGCGGTTTTTGCCGCGATTTTTCATCTCAAACGTAACGATTGTATCCGGGTGTTTTTCATATTCAACCTGGCTCATGGTCGCCTTGTAGTAATCAAGTCCTTGGGACAGGAAAGTGTCGCGTTCTGGGTTTTCGGTAAGATAATTGTTCATAGTAGACTCCTGTATTAGTTAGTGTTATATATACACCAATACCTACAGTGTATACGCTACTTAATGTAATGTCAACACTAACTATAGATTTGTGATACACTAGAAACTACAAAGAGGAGAAACAATACTATGAGTATGCCGAATCATGTCATATTTATCCGCCATGGACAGTCCGAGGCAAATGTTGTGCAAAAAGATGGCCAGCACGGTGTCAAGGCAACGCTCGTAAAGCAGATTTTTGACCGTCCTGATTGGCAACATCGCCTCACGAGTCTCGGCGTCGAACAAGCGGTTATCGCGGGTGCATGGTTTACGGAGCATATTGGTCCTGTGGCAGATTTTGATGCACTGTATGTTTCACCATTTTATAGAACCAGGGAAACAGCTGCCTATGTCGGAGGTAATAAGACAACTGGATGGACGATCGACGATCGTTTGGCTGAGCGCGGATGGGGGGTGTACGGGAAATTAAGCCGCGAGGAGCAGAGTGAAAAGTATCCTCTGACTGCAAAAGAAAAATCCCTTAACCCTTGGTATATTCGTCTTGATGGCGGAGAAAGTATGCTGGATGTGTATGCTCGGTTTCGTGATTTTCAAGGAACGTTGCACAGGGAACAAGATGGAAAACGCGTTATCATCGTGACGCACGGCGACTTTATGAATGCTGCACGGTACGGCATTGAGCGCATGACACCAGAAGAATGGGAAGAAGTTGATCGTGACGGAGCGCTCAGTTTTAAGAACTGCATGATTTTAGAGTATACGAGGGTAAATCCTAAGGACGCACATGACGTGAGGGATAGGATACACTGGCGTCGTTATACAAATCCTGTTGATCTTGAGCGCTCGCCATATAGTGGTGAATGGGTTGAACTAAAAGAACGACGACGCTATAGCGGCAAGGAATTGCTTCATCAAGCCGAACATAGTCCGCGTATTCTCGGTTCATAAGAAGGCTTCTTCAGGTATTTTTTGTACTGATATAACCACCGTCTATCTGCTATAGTGAGAAGTACTATGCGCTATCTGCTTATACCTGGAAGGCATCATCTCGTAACTTCGGCTGAGATTGCATATCTAAAAACTCTTTTAGAAGAATTTCCTGAGGCGATAATAGTGTGGGCTGTTACCTCAGCAGATCATACCGGTACACTCCGCAATCCACTGAGGGGCTCACGCCGCCTTGGGATGATCGAGTATGTAGTAGGTGTCAACAATCTCCCATCGATGGTATTTATGATTCCGAACCGTCAATATAAAAAGGATTTTTCACATTATCTCATCGAAGATATTCGCATCCAATCGAACGGCGAGATAGTATGTACTCCTGATAATACGCTCGTCATCTGCTCGACAGAGGGTGTGATTGAGCTGTATGAGGCGCTCGGGTTTACTGTCAAAAAGAACGAGTTGGAAACAGGGGCACCCAAGCCGTGGAATGTTGTTGAGCGAATCGTTCAAACTGGGAAAGAGTGGGCAAGCGATGATATGGTAGCTAGTACAATCGATCCCGCTTGCCGAACGTACTATGATCGCTACAAAATGGCTGAATCTATCCAGACAGTGTTTGCTGACCCGCTTGTTTCGACTGATGACGGTGATATCACTGTCTCTCGAGATTATGCGACGTACCGAGCTTCGTTCGAGGACAATGCCTGGCGGAAAGTAGCGGATTTTGTTGACTATGTGAAGCCTGGCCGAATCGTCGATGTCGGATGTGCGACTGGGCAGACAATCAAATTGCTTGCTGAGCGGCCAGAGTTTTTTGAGTCGGATTTTTATGGGGTTGAAGTCGCCCGCCCGCTCTATGATATTTGCCGGCAGCGTCAGCACAACTCAGAATTCGGTGATGCCAACGTATTCTTCTATCAGCGCAATATTATGCAAAGCGATTTATTTGTCGAGAATTCTATGTCGACCGTGCTCACAATGGCGCTTACGCACGAGATAGAATCCTACCTGGGGCGTCCTGAGCTTGAGAAGTTCTTGGTCCGTGCGTTCACGATGCTTAAAAAAAGTGGCGTCTATATCAATTACGATGTTGTCGGGCCTGATGATCCGGACAAGCAGGTGTTTGTTCGGTTTAATCACGAAGACGGAGATAATCCGGAAGATTTGCATTGGGAACTTGAGGGTTCTGAACTTGCCGATTTCCTCAGAACTCTTTCGAGCGCCAGTCGTTTCAAACGCTTTGCGCGGGACTTTCGCGCGACTGAAGGCGATCAGATTCAGAGTGAAACAGTTATTATTGGAGACCAGGAATATATTTCTCTTCGTCATGGTGATCTCTGTGATTTTCTCGCGAAGAAAGACTACCTCAATAGTTGGAAAAGCGAAATGCATGAACGGTTTTGTTTCTTCAGTCACGAACAATGGCAGCAGGCACTTCGTGCGGTTGGTTTTGAGATACAGCAGGGGACTCGTGCTATTCGGAATCAATGGCTTATCGACAATCGGTTTGCAGTAGCTGCCGACGTGTATGAGAGGCAGAACGATACGCTCGTACCAGTTGAACAGCCTGTGACAAATACATTACTTATTGCAGCTAAGCCTTAATTTCTTTTGAAACACAATAGTTATTGTAATATTTACAAAAACTATTTACTTTAAATATTACTTAGTGTTATATTAACACTATCAAGCATTACGGAAGTGATGATTGAAGCCTCCCTGCCACTATGCAGGTCGAGACGGACGGAGCCAAGTGAGCCCGAAATCGCTCCTCGCATCCTTAACAATTTGTATCACTAGAGCTATGGAGGTAGGTGTAATGACGGATTTCCAGCTCGCAGGCGGAAGCATGGTCGGACGTGACCATCGCGTCGTTAACCGGAATAATCAGGATGCTTATACGATCCTGCAATACACCGGATTGACAGTAGCGGTAGTTTCAGATGGCTGCGGAAGCGGTGCGAAAACGGAGGTCGGTGCTCAGCTTGGCGTGAGAATGGTTGCGGAACAGATTGCGCGACAGTACGGCGCCTATCGAAGAATCGATTGGCAAAAGACTCAGCGTCATGTACTTTCACAACTGGATATTCTTGCTCAGAGTTTGGGTGGCGATTATCGTAAGGTCGTTGAGGAATATTTTCTCTTCACGATCATCGGTGTTATTTTGACTCCTGAGACTGCAACCTTCTTTGCCTGCGGTGACGGCACAGCTGTTATCAATGGCGAACAATGGCCACTTGGACCATATCCCGAAAATAGACCGCCGTACCTTGCGTATGGATTGCTCGAAAATGAACTGCGCATTGATCCTTCTGGGATTAAACTGCTGCCGTTCATGGAGGTTGCGAATGAAGAGCTGAACTCGTTCTTGATTGGTACTGACGGAGTCGATGATTTCGTGAAGCATCAAGACAAGACGATGCCAGGACTTGACCGCAACATCGGACCACTGAGCCAGTTTTGGCTGGATGACAGATATTTCAAGGGTAACCCTGATCTTGTCAGTCGTCAGTTGAGACTTGCTGGGCGCGATTTTCCCCATAACAATCCAGAGCACGGATTACTGAGCGACGATACAACAATCATCGTGGGACGACGCGCATCCTAGGCCAATGAAAGGAGGAGTGATGGCCAAGGCAATTGTGGATGGTAAATCTCTCCGCCTGAATGCGGGGATGCTAGTAGGCGTTGGCGGTGAAGCTGAGATCTACAAGATCGATGCTCATACCGTACTTAAGCGATACAAGGAGCCGACTCATCCGGATTTTGCGGGTGATGTAATTGCTCAGCAGGGGGCGCAATTCCGGCTTGATGAGCAGCAGCGTAAGCTGTTGGCATTTCCGAAATCGTTGCCACCTGAAGTGATCGCACCCGCCGCACTCGCATATGATACTCCCGGAGGAAGGATCGTTGGCTACACGATGCCGTTTGTAAATGGTATGGATGTGCTGATGAATCTTGGTAACCGGTCGTATCGCGAGACGGCTAATGTCGATAACAACATGGTAGTTGAAGTATTTCGAAAGCTGCGGAGTGTTGTGGATCGTATTCACGGAGCTCATGCAGTGATCGGTGACTTCAATGATCTTAATGTTATGACAAATAACACGGACGTTCGGTTGATTGATGCGGATAGTATGCAATTTGGCGCTTTTCAGTGTCATACCTACACGAACCGTTTCATTGATCCGCTGATTGCTCGACCTGATGCGTTAACGCTCATTCGTCCCCATAACGAGCAGAGTGATTGGTACGCATACTTTGTGATGCTGCTCCAGTCGCTGCTTTATGTGGGTCCGTACGGCGGGGTTCATAGGCCGAAGGTTGGAAAACGTCTCACACAAGACGCCCGCGTGCTTCAGCGCGTCACGTTTCTTGATACGGATGTGATCTACCCGAAGCCAGCGCTTCACTTCGGCGCGTTGCCGGATGAGTGGCTTGCCTATATTGACCAGGTGTTCAAGCACAACAAGCGGGAAGATTTTCCTGAGCGTCTATTGAACACACTGCGCTTTACTGTGTGTAGTAGTTGCGGTACGCTTCACGCTCGCAACGTGTGCCCGCAGTGCAGTACTCCTGGGGTTGTCCGTCAAGTTGTGACGATTCGCGGTCAGGTAACTGCCCGGCGTATCTTCCGTACTACCGGACGAATCCTGCAAGCGGTCAATCATGGCGGGACATTACGGTTCCTCTATGAGGAATCTGGCGCGCTCTACCGTGAAGGCGGCCGTCGTCTGATGTCTGCCGATCTGAGTCCAGGACTTCGGTTTCGGATTCAGGGCGACACGACACTAATCGGACAAGGTACAACCCTACTGGGTGCTGAAGCTGACGGTTCTGTCAGTAAGACGCTCCTCGGGATGTACCGCGATCGACTGCCAGTGTTCGATGCCAATGCAAGCAATGTGTTTTGGGAGGCAAACGGTCAACTGCTTGAAAGCGGTCAACTGCAACCTCGCTATATCGGCGATGTTTTGCCTGGCCAGACTCTATTCTGGGTAGGTAAGCGATTTGGCTTTGGGTTTTACCAGGCACATAACTTGACTCGAGCATTCATGTTCGAGCCCGGGAAATCTGGTTTGAACGACAGAGTCGAACTACCCGCGTTGCAAGGTCAGCTCACTGACGCAACGTGTTACTTTGGCGACAACAAGGCGTGGTTCTTTACTGCGTCCCAAGAGAAGACACGGCTTATGAATCGTTGCTACATCTTCGATTCCAATGGCCATCTTCTGACGAGTGAAACGGCGGAGCAGGGAAGCGATTCCTGGCTTGGTCGCGAAATTCGCGGACATCTTGCACTTGGTGAAGCGCTTTTCACGGCAACTGATGACGGTATTGTCCGCTTGGCGATTGATGGAGGAAGTATCGTTACGGAACGTGAGTTCCCGGATACAGAACCCTTCGTCGACAGCCACAGCTACTTGGTCCCAGGACCAGGTGGTATCCATGTGGTTTCCAGCAAGGAAATCACACTCCTTGAGATCAGATGAGAAAGGATCCGATCATGACCACCAACCTGTCCAATCCCTACTTCTACGACCCGAAGAACGTCGTATCCGACCGTTGGATCGACTACGGAGCGCTTCAGGCGGAAGCCAACAACTTCCGTACGCGCCACGACATCAAGGCGGCTGCCACGGACAAGTTCCGCGTTGGCCTGCTCGCGATCGATGTCCAGAACACCTTCTGTGACCCGAACGGCGAGCTGTACGTCGGTGGCATGTCCGGCGCTGGTGCAGTCGATGACGCGAGGCGTCTGGTAGAGTTCATCTACCGGAACCTCGGTGTGCTGACCAACATCAGCGCGACACTCGACACGCACCGCATCTACGCCATCTTCCACTCGCTGTTCTGGGTGAACGTACAGGGCGACAACCCGGCACCGTTCACCATGATCACGCACAAGGATGTCGTCGATGGCGTCTGGCGGCCGAACCCGCTCATGACGTCGGCCCTCGGCATCACGCTCATGGCCGCGCAGCGGCACGTCGAGCACTACACCGCTGAGCTGGAGAAGAACGGGCGCTACGCCCTGACCATCTGGCCTTACCACGGCATCCTTGGTGACAAGGGGCACTCCCTCGTCTCCGGTCTTGCCGAGGCTATCGCTTTCCACGGTATGGTCCGTGGGGCCCAGCCTGGCATCGAGGTCAAGGGGACGCATCCTCTGGTCGAGAACTACTCGGTTCTCGGTCCTGAGGTGACAACCCTCGGCAACGGCACGCCTGTTCCGCGCAACGTCAGCTTCATCGAGAAGCTGCTCCGCTACGACGCCCTGATCATCACTGGTCAGGCGAAGTCGCACTGCGTGGCGTGGACGATCGACGACCTGCTCCGTGAGGTTCAGGCCAAGGATCCTGAGATGGCCAAGAAGATCTACCTGCTCGAGGACTGCACCACGTCCATCGTGGTGAAGGACCCGGTGACGGGTGCGGTCATCTACGACTACGGCCCTGAGGCCGAAAAGGCATTCGATCGCTTCCGGGCAGCGGGGATGAACCTCGTTTCGTCCACCGATCCGATCGACACCTGGCCTGGCATCAGCCTCTGAGGGTTCACCGTCCTTCGGGCGGCTCATTGGAGGAGCAGCACTTGCTTTTTTCAATGAGCCGCCATGAAGGTAGTAATGCACTAAAACACTTCTTCCTAAGGAGAAAGAAATGAACGCAAGCAACACTCAGTCTCTGTCTGCTCTGCTTGGCGGCGCAGGTCTTGACCCGTCGGCGACGGCGGCGATGCAGCTGACAGTCGATACGCTTGGCCCTGCAATCCAGGCCGGCCTCGGCGACATCGACTATGACGATCTCGGCACGGCGGAAGTTCTGCTCGTGACGCTCGTCATCGACGACAGCGGTTCCATTCGCTTCGTCACTGGCAACACCGAAGCGGTACGCGACGGCCACAACCTCGTGATCGATGCTCTGAAGGGAGCCAAGCAGTCGGCTGGCGTGCTCATGAGCACGCTTCTGCTGAACAACGGTCTCCTCTTCGGCTACACGACGCTCGACGCTGCAACACGGCTCGATTCGCACAACTTCAATCCCGGAGGCGGTACACCGCTCTTTGATGTCACCAAGCAGGCGCTCACCACAGTGGCCGCCAAAATGGCTGACTTCGAGCAGAACGGTGTCGCCGCACGAGCACTCACCGTCATCGTGACGGATGGGGCTGACAACGGGTACACGAGGGTCAAGGATGTTCGCGACATGGTCGACGGACTCCTGCGGACCGAGCAGCACATCATCGCCGGCATCGGCGTGTCCGATGGCTACACGGATTTCCGTCAGGTGTTCAGCGGGATGGGGATTCTCGACGAGTGGATTCTCACCCCGAACAACACACCGAGCGAGATCCGGGCAGCCTTCCGTACGGTCAGCCAGTCGGCAGTTCGTGCCAGCCAGACAGCCACCTTCAGCCAGACGGCGATGGGCGGCTTTGGCGGCTGACAGCGAAGACGCAGTGATACAAGTTGAAGGTTGAGTAGTTTTCTCATCATCGAAACGAGAAAGCTTGACACTTCATCCTCACAAGGTCGTGGGCAGTCAGGATTACCTGACGCCCACGACCTATTAAATTTGTCTAAAATTAGTCGAAGCTTTTGTCGAGCACATCAAGTTCTTTGGAATTGAAGGCATAGAGTTGTGCAGGACGATGTGCACCCTCACGCCAGGTTTCACCTGTTTCATGGATAAGACCGAGACCATGGAATTTCTTACGGAAATTGCGTTTATCGAGCGTTCGCCCAAATACGGCTTCATAGGCAGTTTGTAGCTGCGAAAGAGTGAATTTATCGTCTAATAGCCCGTATACAGCATTGGTATACGTAAGCTTTGAGCCTAGGCGCTCACGGGCGTAGCGAATAATTGCTTCATGGTCATAGGCAAGTTTAGGCATGCGGTCGACAGGATAAAATGCATTGATAGAATTGCCGCCTTTTGGCTCTAGGTCACGACTACATCCCATATAGGTGACTGACACGGCATGGCCTCGCGGGTCACGATCAACTGTATCGAAGGTATAAAGCTGCTCCATATATTTGAGATCACTATCGATATCAACGCTCGTTTTCTCTCTTACCTTAATTGATAAGGCTTCGATAGTCGTTTGTCCAGCGGCGCAGTATCCGCCTGGAAGAGCCCATGAACCGGCAAACGGCTCTTCGTTCCGCTTAATAAGAAGTACTTCGAGCTCCGTTTGATTAAGCCTGAATATAACCGCGTCAACGGTGACGATAGGTGGGGTATAAGGAGAGATTTTTTGCATAGTGTAATTATAGCACTAACTACCTAAGGATTGAATAAAATATCGTACAGCGCATACGATTTAATCAGTGTATACTGAACATATGTTGCATACCCATTTTGGAGCAAAAGAAACAACTGATACGATGCCAAGGATATCAGAACACTCGAAGATTGATCATTTTTTTGTGATTTTCGGAATAATAACATTTGTATTTCTTTTGACATTAGTCCTACTCTGGCTCTTTACTGGTCGTACTGCTGCGCTCTAAACAAATATCCGGCCTATGTAGACCGGATATTTGCACGTAATTCCTTGAAAAAGGATATTACCAGCTGCGCTGACGGAATGAACCACCACCGCCACGTCGATCGTCGCCACCACCGAAATCTCGGCGTGGTTTGTCTTCGCGTGGGCGTGCTTCATTGACAGTGATTGTGCGGCCATCGAGCTCAGAATTGTTGAGCTTTTCGACTGCTGTATCAGCTTCTGCGTCGTCATCGTATTCGACGAAACCAAAACCGCGTGAGCGGCCGCTTTCACGATCGGTGACAACTTTAGCGCTAGCAGGAGTACCAACAGTTGCGAAATGAGCCTGGAGGCTATCGTCTGTGGTAGCCCATGCAAGGCTGCCTACAAAAAGTTTTTTGGACACGTATATATTCCTTCGTTATCTCAAATTTCAGTTCGACCAGCGAAGTTTTTACCTATACGCTATCCTGAACATCCCTAGTTAACCACAAAATGCTAAAAATAGCGATAGCAAAATATTTTGTGTACAAAGGAAAGTGCTTGTGGTATAACAAGTGTATAGCTGATGCGCTAACGGGTTTGGCGTCAGGAAACAAACATATTCAAAACAAAAAACCCGGGTGGGCGCGCAGCAGCTCTCCTAAAACAATATTGCTCCCCACGGGGCAGTATTGTTATTATATGGGGTATTCGTGTGGTTTTGTATGGTTCATTGATAATCTTGTGGGGATATAGCTCAGTTGATTAGAGCGCTGCCATGGCATGGCAGAGGTCCAGGGTTTGAGTCCCTGTATCTCCACCAGATTGTTAATGAAAGAGATGCGTTGTCGACTATAAATCCGGTATACTAAGCATATGTTTAAAAAGATTCTTCGTTCGAGACTTGAGAGTAAGGTAAAAAAATATCTTAAAAAGCACAAACCGATTTTAGTAGTTATAACGGGAAGTGTCGGAAAAACCAGTACAAAAAATGCGATCGCAACCGTACTCGCTGAGCGGTACCGCGTGAGAGCGCATGACGGTAATCACAATACGCACTACAGTGTACCGGCGGCGATAATGGGCGTTGAGTATCCTGAAGATGTTCATTCAATAAGCGAGTGGCGTAAGGTTCTAAAAGGGATGAACCAGCGAATCCACCATGAGAAAGATGTCGATGTGATTATTCAGGAACTAGGTACGGATTCACCCGGTGATGTAGCTCAGTTTGGCGCGTATATGAAGCCGAATATTGCCGTAGTCACGGCAGTGAGTGAAGAGCATATGGAATTTTTTAAAACAATTGAAGCAGTAGCGCAAGAAGAACTGTCGGTTGCGAAATTCTCTGAGCTCACGCTTATTAATAGAGACGACATTGCCTCTCAGTTTGCGAAATTTGCTGATACACACACTATTGATACCTATGGTACGAATGATCATGCGGAGTACTATCTTTCAATTGAACCCTCATCACCACTCGATGGCCGTATCGGGAAATTGATTGCTCCAGAGTGGGGAGAGGTACCAATCACATTGGAACTTGTTGGTGAGCATAGCTTTAAGGCTGCTGCAGCGGCGGCCTGTGTCGGTGCTAAACTCGGACTCACGAGTGAGCAGGTGGCGATTGGTCTGAGTAAAATTAAGCCTGTGAAAGGCCGGATGCAGCTGTTACATGGCCTTCAGGAATCGACGCTTATCGACGACACCTACAATGCAAGCCCGCTTGCTGTTGAAGCGGCACTGAACACACTCTATAGCGTGCAGGCAGAGCAGCGGATTGCCATCCTTGGCTCAATGAATGAACTAGGTGAAACGAGTGCCGCAGCGCATACAAAAGTTGGAGAATATTGTGACCCAGCCAAGCTCGCGTGGGTTGTGACGATTGGTGCTGAGGCGGAAAAATATCTTGCGCCAGCGGCCCGCGGCAAAGGGTGTCAAGTACAAAGCTTTGCCTCGCCGTATCAGGCCGGCGGCTTCGTGCATAGTGTCATGCGTCCAGGGGCAGTGATTCTTGCGAAAGGTTCGCAAAATGGCGTATTTGCCGAGGAAGCACTAAAAGTGTTGTTGCTTGATTCAAATGATGAGCAAAAACTTGTTCGTCAGACATCGGTGTGGCTTGAGAAGAAACGGGCCCAGTTTGCAGTCGAGACGAAGACTGAAGAAGTATAGAGCTACACGCGTATCGCACCGATTATTCTTCAAATAAGTATGATACAATAACAGATATGAAACGTTATATTCCTGCTGAGATTGAGCCGAAATGGCAAGCGGAGTGGAGTGAGAAAAAACTCTATGAAGTGAACGAAGACTCATCGAAGCAAAAGTATGTCATGTTGACCGAATTTCCTTATCCATCCGGAGATGGATTGCATTTAGGGCATATGCGTGAATATACACTTGGTGATATCATGGCGCGCCATAAGCGTATGCAAGGGTATAACGTGCTCTATCCAATGGGGTTTGACGCATTTGGACTGCCGACCGAAAACTACGCGATCAAGCATAAGATTCGCCCACAAGACGCTACTGATAAGAATGTGTCGAATTTTATGACCCAGTTCGAACGCCTTGGGTATAGTATCGATTGGACACGAAGCTTTCGAACGAGTGACCCTGAGTATTACCGCTGGACCCAGTGGCTATTCCTTCAATTCTTCAAGCACGATATGGCCTATCAAGCTGATATTAATATCAATTGGTGCCCTCACTGTAAAACTGGTCTTGCGAATGAAGAAGTGGTTGACGGGAAACACGAACGTTGCGGAACACCTGTTGAGAAAAAACAACTCAAACAATGGATGCTGCGGATCACGAAATACGCTGATAAGTTAATCAATAATCTCAGTGAATTGGATTTTCCCGCACGTATTGCTGACCAGCAAATCAACTGGATCGGACGCAGTATCGGCGCGGAAGTTGATTTCGCTCTCGTTGATCATGACGACAAACTTCGTGTATTTACGACCCGACCCGATACGCTCTTTGGCGTGACGTTTATGGTTGTTGCACCAGAATATCCTTTAGTGAAACAGATTACAACTGATGAACAACGAGAAGCCGTTGAGGCATATGTTCGCGGTGCTGCTGCGAAATCAGAAGTGGAACGTCAGGATACCGATCGTGAAAAGACCGGAGTTTTCACGGGTGCGTACGCTGTTAATCCATTATCTGGTGACAAAATTCCGGTTTGGGTGGCTGATTATGTACTCATGGGTTATGGAACAGGCGCAATTATGGCAGTTCCAGCACATGATGAACGCGACGGCGCGTTTGCTGAGAAATTCAGCCTGCAAGTCAAAGAAGTCATACAGGGTGATAAAAAAGATGAGAAATATTTTCATGGCGATGGCGTATTAGTTAATTCTAGTATGTACGATGGTCTGAGCTCGGCTGAAGCCCGCGAACAAATCGTAGCGCATCTTGCCCGCGAGCATAAGGGTGAGGAGAAGATTAATTATCGTCTGCGTGACTGGATCTTTAGCCGTCAGCACTATTGGGGTGAGCCAATTCCGATTATTCATTGTCCAGAACATGGCGCAGTTGCGGTTCCTGATGATCAATTACCGGTCACATTGCCTGAAGTTGATAATTATGAGCCAACCGACACCGGTGAAAGCCCGCTGGCGGCAATTTCATCATGGGTTGAGACAACCTGTCCAACCTGTGGCGGACCGGCAAAACGCGAAACTGACACGATGCCAAACTGGGCAGGGTCAAGCTGGTATTATCTCCGCTATTTTGATGCGCATAATTCGGAAACTTTTGCCTCGCCTGAAAAGATGCAGTATTGGGGTATGGTTGATATGTATCTTGGCGGCATGGAGCACACGACACTTCACTTGCTCTATAGTCGTTTTTGGCATGAATTCTTCTATGATATCGGTCTTGTGCCGACACATGAACCGTACGCCGCGCGCCGTGGACAAGGGATCGTCCTCGCCGAAGACGGACGCAAGATGAGCAAGAGTCTTGGCAATGTCGCTAACCCGATTGAAATCATCGACGCGGGATACGGCGCTGATGCCCTGCGTGTTGCTATCGCCTTTATTGCCCCATACGATATGACGACACCATGGGATTCGAAGGGTGTCGCCGGTACTCACCGGTTCCTTAATCGTATTTGGAACCTTGTCTTTGAATACATCGAACGGAAGCATGAGGGTGTCGAAAATGAAACAGATATCGCAAGAAACACACACAAAACAATCAAAAAGGTAAGCGAACATCTTGATCGGATGAGTTTCAATACAGCCATATCAAGCTTGATGGAGTTCGTGAATGATCTCTATAAAGCCAAAGACAGCGGTATGGCTGGTGAGGATTGGAAATTTGCGATAATGAGTCTCGTTCAGTTAGTTGCGCCATTTGCACCGCATATGAGTGAGGAATTATGGCGGGAATTAAGTGAAGAGCATACAGTACATCTTACCTTGTGGCCTCGCTATGATGCAGCCAAGCTTGTTCAGGATGTATTGAAAATCGTTGTTCAGGTCAATGGTAAGGTTCGCGCTACTCTTGAGGTTCCAGCGGACATCTCGCGAGAGGATCTTGAGGTCCAAGCACTCAGGAATGACCGTGTTCAGGAATTTACAAACGGTAGTGCCCCAAAGAAGACTATCGTCGTGCCTGGTCGACTTGTAAATATCGTCATCTAGAAAATAGCCTTGAACTGTTGAGGTTTTGTAGTGCTTTTGCTACAATATACCTCAAGTCTAGAAACCAAATTTTAAGGAGTACCTTGTAACACTATGGGAAAGCCAAAGAAACAGACAAGTCCTCGCAAGTCAGGTCTTCGTCGCAGCCATCTTGTTTTGGAGCTCGCACGAGTCGTCAACAGCAAGTCACCAGTCAAAGTTCGCACAACAAAGCGCGAATCTGGTAAGAACAAGTAATTAGAATTTACATATTAACAATTTGAGTAAGAACTGGACACGCAATGGCATCGAATAGGCATCTCGGTCGTATCATCGCACTTCAAACTCTGTACGAGTACGAGTTTCGAGTTCAATGTAGCGACGAATCTGTAAATATAGACGAGATTCTCGAGCGAAACCTCGCTCGCTACAGCGATACCGTTGGTGATACAGCCTTCGTTGAGAAGTTAATTCAAGGTGTTCTTGGAAGTATTGATAAACTCGATGCAGTCATTCAACCAATTGCACCAGAGTGGCCGATTGCACAGATCGCCCGCGTCGACCGCACTATTCTGCGTATCGCCGTGTATGAGCTGAGCGAATCCAAGGATGCACCGCCAAAGGTGATTATCAATGAAGCTGTTGAGCTAGCTAAAGCGTTTGGTTCTGACAACTCAAGCAAATTCGTCAATGGCGTGCTCGGCACAGCTTACCGCGAGATGCATGGAGATGAAACCGATGCAAGCACCGAAGCTTGATAATTTTAAGAAGTATTTTTCCCGCAAGAAGCAAGCGATACAGGAAGTTGTACGTGAGCCCACCGCGGGAGGAATTATTTATCGCAAGAAACCTAACGGCGACTTGCAGATTCTTTTGATTCAGGACCACAAGGACCGCTGGACAATTCCTAAGGGTCATATAGAGGAAGGTGAAACTGCCCAAGAGACGGCTATTCGTGAAGTCGGTGAAGAAGCTGGCTTGAAGAATGTCGAAGCACTCTGCTGGCTTGGTAAGATTCATTTCCGCTATCGTCGTGTAGACAAGCTCGTTCTTATTTCTCAGCAGGTCTATCTGATGCGAGTGATTAGCGATGGTGAGGAAATCCAAAAGGAAGACTGGATGAATGGGATTAAATGGTTTGATTTTGCTGATGCACTGGAAGTTATTGAATACGAAGATATTGGCAAATTGATGCTGCTTGCTAAGAAACGCATCCGCGAAAGGAATTTGTAAGCAATGATCCAAGGAATCGATACAGCGCCGTATCTCGAGTTCGCCAAAGAGAAGCTTGGGTTAGAGTTTCATAATCTTGAACTACTTATCACTGCTCTCACACATCGCAGTTATGTCAATGAGCATAAAAAGAGCACAAAAGAGCACAACGAGCGTCTCGAGTTTTTGGGCGATGCCGTACTCGAACTTGTGGTGACCGACTATCTCTATCGTCACTATACGGAGCCGGAAGGAATTCTGACAAGTTGGCGATCAGCGTTAGTGCGAACAGAGAGTATTGGCGCGGCCGGTGAAGCACTTGGGTATGAATCACTCCTGCGTCTTTCAAGGGGTGAGAAGCGGGGTAGCGAACGAGCTAAGCAGCAGATTATGGCTAATGCATTTGAGGCAGTTATCGGTGCTATCTATCTTGATCATGGCTACGAGAAGGCTGAAACATTTATCCATGCAAACATTCTTTCACGGCTTGAAAATATTCTCGAAAAAGAAACATGGCGTGATCCAAAATCACACCTTCAGGAAGTATCACAGAGCGTCGATAACATGACTCCTCAGTACCGAGTTATCGAAGAAGTGGGCCCAGATCATGAAAAAATCTTTACGCTGGGTGTCTATGTTGGCTCAGAACTTATGGGAGTAGGGAGTGGTCCCTCGAAGCAATTTGCTCAACAGCAAGCTGCAGTCGCCGCACTTGAGGCGTACAAAAAGAAGCAAAAAAATTAACTTGCCTGCGTGTCTCCGTTGACAAGAGGTCGTAACATCGGTATAATCTTTCATTGACTAAGAAATAAAGGTTAAGAGAAAAGGAATTATTAAAGAGATGCTCGCAATTCGTCTGCAACGCATGGGACGCAAAGGTACACCAATCTACCGCATTGCTGTTCAAGAATCACAACGTCACCCATCAAGCGGTCGTGTCGTCGCATATGTTGGTAGTTACAATCCCCACACAAAGCACGTCACTGTCGATAAGGAAAAAGTTGAAAAGTACCTATCAAACGGTGCTCAACCAACCCCTCGTGTCGTCAAACTTCTCAGTGCAGAGAAGGTAGTATTGCCAGCTTGGGTTGTTCGTCATGACGGCAAAAAGAATGTTGCTACTAAGCATGCCGAAAAACTTCGCAAAAATCAGCCAAAAGAAGAAAAAGTTGAAGAGCCAGCTGAAGCAGCGTCTGAAAGTGCTAAAGAAGCGACTGAATAGTCCTCATCTTGTCGTATCATCACACCCTTCTAGGGTGTGATTTTTTCTTCATCTTTTCGATTTTTTTCGCGACCGCAAGCATTTTACGCTATACTTGTCATATACCATTAAAGATTTCCGTAGGAGGCCACACATGTCATCAACTATAGATCAACAATTTATCGAATATATCGTCAAATCACTTGTCGGCAAGCCAGAAGCTGTTGTCGTTGAGCGGACTATCGATGAAAAAGGTGTTCTGCTCGAACTAACTGTCGATCCAGAGGATATTGGTCGTGTTATTGGCAAGCGCGGCTCAACTGCTCAAAGTTTACGCGCTCTACTTCGTGCATTAGGTACAAAAAATGATGCCCGCTACAATCTTAAGATTGTCGATATCGACCGTCCCGAGAGTGAGCGAGGAACACCTATGGCGCACCCAGCTCCAACCGTAAAAGATTCAGATGATGATCAGGATGACGACGAAGATGCTATAGCAGCTACTGAAGAGGCGAAAGAAGAAGCTCCTGCGAAAGAATCCGATCTTGCTAAGAAGACTCGTGCTGAACTAGCTGATCTTGATGATCTCGATATATAACACCACAAAATACGCATAAAAAACGTCTTGAAACTTACAGACAGAGCCAGTACAATCATTAGCAAGTTATCAACATCTGCGAGATAACGATCTAACCGCAAGTTAGAGACTTATATGTGCTAGAAACAGACGCGAAATGCGTCTGTTTTTGGGTAGAAAAATAGCTCACCGACGTGACTCAAGCTGATATAGGTTTCTCAACCCAGAACCCTGTAACCAGGCTTATCAGATTGAGCCACATCGGCGAGTTACTCTTTGGTGAGCTAGTGCTCGTAGGCAGAGATGAAACGTCCTGCCTGGCAGCGGAACCACCACTCCTTCAGGACTGAAGGAGCTTGCTGGCAGCGCACGTACAGCTTGTTGAGCCTTGCATGCCTTTTGCCAGCTTCCTTGCGAAATTCAGTCTCTTCATACCAGGAATCCGTTCGTGGTGTCTTTGTGCTCACGAGCTGGAAATACACCTGGTCGATCAGTGAAAGAAGATCGGCAAGTGCGAGCCGTTTGTTCATTATCCCCCCTCAAGGAAAGTCACACAAACACTGTGACATAATATATATTATAGCAAATTATCGATATAAAGTCAATTCTTACAAAATCAAATACATAAATCTCTCATATAAAAAAGAACCACCGAAATGGCTCAAGCTGGATTGGCTGTTTCGTCAGCCAGGAGACTTACGTCTCTACCAGCTTGAGCCAATTCGGCGAGTTCTTTTCGGTGGACTAGTGGGGCTTATTCGTAATCGCTGTCCCAACCTTCCTGGAAATCGGTGATGTGACGCGACACTACCCATGAATTGCTATCGCGTTCCGGATCCTTGTCTTCGACTACGAAGAAGGTCTCGGGGTCACGAACCGCATTCATGAGGTCTTCGAGGGTCACCATCATCTTCGCGTAGTTGTCTGTCCCTGCGAAGATGGTGAACTTCTCGATCTTCGGCGGCGGCTGAGTCCAGCCTGCAGGGTCTGTCGGATCTACGCCGGTTCTGGCCTGCATCATCTCATCAAGGTAGTCCTTGACGCCAAACGGCTCTTCTGACATTACATCTCCTCGGTTGTCTTATGGGTGAGGACTTGCAGTTCTTCTCGGATCTTTTTGACCTCGGTCTCAAGATGTATCGCCTGTAGGTTCATACCAGATAAACCCATGAGAAGGGCGCCTTCGAGCAAGAGCCTGGGGTCTCCTAGTACGATCGATGCGAGGACGAAGAGAAGGCCTGTGATGATTCCCCCCGCGAGTATGATACCGCGAATAACGGCGGACATGACTATCCTTTCAGTGTGCGCTTGATCGCGCACATAGTCTCTGCGTGACAAGTTGTGCATATTATAACAAAAATATATAAGCAAGTCAATAGTAAGGGATCGTCGTATGTGATAATAAAAAGAACCACCGAAATGGCTCAAGCTGGATTGGCTGTTTGATCAGCCAGGAGACTTACGTCTCTACCAGCTTGAGCCAATTCGGCGAGTTCTTTTCGGTGGGTCAGCGCAGTGTCTCTTCAAACGTGATGTGCGCGACGAGCCGTGACATGACAAGGAAGTTATTACCGATGAATATGCCATCTGGCGATCTCAGTGTCGTCTCGATCTGACTTAGGGGCATCGTCACTAATCCTAGTAGACGATAGTTAGCGTCCTCCGGCTTTCCGTATTGGTCGACACCCGCAACTGCCCGGTACAGCCACGCTGTCACGATGCGGTCGGGATCGGGGGGATCGGGCTGGGATGCTTGCTTCCAGTGCGGCTCTGGTGGAGCTACAGGTGTGAAATCTTCCTCGTCGTCCTCGTCTGCTGCCATGGTGTTTTTCCTCTCTATGAGCAGGGCGATTAAATACATTATAACAAATATAGACAAATAAGTCAATACTTGCTACAGTAGTGGGGATGAAAAAGTTTCAAGTTATTACACTGTTTCCTGAGATGTTTACGGGTGTGTTTGAAAATTCCATGATGTGGAAGGCGCAAAAAGACGACATCGTGAAACTTGAAACAGTTAATTTACGTGATTTTGGTCTTGGCCCGCGTCGCACGGTTGATGATACTCCGTACGGCGGTGGTGACGGTATGCTGCTTATGATCGAACCGCTCTGGAATGCGGTTAAACAAGCAAAAGAAAACGACCCGACTGCAAAAGTCCTGCTTATGACCCCACGCGGTACGCGCTGGAAGCAAAGTATAGCAAAAACGTATGCTGATATGGATCAGGGCTATATCTTCATCTGCGGCCGCTATGAAGGCTACGACGAGAGAATTCTCGAGCTGGTCGATGAGGAAATAAGTGTAGGAGACTATGTTCTTACGGGTGGAGAATTACCAGCGATGACGATTATCGATAGTATCGTGCGTTTGATACCTGGAGTACTTGGCGGCGAAAATAGTGCCGCGATTGAAAGTTTCTCCGATGGGGAAACGCTGGAATTCCCTCAATACACTCGGCCTGAGGAGTGGAATGGTCGAAAAGTGCCGGATGTACTGCTTAGTGGCAATCACGCTGAAATCGACAAATGGCGAAAAAAACACTCTAAAAAAGCGGTATAGCGAGCAGTTTATCGATCCTCATGATCGAGAAGAACGATACCTATTGAGGCAACACCGACTCCAAGAAGCATAAATCCTGTCTGTGAGTCGAGATTTCCTAGAAACCCGAGAACTGCAACTGCTACACCCATCGCAAGACCGATCGCGGTAAGGATGAGATTGACGATCCTAGAAGCTGACTTACTGTGTTTTTTCATGTGTTCTCCTTGTAAATTATAGCTTCAGCATAGTATTTTTTCATAAAACCGTCAAAGCCCATTCCTGCGTAGTGCGGGCATGGGCTGAGAATGTTTTGTTGTGGTGTAGGCGAACTACACGTAGAGATTTTGTCAATTTTTGTTTTTGTGAATTCGCTTAAAACTAACTGTATACCGCTTTTTAAAAAAGCACAAGCATTTTGACACAAAACTACAACAATATCGCGAAAAGCAGTTGGAAAAGGTATAATCATACGCATGAAAATACATTTCGTGCATACGGTTGATCCACCAAAAGTTCTCAATAAAAAGGCGCCACTCATGGGTAAAATCGCCGCACTTGTTCTTGTAGTGCTCGTGACTATTCACCTAGTGAGAATTGATAGTTTCGTTCAAATTCTTGATACTGTTTTGCCGGGTGGCTCAGGTTGGGCTGGCTATGTTGCCGCAAGCATACTCCTGAGCGAGCTGTTTGCAATACCGTTTCTATTGCGCCTTCGCTTATCATTTGCGGCAAATATTTTTAGCGGTGCATTTGCGGTCCTTGCACCTCTATGGTGGGTGCTTATCTCAATTTGGTCACTAGGTCTCGCGGATAGCACTGGTGAGTTAGGGCAGTTTATTGTTACGACAAGTACACTATGGCTTGTAACTGCAAATATCGTATGGCTTAGTTATAATTTCCTCACACTCTCATTGCTTGGCTATAACTCACTAAACATCAAAGACATCGCAAAAAGTATACGGAAAAAAGAGTAACGCCAAATCAAAACCCCCTGCAGCCGCAGAGGGTTTTGATTTGGCTGGGCATAAGGGACGATTATAGAACTCTAGTAGGACTAGATAACCTAGGCG
>JAPUFB010000002.1 GCA_027492255.1 Candidatus Saccharimonadota bacterium | reverse complement strand
GGCGTGGAGGTGAGAACTGCCAGTGGCAGTTCGGAAACGAATCTTCCGATGAAAGCTGTGCTTTCAATCGCGAAGTTCGGGGGTCGCGGAACGTGACCAAGTCCTCTCTCGCGCACCAACGCAAAACCCGGTCTTCATGGCCGGGTTTTGCGTTGCTATAAATTGTCTGCAGGAAATTTAATTTACTTACACAGCAGATAAACTTGTCGAGCGATTTCATCATCCGGCATGTCTTGGGCTCTGAGAGTATCGGCGACCTTTTTGAGGAGGTCTACGAGGTACTGTTTGGTCTCTGGATTTTCTGCATCTTCATAGAATGCATCAAGCTTTTCCCTGGTTGTATTGTCCAGTGATGCTTTCAACGCTTCTAGGCCTGCACTTCGCTCGGTTAGCCCGTAGAGATCGTCCTCCGATGCTTCTGGTGCTTCGACACCATCAAGTGCAAATTGCACATACATCGGAAATGAGTTTAGATTCTCTGGGCCAAATGGTTTTTCAGGGGTTGGTTCAAAAGTGTGTTCTGTCATAACTCTAGTATAATACCCCTATATGGAAGACGCACGAAATGTGAGTGATGAATTTAAAGGACTACCTCATGAGGAGATTGTCTCGGCGCTCGATGCCCGAGGGGTAGAGCTTGAAATCGCTATAGAGAACCTCGAACGTGATTTCAATATGGGCACGATTGTGCGGAGCGCAAATGCCTTTGGTGTTCGACGTGTGCATGTGATCGGCCGCAAACAGTGGAATAAGCGCGGAGCGATGATGACAGATAAATACCTGACGGTTGAATACCACGAGAGCGTGAAAAGCTTCGTGAAAACTGTGAAAAGTCGTGAAAAGTCCTTGATTGTGATAGAAAATAACACCGACTCCATACCACTCCATACGATGACATTTCCGAAGGGAACGGTGCTTATCTTTGGTTCGGAAGGGACAGGGATATCCGAAGAATTACTCTCTGTTGCTGATACGATTGTGAGTATTGAGCAACTTGGTTCTACTCGCTCTCTTAATGTTGGCGTTGCCGCCGGGATTGCCATGTACGAATGGCTGCGACAGCGATTAGAATAATTTTATAAATAACTATTGACACTCCGTAAACAAAGGTATAGTATATATTTCACAACATCGCTGCCTGATCAGCGCGGTGTCGGGTGACATTCACGTTCTCCGGCATCGTACGCTGGGATCTGTGGATGTTGGATGAGGACCGATCGTTCGTCAAAACGGTCATTCGTCAGTGGAAAAAATCTCTAAACTGCCGATGCGCAAGCATTGGACCGGCGGAGCACCGGCTAGAGAATATGCTTCTGTAGTGGGCCTATGCACGATTGGGTTATGGTGTTTGGCTCCGGTCCAGCCGGGGAATACACCTGGCCATCGTTGGCCGGCGGAGAAATGCGAAAGGATTGACAAGGCCGTGACACGCCTCCTGTCGTACGAGTCCAACTAGCCCGCCTACAAGCAGAGATCCTCCGTCCCAATAGTGTGTCTACGGAGCAACGAGATTACCCGCTGGGATTCTCGAAGACACCTGGTCTTGTCCACAGACCACCACCCGAGTGGGTGACGGCGGTTTTACGCAAATAATGCGTAAGATCCTCGTCACCCCTCGGGCACCCACCCTCTCCTCCAAGAATTTCGCGGAGGAGTTTTCAATTGTCTTTATGCTTGCGTTTATAGGGAAATGATGAGACAATACGCATACTATGGCAACACTTTCCACCCAAGGCTATAAAGGCACGCGTGATCTGTATCCGGATGATAAACGTGTCCAAAATTATATCTTTTCAACCTGGCGAAATGTCGCCGAGAGTTTTGGGTACGAAGAATACGGTGCGCCGCTCCTTGAGCCGCTCGAGGTGTATGCTGCCAAATCAGGCCAAGAGCTCGTCAGTGACCAGACCTACCAATTTACGGACCGTGGCGGCCGCAATGTTGCAATCCGACCAGAGATGACCCCGACAATTTCCCGTATGGTGGCAGCCCGCCAGCAAGAACTTGGGTATCCAGCTCGTCTTTACAATATCGCGAACTTTATGCGCTACGAACGACCACAACGAGGCCGTGAACGTGAATTTTGGCAGCTTAACGCTGATGTCTTTGGCGTGGCGGGTATCGAGGCGGATGCCGAGATTATTCGTATGGCCGACGCGATTATGCGAGCTTTCGGCGCGACTCATAAGATGTATACGATCCGAGTTAATAACCGTGATCTTATCAATTTCATGATGGCGGAATACCTGAAGCTGGACGCTGTCCAGGCGCAGCTTATGATTAAGCTGTTTGATCGCAAGGACAAGATTACTCACGAGCAATTCCGTGATCAAGCGGTTGATATCTTTGGTGACGATGCGGCTGAGACAGGTCTTCGTAAGATTGCGAAACTTGTCAGCGCCACGTCTATGGCGGAATTACCAAAGGAAATTACCGATAGTGATGCCGTGAAGGATATACAGCAGTTGTTTACGCTCCTATCTGAGTCAAATATTACCAATGCAAAATTTGATATCTCGCTGATGCGAGGATTTGATTATTACACTGGCATGGTGTTTGAGGTCTTCGATAATCACCCCGATAATAACCGCGCGATGTTTGGCGGGGGGCGCTACGATGGCCTTGTGGGCCTCTTTGGCGGACAACCAGTACCGACGGTTGGTATGGCACCTGGTGCTACAACGACAGAAGATTTTCTCAGGTCTCACGAATTGCTTCCTAAACTAGTTTCAACAACTGATATCTTTGTTATTGTTCTGGGCGACACACTGCGAGCAGCTGAAAAAGTTGCGGCCTCACTTCGAAAAGAAGGGGTTAATGTTGCAGTCGATATATCAGGACGCAAGATTGACAAGCAGATTAAATCAGCCGTGAAGATAAATGTGCCGTATTTACTGTTTATTGGTGAGCAAGAGGTTTCAAATGAGACCTACCGCCTTAAGGATATTGCGACGGAAACAGAGACAGAGGCGAGTGTTGAGCGTATCGTGACAATGGTACGGGATTATCGCCGCAAGCACGACAAAGACGAATTCTAGACCGCTGACTTTCAGGTGTAGACGTATTATGGTATAACTATTTTGTTACATGACAGACGTTATGTAAAGGATCGCGCTGAGCTTTAGGCTCGCGAGAACGAAGGAGTCCCCGTGGACGTTGCTGGGTATATAGTCTCAGGCTTCGGCTGGGTAGTAATTGCCGCCGGTATAGGAGTTCTCATTGGTCTGTTCGTGAATAACAAGAAGCGACAGCGCTTCGTGAGTCTTGTTATTATGTGGATAGCAGGGGTGGGAATCGCTATCTCTCTCATTGGTATCGCATACAATGAGCAGAAGCTCACCTATGGTCTTATTCAGGCTATCACAATTTTGGTGGGCTGCGCACTATTCACTCTCACCGTCAGTCTGGGTGTCAAGAAAGATATATCAACCTGAGATCACGGGGCTCCGGCCCTACTCTATGTTTTTCAATTAACTCGAAAATAGAGAGTAGTGTTGGCAGTAATTAGTACCAATATCTTGCACGTTTGTGTATCGTATGGCAGAATAGTTTTAATGAAAAAGCTAATACAAAGCGAAGAATAAGCTCCGAAAGGGGCTTATTTTTTTGTAAAAAGGAGGCAGTATGAGGGTACAAATACCTGACGCATGTGATGATTGCTGGCAGGGGAAGCTGAATGAGGTGAAAGAGTCACCTGTGGCGACATTATGTCCATTTCTCGCTCGAGTGGCTCTGCCTGAAAAGCTCGTACCACCAAAGATGGATGCACTTATAGCAACGCAAGCCGAAGCGTGCCGGGGTATTGGTGGTACAACGGTTGCGCAGGTCGTGGAAGGACCACGAAGGAGTAGCATGCTACGAACGATGAGAAGGAAGCTTATCCCTGCTTAGTCTCACACTAATTATAGCTCTGCAACTTCTTAAGGGTACTCATACTTAGTTATTTATAGAAATAAATAGACTAAAATACCATAATATGCTATAACATATATACTAATTCGAGTGCGCGGGCCTCATTAGCCCACATTCATCGTGTCGAGATACTATCTCGGTACCGGACAAAGGAAAGACATGTTTGAATTCGATGTCGCGACTGACGCATGTGTGCTAACTATCGGTGTGGTTGCGGCGGTAGTGATTCCGTGGGGATGGGCAAGGTTTGAGATGCGGCGTGGCGCGTTGGCAAGTACGCGCATCGCGCACCACATGGCGTTGACACTGCTTGGCTACACGGCATTTCTCTGGGGAATGACTCTGTACATGTTCAGCATGCCGCCTTCCGAAGTGCTTAGGGGGCGTCAACTACTTACGCCGATGTTGATATTTGGGTTTGTGGGGATGTTTGCGAACCCGTACAGTCACTATCTGTACCGCAAGTACGAAGCCTCGAATCCCAACTGAGAGTTCGGATGAAACGCTAAACGGGTGGGTGACGCGTCTTTTCTTTGTCCCCACTTCCTAAGTAGACAAGTATTGCCTATTTGGGAAGTGGTTATGGTCGCATTACATTTTTCCATCTGTTAGAATGGATATCTATGAAACATACTCTCAAGAAATTATCCGATACCCAGGTTCATCTACACGTTACTGGAACTGCTCAAGAAATTGAAGAAGCAAAACAACATGCCCTCAAACATCTTGCAAAAGAAGTTAAGGTCGCCGGTTTTCGTAAGGGGCATGTACCTGCGCATGTTGCTGAGAAGAATATTGATGCTAATCTTCTTGCCAATGAAGTTGTTGAGCACGCTATCAACCATCTTCTTAACGAAGTAGCGGTAGCCGAAGAGCTAAGAATTCTTGACCAGCCCAAGATAGAGGTTAAGAAATTTGTTCCGTACGACACCCTCGAGTTCGAGGCAACAATCGACATAGTGCCTGAGATTAAACTAGGAAACTATAAAAATCTCAAGGTGAAGCGCGAGAAGGTCCAGCTCGAACAAAAAGAGATTGACGAGGTTGTTGAACGATTACGGACTAATATGGCCGAGAAGAAAGAAGTAACCCGTAAGGCACAGGATAGCGATGAGGTTACGATCGATTTTGTTGGTAAAAAAGATAATGAAGCCTTTGATGGCGGTACTGCTACAGACTATGCGCTTGTCCTAGGTTCTAATACATTCATTCCGGGCTTTGAACCAGCAATTGTTGGACATAAGGTTGGCGATACGTTTGACGTACCACTGACGTTTCCTAAAGATTACCAGGCAGAGCATCTCAAGGGCGCTGACGTTGTCTTTACGGTTACGCTCAATAAGATTACTGAGGTTGTAAAACCTGAACTTACTGACGAGCTTGCAAAGAAAGTCGGACCATTTGAATCTGTTGCTGAACTGCTTGAGGATATCCGCCGAGAATTGACCGCCCAAAAAGAACGGGTAAATGATAATCAGTACAAAGACGACCTCGTTGGCGCGCTTGTTGGGGTAAGTAAAGTGCCGGTTCCTGAAATTCTTGTTGAAGATCAGCTTCGTTCGATTGAACAAGATCTGACACAGAATCTTTCGTACCGTGGTATGACGCTTGCGCAATATGCCGAACAACGAGGCTTTAAGGATGTTGATGAGTTGATAACGAAGGAGATTCGTGTGGCGGCTGAACAGCGTGTTCAAGCTGGGCTTGTTCTCGCCGAACTTTCAAAGGTTGAGAAAGTCTTGCCAAGTAAAGATGAGCTTGATGCGCGTCATGCTGAGATGATAGCTCAGTACCCAAACATGAAAGATCAATTTGATACTCCTGAAGCGCGTCGCGATCTCGCAAACAGGGTGATGACCGAGAAGACTGTCGATCGACTCGTAGAACTTAACAGCTAATTATGGTATAAATAAGTCACTCCGCGCGATCAAGTCAAAGGAGTGTACATGTTTGAAAAGTTTCTTTCCCGTTTCAAATCGCGAGATGATTTTTTCTTGAAGACCATCCTTGCAACCCTTGTTGTGAGTCTTGGTCTTATGCTTACAGGACTTCTTATCCATTCAGCACTCTGTGTTCTGATGGGATATACAGCCTGGTTAGGTTTTTTCACGCTGCTTTTACGGGCGAAACCCTACTTCGACAAGAACGATCGATAGATGCTCGCAATCGCGCGGAGCATCCCAGTATTATTTCCTCAATATAAGCAAACGCCCCGTCATCCCGACGAGGCGTTTTGCCTGCTAGTCGGTGACGGGGACTTGTAGTGTCACTTGGGTGTGACTATGTAGGGCTCGAAGGGCTTGGGCTTGTCCATCTCTGGGTTGATGGGTTCGTTGTTGAGCGCGTTGATCTCAACCTGTGTGACCTCGATCTCAGCTGGCTGAGGCTCATGAGACTCAGTGGAAGAAGGATCTTCAGAGTTCACGTCAT
Organism: Candidatus Saccharimonadota bacterium; assembly: GCA_027492255.1. Classification (GTDB taxonomy): domain Bacteria; phylum Patescibacteriota; class Saccharimonadia; order Saccharimonadales; family Saccharimonadaceae; genus JAPUDS01. Next base: position 23,767 of record JAPUFB010000002.1, on the reverse strand, counting down.
CAACAGGTGCAGTCACTAGTCTGTGAAGTAACTCGTGACCTACCCAGAAAGCCGACCATTTACCAGTACTGATCCACTTCCATAGCCATGGCGGTGTCATCATGAGAATGGCGATGAAAAACCATGCGATGAGGATAACGCCACATGTCATGAAGGCTACGAAAGCTCCCGCAAAAGGTCCTACGACAGTAGCGGTAATCCAATTACCAATACTGACTTCCGGCAACCACCAGGTCTTCGTCGGTGAATGGGACTGGTCGTATGCAAATGTCTTGACTGACAAGATGGCATACACCACCACTGCCAGAATGATCCCTGAGCGCTTCATGACGCCCTTGGTACGACTACTCACGATATTTCCTTCCGATCGGATGAGTAATTATTAGTATAATAGCATAATATACAAAATATATCAATAGCATATAGCTAACATATTAGCACTCGCACTTGACGAGTGCTAATATGTTTTATACACTAGATGTAGCGTTTTACGGAGGAGAAATTATATGAAGAATTATTTGGTCCCGACTGTTATTGAAAAAAACTACGATGGAGAGCGTGCCTTCGATATCTATTCACGACTACTCAAGGAGCGAATTATCTTTCTTGGTGAAGAAGTCAACGAGCATACCGCCAATATCGTTATCGCGCAGCTATTGCATCTCGCCTATGAGGATCCAAAAAAAGATATCTCGCTCTATATCAATAGTCCAGGCGGGAGTGTCTACGATGGTCTCGCAATCATCGATACGATGAACTTTATCAAGCCAGATGTTGCGACCTACGGCATAGGTCTTCAAGCAAGTTTTGGTGCCGTGCTCCTCGCAAACGGTGCAAAAGGGAAACGCTACATGTTGCCTAACTCTCGTGTGATGATGCATCAGCCACACGGAGGATTGCAAGGACAAATCACTGACCAAGAAATCAGCCTCAAAGAGGGGTTGCTGCTCAAAAATAAGCTGATTGATATCATGACCGAGCGAACCGGTCAAAAACGCGAGAAGATTGCCGCTGATATGGAGCGAGATTTTTGGTTGGGAGCTGAGGAAGCGGTGAAATACGGACTGGCTGACTTGATTGTCGAAAAAGCGTCATAAATTACCAAGAAAATACTTGACAGCTCTATCTTAAAAGCGCATACTTGATCCTAATGAAGATCAGTTAATTTGGGTATGTTGTACACGCACGCCTTTGGCGGGGCGTTTTCGCGTGTCAGTACCCAGAAACAGTGTGACTTCGGCGCCGTACACACTATCAACCCCTAAATTACAATGCGAGGAGCATCAGTTTTATGGCTAAAACTGGAACCAAAGCAGCGTCAAAACGAGTCTTTTTCAACAAAGAAGACAAGGTTTTGGAGTTGCCAAACTTAATTGCCCATCAGCTAGACTCTTGGAAAGAGTTCGTTGATACCGGCCTGAGCGAAATTTTCGCTGAAATCAACCCAATTGAAGACTATACCGGTCAGAAACTGGAGTTACGTTTTAAGGATTATCATTTTGAAGATCCAAAAACGACCGAAAAAGATGCACACGAAAACAATGTCAGCTTCGAAGCACCTCTTAAGGCGACTGTTGAGCTTACAAATAAAGTTACCGGTGAAGTCAAAGAGAGTGAAATCTATCTTGGCGATTATCCATGGATGACTGAGCGCGGGTCATTTGTTATCAATGGCGCTGAGCGCGTTGTTGTGAGCCAGCTTATCCGCTCAAGTGGTATTTTCTTCACTTCAGACAACCACGACGGACGTGGTTACTATGGTGCGAAACTTATTCCTGGTCGTGGTGCCTGGCTTGAATTTGAGACAGCAACCAATGGTGCAATCTACGTGAAGATTGATCGCCGTCGTAAGATCGCTGTTACAACGCTCCTGCGAGCACTGGGATACGCAACTCACACGAGCATCAAAGAACTCTTTAAAGATGTTGATACGGGTGCTGTGAATTATCTTGATGCAACTTTCGAGAAAGACCCCGCCAAGGGTTCAAACGAAGCGTTGATCGAAGTATATCGCCGCCTCCGACCAGGTGATCTCGTGACTGTTGAAAATGCGCGGACAATGATTGAGCGTATGTTCTTTGATTACAAGCGCTTTGACCTCAGTCGTGTTGGTCGCTACAAGATGAACCAGCGCCTTGGACTTGATGTTGCTAACGTCGCCGAAAACCGCGTTATGCGCCTCGAGGACCTCGTTGCTATCGTCAAGGAAATTATTCGACTCAATAACACACAAGAACCAGCTGATGACATCGACGCGCTTTCAAACCGTCGTATTAAACTCGTTGGCGAACTCGTTGCCCGCCAGTTCCGTATCGGTATGCTCCGTATGGACCGCAACGCTAAAGACCGTATGAGTGTTAGTGATATTGAACACGTTACTCCTGGTCAGCTTATCAATGCCCGTCCAGTTGTTGCTGCTGTTCGCGAATTCTTTGCAAGCTCTCAGCTATCGCAGTTCATGGATCAAACCAACCCAATGAGCGAATTGTCCCATAAGCGACGCCTTAGTTCGATGGGTCCTGGTGGACTGAGCCGTGAACGCGCTGGTCTCGAAGTCCGTGATGCCCACCCAACTCACTACAGCCGTGTCGATATCATCGAGACGCCAGAAGGTGGAAATATCGGCCTCGTACTTAACCTTGCGAGCTACGCACGTATTAACGAGTACGGATTTATCGAAGCTCCATACCGCAAGGTTAAAAACGGTAAAGTAACCGATGAAGTTGTCTACCTTGATGCCGCACAAGAGCTAAAAGAAGTTATTGCCGAAGCCGGTAATATCGTCAAAGACGGTAAATTTACTGAAACTCGCGTGAGTGCTCGTAAGAACCTCAAGCCAAGCGAAGTCGATGCTGATGAAGTGACCTTCATGGATGCCAGCAAGATGCAAGTAATTGGTACAACTGCCGCACTTGTGCCGTTTGTTGAGAAAAACCGTATCGACCGTAACCTTACAGGCTCAAACATGCAACGTCAAGCAGTTCCGCTCGTTAAGACGGCAAGTCCAATCGTTGGAACAGGCGTTGAAGCGGAAATTGCTCGAAACACTTCTCAGATTGTTGTCGCAGAAGCTGATGGCGAAATCGTCAAAGCTGATGGTGATGAAATTCGAGTGCAGTACTCTGCAAAAGACGTGAAGATCTATGAGCCAATTCACTTCCAGCAAAGCAATGATGGTCGTTCGATCAACCAAAAAGTCGTTGTTGAGCGTGGTGATAAGGTGAAAAAAGGTGATGTTATCATCGAAGGCGCATCAATCGCCGACGGTGAACTTGCGCTTGGACGTGACCTTATCGTCGCCTTCATGCCTTGGGGTGGATATAACATGGATGACTCTATCATCCTCTCAAGTCGACTTGTGAGCGATGACGAACTCACCAGTATCAATATCAAGGATTACATGGTAGAAGTTCGAGAAACAAAACTCGGACCTGAAATCGTTACCCGTGATATCCCGAACGTGAGCGAAGAAAGCCTCCGTCATCTTGACGACAGCGGTATTGTTCGTGTCGGTGCAGAAGTGAAAGCTGGTGACGTGCTAGTTGGAAAGATTACGCCAAAGGGTGAACAGGAACTCTCTAGTGAGGAGCGCCTTCTTCGTGCTATCTTCGGCGAAAAAGCCAAAGATGTGCGTGATACATCACAGCGCATGGGACATACAAACACCGGTAAAGTCGTTGGCGTTAAGGTATTTACCCGCGAAAACGGCCATGAGCTCAAAGCTGGCGTTCTTATGCAGATCCAGATTTACGTCGCACAGCTCCGTAAAGTTGCTGTCGGAGACAAGTTAGCTGGCCGCCATGGTAACAAGGGTGTTGTTGCCCGTATACTTCCTGTCGAAGATATGCCTTTCATGGAAGACGGTAGCCCAGTAGATGTTATCTTGAACCCGCTCGGCGTCCCATCACGCATGAACCTCGGACAGTTGTTCGAGACTCACCTCGGTATGGCTGCCAGAGCACTTGGCTACAAGGTTGCAACCCAACCATTTAACGGCGTTGCGATTGAAACAATTCAGGACGAACTTGAAAAAGCAGGATATCCTCGAGACGGTAAAGTGCAGTTGTTTGACGGCCGTACAGGCGAAGCATTCCAAGAAAAAACAGCCGTTGGAAATATGTACATCATCAAGCTTCATCACATGATTGCCGATAAGATTCACGCGCGCTCAATCGGGCCATACGCGATGGTGACCCAGCAGCCACTTGGTGGTAAGGCTCAAAACGGTGGTCAACGCTTTGGAGAGATGGAAGTGTGGGCGCTGGAAGCATATGGCGCTGCCACAACTCTCCAGGAAATGCTCACGATTAAATCTGATGACGTCTATGGTCGTGCAAAAGCATACGAAAGCATCATTAAGAATGAAGTTATCACTGGTCCAAAAATTCCAGAAAGCTTCAATGTCCTCGTGAAAGAACTTCAAGGACTTGGTCTTCGTGTTGATCTTGTCGAAAACGGGACAGCCGAAGCGATTGATGCCGAAGTTGTTATTGCGGGTGATATCGAAAACGATATGCCAATCGAAGTTGAATCACTCGAGGCAGTCAATGAAGAGACTGTCGGAGATGAAGCTGATGAATTTGGTGAAATTGAACTTGATGACGGCATGAGTATTGAAACTGCGGAAGAATTTGAAACGGAAACAGAAGGAGGGGAGGCATAGTATGGCACGTTTAGCTACAGATACCGATATTGCTGACTTCGACGCCGTCCGCCTGGCTGTTGCCAGTGCTGAAGACGTCCTGAAATGGAGTTATGGCGAAGTTACAAAACCAGAAACCATCAACTACCGAACTCAAAAACCTGAGCGCGACGGTTTGTTCTGTGAACGAATCTTCGGGCCAGTCAAGGATATCAACCCGCACGACGCGAAGCTTAAGGGTGTACGCTCTCGTGAAGCGGCAGTCGATAAAAACGGCGAAATTGTCACCAAGAGTATCGTTCGTCGCGAACGAATGGCGCATATCCAGCTCGCAGCACCTGTTGCGCATATCTGGTTTATGCGTGGCGTTCCAAGTGCTATGGGACTCCTACTTGGTATTCCTGTTCGCGCTCTTGAAAGAGTGACATATTTCGCCAGCTATGTGATTGAAAATGTTGATATTGAGAAGCGTGACCAGTTCCTCGCAGATGCGGAAGCTGAACTCGAAGCCGGTAAAGCAGCGATTAAAATTCGCTTTGAAAAAGCGGCTGAAGCAGAAGATGCTGACGTAAAGAAACTCGCTGCCGAGCAGACGCGTGAACTTGAGGATCTTAATGATAATTACCTCTTGAAGAAGTCACAACTCGACAGCCTTGTAAAGTGCGCGCTACTTAGTGAAAACGATTACCGTAATCTTCCTGATGAATACGCTGAGATTATCTCAGTCGGTATGGGTGGTCAATCTCTTGAGAAGCTACTCAAGCAAATCAACCTTCCTGAGCTTATTAAAGAGTTGAGCGAAGAAGTTGAAACTGCTAAGGGTCAGCGCAAGAAGAAACTCATGAAGCGACTTAAGGTACTTGAGGGTATGGATCGAGCTGGTATTAAGCCAGAGAGTATGTGTATCTCTGTTTTGCCAGTTATTCCACCAGATCTTCGTCCGATGGTGCAATTGACCGGTGGTCGTTTTGCAACTAGTGACCTCAATGACCTTTATCGCCGTGTTATCAACCGCAACAACCGCCTCAAGAAACTCATCGACCTCAACGCGCCAGAAGTGATTCGACGCAATGAGATGCGTATGCTTCAAGAAGCAGTAGATGCACTTATCGATAACTCCGCTGCCCGTGGTGGCCGTGCTGTGAGCGCAGTTGGTGGCAGGCGCCGCCTCAAGTCTCTCAGTGATATGCTAAAAGGCAAGCAAGGTCGCTTCCGCCAGAACCTGCTCGGAAAGCGCGTTGATTACTCAGGACGTTCCGTTATCGTGGCTGGTCCTGAATTGACTATCGAGCAATGCGGTCTACCAAAACAGATGGCACTAGAACTCTTCAAGCCGTTTGTTGTTAGCTGGTTATTGCAGCGTGAATACGCACACAATATTCGTTCAGCAACACGACTCATCGAAGCGGGCGAAAGTATTGTCTGGGACGCGCTTGACTCTGTTATTGAGGGTAAATACGTCCTCCTTAACCGTGCTCCAACGCTTCACCGTTTGTCGATCCAAGCATTCCAGCCAAAGCTTATCGAAGGCAAGGCAATTCAGCTTCATCCACTCGTCTGTAAGGGCTTCAACGCTGACTTTGACGGTGACCAGATGGCTGTTCACTTGCCACTTTCTGAGGCCGCACAAAAAGAAGCTCGTGAGCTCATGAGCGCGACAAATAACCTCCTGAAGCCATCAGATGGATCACCAGTGCTCAATATCGCACAAGACATCGTGCTTGGGTGTTACTACCTTACGTACGCAAAACCGAGTGCTCAAACAGCAACGGTACGTCCATTTGGTTCAGTTGCAGAAGCTGTCTTGGCGTTTGACCATGGTGCAATCAAATTGCAGTCACCGATCCGTGTCTCAGCTAAGGGTCAAGTTCGTAATACTACTCTCGGCCGCGCACTCTTTAATGAGTCGCTTCCAGAAGACTTTCCATACACTGAAGAAGTTATGAGTAAGAAAGCCCTGCAAAAAGTATTGGCACGTATCTTTGCAACCTACACGCACGTTCAAACTGCTGCAACAGCCGACGAGATCAAGACAATTGCTCTCAAATATGCAACCGCTTCATCTGTTTCAACTGGTATGACAGACTACTTCGAAGTTCCTGAGTTGAAAGGCATTATCGCCGAAGGTGATACACGAGCCGCAAAGATTTCTGAACAATACGAAGAGGGTCTTATTACAAATGACGAACGCTATGGTCTCACTGTTGAAACGTGGCGTAATGTTGACAAAAAGATTGACGAAGTACTTGTTGAGCATATTAAACACGAAGATACCTCTATCGCTGTAATGGTTGACTCAGGCGCTCGTGGCACACTCTCGAACATCAAATGGGCAACAGGTATGATCGGTGTTGTTGTGGACGCGACTGGTAAGGAAATCGAGCTCCCAATTCGTTCAAGCTTCAAGAAGGGTCTTTCGACACTCGAAGCCTTCGTGGCGACACGTGGTACTCGTAAGGGACTTATCGATACGGCGCTTAAAACAGCCGACTCAGGGTACCTTACGCGACGTCTTGTCGATGTAAGCCAGGATATCTTTACGGTTGACGATGAGACTGGTGGCGAAGATCCTGGTTATACGATCTACCGCAATGAAACCGAAGAAACAATGGTTGATTTTGCTAACCGTATTACTGGTCGATTCACTGCGAAAGAGGTTCCAGGTCACATTGCTGCCGATACGCTTATTACGCGTGATATCGCTGATGCTATCGAAGCTGATGATAAGATTGCTGACGTGACGATTAAAAGCGTCTTGAGTGCTGTCAATCTTCGCGGTGTACCACGTATGAGCTACGGTCTTGATATGGCAACAGGTCAACTTGTTGAACCTGCACAGCCAGTAGGTGTTATCGCTGCTCAGTCTGTCGGTGAGCCAGGTACGCAGCTAACACTTAATACGTTCCATGCCGGTGGTGCCGCTGGCGATGACATCACACAGGGTCTTCCACGTGTTGATGAGCTCTTTGAAGCCCGTTCTCCAAAGGGTGAAGCCTACTTAAGTGAAGTTGCTGGTACAGTACAGGTCTGGGAAGACGGTGATAAGTATGTCGTTCAAGTGACACCTACCAAGGGTCGTGTTGAGCGCATCAAACTTGATGGCCAGATCGTTAGAGTCAAATCAGGTACTGATGTGACTGCCGGAGACGTGCTTGCAAGCAATGAAGACGAATCAAGTCCACTTGTTGCGCCATTCGACGGTACCGTTGAAACAACGAAGAAGGAACTCATTGTGACGAGCGGCTCTACGGCTCCTGTTCGCTACGAAATTCCAGGCTTCAAACAACTGTCCGTTGCAGATGGTGATGAAATTGAAGTTGGCGCGCGTCTTTCAAATGGTTCGCTCAACCTCCATACGGTTATGCGTCTTCGTGGTATTGAAGCAACTCAGCGCTATATCATCAACGAGATTCTGCGTATCTACGCTGCACAGGGTGAACGTGTTGCCGACAAGCACCTTGAGGTAATTGTTCGTCAGATGTTTAGCCGAGTTCAGATTGAAGAACCAGGTGACAGTACATTTGTGACTGGCGATATTGTCTCTAAAGCAGCGGTTGTCGAGCAAAACACCGTGCTTACAAGCGAAGGCAAAGAGCCTGCTCAATTCACACAGTTACTGCTTGGAATTACAAAAGTCTCTATCTGGAGCGATAGCTGGCTTAGTGCCGCATCATTCCAGGATACGACTCGCGTACTTATCAACGCTGCAACCACTGGTCGTGTTGATGACCTCTATGGACTGAAGGAAAATGTTATCATCGGTCGCAAGATTCCTGTTGGAACTGGCGCTGTATCAAACAAGATCCAAGCCATGGATGAAGAACTCGAAGAAATGTAATTCTTCAGTTACTCCGCTAAAAACCGCCTTTCATCGGGCGGTTTTTAGATTGATAGTAATAAATACGTTGATATATTATATAATATTAAACATAGGAGTACCCTCTCCTCTGTCAGAAAAGAGCAACTATGACTCAGACGACAGTTGACACTGAATATCTCGGAGAAGGGTTGTATGTCGAAGATGATCGTTACCATGTGACGTTCAGCGACTTCAGCCATTCGAGATATTTGAAGTTCATGGCACGTCTCATGCTTCTCAAGGGTGAGACGCAGCGTGCCTTGCAGTCCCGAGCCGAGCATCGCGGCGGACACACATCATCACTTACTTCCGGAAGTGTCTGGGAGCTCAATGATGTCTGTGTGTACTTCGACGCTGATGATGCTGATGATGCGCGATCGTTCCTGGAAGTCCTCAACGAGCTTGCAAGGATCGTGAAGGGCTAGTCGCTCACAAAACCCATTTGTTTGAGAACCCACCGTCTGAGATCGTCATCGGTCTCCGGTCGCCGGTCTCAGGCGGTGGGTTTTCAATTTGGCAAAAGTTTGTTATAATAGCACTCGAGTTTCCTCTTTTGGAGCAGAGAAGAGTATGTGTACAAATCTCTCTTCTTACAAAAGAACGCACGGTATTCGTTGCTGAAGACCCGTGAAACCGCCCTCGTCAGCCCTAAGCAAGCACGACAAAGGCATACAATTTATCAAAACGACAAGAACATATGGATCGTATAAACGAAACAGATGTTTGCTAACGGAGTAAAAATGCCAACAATCAATCAATTGGTACGTAAGCCTCGCAAGACCGCTGCTCAGAAAAGCAAGTCACCAGCGCTTGGTCGTATACAGAATGCACTCAAGAGCCGTTATTATGAACAACAGTCACCATTCAAGCGTGGCGTATGTATCAAAGTAACGACTAAAACCCCAAAGAAACCGAACTCAGCACTTCGTAAGGTGGCTCGCGTTCGCTTAACGAATGGCCACGAAGTATGGGCATATATTGGCGGAGAGGGTCATAACCTACAAGAGCATGCCGTAGTGCTTGTTCGTGGTGGTCGTGTGCCGGATCTTCCAGGTGTGCGGTACCATATCGTTCGTGGTGCTCTCGACCTCCAGGGTGTTGCAAAACGCAAACAAGGTCGTTCCAAGTATGGCGCGAAGAAGGAAGGGAAGTAGTTTATGCCACGTAAAGTCACCAAGAAGCTACAACGTCAGATTAATCCTGACCGCAGATACCAGTCAGTGCTCGTCCAGCGACTTATTAATAAGAGCATGCTCAACGGCAAAAAGCTCGTTGCTGAAGCAGCTGTGTATGCCGCATTAGAGGGTGCTGCTAAGAAACTAAATAGCGAAGATCCTCTTGAAGTGTTCGAAAAAGCTTTCAAGAACATCCAGCCTAATTTTGAAGTGAAAAGCCGACGTGTTGGTGGTGCAAACTACCAGATTCCATTCCCTATCCAGGGACACCGTCAGCAGCACTACGCTTTCATGTGGCTCGTACAAGCTGCACGTGCTCGTTCTGGTATGCCATACCATGAACGCCTCGCTGCTGAGATTGTTGACGCCTACAATGAAGCAGGCGCAGCCTTCAAGAGAAAAGAAGATACGCACCGAATGGCTGAGGCGAACCGTGCCTTCGCTCACTTTGCGCGTACCTAGAGAATACTGATATCTCAAACGTAAATCACCTGCCGTCATGGCAGGTGATTTATATTAAATAGCAAATATATTGCATTTTTATGACATTATTATATAATCTCTCCATGAGTGTACCAGAGATTGACCCAAAGTTTCTTGATTTTATATTTGATACGGATATGGAAACGGTGGTTAATGATCCTGAGATTTATGCCTGCGTCGGTGCTGCTAAAAGCGCATCTGAGCTTTTGAGCGAGGGTAGCATGACAACCGAGGACGCCGTTAAATTTACGAAAGAATTAAATAGGAAGCTTAGTAGTTGGGGAAAAGAAGTTATCGTGAGTGGTTTACCAAAGCTCATTGACCCACAGCCTCAACTTACGGATTCAGGTGTTTTTGATATTATCCCTGCAACATCCTTTAAGCCGTTTAGCCGGCAAAAAGCACAATTTCGTGGCTTTCGGGTTATTGCTGATGATAGTGAGCATAATCCTCAGATACTATTGACAGTCGTGGCCGAGGTTGAAGATGAAGATAGCCCTGACGACATGCATTCTGAGACATTCGCGCTTGAGCACGAGGGCTTGATTGTTGAATTTACAGAGATGAGTATTGAGCAGGCAAAACGAATTGTCGAAACATACCATCCCAAACTATATGCAAAAATTGACGATCTTTCGAGGTTTTATCAGAGTGGACACCGTATAATGGCGCTCCATAGTCTCAAAGCTGATCGTTATGATCTAGAAAACCTTGACGAAAAAACCATTAAGGCTATTGAGACTTATCTCGCGGGAAAGCTTGCCTTTGATACCGTACCGTATACTATGAGCGTGGCAGGTGAGTTTTTTAATACCTGGCCAGTGAGGTCACGAGTTTTTAAGCCCGAGTTATTGTCAAAAATAGGTAATATTACAGGTATATGTCTTGAAGATTTTTCGCAAGAAGGTGATGGTTCCGGCTGGCAAATTGGAGTAAAAGTTGCTGAACTGACTCCAGCAAACAGACAACAACAAAGTCTTATTATTCCCGTTACATCACTGTATAAAGTTGAATCTATACGGGATGCGCATTATCGCGCATTAGATCAATAGCTACTCAAAAATAATCGTTGTAATTCATATATAAATATGCTATAATATATTTTGTTACGTTGCCTAGATTAAGGAGGTGATCAGCATGAGGCTAACCTAGTTAAGGAGCCCTCATGATGATCAGCGATGCTCACGCTCGCCCGGATGGCGAGATCCGCATGATCGACATTTCGATCGTGCGCGTCAATCCCAAGAAGCTTCGTAAGTTGAGCCAGGCCAAGATTCGCCAGTACGCTCACGATTACGACTGCGGAGACTACTTTCCGCCTATCGTTGTCGAGAACTGCGGTGAATTCTACACGGTCCGCGATGGTCGTCATCGCTTCCAGGCCCAGCTCGCGATCGGTGTCCGCACCATCGAAGTTTCCCTCTACAACTAACCACCAGGACGCACTCACAAGGTGCGTCCTTTACATGTTAGTATTTACAAACTCATTAAGGCTACGGTATAAATATAGGTAATGACGAAGACAAAAATGGAGTTAGGGGACTAGATGGCCGAGGCGGTTCAGTTACCTACTGGATTGCCGACTCATCTTCCGCCCCCTGAGGCGTGGAATAATCCACAAAAGTGGCTGCGTTTTGAATCATCTGAGGTAGTGGGAATTAATCCTGATGTGGTTAAATTAACTCTTCCAACAGATGATCGGAAGTTTGTTCTCGGTAGTGAAGCAGTGAGAATGGTTCGGGGGTTATTTCACCCGGATTATATATGGCGATATGACCCTCGTGATCAACGTACTCGACCAGATCTTCATCATTGGTACAATCACGCCGCATATTATAAGCCGGAAAATTTCAATGGCTCATTGATACCAAAGATATTTCGCGAAATACCTACAAATCAGGCTTACATCCAGCGCATGTTTCATATGACGATTCATGATGTTGCTCATACGCCCGAAATACCCGATATGGAGGACATGGAGCAACATCTGAAGGCGTATATGCTGTCGTACCAGATTTTCTCCCGGATGTTTAAGACTGGCCGTAATGTTCTAAAGAACGAAAAACTTGCTGCGCAGCGAAGAAAGTCAATTGAATCTAACCCCTCATTAATTATGCTTCGGCCTCACGACGAAATAGGTGAGCGGTACTTTACGGATCAGATACGAAAATACATGAATGCGTATGCCATCGCACTTGACCAGGCGATTGAGCGAGGCGATAGTGTATTGCCTGAATTTATGTTCCGATCTCTCGATGAGATTGAAGAGATGCCACCTCGCGAGCTCGTGACCGAACTCGGTCGTGTTGGGTTGATACGAGGGAGAAAAGTGAGTTATGTTAATGAGTTGCTTCGAGCCGCATAACAATAGAGCCTATGCTTTGGATTTAGTGTTACTAGTGACATAATACTGGGAATATGAGTGAGATATCACAGGGTTCAGTCACAAATAACCGGTATGGTCGAATGCAAGAAGCCAATCATGCCTTGAATACATTTCGTGAGCATGCGAGAGAAGTTCGGGGTATTGCAATTTCAGAGGGAGAGATACATGCTCGACTAAATGAGGAGCGTGATATTGCGAACAGGCTTTTTGAAGATTACCCAGAACTGGGCACCATGGCTCTCCTTGCGTGCGGAGTATCTATGAAGCAAATAACAATGCATCAAACTACAGAAGAGGGTCTACTAACTTTTGAATTTGATACACGTGCCCCTCTACAGGTAGTCGATGCGTTTGGTATAGATACAAAAGATGCAATCCTGTATGGCTGCGGTGTGAATGCATCAACATACGAAGATGATGCATTACATATTGAAACAATGTTCTTCCTCAAGGATCCTCAAACACTTACGACAACAATTTCAGCCGCGGGCGCGCAGTTGGCAGCAATTTCTATCAATAGGACTATTATTTTCCCCGCTCACAGTGATGATACTTTGATAATTAAAGAACTTGATTTGTATCACCAGAGAAGGGAGTTATATAAAACAATTACACAATACGGAGAGGGCGCAACACAGTACGTTAACGCCATAAAAGACCTTGAACGTGCTTTAGCGTCACAAAATGATTTTGAATTTACATCACTTAGGCATATAGATTTTCTTCATGGTGTTGCGAGGCATGGTAGTGATTTGATTAAAAGTGGAGAGATAAATCGTGATATCGTGGAAAATTTATTCAGTTTCGTTTTAGGCCGAGGACGCAGAGTAACTATCCAATCACCCGGTACAAAGATAGTAACTACTCAAGGCGAAGAAGTCGTAGACGATATAATCCAGGGTGAATTTGTTGATGTTTTTAGTTCAGATCAAAACGGACTCATTGGAGTCTTTAGTGTCGTAGGTGCTGATTTGCCTGCCGAGGCACATATTAACCTTGCTGAAGTCGTCCACTTCAGATTTTAAGATTAATCTGTTATAATAGCTTGTTGAACGCACTATTTTTGTGCTTAAAATTATTTAACCAAAGAAAGACACGAGAGATTTATGGCTACGCCAAAAGACGTCCCCCTAAAAGACTACCGAAATGTCGGTATTATCGCGCATATTGACGCCGGTAAAACAACTACAACCGAAGGTATCCTGTACCGCACAGGTATTAATCACAAGATTGGTGAAGTGCGTGGTGACGGCGATGGCGCAACCACTGACTGGATGGCACAGGAAAAAGAGCGTGGTATTACAATTACCAGCGCAGCTGTGACATGTTTCTGGAAGGGTTGCAAAATTAACATCATCGACACTCCTGGTCACATCGACTTTACAGCCGAAGTTGAGCGTTCTCTCCGTGTGCTTGACGGTGCTGTGACGGTCTTTGACGGTAAGATGGGCGTTGAGGCGCAATCTGAAACCGTGTGGCGCCAAGCTAACAAGTACGGCGTGCCTCGCATTTGTTTCATCAACAAGATTAACCAAATTGGTGGTGACTTCTATAAATCTCTCGAGTCAATCCATAATCGTCTGACAAAAAATGCTTTTCCAATTCATCTTCCTATCGGATTTGAAAAAGATATCAACGGTCTTGTTGACTTGATCGACATGAAAGCATACACCTACAAAGACTATGCTGACCATGAACTCGTACAGGAAGAGATTCCTGCCGATATGCTTGAGCGTGCAAAAAATGCTCGTTCGCTTCTTGTGGAGAATGCCGTTGAAGCCGATGATGCACTCATGATGAAGTTTTTCGATGAGGGTGAAGAGGCTATTACGATCGACGAACTAAAAGCTGCCCTGCGCAAGCGTGTGCTTGCAGGCGACTTCTTCCTCGTTACCGGTGGTGATGGCCGTGGTGTCATCGTTGAAAAAGTTCTCGACCTCATGGCAGACTACCTTCCAAGCCCACTCGATATCCCTGAAGTCTGGGGTAAGAATCCAAAGACTGGTGACGAGATTTCTCGTAAACCAGATGTCACTGAGCCTATGAGCGCTCTCGCATTCAAGATTGCAACTGACCCATTTGTTGGAAAATTGATTTTCGTTCGTGTGTACTCCGGTAAATTGAATGCCGGTAGCTACGTTCTTAATACCACTTCTGGTGAAAAGGAGCGTGTTGGCCGTATCGTTCGTATGCACGCTGATAAACGTGAAGATATTGATGAGATTTGTGCTGGAGACATCGCAGCTGTTGTTGGTCTTAAGCAAATCACGACCGGTGCCACGCTTTGTGATGTCGCACATCCAATTGCACTCGAGAGCATTACTTTCCCTGATCCACCAGTCTCAATTGCTGTTGAGCCAAAGACGAAGGCCGACCAAGAGAAGATGGGGATTGCCTTGCAACGACTCGCTGAAGAAGATCCGACATTCCGTATTCACACTGATGACGAAACAGGACAAACGATTATGTCAGGAATGGGTGAACTTCACCTTGAAATCCTGGTTGATCGCATGAAGCGTGAATTTAAGGTTGAGGCCAATGTCGGTGAGCCGCAAGTTGCCTTCCGTGAAACGATCCGTGGTATCAGCCAAGTCCAGGGCAAACATGCCAAGCAATCCGGTGGTCGTGGCCAATACGGTGACGTTTGGGTTCGCTTTGAGCCAAATGAACCAGGTAAGGGCTTTGAATTTGCTGACGAGATTAAAGGTGGTGTCGTTCCAGCTGAGTACCGCTCAGCTGTGAAAGCTGGTATCGAAGAGACGCTCGCTGGCGGAGTTATTGCAGGGTACCCAGTAGTTGACGTTAAGGCTGCTCTCTATGACGGTAGTTATCACGATGTTGACTCCTCTGAGCTTGCGTTCAAACTTGCTGGTATTCTGGCAACTAAAGACGGCGTCAGGGCTGCTAAACCAGTACTCCTTGAGCCAGTCATGCACGTCGAAGTAACAACTCCTGAAGACTTTATGGGTGATATTATCGGAGACCTCAACTCACGTCGTGGTCGTATCGATGCCATGGAAGATCTCATGGGTGGTGCAAAGCTTATCAAAGCTATGGTGCCGCTTGCCAGCATGTTTGGATACACTGGTGACATCCGTTCAATGAGCCAAGGTCGCGCTGCCAGCACGATGGAGCTCGCTGCGTACGAGGAAGTACCACCGAACGTTGCTCAGGATATTATCGAAAAACGAAGCAAAAAGTAATAAAAACTTCTATAAAAAAGCAAATCGCCCCGGTCTCCCGAGGCGATTTTGCCTGCAAGGGAGCCGGGGGCTAGAGGTGGCGTCTGATCACATCTTTCGTGAGCCTGTTTTTCGCAGACATGATCTTCAGAATCGTACCGTGATTTTCCCACGAATCCCAATCAAGGGAATTGCAAGGCTCCAACCAGAGGGTCTTGCCGACTTGGAGCGTATTCACCCTCCGTATTCCGACATAGTAGTTGGAGTACATGTCGCCACGTGCCACGCGACGAGCAATCACCAGACCGGTGAGCTGGCTCCAGCCCAGTTCATAGCCAGAATGTCCGGATCGAGACGGCTTATCAGTTACGACGTAGTAAGACCTCTTCTTGACACGGCGGTTATTATTTGCCTCTCACGTGCTTGAATTTCCTTGAGGCTGACTTGGCGTGACTTCAGTACGCGTACACCAGCCTTCTTCATGGTCTTGTTCATAGACGTATTCCATTCTCTTGAGAACTGTGTGAAAGTACCATAGCATAATCTGTTGCCTTTGTCTAATTACTCAGCGGACTGTATACTATTAAGGTTATTTTCAGAAAACTAGGGCAAAATAGAAACTATGAATACACAGAATAAAATATTTGTTGTTATCGGTTCTGTAGCAGTTCTCGCTACAGCATCAATTGGTGCGTACGTATTATTTAAGGGTGATGAAGCAACTGGCCTTACGACCGGAACTACTGCTTCAACATCTCAAACTACCACGCCCACAGCGACAACAACGAGCCCTTCTACAAGTACAACAGCAACAACCACAACCACTACAACGAGCCCGTCAACGAGTACAACAACTACGAGTGGCTACAAAGACAGTACCTACAGCGCGACATCAAGCTATAGCGTCCCACACGGAGGCTACAACTCAATCACTGCAAGCATTACAGTGAGCGGCGGAAAAGTAACGGCAGTTACAACTAAGAATAGTTATACGGATGGTGAATCAGCTATGTATATCGATAGTTTTGATAGCCGTGTTTCAAGCGTGGTGGTTGGTTCGTCACTCGGTAGTATATCGCTCAGCCGAGTGGGTGGAGCTTCATTGACGACTCAAGCATTCAATAGTGTGATCGATCAAGTGATTTCTCAAGCAAGCTAGATGACTAATAACACTTATGAATTTGATGCTATCGGTACACATTGGTGGTGCGAACGGCTTGATGGTGAGAAATTCAGCTCCTTAATCCAGGATGAATTTGAGCAGTATACGGCGAAATTTACTCAGCGCTACTCTCGGTTTCGCGATGATTCGCTAGTAGCGGAATTGGCTCGCACCAGAGAACTACAACGTCCTCCAAAAGAAATGCTAGATATGCTCACATTCGCACAGGAAATGTTTGAGGTGAGCGATGGTTCGTTTAATCTCTCTGTTGGCGCTTGCTTGCATGCCCTTGGATATGGCAAACGAAAATATAGTGGCAAAATCATACAATCATTTCATGATACCGTTCAGTTTTCTGACGAGAAAATAATAGTTCCTAAGGGACTTATGCTTGATTTTGGAGGTTTTGGAAAAGGCTGGCTTATCGATGAATATGCAAAAATACTCCATAAATACGGAGTAAACTATTTTTTGATTAACGGAGGCGGTGATCTCTATGTTCAAGCCGAGCAGCCAATTGAATTTGCACTCGAACATCCCTATGATGCAAGTCTTAAGATTGGTCAAACCCGGATTCAAGATGGCGCACTTGCAGCAAGTTCGGTTATGAAACGAGTATGGAAAGATGGCAAAACAACAGCCCATCACATAATTGATCCCCAGACAGGCGAGCCATCCAACACAGATGTTATAGCAACATTTGTCAAAGCCAAAAGCGCTTTGATTGCCGATACGCTCGCGACAATTCTTATCTTACGACCTGAACTCCGCGAACAACTTGAAAAGCGCTACAGCGCACAGATAATTGTTGTTACTAAAGACCAGATTTCTTCCGAATAAAAAAGCCCCGTGACGTGGGGCCAGGCCGTTGTACGTGGTTATGAAGCCGATGGTTCCTTCGGATCGGTGACAAGCAACTGACCCGATCTGAAACCAAGACCCACCTGCATGCCGATCATCAACCCTTCAAGCTTAGCCTGGAGATTCTTCGCACGCGTTATGCTCGATGACGAGGCGGTTTTACCAGCCACTACTTCGCGTCCTATGCTACGAAGTTCGCTGTCAAGATCCTCGATAAGTTTATTGCGTTCTTGTTCAAGAATGTTAATGAGATCGATCATCGCCTGTTCCCAGTTTGTGCCACTCATGGAGATTTCCTTGTGTGAGAGTGTGGATAGGTGTCGTACAAGTAGGATATCGATACTATAATTCAATATCAATATTTGTCAATATCCTGACTTGAGCCAATAAGGTATTTACCACCCGAATCGTTCGGTCTCGACCTGTGCATCAGGTACACCGAGCTTCTTGAGTTCGCGACGAACAGTGTTCATCATTGGCTTCGGACCGCACATATAATACGTATACTTCTCTGGGGATGTAATGTATTTTTTTAGCACTTCGCCGGAAAAATAGCCGGATTCTTCAGATGGCTGTAAACTTGAGGTTTCTTTGCTTAGTATACTCACACAACGTTCGCCAAGCTGTTTTTTAAGCATTGGCAGTAAGACAGCTGACTCGCGGGTACGATTGGCGGCGAACAACCATTGTTCGCGGGAATTATTTTCGGCCATAATCCGATCAAAAAATGGAGTGATACCGATACCCCCAGAGATATAAATAACTGCGCGAGGATCGTCTTTGGCAAGATCACTTGTAAACGTACCGAATGGACCACCCAGCTGCACAGTGTCACCCTTTTTAAGCGATTGCAGGAACTTAGTAAATTCGCCGAATACACGGTACGCGATTGAAATTTCACCGGTTGCTTCATTGAAGTGAGCTACGGAAAATGGGTGATCTTCGCTGATAATACCTTTTTTAAGATAAACGTACTGTCCACGGTTTGGGGTCAAAAACTTTCCAGTAGGCTTGAGTGTCAAGAGCTGATCTTCGGGCGAGAGAATGATATGTGACATAATTTCATACGTATATTTATCGAGGTTGAGGAAGCCACGTACGCGAAGCAGTAGAAAGATGATAAAGGTTAGCACGAGAACGAAGAAGTATACTTTTATGGCCTGGTGTCCCATGTATTGTGAGCCAACATTTGGGACATGGAGCAAGGCAAACGGTATGCAAAGATAGGCGAGATAGTGAAGATATTTCCATGGACGAAACGCCATCTTTCCTCTTAGGTATGCCGAAACAAGCCATGTAAGAAGTAGGAGGAAAAAGGCGATACGCCCGAGAGTAATATGACGTTCAAACTGCGTTCCGAGCAAGGGGATAAAACTATAGAGGAGTGATTCACCGTAGGCAAAGGAGATAAGCAAGGGATGAGCAAAGATCGCGAGAACGCCGTATTTACCAATCCATTTATGAATACGAAGAACAGGCGCGAGATCCTTGAAGAAAAGCCCGCTTACCGTTTTAGTACCCAGCATATACATCCAAAGTAAAAGCACGATACCTATATATCCCAAGATACCCGATGCCCAAAGAGCGAGAGACCTCGGTGAAACAAGACTAGGAAAATTCAGTATAAACAGGGGTGGTAAAAGTGAAAATACGATACACGCAACCAACCATCGACGTTTTGTATTTTCTTGCATATGCTAAATTATACGGTACTGTTTCTTAAAGATATCTGAAAATTATCATAAAGTCGATGCGAGACCGTTCAACTCTTTACATCACCACTTAAAACCTCTATAATCTTCGCTATGCGCGCGACGCTGTGTTTGAGTGCTGACACATCAGTCACAAACGAAATGCCCGCGTCGCGAGGATAAACTTAATAAAAAGTAGGAGTATAACACCCTATGGCAAACTTCGACCGAAGTAAACCACATGTAAATGTTGGCACAATGGGCCACGTTGACCACGGTAAGACTACTTTGACAGCAGCTATCACGTCTGTGCTTGCAAAGAAGCTTCCAAGCGAGGTAAACAAACCAGTTGCGTATGATCAGATCGACAACGCACCAGAAGAGAAAGCTCGTGGTATCACGATTGCAACATCTCACCAAGAGTATGAAAGCGAAAAGCGTCACTACGCTCACGTTGACATGCCAGGACACGCTGACTATGTGAAAAACATGATCACCGGTGCTGCACAGATTGACGGCGCAGTCCTCGTTGTTTCCGCTGCTGATGGCCCAATGCCACAGACTCGTGAGCACGTTCTGCTTGCTCGTCAAGTTGGCGTACCAAAGATTCTTGTCTTCCTCAACAAGATGGACATGGCTGACGAAGAACTCGTTGAGCTCGTCGAAGAGGATGTTCGTGATCTTCTCGCTAAAAACGGTTTCGACCGTGATGCACCAATCATCAAGGGTTCTGCTCTTAAGGCCCTCGAAGGTGATGCAAAGTACGAAGATGCTATCATGGAACTCGTTCGTGCTATGGACGACTACATCGAAGAGCCAAAGCGTGATCTCGACAAACCGTTCCTTATGCCAGTCGAAGACGTCTTCTCGATCAAAGGCCGTGGTACAGTTGCTACCGGTCGTATCGAGCAAGGTATTGTTCATATCAATGATGAAGTTGAAATTGTCGGTATTCGTGACAGCAAAAAATCTGTTGTTACTGGTGTCGAAGCCTTCAAGAAATCTCTTGACCAAGGTCAAGCAGGTGACAACGCAGGTCTTCTTCTTCGTGGTATCGAGCGCGACGACATCGAGCGCGGTCAAGTTATCGCTAAACCAGGTTCAATCACTCCTCACACTGAGTTTGACGCTGAAGTCTACGTCTTAACAAAGGAAGAGGGTGGTCGACACACTCCATTCTTCAAGGGTTACAAACCACAGTTTTACTTCCGTACAACTGATGTTACCGGCGAAGTTGAGCTTCCAGCTGACAAAGAAATGGTGATGCCAGGCGATACAGTTACCTTCAAGGTAAAACTACTCGCTCCAATCGCTATGGACGAAGGTCTCCGATTCGCTATCCGCGAAGGTGGCCGTACGGTCGGCGCTGGTGTTGTGACTAAGATCAACAAATAGTCTCACCAGAGTAAGTCTTACAAAACACCCTTTTCAACAAGGGTGTTTTGTTTTATGATAGCCTCCTAATGTCAGAATTACCCCATCAGCGCACAACCGAGCTAATGTCTCATCTTGCGAACGCTCACGGAGTTAATGTTACTCCGGATGATCTGAGGTTTTGGGCGGCATCATTTAGTGTCGCTAAAGCGATTGATACGCTTATAGATGAGTATCATGTAGCTGATATTTCACCGTATGTTCAAAAAGTTCTCGCTGGTACTCTGATTCCGGGACTGGATCAGGTCGAACTACAACTTTTTAATGACGCACGGGAAGCTTATACTCTCAAGCAGGAAACCGCACTTAACCTTGCTATGCAGCATATTGGTACGTTTGCTGTTCAACGAGCATCGTGTGAAACTGTTGAGGAATATCTCGCGACAATTCTTGATGAATCCTATCTTATGAGTGGAATCCTAAAGCTTGCCGTTACCCCTGGAGCTTCCGACCGGGTACACAGGGTGACGTTCAATTCATGGCTCAATCAATTCGGTCGCGCTGCGTATGCCTGGGATACGGTCTCAGATGTCGTGAGGGACAGTAACGAAGGAAATCTTAATATACCTCTTGAGACTCACACGTTTCGTGTGCTCGGCGGTGCGGCGATGCACGAAACAAGGGTCTTAATAGGCATCTCACCGATCGGTATTTATCGTCCCATTATTCATCGCGGCGTGACAAAGATTTTTGAAAAAATTCAACAACATGACTTTATTCAGAAGCAGTTTATCCGACAACGATAGGATGGAAGATATGCGAAGACCCCGCTAGCCCGGAGGCCTACGGGGCCTTCAACGGAGCGGGGTCAAACAACTAATGCATCATTGAGATCAAGGGAGACGCGGACGGTATCGCCGTGAAAGTCAGTGATTACCTTCACAAGACGAATATCTCGATTTGTCCGGTCCAGGATACCCTGCTCGATCTCAACAATGTCGATTTCGGTCAGGGCTGGACACACTACCTTTGATACCCAGGGGTTCAGGTTATTATCCCAGATCCTCTGAACGATCTCTTCGGTCAGTTGGTGCTTGGTGATCATAGTAGAGCCTCTCTACTCTCGGGAAGATGATGACCATATACTATAATTATAGCATATTGTATAGTATAGGTCAATTTATGACGAGAAAACCCCGCAATCCCGGAGGACATTAGGGTCAACTCGTACGGGATACGGGGCTAGGGGTGAATAACCATGATGTTATTGATGATAACGATCATGACGCCATCACTACGACACTTGATCTTGACGGTATCAATTTCGACTCGTGAGTCGAGCAGGCTCTGAAATACGACTGCAGCTACTGCTTCAAACGGTCTGATATCGCGTCGTGCAAGTTTGATAGGTACGAGGATTTCACTAGAGTTGCCCTCTTCGTCTTGAACAGAGATGCGCTTCGCCAGTGCGGCCGTATACGTTCGACCAGGGGTGAGACGTTCACGAATATGTTGACCCGTGAAAAAGTCTTCAGCAATCTTTCGGAGCGAGTCGCTAGAAAGCGCCTGCTCCCCAAAACCAAACATGGTGCCTCCTAAGCTCGGGTGTTCGGTTAACTATAAAATAATACTATATTGAGTACATGTCAATATCATTTACAGGTAAGACTGAGCATGATAGACTGTTTGTTGTATAGTAATTGTTCCGAGAACTCGGTCAGCCGTGAGAAGATACGTTGCCGACAGAGGTTACGGAACATAAATAATAAGGAGTTATTGTTATGGCAGATCAACCTGCAACCCCACGGATTCGCATCCGTCTTAAGGCGTATGATCACAAGGTCATCGACCAATCAGCAAAGCAAATTATTGACACGGCTCTTCGTACTGGCGCGCAAATCGCTGGTCCTGTGCCGCTTCCTACGCGTCGAAGTACGTTTACGGTCGTGAAGAGCCCGCATGTCTACAAAAAGGGCGGTGAAGCCTTCGAAATGCGTGTTCACAAACGCCTTATCGACATCATCGGTGCCACTCCAAAGACGATCGACAGCCTTCAGAACCTGTCGTTACCTGCTGGTTGCGACGCAGAAATTCGCATGTAATTAAGCGAAAAACTTTCAAAAAAGATCTGGTCTAAAATCCAGATCTTTTTATATACATATTGAGCGCCCGCCACCTTTTGCAAGGAGCGGGCGCTCAGACTTGCGTCAGGGACGGGAGGCGATAGTGAAGTGATATGTGAGGTGACCAAGCCCGTCACTATCAAACTGAATCGGGTCGATCCTGCTCGTATCTAGTTTCTCAGAAAGGATACTCCAGACCGCGTGACATATTGCTTGTCCTCGATCGAGAAGGCTCATGAGAGAGGGCTCAGTCTGTGGCGTGTTCTCCCTGTACCAGCCCTCCATAGCAGAGGAATCGATCTTGACCAGACCTGAGCAATGCAGTGACCCATCCTCGAGCTGCGACCTCATGTCATCAAGGATAAACTCCACAACTTCATCAGGTGAGCTCATAGTGCTCATACGCTCTTCGTAGTCGGTACGAGAAGCGCTGTTCGCTGCACGTACCCGCTCATTGCGTTCCATAAGCCATGAGTCGGGAAACAAGGTTCCTGGCATATCAATCTCCAATTGTCGAAGGATCTAGGATGAAGCTATTTAATAACACTCCCCCTAAATAAGTCAATGATCACGCAATTGATTTTCGTATCTGCTACAATATCTTTATGGTTAAAGTATCGACACGAAAAACAAATAATACTTTGAGAAAACGAGTACCTAAAAAGTCAGTTGAACGAGATAGTACGTATTTTCTAAAAATAGTCCTATATATTATCCTGGGCTCAATATGGCTTCGTTTTGCGCATCCGATGCAGCTTGGCGCGGTAACACTCAATGGATTACCGGTCGGTATGATTATTGGTCTTTTCTTTGTGGCACATGATCATTT
>JAPUFB010000001.1 GCA_027492255.1 Candidatus Saccharimonadota bacterium | reverse complement strand
TATTAACTCAGAAAGTGTTACAATACATCTACAATCTTATGCCAGTAAAATCAGTCCGAATTTATACATTTGCTCTTATCGCGCTCGACATCCTTGCTATCGTTGCCGCGTTTACGGTGGCCTATGTCCTGCGAGTCCAGTTTGATCCTCGGCCGGTACGGGTTTCAGATATTTACGCAATCGAATTCTTTAATTCGTTTATTGTTCTCTTACCGCTATGGCTCATCGTTATTAGCTCGCTTGGCCTCTATACTCCGCAAGTCTATCAGAAGCGCCTCACCGAGTATGGCAAACTGGTGGTCGTCGCCTTTATCGGTGTGCTCCTCATGATCGGCTATGAATACGTTGTTGATAAGCCTATCTTCCCCGCCCGACTCGTACCCGTATATGGAGGGATTGCTTCATTTCTCTTTCTTGTAATTGGTCGTGAGCTACTCCGCCAACTTCGCAATATCCTCTTCTCGTTTGGCGTTGGTGTCCAGCGAGTGTTGGTAATTGGACATGGAAAGATGACGACCGATATCGTGAAGATTTTTGGTGAAACAGGAAATTCTGGCTATAAAGTAGTTGCTACGTCAGGAGTTCGTTCTCACGGCAGTGGGGCTGAACATTTTTTAACCTTGAAACCTGCACTTGCCTCACTCGATAAACTCGACATTGACACTATTATTCATACCGAACTTGATCCAAGCGATGAAGTAAACATGCAAATACTCAGTGCGGCGCAGGAACGCCATATTCAATATTGTTTTATACCCGGTGAAGCCGAGTTCTACTCTGGGAAGAACCAGATTGACGTTTTTCTCGGCTACCCGATGATTAGCGTCTACCAGACACCGCTTGTTGGCTGGGGAGAGGTCGCAAAACGCATCTTTGACCTCACCTTTATCATTGTTCTTTCTCCGATATGGGTTCCCATCCTCGTGCTTCTAGTGATCTTACAAAAGATTTTTAATCCAGGCCCCATCATCTTCACTAGTCCTCGTCTTGGCTTGCATGGAAAAATCATTAATACCTATAAATTCCGTTCAATGAACCCTAAATATTCTGGCAAAGATGCTGCCAAGATTTTCCGCTCAATGGGTCGAGAAGACTTGGCTCAGGAGTATGAAAAAACACGTAAAATCGATAACGACCCCCGCATCACACGATTTGGAAAATTACTGCGTCTCACTTCTCTCGATGAAGCAGCACAGGTGTTCAATGTGATTCGTGGCGATATGAGCCTTATCGGCCCACGACCGATTATCAAGGAGGAGCGTGCGTTCTACCGCGAGAAGGCTCCTCTCCTCTTTAGTGTAAAACCTGGCATCACTGGCCTCTGGCAAGTTTCCGGTCGAAGCGACCTTAGCTTTAAGGAACGTGTCGAACTCGAACTTTATTACGCGCAAAACTGGAGTTTTTGGCTGGACATCAAAATCCTCTTTAAAACTGTAGGAGTCGTGCTGTTCCGTAAAGGAGCAAAGTAAGTGGCGACACCAAAGATAGCAATTGTCTGCGATGTTCTGGCTGTTATGGGTGGGGCGGAAAATGTCGTCCTCGCACTCCACGAAGCGTTTCCAGAGGCTCCGATTTACACATCGATATATCTCCCCGATAAAGTTCCAGCTTTCAAGGGACTGGACGTACGCACGACGTGGTTACAAAAGTTGCCACAACCACTGCGAAAACTCTATAAACTATGGCCAACCCTGCAGGTAAAAGCATTCCGCGATCTCGATCTGAGCGAGTTTGATATCATCCTGACGAGCTCATATCTCAATGCTAATCAAGTACGAAAAACGAGACCTGGGCAGAAAATAATTTCATACTGCCACACGCCAGCCCGTTATTATTGGAGCCACTACGAACTCTACAAACAAAATCCTGGTTTCGGCAGGCTCAATCCTTTGATTCGATTGGCCATCCCTTTGCTCGTTCCCCGTCAACGAAAGCTTGATTACAAGGCCGCGCAGAAAGTTGATGTTTTCCTCGCAAACTCTCATGAAACCGGGCGACGAATACAAGAATATTACGGTCGTGAATCAGAGGTTATCTATCCACCGGTTGACGTGCATCGTTTTTCACCCCAAGAACAACGTAGCGCACACTTTGTCACCATGGGCCGGCAGGTACCAAACAAGCGATTTGATCTTGCTGTCACTGCGTGCTCGCAACTTAATCTCCCGCTCATTGTTTTCGGCAACGGACCTGAACACGAAAAACTTGTTCAGCTTGCTGGACCAAGTGTTGAGTTCCGTACTGATCGTTTTGGCGATGCATCAGACAGTGAGGTTGAAAAATATCTCACAACTGCACGAGGATTTATCTTTCCCTCAGATGAAGACTTTGGCATCGTCACAGTTGAAGCACTCGCCGCGGGCACGCCAGTCATCGGGTATGGACAGGCTGGGACACTTGATATCGTGACAGACGGAGAAACTGGAACCTTATTTGCCCATCAAACAGTGGATGACATCGTTGAAGCGATTAAGCGATTCGAAAAGCTCAGTTTTTCTCCCGCGAAACTACAACATTCCGCTGAACGTTTTAATAAGACAGTATTTATCAACAAGATACGAGAGATTGTTAGCAACAACGCGTAGTGATTGTCTGCGATTTTAGCTTTGATGCCCGAGAGCTTGATTGATTCGAGTCGATGAATCGCGTTTTTCAACGTCATGACTCCCTACTCCAAACACCATCTCAATATGGCACCTCTCGCACATCGCATATTCGTTTGACGGTAGCGTGAGGCCAGCCGTTCGGTCGCCACCATTTGCAAAGATAAGTTCGTCTTTCGGATACCTTGCACGGATACTCTCAAGTGTTTTTGTTTGCGAGGTATCCTCTGTATCAAGCGATAGCAACGCCTCATCAACATCGCGAAGTGCCCCGATGAGTCGCAAGCGGTTCTCCTCGTCGAGAATAACTTTGCCTTTTTTCATAACTGCCTGTTTATCATTATTAACAATAACAATTAAGCGTTCCCCGAGTTGTTTCGCAGCTTCGATCAAATCAAGATGCCCGCCGTGAAGAGGATTGAAATATCCACTGACGATGACTATTTTCATTTGTAAGCCCTTCTTGTTACAAGTTTACAATCCCATCATAGCAAAGTTTATGAGTGTTGTGTTTTTTACTAAATTAGCTTCTTGCAAATATTACACGCTTTTCTTTGCGTGATAGCGATACAATGTTTATATGATAAAGATGCTAGTCACAGGTGGGGCAGGATTTATTGGATCGAACTTTGTTCATTTCACACTCAAGAATAAACCCAAATATCACATTACTGTCGTCGATAAACTTACCTACGCCGGCAATCCAGATAATCTCACTACTGTGCTTGATAAAATTACTTTTGTTACTGGTGATGTCTGCGATCACGATCTTATGGATAAACTCATCGCCGATACGGACGTCGTCGTCCATTTTGCCGCTGAAAGCCATAACGACAACTCCCTCCGCGACCCATGGCCGTTTATCAATACTAATATCGTCGGAACATACACTATCCTAGAAGCAGTCCGTAAGCACACTAAACGGCTCCACCACATCAGTACCGATGAAGTGTTCGGAGATCTTGAACTTGATGATCCAAATCGATTCACGGAGGAAACTGCATATGATCCATCGAGCCCTTACTCCGCCAGTAAAGCAGGAAGCGACATGTTGGTGCGCGCTTGGATTCGCAGTTTTGGGATCAACGCGACGATCAGTAACTGTTCAAACAATTATGGACCATACCAACACATCGAGAAATTTATCCCGCGCCAAATCACTAACATCCTCAGCGGAATCAAGCCGAAACTATACGGTACCGGCGCGCAAGTCCGTGACTGGATTCATGTCGATGATCACAATGA
Organism: Candidatus Saccharimonadota bacterium; assembly: GCA_027492255.1. GTDB lineage: Bacteria > Patescibacteriota > Saccharimonadia > Saccharimonadales > Saccharimonadaceae > JAPUDS01. The sequence continues at coordinate 127,985 of JAPUFB010000001.1, read as the reverse complement.
AGCCGTTCATCTCATTCTCGAGAAAGGCAAAGTTGGTGGCACCTACATCATTGGCGCTGACAACGACCACGTCAACAACAAGATGGTGATCGAGCAGATCTGCGAACTAATGGGCAAAGGACATGACTGGTACGAGCACGTCAACGACCGCCCTGGGCACGACATGCGTTATGCGATGGACTCAAGCAAATTACGACGCGAGCTCGGCTGGAAGCCACAGTATACCGACCAAAACGGCATGCGTGATGGATTATTGCAGACCATCAAATGGTACACCGAGCACGAAGATTGGTGGAAAAAGGAGAAAGCCGATGTGGAAGCCGCCTATGCAAAGCAAGGGCAATAATTATGATTAGTGATAGCAAGATATGATTTCCCGTAGGATATCTAGGGAAGATCATTTGAAAGAAAAGGAGTTCAAATCATGAAAGGTATTATTCTCGCCGGAGGTTCCGGCACGCGTCTTTGGCCAATTACGAAGGGCATAAGCAAACAGCTGATGCCGATTTATGATAAGCCGATGGTGTATTATCCACTGACGACACTTATGCAATCAGGGATACGCGACATACTCATTATCACAACACCCGAAGATCAATCTGCATTTATGAACCTCCTCGGTGATGGCAGTCAGTGGGGTATCTCACTTACGTATGCGGTTCAACCGTCTCCCGACGGTCTTGCTCAAGCGTTTATTATCGGCGAAGGGTTTATCGGTCAAGACAAAGTTGCGCTTGTACTTGGCGACAACATCTTCTATGGCAACGCGCTCGATGAGTCTCTGAAATCTTGTGATAATCCTGATGGCGGAATCGTCTTTGGATATAAAGTATCGGATCCTGAACGGTACGGTGTCGTCGAATTTGATGAAAATATGCACGCGTTGTCTATTGAGGAAAAGCCCGTGAGGCCAAAATCCAACTATGCTGTTCCAGGCCTCTATTATTACAATAACGATGTCGTGGAGATCGCAAAAAACGTCACACCATCTGATCGTGGAGAGCTTGAAATTACTTCTGTAAACATGGAGTATCTTCGCCGCGGCAAACTTACCGTTCAACCGCTTGCCGATGGCGACGTTTGGCTCGACACAGGGACTATTGATAGCCTCACGGATGCCGCTGACTTTGTCCGTGTTATTCAAAAACGTACTGGTCAAATCATCGGAAGTCCTGAGAAAATCGCGCACGAAGAAGGCTGGATCAGCACGACTCAACTGAGAGAACTAGCTGATCAGCTGAAAAAATCCGGGTACGGAAACTATCTTTAACAGATGTTGTATACTAATGATATATGAGTAAGCGACGTGTTGCAGTTATCATTCCCGCGTTCAATGAAGGTAGAGTTATTCACGATGTTATTACGCGTGCTTTGGCAATATTCAAAAAATCACCTCATAGTATTGATATTATTCTGGTGAATGATGGTTCAACCGACAATACATCGGTTGAGAGCAAAAAAACCGGTGTAGTAGTTATTGATCATATTCTCAATAGTGGCGCCGGTGGCGCGACTGCTACTGGTCTCAGTTATGCAAATCAGAACAACTACGATATCGCCGCAACAATGGATGCCGACGGACAACACGATCCTCGCGATATAGTACGCGGCATTGATGAGATTATTCAGAGTAAATCAGACTTACTTATCGGTAGTCGTCTCATTGATACAAGTATTGAGCATATGTCAGCCCTTAAGCGTGTTGGGAACTGGGGTCTGAGCGCAGTAACAATGATGCTGTTTGGTGTCTACACTACCGATTCCCAATCAGGTATGCGGCTATATTCACAGAAGGCCATCAAGCAACTACGTTGGAAAACGAGTGGCTACGAGTTTTGTTCCGAAATGATCTGGCGCGCGAAGCAACTCGGGCTTGTTATCAAAGAATACCCTATCACAGTCATCTATACTGAGTATTCCAAATCGAAAGGTCAAAATAACTGGAACGGGGTCAATATACTTAAAAGTCTCTTGAAGAGAAGAATTGCGGAGCTATTTGGATGAGTCGATATCTTATACTTTTTCTTCTAAACCTCCCGTTCGTCCTCGCGGCGCTCCTTAGTGCTCTTACACAGTACAAATTAGGAAAGATTCGTCGTCGCGCTTTCTTTGTACAAGTAGGTATCTGGGTAATTGTTCTTGCTGGATTACTGCTTGCAGAACCGTTCTATGAATGGCTTTTCACCCATAACCTCACCGCCACTGAACCACTGAGTCTGTTTGACGTTGTTCAGATTACTGCTATAGTCATCGTTTTCTATCTCGCCAATCGCACCCGCCTCCGTGCCGACCGCCTCGAGCAAAGAGTGAACGCCCTTCACCAGGAATTGTCTATCCGTCTATCAACTTTATCAACTAAAAAATGATCATCTATCCTAGCATTCACGATATTGAGGTAATTAAAACCCCGGGCAATTGGGCAACAAAGTCTGGTGGTAATCTAGATGTATTGACGCGTGTTGGTCATGATTTGGTGACGAAATTTTTTACCTATGACCCAGACGAGCTTGCAAAGGTACCTGAAGATATCCGTGGGCTCAGACTTTATCGTGTATCAGGCATTCCCGAGGGAACACTCGGCGCAAACGAGTGGCATCGGGTGCGAAACGAGTTATTCACCGTGCTAAAAGGCCGTGTCATCTGGACATGCCAAGACACATACGGCAACATACAGGAATTTGACGTCACGCCTAATACAACCGTCTTCACGCCTCACCATATACTGCATACCTATCGTGCAACCGAGGGTGATACCGCACTGATGGTCGTCGCCAATACCCTCTTCAATCCGGAAAATCCTGCAACACATGACTCCTATAAAGCCGATGATTTTCAAAAGCTTATAGACGATCTTCACATCTGATACAATAGAGCCAGTCTACATAATATCTTGGGGGAATGACATGTTCAAAGATAAGGTACTCTTGATTACTGGTGGAACGGGCTCTTTTGGTAATGCTGTTCTAAAGCGCTTTCTTGATACTGATATCAAGGAGATTCGCATCTTCTCGCGTGACGAGAAAAAACAAGATGACATGCGCAAGAAATATAACAATGACAAATTAAAGTTTTATATTGGTGACGTCCGCAACATCGAAAGTGTGCGTGATGCTGTAAGAGATGTTGACTACATATTTCATGCGGCCGCACTGAAGCAAGTACCCTCCTGCGAATTCTTCCCAATGGAAGCAGTCCGCACCAACGTCCTCGGGACTGACAACGTCCTCACTGCCGCCATTGATGCAGGTGTCAAACGAGTCGTTTGTCTCTCTACCGATAAAGCTGCCTATCCAATCAACGCTATGGGCACTTCAAAAGCCATGATGGAAAAAGTAATCATCGCTAAATCGCGTAATATTCACCCAGATAAAACAACTATCTGCTGCACGCGTTATGGCAATGTTATGGCCTCGCGCGGATCAGTTATACCTCTCTTTATTGATCAGCTCAATGCCGGCAAACCATTGACAATCACCGACCCAAATATGACTCGCTTCCTTATGAATCTTGATGAAGCAGTCGAGCTCGTTATATTTGCTTTCCAAAATGGAAAACAGGGCGATCTCTTTGTCCAAAAATCACCCGCCAGCACTATCGCCGACCTCGCAGAAGCAGTAAGGCAACTCTTTAAGCCTACTGCAGAAATCAAGGTCATCGGAACCAGGCATGGTGAAAAAGCCCACGAAACCTTGTTGACCCGTGAAGAGAAGGTTAAGGCCGAGGACATGGGCGACTACTACCGAGTGCCGGCTGATAACCGAGACCTCAATTATGATAAATTCTTCGTTGATGGCGATGTGAAGGTCGAGAAAGTGACCGAATACACATCAGAAAACACCAAGCGTCTTGATGTCAAAGGCACGATTGAGAAGATATTAACCGTTGAGCTCGTTCAAGAAGAATTAGCCAAGAAAAAGGGATAGTATGAAAACCGTTCTCGTTACGGGCTCGGACGGCTTTATCGGGAAAAACCTGGTGGCGCGGCTCACGCAGGACGGTTCATATACTGTGTTTTGTTACGATAAAAACACCAATGACGACCTAGGTTCGCTCATCGAAAAGTCTGCTTTTATCTTCCATCTGGCTGGAGTCAACCGACCGCAAAACGAGGAAGAGTTCAAGACAGGCAATCAAGATTTGACACAAAAGGTTCTGGAGCTCGCGGCCCCGAGAAAAATCCCCGTACTCATCACGTCGTCAATTCAAGCGCTTCTTGATAACCCGTACGGAAAAAGCAAACGTGGCGCTGAAAGTCTCGTCGCAGCTTACGGGCAAAAAACTGGGGCAAAAACGTATGTATTCCGCCTTCCGAACGTATTCGGTAAGTGGTCGAGGCCAAACTATAATTCAGCCGTGGCCACCTTCTGCCACAACATCGCCCATGATCTCCCGATTCAGATTAATGATCCAAAAGCCCCTCTCACTCTTGTGTATATTGACGAGGTTATCGATGAATTTATGAAGTGCCTCGCTGACGAACAATCCGTCGATACAGAAGGCTTCTGCTACATTCCAAGCACCTATTCGACAACCGTCGGAAAACTAGCTGAGACGATTAAAGAACTCCATACTATGCGATCGACAGCGGTCGTACCCGATCTCTCGAATCCATTAACTAAATACCTTCATGCTACTCTGACGTCATTTTATGACGAGGATGCACTCGCCCATACCTTTGAGCTTCACGACGATGAGCGAGGCTGGTTGTTCGAACTTGCAAAATCAAGCTCATTCGGGCAAGTATTCATCTCGAGCACAAAACCTGGCTATACACGAGGTCAACACTGGCACCATACCAAAGTAGAACGTTTCTGCGTCATCAAAGGCAAGGGTGAGATAAAGTTTCGCAATATCAACTCAGAAAAAGTCTTCAGCTACCCGGTCACTGGTGCGAAGATCCAGATTGTTGATATTCCCGTGGGCTATATCCACTCAGTGACCAACACTGGCTCATCAGATATGATTTTGGTAATTTGGGCAAACGAAATTTTCGACAAAAAGAGGCCCGATACTTTCTATGAAGAAGTCTAACCACACGAACAAGCGTGTATTGATCATAGGACAACACTTCTGGCCTGAGTCGTTTCGGATTAATGACATTGCGGACTTCTTTGTGGAATCCGGTGCTTCAGTGGACGTGCTGTGTGGTTTACCTAATTATCCTAAGGGTGAATTTGTCAAAGGCTATGGCTATTTCGGGGCACGTCATGAGATACATAACAAGGTGCGAATTGACCGAGTTATGGAGATAAAACGAGGCAACAATTCCAGTCTCCGGATTTTCTTGAATTACATTTCCTACCCCTTCTTTAGTCTTTTTCATATTCCAAAACTCTTATTCCGTCACTACGATCATATCTTTATATACCAGTTATCGCCTGTTATGATGGCCCTCCCGGGTATACTCCTTGGAAAGCTGAAACGCACTCCAACTACTATGTATGTGCTCGATCTCTGGCCAGAGAATCTTTACTCAGTTCTGCCAATTAATAATGGTCTTCTGAGAAAAATTGCCTCTGCACACTCACATTGGTACTACCGAAATGTTGACCAGCTTATCGCACTATCGGATCGTATGCGCGACAAACTCGCCGCCGTGTCCAGGAAGAAGCCAGATGATATCGCTGTTATTCCACAAGCATGCGAAGAAATATATGAGAAGAAATTAAGTGACCCAGTCCTACGACAGCGCTTTGGTGACACTTTCAATATTGTCTTTACCGGAAATATAAGTCCCGCTCAATCTTTCGACACTATGTTAGATGCTGCAGAATTGCTCGCGCAAAAAGGGCTAAAAGATATTCGTTGGGTGATCGTTGGTGATGGTATGTCACGCAAAGAGGTTGAGAAAACCGTGAACGAAAGACAGCTCAGCGAGTTCTTTGTATTTGAAGGCCAAAAACCAATTGATGATATGCCAAAATATGCGGATATTGCTGATGTGCTCGTCGGGTGTCTTGTAAAAAGTGATCTTCTAGAAGCTACTATCCCCGCCAAAGTCATATCCTATATCGCTATGGGTAAACCAATCGTTCTTGCGATGGATGGTGAGGTGCAAGAGCTTATCAATCATGTTATTCATTGTGGTAGTGCTGGTTCAGCTGGTAACAGCGTAGATCTAGCAAGCAATATTGAAAAAATTTATAAACTCTCAGCAAAAGATAGGTCAGCAATGGGTGATCATGCCAGTGCTTATCATCTACAACATTTTGAGCGCAATCTTGTGTTGAATGAATTACTTACCTTTATGACTGGGGCGAAGTAGCCTATAATCATTAACATGTTTTATATTCTCCTAACAGTATACGTACTTTCAACCGCAGGCGGACTCATCCTTATAAAGCTTGGCTCTGCGCAGCATGCAGTAATTGACTTCGTTTCCAATAAACTCTCGTTTCATCCAACGCTTTTAAATATGCTGGGTCTCTTCCTCTATGGCGTAAGTTTTATCCTTTACACGTATCTCATTTCAAAAAATGAACTTGGATTCATAATTCCACTTACGACCGCACTTGTCTATATCCTAATCTTTATAGCCTCGTTTGTTGTGTTTAATGAGTCGTTCACGCTTCAAAAAATTCTTGCAATCACCCTCATCTTGATTGGTGTGATTTTACTGAGTATGAAGAGCTAGTTTGTTTGTTTGTCTATACATATTACTCAAGACTAGCCGCTTAGAGGTTTAGCTCTCGCGCAGTAACAGGGTGCTATTGTGGAACAAATGAAGCATAATACCTAAATGTAATCGTTAATACACTTGCGACCAAGAGAAGTATTGTGGAAACCTTTATAAAACTGGTATATATTTGTTTGCGTACACGAAGTATGTTAGAAAATAATACCGGTATTAGTAGAAACATTAGTGGAATAAGATATCTCCCATTTACGCCCCTTACGTGATTACCCGTTGCTGGCGTAAAGAATACGTACATCGCTAGGAAAACCGCACCTACATACAGCAGCCCAGTTACTAAAAGAACTATTCTCGTTTTACTCGTGATCTCTTTAACTCTTATTGGCGGATCATAGTTTACGAGAAGAATCAAAGATAGCGCAATATAACCAAAAATAACAAAGGGTGGAGATAATGGTGTATCCAACCACCCGAAGCTACCTATGATTGAATCTGAAAGTATATCACCCGAAGGAGTTATAAAGAAAAAAGTATTTATCATCGAACCCGCAAAAAGCCATGGATTATGTATGAGTGAGTTAATTTGTGTCGAGCCACTCAGTTGGTCTGTGTTTGATGCATAGCCCTGAGATATTAATGCCCATATCACATATAGAGCTACCGGTAAGATTACGGCTACTATTTTTATGATGATGGGAAGCGGAACCTCAAACTGTCTCTTCTTGATCAAAAATACAAGAGGAAGAAAAACAGCAAGGACCGATTTTCCGAAAACCATAACAGTTGCTGTTGCTAGCAGTATAACGATTCGCTTACGGCTTAGATTATGTTTATCATTTGATATTGCTTTCAGCGTGATTGCTAAGAAAATGAGACTGCTACCGATAGTACCGACATCAAGGCCCGGCGATATAGACTGCGATACCACTACGGGCAAAAGGCATATACCGACAAGTGCCCATTTTTTCCAGGGGAAAATCTTAATGGCAAGATACACCAAAAATATCCATAGAGATAAGTTAACAACACGCACCATGTATAGCATTACAATAATTGGCGTGCCGAAAAGTCTCGCAATCCCAACTGTCAGGGCCTGAGGTGCGTAGAGTATAGGCATATATGCGGGCGATGCAGAAGTTATATAGAATATGCGATTATTTTGATTTAAGGGTATATCGAACAACGCAGACTTAGTGAAGCGATAACTATACTTTTCGCCGGTATTAAACATTATATGTCCGGGTGTATTTGGTGGTGCATACGCACCATGAACTCGTTCTTCAGTCTGACGAATGCTCAGCGGGAGATAACTGCCTGGCTCTCCTCCGTTGATCGACTGCGGAGTTCTTAATTCAGATACTTCATACGCACGATAAAAATGAATATTTTCGTCGGGAGTCTGAAATGGTGGAACCACAACAAGAAAGGCGATGCCGAAGATTGAGGCAATTAAAACGAAAAATAACTCTGGATTGCATAAGAATAATAGTATTCCGCGGTGTGAGTATTTATTGTTTTTCATCAAATCGATTCCGTGTCATCAGTACGTACATAGATAGTAATACACCACACTAAAAAGTAGGCCGCTTAGGGTAGCTAGACCAATTGTATACATTGCAGTATTTTTATTCATTTTTATTTCGAATGGAATATAACAAGCTATAGTCATCATTATAGGAATTAGGAATGGTATAAAATACCTCCCTTGTATACCGTCGACATATTTACTCCCTACCGGAGTAAATGCTGCATAAAGTATCCCAAAAATACTAATTACACCTATTAGTGAAATTACAGTTACTAACAATAATGTTTTGCGAATCGGGACTAACTCCTTCCTGGCGTATATTGCTGCAATAAATATAGTCACACAAAGTACTACGAGAACCATCAGTGGTATATCGATATAGTTCCACCCTACCTGTGTGATGCCGTTATGAATATACGAATCGCCGTAAACAACTACGCTACGAATACAGGCGGCTATGAAATCAAGCGGATTATGCATGATGTTAGCTATCTGGCTAGCCATGTTGATAGGTAGGCCATCTGGACGCTGAGACGCTGATAAGTTACTTGTCATACTAACAAACACTTGCCATAGAAGCCCTAGTACTACGGCAATCGATATACCACCCCACTTTATATAATTGGCTGTTTTTTTGTTAATAAATACATTAGTTGGAATGCATAATATAAATGCGCTGAGAAAGATGTAGTTAAGTTTTATTAACGGCAGCATAATTGCAATGACGGTCATTGCGTACAGAAGTTTATAACTTGACTCGCTTTGGTCGACCTTCAGAATTCTTATGAATAGTGCTGTAAATAATAGCGAAAGGCCAATGAGCATGCCATCTGCTGAAATGACCGATCCTTGGAAGAGACTAGTCGGCAGCAAGAGTATAACCATAAACAGCCACTTAAGCTTAGATTCACGTAGTACCCATATAGATAACCAACCCAATGTAATATATAAAACTAGTGAGAAGAATCTTGCTGATAATAACGTATGTCCGATATTTGCGTTAATAGCCTCGGCTAGTAATGTCCCTACGATTGGTCCAACGTAGGCAACTGGCGAATAGGTTGCAAAACTTGAGGGTGGCACCTCTTCTTTTGAAAATTTAGCATCAGTGAATTTTTTATATCCATTCACATTATCAATATCCTTCCTAGAAAAGATACCGTTTGCGTTATTATCAACTAAATCTCCAATGGAATAATTCCCTAAATCTACTAGGTTTTTGGGTACTCCTTTTACGGTCTCACTCTTTATATTAAAGTTACTCTGAAAAAGTTTCTGAACATGGGTTATTTGATAAACCCTAACAAAATGCGCGGGTTCATCAAGCCCCCAGAAAGGGGGAACGATAAAAACAAATATACAACCAATTACTAAAGCAATCGCGGCAAACAACCAATGCGTTTGACCTAAGTTAGCAACAACTCTCTTTATTTTCATTCTTTTTTTATTATCTCATAAGCGTAGTACTTTAGGTATAGCTTACTATACTCGAGTGATCGATTATTAAAACGATTTTGGCATAATGCTAGTGATTATAGTATAATAAATCAAAAGGAATACAACATAAATAATGAAATACTCAGCGAAAAAACTATTTCCTAGAAAACTAATTATCGCCACTTCCCTGTCGCTAGTACTTATTATAGGCGCTCTTACTTATGTGTATGCTTTTCACGGTAACCTGTTCGGCTGGACAACTAATAAAGCGTCTAGTAATGATGGAGCGATTAATTATGAGCCAGCAACACCCGAACAGCAGCAAGCGGGAACCACGGTGAAGACGGGTTCAAGCGATACACCGGCAGCTCCAACGACAAGCCCTGGCAGTACGCTGAAAAACGTACAGGTGACCATTACGGCCGCAAATCAAAATGGTTCAACGCTACAGATCAGGGCACTTATCGGTGCTGTTGAAAATACAGGAACCTGCACCCTCGTTCTTAGCCGTAGCGGACAATCTTCAGTAATAAAAACGGCTGGCATACAGGCTCTTTCAAGTACTTCAACCTGCCAAGGATTTGATATACAAACTTCTGAACTATCTCCTGGAACATGGGGGGCACTTATTACGTATAGCAGTTCGACACTTACGGGATCAGCAACAAAAAGTATAACCATACAATAAACACTATGAATAAGACTAAAATAGAGACCATGAGAGAAGATAGACACCCCTCAACGCCGAGGATCAGAAAACGCCATATGATATATTTGGCGTTATTTCTTGGAACTATCCTCACGGTATCGAGCGTCGCTATCAACACTGTATATGCGAGTCCGGTAGTCGGATTTAACGCTGGGCGTATTATTGACGATGGCGTATTCACGAACAGCTTTTCCATGAACGTCAGTCAAATCCAGGCTTTTCTTAACAGTAAAGTTGCCGCGTGTGATACTAGCGGGACTCAATTAGCTTCCGAATACGGCTCAAACCTCACTCATGCTCAGTATGCAGCCTCAAAGGGCTGGCCCGCACCTCCATACATATGCCTCAAGTCTTATAGTGAAAATAGTATTAGCGCTGCGCAGATTATTTACAATATTTCTCAACAGTATCAAATCAATCCGCAGGTTCTTATTGTATTACTACAAAAAGAACAAGGGCTTGTCACAGATACCTGGCCCCTTTCAACACAGTATCGTGGGGCAACAGGCTATGGTTGTCCTGACACAGCGCCTTGTGATACAACCTACTACGGTTTCACTAATCAAGTAACCTGGTCAGCAAAGATGTTCAGAGCAGTCCTGGATAACAGTCCCACATGGTATTCACCTTACGTACTTGGCAACAATACTATTCAATGGAGCCCTAATAGTGCGTGTGGCGGCTCGACGGTGAATATCCAGAATCGTGCAACTCAAGCACTCTACGATTACACACCATATCAGCCAAATCAAGCCGCACTTAATGCTGGCTACGGGACAGGTGATGCCTGTAGTGCCTATGGAAACCGAAACTTCTATCTGTACTTCACTGACTGGTTCGGGTCTACGCAATTTCCACAGCCGATCGGTGCATCTCTGTATTATCAGCAATCTTCTGGTGCTATCTACTTGGTCAGTAACTCAACGAAATACTACATACCTAGCTGGCAAGTAATGACAAATTACAAACTAGACATCTTCCCGACAATGCCTGTATCGGATAACGTGCTTAGTTCTCTGACGGATGGCGGATCTTTATCAAACTTACTATGGGATACTGGTGGTGTATATTTAGTAAATGATGGTGCGCGATACCATGTTTCAAGTGATATGTGTACGGCCTGGGGGCTAAGTTGCTTTGATAGTACAAAATTGACCGCCCTAAGCAGTGTCTTCCAAACACAGTATCTAAAGCAGGGTTCATCATTGACGAACGTCGCGTATATAAACGGCATATTGTATAAAATGTCCGACGGTAGCAAACAGCCTATAGCTAACCCGAAGACTCTTAGCGACCTCGGTCTAAACACCACACCAGTGTTTGTGCCAACTGCAGTGAATGCACAGCAACCCTTAGGCGTATTACTCCTTACAACCCCTGGTGTGCTGCAATTCTCCTCAACTTCACCCCTATACTATTTCGATGGAAGCGCTTACTACTTAGTGCAGGATATGAACAGCTATTATGACTGGTCACTCAACAGGGTAGCTAACTTATCAGTTCCAGAATCCTCGTACAGCAAGACCCTCCCATCGTCTACTCCTTTAATTCCGTGGGTATTGTCAAATGGCAAGAAATATATCATTGATCAGGCGAGGAAGGTGGCTATACCGGACGCACTAACTACGCTCTGGAGTGATAAACAGTTCGTAAGTCAGCCCGACTCACTACTAAATAACCTCTCTTCTGATACATTATCGACCACTATCTGGACCAATCCGTATGTCTATTACCTTGACGCGAGTAAAAAACATCATGTCACCCGACCTGAAGATTTCGCCTCACTATCAACCGCACCAAGCGGAGTATCGGCGCTTCGAAGCGATAAAATAACTACAATCTCTCAAGGTACTGATTATATTGCAGACGGCAGGCTCGTGGCCTTGGATGATGGTAGCGGGAAAATATACGTCGTCAACAACCATAAGTTAACCTATATCCCTTCACCTGGTGTATTCAATGCCTACGGATTTGATTGGGGGTCAATTCAGTCGTACTCGTCAACAATACTTAGTGATTACCCAGTTGATACTACAGCTCTAGGAAACGGCGCAAGCAGTGATAATACGTTCTTTATTACGACGAGTACAGGCCTCTACCAACTACCGGGCGCTCTTGCCAGTGATTTCGGAATCCTTCCTACCAGCTTCAATTCCATTAACAAAAGTATCATAAAAAAGAGTGTTCCAACCTTAACCCGCTACCTATACAATATCGATGATGGGGCTATCTATTATGCATCCGGTGAAGCTATCCATCATGTCATGACCTATTCGGCATTTCGTGCGTATGGCGGCTCAACGCAGTCGCTTACAGCTGTTGATTCAAATACGATACGCCTCTTTACTATTTCCCAGCCGCTCTATTAGTACTATTGCTTTTATCGAACGGGTTTATTTATAGACTTTAACAGCTTTTTTGTATACTTGAGGGGTTTCATTATTTTCCAGGAAATACTGCTCTTTATTAGATCTAATTGATGAACTAGTTTGTCATTTTCCTGTTCAAGTTCTTGAATTTTAGATATATAGATACGATCTTCATCATAATCTTTTATTAAACGGTTAATTTTCGCAAGTTCTTCTTGTTTTAACCGGTCGTTCCAATTGGTAACCTTTCTAAGCATTACGTAAAACTCTATCTCATTTTCCGGGGTGGACGCAAAATGCTCGATAGTAAAGTTTATAAGATTAACGCTTATGAGGGATCTTACTACTTTCAGAAATGAGACGGGTGTAAACACATAGCAGTGGGTATCGATATATTCTCCTGAGGCACTACGCTTCGCCAGTTCGAGCGCCTCATTTTCTGACCATCTATGCTTTGGTTTAATTTTGGTGTAATATTCAGGATCTCTCCATATACTTGGCGCATCAATGTCTTTCATAAAGTTTACCCAAGCGTCATAGACCATCTCTGACGTAAATCTATCAATTCCATCTATATACGCCCCAATAACAGACGAGGGTTCTGACTCGTGCCGGAAGATATCAAACGTGTAGCGTTTATCGGGGATAACAAGAGATAAAAGCCCTTCATCCTTTAGCACTTCTTCAATCTCCGCAAGCCATGCAATCGTGTTTGGAATATGTTCAATCACGTGCGATGCGATCACGTAATCAAATTTCCTCTTCTTTACAGATTGTTTTATCGTACCGTTTATAACAAAATCAACGTCGACTATGTCCGCTGGGTTAATGGGCTCATCTTTATATTTTTTCTTGAGATCTTCTGTGCTCAAATGATCTAGGTAAAATATCTTTGCGTTCTTATCTTTTTTGACTGTTGGCATAGTCAAGGGACCAAGCTCTAGCCCGGTTTTACTACTAATATCTATGCCCTTGGTGGCAAATTCTACTCTTTGATTCATATTAGTTGTTGGCTATATCATTCCAGATCATATCGGTCTGTTGCAGCCATGTGTAACTCAAAGCTTTTTCTGCTGTTTTCGTTATTTTATTCCGTAGATCCTTATCCTCGATGAGCCTACCGACCTGCTCTGCCATAGCAGCGGCAGACGGTTCTGAAAGCAAACAATTCTCCTCATGCTTAAGCATCCAGAGGTTATCTTCGTTGTTGTTGGTAACTGTCGCCATACCAGAAGCCATAAACTCGAATGGCTGGTATGAAGGGTGTTTTGACAGCATATACACAAAGCCTATGTCACAGTGCCTATAAAGTTCTCCGACTTCTTCAAGCGACTTGATTAGGCCGAGATTGGTAATCTTTTTATCAAGGCCGTATATTGACTCATTCCAGGTCGCGCCTGCTGTAATAACCTCAATCTTATCACCGTATTTATCGATGAGCTGCTTAATGATATCGATCCCTAAGTTGAAGGCATTGCGAGGATTATTTGGCCGTGCGTAGAAGAAAATTCGTACTCGTTTGTTGTCTTTTTTTGGATCTGGATAATAGATCTTCCTATCGACAGCCGGAATGAAGCTAATGCCTTCCATGCCATGTCGTTGATTTACTGCCGCCAGCAGCCCCGGTGTATTAACAATGGCTCTAAAGCCAAAACGATAGGTCGACTCAGCAAGTGCGTAGGTTGAGCCTCCGGCGTAAAAAAGCGGTTCATAATCTTGTATGAAGTAGTATTTTCGTTTGGTTTTATTGAATTTTAATAATATATAGGCCGATACCCAAAATGAGCAGATGGCGATATCACACTCCGGCAACTCATTTACGTCCTGGTTGGCGTGATCAAAAATGATAAATTCATAATTCTTTAAATTGGGAAAATTCTCTTCAATCTGTGCTTGAAGTTTCGATAAATCAAAAGACGGCTTATCGTAAATAATGATCCTATTGGTAACACCTTCAATCGACATCTTTTCTATAAAACGAAATATAGTATAGATTCCCCCAAACTTTATATGATCAAAGTTGGGTACGAGCCAGTTTGCAGTCTTGATTTTGCCCGTTAGCTTTCTTGCTGTTGCCTTTTTGCTCGCTTCAAAATCTTTCGAATTAATTTGAAATATCGGGTTCGACACGAAACTATACTCTTCCCATAGTTCCTTGTATCCACGATGAATAAGTGCTGGTGCAACAACCTCTAGCAATTTTGTCCTTGTAAACCTGAGGCTTTTTTTAGCAAGCATCCCTGGACCCTGGTTTTTATAAATATTCTTTGCTTTTTCTATATAGTCAGTCATATCTGTCCTCCTATTCCGACTTGCTCGTTCATTAAATCTAAGTTTTTATTAAAATATGGGTCACCGGCATCGTGATACGGTCGATAATATGTCAACGAATGATCATAATCGAGTTGTATGCCGTTATTATATGTGCCGACCGAAACACTTTCGTAGTGATATAAGCTTGCTGAAGGCCAATATATATTTCTATATCCAGCCTCATGCAGACGTAAGCAAAATGCAACATCCTGCCCGGCTACCGTAAACGTCTCATCAAGCCCGCCTACACTATTATATAGCTTTCTAGACACAACCAGACAAGCCGCGGTCAACGCTAGGTAGTTACGCGGCCAGACGGGAAGCCCAAAGTCCGTCCATTCAGTGGGCTGGCGATACCTGAATACATGCCCCGCCATCGTTCCCATACCCAGGATTACACCGGCATGCTGAATGCCGTTCTTCTTATCGGGATATAGTAAGAGCGGACCCACAGCACCCACGCCCGGCTGAATTGCAACTCCTACTAGCTCGTCGAGCCATTCAGGCGTTATAACCTGTGTATCATTGTTCAATAGAACGATATACTCCCCGCTAGACTTGCTTACACCATAGTTATTGAGTTTCGAGTAATTGAAGGGATGATCCCACTTGTAGGCTTTGATTCTTTTATCTTGTTTTAGTCTGTTAACTAATTCTGTAGTTTCATCTAGTTCACTATTGTTAGACAAAAGAATTATCTCGTAGTTTTTATATGTACTCTTTTCTAAGATACTAGCAACACATTGCTTAAGCAGGTCGGGCTTGTCCTTGAATGGAATAATGATCGAAACCTTTGGCTGCTTCTTGGGCAGTTGATAACGTAATCTGTAGTTTGTAGGTCTCTCGGGGATCTCGATAACATCCGCCTTGATCTTCCTTCGCTTGACCATATCTCTTAACGCCTCTTGGCCCGCATTATCAGCATAACTCTTCTCACCAACTACTTTCGCTGTTGAACCGTCTGCTAGTCGCCAGTGGTAAAGAATTTTTGGTATATGTACAATATTTTCGGTCTTCTCCGTAAGACGGAGCAGTAAATCATAGTCTTGAGCACCATTATAAGCCGATCGAAACCCGTCAAACTTATCTATATAAGTCTTCCGTATGACAAGGAAGTGAGTAATATAATTGACTCCCAGTAGCAAATCGGGTGACCAGTCTGGTTTAAAGAAAGGTATCGTTCTCTCCGTCCCATCATCAGATAACTTATCTTCGTCGCTGTAGAGAATGTCGGCTTTTGGATTCGAATTTATCGCAACCACCATCTCTTCAAGCGCATGTGGCGATAGTGTGTCGTCATGGTCAAGCAGGCCAACATATTCACCTTTCACCAACTTTAATCCCTCATTTGTGTTTTCGGAGATATGAAAGCCTTTTTTGTAGCTATAGGAAATTCTATTGTCGCTCTTCGCTATATATTCTATCGCTTGCCTACGCGATTCATCAGTCGAAGCATCGGATATGCAAAGTTGCCAATTTTCATATGTCTGATCCTTGAGTGATTGTACGAGAGGGTGAAGATATTTATCAGGAGTGTTATAAGCTGGCACTACTACACTAATAAGTGGCTGATTGTCATTTGCTCGCAGAGTTGTCCATACACCAGGTTCGCTGTCTTTGATCCAGTTATTATAGGTGCGTTCTGAAGTCTGAAGCTTACGGTTAAAGACCCTCCTAGCTAACCTTGCTAGCTGCAACAGTCTTCTGTGTCTTTTTATATACTGTTTAAAATTCATCGTAGACTTATCTCCCCGCCAACTTGCGGCGAGCTCTTGCTGCGAGCCTTAGCGGCTTCGTTAGTTTCCAGGATGGTGACGAGTATATACGAGACAGATCGGCTGTTAGTTTAACGTTGTGGTCCTTGAAGTTAGCGAGATTCTCCGTCAATAGTTTGATTTCATCCAAAAGCTGCTTTTTTGTCTGTCTTGCCTTGTTGAAGAGCTCTAATTGATTAACGTATTGTTTATTTATTCGTGCAAGTGTTCTAGAAAATTCATCAAATGTAGCCCTATTAACTGTTACGTAATCCTTTGTCTCCATCTTGGCTATTGCATCGATTTCATGCTTCACAGAACGGATGCTGTCATCGTGCTTAGAGATAAAGAATATTTGTCTATAGCCAACATCTACACCACTGTCAAGACTGTCGATATTTTTGTTATACCATGCATTAATAGCGTTTACGTCTTCCGTTATATATGGGTTATTCGCTGCTGAGAAAATAAGCATTTGCAGCAATTGCCAATCCCCAATCTGGTTACTTGAGATTGAAACGCAGTCTGCACCGCTAGTGAGAGCTATCCGTTTTACCTCTTCTTTGTTTGGAATTCTGTAGTCGATATGTTCCTTGAGCCATCTGTGGTCGGTTGAAAACAGTGTCTTATGGAAATTATTAAGCATGATTTCTGCAGATGAAACTTTATTATCTACATCTACCGGCATCGCCAGAAAGACGCCGTATTTACTAATTCTCAGCGCTTCATTTACAAATGCTTGTCGCTTTTTACGAGGTATGTGCTCAAAAACATCAAAGCTGCACGCTATATCGAATACACCGTCTTTGAACGAAGTTTTAGTCGCATCTCCTTTAATATAGTTTTTGTAGCTTTCATCAAACACGTCGAGAATCGTCACGTTATCATTTGGTTGGAATTCCGTTGTTTTCCCTTTATGACCTCCCAGATCAATTATATTGAGCATTTTTTTATTTGATAGGGGTCTCAATGACTTATCTATTAGGCTCGAGACAATTCGTTGTCTGGAATATTGGTCGAAGGGTAGTGTATTCTCGAGTATTGATTTTGTTTCATTCATTTCCTTAAACTCCATTCGCCGAATAGATTGATTTTGCCGTGATGAGGACCGTCGTCAGCTTCAACTTCAAATATCACTGCTTCTTCAATATGATCGTACTCTTCAGTGTAATTCTCTGCATATAATGCAACCCTTAGTCTATAAACACCTGGATTAAGCGGGAGGATAGGTATAGTGTATGCGATATCGTCAGTTGTGCTAACGGCATATTTTTCACTATTTGGACCAGATAGCACAAGTCCGCTCTCGTCATAGATGGCGAGCCCTACAATAACTCGTTTTGGCTGATTGGAGACGAGTTTAATATTTATAGTGACCGGCTCGCCTTGTTTCAGTACCTGCATGGCATTATTTGAGTGGTTTAAGGTTATTGATTTTAATTCAGCCCCTTTCGTACCCCATCTCTGTTCAATATTAAATCCATTCTTTTGTGCTTTAACTCTTACTCGGTTTAGTTGCTCGTAAATCTTTTTTGCTTCTGGCGGTTCGTAGATCCCCATCATCTTCCCGTCATTTAAGACTAAAGCTCGATCACAGAAACGCTCAACATTTGTCATGTCGTGCGTGACAAGGATGACTGTTTGTCCACTCTTCTTGATTGAGCGAAAATAGTCTATACACTTTCTTTGAAAAGCCTCGTCTCCTACGGCCAGTATCTCATCTAGCAACAGTACGTCACTTTTTGCACGGATTGCGATAGAAAAAGCTAGTCGTACTTGCATGCCTGACGAATAATTTTTAAGACGCTCGTCCATAAACTCATGCATTTCGGCAAAATCAACGATCTCGTTATACATCGATTCCATCTCATCGTGGCTAAAGCCAAGCAACGCGCCGTTAAGGAAAACGTTTTCACGGCCGGTTAGTTCAGGATTGAACCCGACGCCGAGTTCGATAAAGGGAACAAGCGTACCTTCGACCTGGACTGAACCTTTGGTCGGTGTATAGATACCAGCGATCGTTTTAAGTAAGGTACTCTTGCCTGACCCGTTCTTGCCGACAATACCGAAGAAGTCACCTTTATGGATCTCAAATGATACGTCGTTAAGCGGTGTAAAGGTGCGATACCCCTTCTTGCCCTTTAGAAAATTAATGAGTTTCTGCTTGAGGCCACTGCTCGCTTCAAGCGGGATCTTAAATGATTTGGAGAGATTCTCAACCTTCACGGCGACTGGTTTATTACTCATCTACACTTCCTCCGCAAAGAATTTTGAATTCTTGTTGAAATAATACGCACCCAGGAGAAGAACGATGATAATGATCGCAAACGGTATGTACTGTGCCCAGATAGGAAGTATCTGCCAGCCCGTGACTGTGTCGTGTGTCACAAGGTTGAACCGGATATCCTGGATAATCTGCGCAACTGGATTAAGCATTATGCCTTGCACAGCGGCGTGGCTGAATTGATCAACCATCTGCAAAGGGTAGAGGATCGGTGTCGCATAGAAAGCAGCCTGTAGGAATATCTCCCACAAATACCCGACATCCCGAAGCTTTGCGTTGATGGAGGCAAGGAAAAAAGCGATACCGAGACTAAACACATAGAGCTCAATAACAAGTGGAATAACCCAGAGAGCCGACATACTCAAGGGGACATTGTTGACGAGACAAAACCCGAGCACGACGAACATATTAATCACGAGGTTAATGAGCGCGGAGACTGTACTCGATAAAACTATGATGTACTTTGGAAAATTAATCTTTCGTATCAGATCACCGCGACTCACGATAGACTGTAGTCCGTTGATGGTCGCCTCAGTAAAGAATGACCATAGGACCGTTCCAAGCAAGAGGTACACAGGGAAATGTTCGATATCGCGCCCGAGTCTCAGGAACTTCTCAAACACGACATAGAGGATGGCAAAAAGAAAAAGTGGCTTTAAGACTGACCACAAGTAGCCGAGGGCTGACCCCTGATAGCGTAATTTAAAGTCCGTTACGACAAGTTCGCGTAACAGGATCCTGTTCCTCCGGCTAAAGACGTTTTTTAGTGACATACGTTGCCCTTAATTATAAGATAGATACAGAGATATGAAAACAGCGGTTGTGATTCCCAATTTTAACGGTGAAGATTTTCTCGCTGAGGCGATCGATTCTATTCTGGCGCAAAGCCAGGAAAATACCCTGATTGTCGTTGAGAATGGCTCGAATGATTCATCGAAGCAGATCCTGGAGTCGTACGGAGATACAATCATCCCTCTCTACAACCCTGTCAATCTTGGCTTTGACGGTGGGGTCAATACCGGTATCCGCTACGCGTTCGACCATGAGTTCGATGCTGTAGCGCTTTTTAATAATGATGCGGTCGCTGATCGCTACTGGCTCGAAGGACTCACCGAGCAGTTGAAAGACCAGATTGGCATCACGACCGGCTGTATGATGTCGGCGGACCACAAGACATTTGATACTACTGGTGATTTCATGACCGTCTGGGGACTTCCGTATCCTCGAGGCCGCGAGGAACTAGTCACGCCAGATGCCTACAAAACTCCAGAACTAGTCTTTGGTGCGACGGGCGGCGCAACCTTGTATTCAATCCCGATGCTCCGACAAATCGGTATCTTCGATGAAGACTTTTTTGCCTACTACGAAGATGTCGATATCAGCTTCCGCGCCCAGTTAGCCGGATGGAAAGTGCGCTACGTGCCAAAATCAATCGTCTATCACCGCATCAACGGCACGAGCAAACGCATGAAAAGCGGCTTCATGACCTACCAGACGTTTAAAAATATGCCGATGGTACTTGTGAAGAATGTGCCAAAAGTTCTCAAGAAGATTATCTGGCCCCGTTTTTGGATCGCCTACAGCACGTTTTTCTTGAGTGCGGTGGTGCGGGGTGAAGGCTGGCCGGCCCTCAAAGGATTTGTTAAATTCCTCACACTTCTTCCCAAAAAATCCCGCGAGCGAAAGAAAATTCAAGCTGACATGCATGTAACTCCTGGATATATACTTGATATCCTTGTGAAAGACTTGCCGCGCAATAGTACGCGACTGCGAAAATTAAGGAATTTCCTATGGAAGGTAACAGGGAGAATATGAAACGAATCACGATAGACGCACGCACCCTTGAAACCTCGACTGGCCGCTACACTCAGCATCTCCTCACCGAGCTACACGCCCTCGGAGGATATGACTATACAGTACTAGTACCGAGTGAATACGTCGCAAAATGGCAGAAACTATTGCCGAAGTTTACTATCATGCCGGCCGACCAAAAAAGCTACTCCTTCGGCGAACAAGTATCCTTTCAGCGGCCAATAAGGGCAACACGAGCCAATTTGGTACATTTTACGATGCCTCAACAGCCCCTGTTTTTCTTTCGTCCGGCTGTGACGACAATTCATGATACGACCCTAATCCGCTTTGAAAACGTCGATATGAATCCAGTCATGTATAAGATACGGAAATGGATTTTCACCTTTCTTATCTGGCTCACCATTACCCGGGCTAAGGCAATTGTGTGTCCGACTGAATACGTAAAACACGATCTGGTGAATTTTATGCACGGCAAGCATGCCGACAAAATATTTGTCACGCTTGAGTCAGGCGATCCATTTGATGTCACGCCAGAACCAATCAAAGACCTCGCTGGCAAAAAGTTTTTATTCTGGGTTGGAAACGCATTTCCATATAAAAATATTCAACGCATAATTGAAGCATTTGCTGAGCTCAAAAAAACGCAGCCCGGCTTACAGCTTGCCCTCGCTGGTAAGAAAGATTACTTCTACGAACAATTAGAAAAGTACGTAGATGAACACGTGATAAATGATGTACATTTCCTTGGATTTATATCTGATGGTGAAAAACGGTGGGCGTTTCAAAATGCCGAAGCCTATGTCGTCGCTTCCCTGTCAGAAGGCTTCCATATTCCCCTGCTCGAGGCCATGTACGAAGATTGCCCTGTTATCTCCAGTACAGCTACGTGTCTCCCAGAGGTGGCCGGTGATGCCGCCCTATACTTTGACCCCTATTCAACAGATGATCTGGTCAAGGCGATAAAAAAACTCCAGGACGACAAACAACTCCGTGCCGATCTCATTAAAAAAGGCCAGATACGTGTCACCCGCTTCTCCTGGAAACGCATGGCCGAGCAGACCAAAAGCATCTACGACAAGGTGTTACAATAAGAGGTACTATGAAAAGAATCACTGTTCTCATACCGGCATATAACGAAGAAGAAGTGCTCGATCCTCTCTATGCGCGCCTCGATGCCCTCGCAAACGAAAACAAGAAATACGAATGGGAGTTTCTCTTCGTCAACGACGGCAGCCGCGATAAAACGCTTGAGATGATTAAATCCTACGCAGAAAAAGACTCGCGCGTCAGCTTCGTGAATCTTGCCCGAAATTTTGGTAAAGAAAAGGGTATGATTGCTGGCTTTGATCACGCAACTGGTGATGCGTTAGTGGTAGTTGATGCTGATCTCCAAGATCCACCCGAACTTATCCCTGAGATGATCACCTACTGGGAACAGGGTTTCGATGATGTCTATGCCCGTCGCCGCAGTCGTGCCGGTGAAACCTGGTTCAAGAAAAAGACCTCAAAATGGTTTTATGATGTTCTACAACACTCAACCAATGTTCCAATTCAACGCGATTCGGGAGATTTTCGTCTCATTAACCGCCGTTGCATCGATGCACTCCGCTCCCTGCGAGAATCTGAGCGCAATGCGAAAGGTATGTTTAGCTGGATAGGCTACAAGAAAAAAGAAATTCTCTACGACCGTGACCCACGACTCGCTGGCGTCACAAAATGGAACTACAGCAAACTCATCAACCTCGCGGTTGATGGTATCACCTCTTTCACGATTGCACCGCTTCGTTTTTCGACAATCATGGGTATGCTCGTCTCGTTTGTTGCTTTCCTCTATATTGTCTGGATTATTATCAAGACGCTGCTCTGGGGCAACGACCTGGCGGGGTATCCATCGATGATGGCGGTGATTCTCTTCCTCGGGGGTATTCAACTTCTCAGCCTGGGTATTATCGGCGAATATATCGGCCGTATCTTCAACGAAACTAAGGGTCGACCGCTCTATCTTGTCGATGAATATCACTGTGGACCAAAAGATAAAAAATAGTCTCGGCGAGAAAGCCCGTTTTATCCTTGTGGGCGGTACGAACACAGCGATTGATTTTGGTATTTTGTTTGCACTTAAGGCCTTGGGGCTTAATCCGCTCATTGCCAATGTAGTTTCAACTGGTACTGCCTTCGTGTTCAGCTTTTTTGCCAACAAAAAATTTACCTTCCAGAGTGAGGGCGGCGATCTCAAAAAACAGATGTTACTATTTACGCTCGTGACACTCTTTGGGCTCTGGGGTATTCAGACGCTCATCATAAATACACTCTCGCCACTTATCGCACCTCTAGGATTCGGCGATGATATCACGCTTCTCGCTGCCAAGCTGGCTGCGACAGTTGCCTCGCTCATATGGAACTATGTCCTCTACTCGAGGATTGTCTTCAAAAAACAAGCGGAATAAAAGTCTACCCTTCTTCGTCAGCCGACTCTGAGTCAGAGCCAGATTTTTTACTAAGGATGATATGTCGGTCGCGGCCTTCTCCTTCAGAGTGCGTCTCAAGATCACCATAGTCACCAATTGCTTGGTGCACGACGCGTCGTTCAGCTGCATTCATTGGACGTAGTTCCATTGTCCGTCCCGTCTCTAGGACATCTTTTGCCCACTCTTCAGCTAGTTCTTTCAAACGATCGTTTCGTTGCCTCTTGTAGTCGGCAATATCGACATTAACACGAACCAGTGCAGCGTCTTTATTGCGCAGGACGGTTGAGAGCAGGTGCTGTAAGTTACGAAGCGTGTCGCCGCGTTGTCCGATAAGAAAGGCGTTGAGTCCTGTTGATGGAACACTGAGTTCGATCACTTCCTCATCGGCGCTAGCGTGAACATCTGTGTTTAATCCAAAGAATGACAAGATGTCTTCTAGGTATTTTTTCGCAAATAAAATTGATTCTTCCCGGTCCATGGTAACTACCTCCGTTTATGTTTCTTCTTTGCAGAAGGGTTTACGACGGTTGCTTCTTGCGCCTTTATGACGCGAACACTTGTTTGTTTTGAGGCGCCGATTTCTGGAAGAACTTCAGCGCTGTCGGCTAGTTCTTCCATTTCCTCGACGTCGCGAGAAAGAACGAGATGT
Organism: Candidatus Saccharimonadota bacterium; assembly: GCA_027492255.1. Lineage (GTDB taxonomy): Bacteria > Patescibacteriota > Saccharimonadia > Saccharimonadales > Saccharimonadaceae > JAPUDS01. Next base: position 104,028 of record JAPUFB010000001.1, on the reverse strand, counting down.
TGTTGAATAATAGCCACGAGGCTGGAAACGAGGTAATACAGACCAAGCGCGCCCGGCACATAGATAAGGAACATGAAGGTCATGATTGGGAAAAACTTCACCATGCCATTACTCATTGCTGTGCTCATCTCTGTTGCATCTGGTTGTTGGCCGTTTGCGGAAGCCGCCATGATATCACGAAGCTTCTTTCCTTTTTCAATTTTTGGCATGACTTGTTTTGACTGGATGTATTGTAGAATCGACGCAACAACGGCGATAACCATAACTGGCCAGTAGATCGTCCCATTCTCAAACGCATGCTTGCCCAGATTTACAAGACCAAGTAGCGTTTCATTAAGGTTCTTAGGGTCGGTAACAATCGTGTGAATAGGTCCGAGTTTTTCAAGAACATCATAGGTAAAGACGCCTATTTTGTCTTTCTGTGTGGATATTATATTAACCACTTGATAGAGAGCGATAAATATCGGAAGCTGAATAAACAATAAGCCAATACTACCAAGTGGATTAACTCCTTTTGTTCGATAGAGTTCCAACATCAACTGTCCTTCAAGCTGTTTATCGCCATTGGCTTTAGCTTTGATTTTCTTCAGTTCTGGTTGGATTTGACGCTGAATTTTTGTTTGATGCAATTGCTTCTTCACTAATGGCCACATAATTAAGCGTACAAGTACTGTGAAGATTATGAGCGCAATACCAAAATCAGACCCCGGAATGATTCCGTAGATCGCCATGAGTAAGTTGAATATCGGTTGAACGATAAGGGTATCGAAAAAACTCATACTACTTTCTAGTGTAGCAGATTACTGTTTTGGACGATAGAGGTGAGCCTGAGAGAGCACCTCAAGAACACTCCGTTCAAGTTCCGCTCCTGAAATAGTCATAAAGTCTGCAGCAAAAACCGTCACAGCAATATCGTGATGTGGAGTCAGCTCTGACATATGACGACGCAACACTTCGTATACTCGTCGACGAATCCTGTTTCGGCCAACCGCTGATTTGACGATTTTCTTGGCGATAATTACGACATATCGACTACGTGGTCGTGTAGGATTCTCGATTGAGCGAATCATCACCGAACGGTTTCGGGCTGTTTGTCCGTTTTTATAGAGGTATCTTAGTCCCCCATGGCCGTGAAAACGATACTTTCGATGAATCATTATGTATTTAGTATAAACGATAGTAATTGAGGGGTTGTTTTCTATATCTCTGTATGGAGTTTACACCTAAAACTCCGCCGAGCTTCGGCGGAAGTAATAGCAGATCAACAAAACAGTGCTCGTTAAACGGAGATTTTCTTGCGACCCTTAAGGCGGCGCGCTTTTAATACAAGCTGTCCAGCTTTTGAGCTCATACGGGCTCGAAAACCATGGACACGGGCGCGATGGCGGGTTTTTGGTTGGTGCGTTCGTTTTGGCATATCTGTACTATCCTAGCAAAAAACTAGCATTTCCTCAAGTAGCGATTTGAAAGTCTGTCAAATACGTTACCTGCATATTGTATTTTTCCACACACTCGGTACAGTTATCCACACATTTACTTCGGTGCGGTAAGGCTGTGTATAAGTTTCGACTATTTCACCCATGTATATATCCTTTATCTTTGAGGGTTGTGGAAAACTACCCTTCTCCCCTATACTAGGAAGTAATAGAAATCGTGAGGGAAAAGGAAAGCGAGCGAGCGTTTAAGGGTGGGCACGCGAACCAAGGCGTTTATAATGAGTCATTCACTATGGCAATCAGTTCTCGGAGAAATCGAGCCTAGCGTCTCGCACGCCGCTTTTGTGACTTTCTTTAAAACGAGTGAGTTCATATCTCTGGATGACAGTGTTGCTGTTGTGGCGGTTCCAAATATTATTGCAAAGGCTCAGTTTGAAGCAAAGTTTAATACACAAGTCCTTGCTTCCTTACAAAAAAGCGGGGCAGACGTTACTAAGATTGAGTATATTATTCAGGGAAGCCCTGCCAAAAAACCGAATAGCACAACCCCGTCACCTTTGAGTGAGGCAATGGAGCAGCACAAGACTGCACGACCACTTTCTACAACTCCTCCACCATCGAAGAAAAATAGTGGCCTTAATCCCCGTTATACCTTTGATAATTTTATTGTTGGCTCAAGTAATGATCTCGCCTATGCTGCGGGTCACGCGGTTTCAAAGCTTCCAGGAACAAAATACAATCCACTCTTCCTTTATGGTGGTGTCGGTCTCGGTAAAACCCACCTTATTCAAGCGATTGGTAATGATATCAAACGACACGACGAAGCAAGTGAGGTACTCTATATTACCTCAGAAACATTCGTTAATGAATTTCTCGACAGTATTCGTTTTAAAAAGAAGGGGTTTGCTGATAAATATCGTAATGTTGATGTACTTATTATTGATGATGTACAATTTATCGCCGGTAAACAAGCAACTCAAGAAGCATTCTTCCACACATTCAATGCCCTTCACCAGGCAAATAAACAGATTATCCTCAGTTCTGATAAACCACCGAAGAACATTCCTACACTCACTGACCGTCTTCGAAGTCGATTCGAATGGGGTATGACAATTGATATCCAGATGCCCGACTTTGAAACCAGGTGTGCAATCCTTACAACCAAGGCTGCGATGAGTGGTGTTGAACTACGATCAGACACTGTCGAGTATCTTGCAAAAAATATTAAGACAAATATCCGTGAACTTGAAGGTGCCCTAAACCAGTTACTCGCTCATTGTGAGGTACGAGGTCTTGAACCGGACGTTGAAACGGCAATCGGACTTCTCGGCAATATTCGTTCCTCCCGCCCGCATCACATCACCTCAAAACAAATTATAGAGAAAACAGCGAAATATTTTCGTCTTGATCCCACTGAGGTTATGAGCGCAAAGCGTGATAAACATATTGTTGTTCCACGGCAAATCGCAATGTACCTCCTCCGAAGTGAGCTTCATCTTAGCTTTCCTCGTATTTCTGTTGAACTCGGTCGTAAAGATCATACAACAGCAATTCATTCAGTTGAGAAAATTGAAAAGGCGATCAAATTAGACTTCACAATTCGTGAACAAGTTGCCGAGATTCGAGAAAAACTATATGCGTAAAAAATGTGTACAACCCATGGATAATGCCGGGGTAAAAGTTGTGCACGTCTGTTCACAAATCATTCACTTACTCACACCCCTAGTCGCTTACTACGATCGTCTGTGTACAAAACTATACGATTATACTCGTGTATCACACCGTTTTACCACCTGGTTATTCGCACGCTGGTACGTCATTTTAACAGGGTTATTTAAGGACTTATCCCCACTTTCCACAGGCGTTATTACTACTATTACTATGTATATATAAGAAGAAAGGAACACATCCATGAAAGCAACTGTCACACAAGAGAACCTAAATAAAGCCCTTAGTGTCGTGAGTCGTGTAGCAAGTAGCCGCACTTCCCTCCCGATTCTTTCTAATATTTTATTCAAGACAGAAAAGAACCGTCTCCTTCTTGCTGCAACTAATCTTGAAATTGCTAATACACAAGTTATTGGCGCAAAGATCACGAATGAAGGCAGCCTCACTGTCCCCGCTCGACTTATTACTGAGTTCGTCGCTAACCTTCCAAAAGGCAATATCGACCTTACGATCACTGGAACAAAACTAACGATTACTGCAGGTAGTTATACGTCAACGATCAATGGTATGCTTGCGGATGAATTCCCCGCCCTACCAAAGGTTGAGAGTGAACAAATAATTACTCTCTCTTCAGCACTTCTTAAAACAGCAATTGCACAAACAGTTATTACCGCGTCACACGATGATACTCGACCAGTTTTAACAGGAGTACTATGTCATACCTATGAAGGCTCCCTGTATTTTGCGGCTACCGACGGATATCGTCTTGCTGAACGGCGATTACTAGAATCTAAAGACGAGATTAAGGCTCTTATTCCGGCTTCAACTATGAATGAGGTAGCGCGAGTAATCCCTGATGATTGTGACGAAGTACAGGTTATTTTCGACGGTGCACAGGTATTGTTTCGAATGGATGATATTGAGGTAACAAGTCGTTTGATCGAGGGAAACTTTCCAGACTATCGACAACTTATACCAAAACAGACTGAGATTCATGCGGTTGTTGATAAATCTGACCTCTTAAGAATTACAAAGATTGCTGGTCTTTTTGCACGCGAAAGTGGTGGGAGTATTACACTTCATACTAGTCCTCAAACGAAGACGATTTCTATTCATTCTGTTGCGTCACAGCTTGGTGAAAACACTTCCGAAGCAACAGCCGAGGTTGATAGTGAAGGCTCAGTAACACTTAATTCACGCTATCTCACAGAAGCATTGAACTGTTTTAGTGAACAAACAGTTAATTTTGGATTTAGCGGTAAACTTGCCCCATGTGTCATTAGTAGTACTGATGATAAAACAAGCGATTATCAACATATTGTAATGCCACTCCGTAGCTAACGTATACTAGAAGATATGAAAATCTCCGAACTAGAGGTGTATAATTTTCGCTCTTATAAAGAACGGAAAATATCTTTTACTGACGGAGTCACAACCCTTTCGGGGCCAAATGGAATCGGTAAGACAAATCTCCTTGAGGCGGTGTATCTTCTTCTACAAGGAAGATCATTTAGGGATAGTGATGAAGAGCTTATCCTCCATGGAGCACAGTGGTGGAAAGTTCGTGGAAAAATTGATGGACAATGGCGTGAACTTCGGTATTATCCACAAAAAATCAACGGTAAAGAACTGTTTGTCGACGAGACGCGAAAAGGTCGTTTTACTTACCGTCATCAACTACCGGTTGTTCTTTTTGAGCCAGATGATCTTCATATGATTCATGCCGGACCGTCAACACGACGATCCTATATGGATATGATACTCACAAAAATCGATCCACTATACAGAGCCCTACTAAGTAAATACGAACGCGCGCTTCTACAACGTAACAATCTTCTTAAGAGAACAAAATCCTTAGATATACTGAGAGACACTGTTTTTGTATGGGACGTTGCTTTGTCGGAATATGGTGCTCAGTTAATGCGAAGACGCCAGGCGCTTGTTATGGAAATGAATGAACATCTTACAAAAATGTATTCAACTATCGCAAATAAGAATCAAACACTTACTATTGAATACCATACTAGTGTAGAAGGCGATTTAATTGAAAGTTCGCTGCTTGCACAACGTCTTAGTGCAAAACTGTCACACGACCAGCTGAGAGGCTTCACAAGCGTCGGTCCTCATAGAGATGACCTCGTCTTTATCCTAAACGGTAAACCAGCTCAAACAACCGCCTCACGTGGTGAGGTTCGTTCTATACTCCTAGCTCTTAAGCAGCTCGAAGTCAGGTTAATTACTATGTATTTATCTGTTTCTCCTATCGTCCTACTTGACGATGTATTGAGCGAATTAGATGAAATACGACAAAAAACACTTCTCACGACTGATAATCAGATTATCCTCACTACTACACACCGCAACACTAAAGAGAAGCGAGAAACATTAATCGTACTTTAGTGCTGCACTGCTTTGGGTGAATTTTTCACCATTAGGGCTTGTAATTGTTGCACTGAATTCACTGGTTGGTTGATCAATAACGATGACGGTTGGATATGGATGAGAAGTATCATTATCGAGATAGAGACTAAAGGATAGAGTAATAGTTGCATCGCCATTATCATTGATGGATACTTTTTTTGTAATATCTTTTTTTGCTATCTTTACGAATGTGTTCGAAGAGAAGTGCTGTTTTAATATACTGTCAGTAAAAACTGAATAGGCAGTATTATCACCAAACATAGGCTGAAGATTATTTCCTCCAAGAATAACAACACCAGCCGTACCCTCAGGTGACTTTCCATTTACGTCTACTATAGTTTCACCTGTTATAGGGTCAGTAGAAACGGTTGTCGTAGTTGATAGAGTAGGTTTTTTTGTGAGAAAGAGTGCAAGTATAATACATCCAACTATGACGACACCCGCAATTGCTATGACGATGACAAGTTTTCGCTTTTCATTACTTTGCATACACTTCCTCCTCTTATTTGGTAATTCCGTACATTGCCGCGCTCGATGAGATTTGCGCCCAGGTATACGCAGTAGTAAACCAAGCCGTATTCTTCAGGGTATCACTGGAGGATTTGCCTTGATCTGCAGCAAGAGGGAGAGGATTTCCAACAAGGAATTTTCCATCACTTGTAACCCCTCGGATAACAATAATATGTCCACCGCTCGTGTAGGGGTATGATCCTTTTCCTCCAGAGACTACCAGTCCACCAATCGAGAGTACTTGCTTGACAGCTGCTTCTCCAAGGATCGGCTGCGCCTTAAGTCCCCAGTGATTTGCCGCGCTCGTAAAGAGGGTATGTGATGAACCTGCTCCTGGAATATAGAACTGTGGACCCCATGTCACAACATCTTTTGGCGTCACCGTCTGTTTCGTAAGTGTTGATATGATCATAGCCATACTTGTAGGCCCACAGCCAGAGCTCTCTATGGTTCTTCCGGTTTGCGGGGTGCCGTACGTCACATTTGACCAAGCTGGATCATATTGAGAATAATAGACGAATCCTTCCGCACTTACTGCACTCGCAGCATTACAACCGGAACCCCCCGCTGACGTACCTGCCGCAACGGAAGAACTCATACTAAGTGAACTATAAATCTTTAGTGCATGGTCAATGCGATTTTGGGGTGTTTTATCGGCCGAGATTTCATAGTATTTATGCCATGCTGTTGCTGCTGCCGTGACGGCAGCCTCCCCGGTGAGTGTTCCTACGTCTGTTTTTATTTTTGCAATATCACCCCGGGAAGTCGCTTCATCCCAGCTATAATTAAGCTCCGCCAGTAATAGCTCATCTAGTTTGTCAGCGGGGGTAGCTCCGTTTGTATAGGGAAGTTTTAATCCGGTGATATACGCCACAAGGGCTGTGCGCCTAGAGCCAGTCCATTGAGCAATTCCCCATCCCCCTGAGGGCCATGGCTGACTTCCTTCTTGTATGTCTGGTACAAATCCGGACTCAACTTCAAGATTACCAAGTATACCAGCGGTAATTTCTTTTGATAGTCCCTTTTGAACGTAAAAATTCCAAGCCTTTTCTCGATTTGAATTTCCGACAATAGTTGCAGCTTGTGATCCGCACGTATATGGTGCAGCATTCGGGTTATAAAACATAATCTCAGAATCAATAAAGAGATCAGGGGTATCAGCGGCGAATACTTCTATGGGAAGGCTTATAGCTGATACTAAAGACAGCAGTACAGCCATGATAGACAGAATTCGATGATTAAAGCGCACTGCCGCCTCCTGGAACACTAGTACCTGGTAAATATTTAAGTGGATTATCAGACATACTTAACGGGCTGGAGTAATAACTCATTGCATCCGTCACCTCAACACCAAAGTGTAGATGGAAGCCGCTTCCGCAGTACTTACCGACATGACCAATCACCTGACCCATAGTGACATGTGAACCCTTCTTGGGAAGATCGCTGGCCGTAAGGGCGGTGTGTTGATAGGTTGTCCATCTTGCAGGACTTGAACCGTCGACACTAATACGAATCATTCCTCCGCAATCACTCGTCCAATAGGACTCAACAACGGTTCCACTCGTAGCAGCCAAAACAGGTGTTCCTTCAGGTTTTGGAATATCTATTCCTTTATGGATACCCTTTGACGCACTTACTCCCCAGTTAAGACTGATATTTTTATAGGTTGCTCCAGCAATTGGCCAGGTCCATCCGTCAGATGTCGCGTCTAGTACGGCATTTGGATCTGTTGACACGGGCTGAATCGTTGCACCGGTTTGCGCATCAGAAGGCGATTCAGTGATATCGAGGCTTGACGTAATCTGACGGTATGCCCTAAACATATCATAGCGACCACTTGGACCACTTTGTGTGCAATTTTCTCCCGTTAACCATCCCTGGGGTGCTGCTCCCCATCCACTACTCTCCTCGTAACTTGGTCCGTATGGTGCAGTTCGATAGACGCACCAATCAAGGAATTGTGCATATTCTGCGGCGTTTGACGACATGCCAATATAGCGAGTGCTGACAAACTGATCAACAATACCCTTACCCATCTCCAGTAAGGCTGATCCTATTCCGCCGGATGAGATAGCGTCAGGCTCTGTGTATCCTGATGGGAGAGCGGTATTTTCATCGGCGAAGCCATTCGTTTGCATATAGGTGACGACTGCCTCAGGATCTTGAATTAAGCCCTTAACGCGGGAATTTTCGACGAAACGGATATTACACTGTACATCTGGATCAATATTGAGGTTGAGATTATTATCAGTGATTTCACTCTTATATGAATCACACTGCTCAAATCGCGAGGAATCAATCGTACTGGCAAGTGCCGTGTTATTAACAAAACCGGTAGGTGCGGAGGAAACGAGAGAAAATATATTTGTTAGTTGGGAGGCAAAATCAATATTCTTAGAGGTCTTACTTTGAAGATTTGAGGCCAAGGTTGAGATAAATGAATACGGCGACGAACTATCAAATGGATTCAAGCCCTGACGTTCGAGGGCAATATAATCCTGCTGAGTTTGAAGACTTGCGAGTTTGTAGTCAACTATCCCCGACTTACTTCCTGGTTGTAGCCCATATCCTTGAGCAATAGAACCTGATAGTCCTGCGGCACCTGTCCAGAATGCAGCAGCGCGTCCGGTCGAGTCTTGATCGATATCACTATAGAGGCCGCCACCGTTAGCCATGGCTGAAATAGCATTCTGAAGTGCGAACATAAGTACCATCATACCGACAAACATTGCGATATTGTTTGCCCAGTTTACTTCTCCCGCCCCTGTAAACATCGCCAGTATTCCGACGACAAGCCCCGCCCCTCGGACGAGCCAGTTTTGAACAATAGCACATGTTTTACTGTTGACAGGAGATAACCAGGAGGTACTAAGGAATCCTGCGAGGCTACCCATAATACCACCTGCAAGTGTTGGTGACATTCCGAGAGCATACTTCGCATTGTCCGCCGTATTAGCTTGTTTTGCAGTACCTACTCCACTTGAGAGTGCATATAGCGAAGAGCTCATGACGTTGTTGCCATAGTTTGGATTGGCTTTCATTTTTACATTTGCAGTTGTTGCGTTAACATCCGCAACCCCATTTTTGCTTAAGAAACCTTGGAATGTACTGCTCATATCGACAACTTCGCGACGGAGATCTTGATCATTGAAAAAGCGGCCGATGAGTCGTCCATCTTCTTCGGTACCTGTTCCCGCCATAATGGCTGAGATCGACGGAATGACTTTCATGGCGTATTGGACGAGCTCCCTATTACGGACAACCTTTGCTGTGACATTTGCTGCACCGACCATATTTTTAGCAGTACATGCGAGATCTGCCATCCCTGTAATCGATGCGGTTTTGACGAATTGTTCCGGGACGCTGAGTTTTGTGAACTTTAGAGCACTTTCTGTTTGTGCTTTAGCTTTTGGATCCGGTTCTGGTGTATCTGGCGAATCCGGTGTATCAGGTACCCTGGTTGGATCAAGGTCGAGTGTTTTTTCGACATCGCCCTGCTTTAATTTTGCTGCCTTTTCCTCTTCAGTGTTACCGTCGACAGTAGACTTGGCGCGCGAGGTGCCAAACATCTTCAACATCCAATCCGCGACAGGGCCGTTAGTACCAAAGAATTTCATGTTCATAGCTGCGCGAACACTCAAACGAAAACCTTTATCATTCTTTAGGGCTGCTGCAAATGCCTCGGCATCCATCTCTGCACCACCCTTATACTTATATGATTTCGGAAAAATACGTGTACCGATTTTCTTAAATTCAACAACCTCAATACTATTTGCTTTTAAACGAAGCGCATCTTTTTCCGACATCGACTTCAAGCGGCACATGACAGACATCTTGCTTGCACATCCTGCGACAAATTTTTCATTAACCCCTTTAAGTTTTGTCTTCATGACGGAGTCGCTTGTGTCGGTCATTGCGGAAGTATGATCAAGGAGGTCATTGAACATCACTTTCATAAAGGCGACAGGACTAATACCGATGAAGAATATTGAAAATAATGCGAGACCGATGAGCGCCCCCGCTCCACCGCCGATAGCGGCCGACTTGGTTTTATTCTTTGAAATTATCTTAACAAGCCGTTTTCCAGCATTTAACACTCGCTCTTGTGTGCTGGCGGCAACTTCTGGAGCTTTTCCAATCGGCTTGTAACCCATTGGATTTTGTTCAGAGGTATTAGGGTTCAGTATTTCACTACGCAGGCTTGGTTGTGTAGCGGATGACTCGCGGTTTCTCAATTGCTCGGCAGCTTTTGAAATAAAACCATCCTCTTGCTCAGGAGGTGCATCCTCGCCATAGTTCTCTTCTATTTGTCGGAGTTTTTCGTCTTCAACCTCTTTTTGCCAGCGCTCGAAATCATCCAGTTCTTCCTCGTGTCGCTGTCGTGGATCCGTCAGGGTTGGCATGGGCTAGTCTCGATTATATCTGTACATTAGTACCATTATACCCGGCTTGGAGGGTTTCAGGCGGTTTAACACCTTGATTCTGAAGGTCCTGAGCCTGTTGCATCTGCTGAAGTTGCTGAGGATTGGTTGTGATTAGGCTTTGTTCAGTCGGGCTTGCGAGGATTTCGATATGAACATGGTTCTGCCCTGCGAAAAACAGACCTTGTCCAACCGGGAAGTTGGAGAGACGCTTTTTCTCTTCCTCGGTAAGCTTAAAGACATCACTCAGAACATCAACAGCACTCGAGGATTGCTTAAGGAGGAGTTGCATAGATGAGTTAGCAACAATAGCTCGACCCATTTTGCTTCCCATAAAGTCTTCAACATCCTGGCTGATAGTTGTAAGACCGAGGAAATATTTGCGAGCTCGTTTTGCGAGACTAAACATAAAGTTTGCGGAATCATCATACTTCATAAGTTGCCATGCCTCATCAACGATGAGCATGCGCTTACGTTGATCAGTGCGAATACGATTCCAGGTGTGGCTAAGGACAATATACATCGCGACAGGCCGTAATTCATCCTCAAGATCGCGGATATTGAATACGACCATGTGATTATTAAGATCGATATTTGACTGCTGACTAAATATACCTGCAAATGTTCCGGTGGTGTATTTACGCAGACGCTGCGCAAGCGATGGACCACTTCCGCCCATATGAAGGAGCGTGTCGTAGAGATCGCCGATTACCGGTGGAGTTGAACCATGCGTAAGAGGATCGCTCGTGATACCAGCGCGCGCGTACGTATCAATAAGTGCTTGATCAAGATCAGCTTCTTCTGCTGGGTTAAGAGCAGGCATTAATGCACCGCTGGCGGTCATTTGTGCACCGCCCATCATTTGGCGAAGCAGGCCGTGCAGCGTGACGAGGTTAGCACGGAGTGCATCATCAGCTTCTTCGCTATCAATAACGCGCGGTAGGTCAAATGGGTTGATGCGGACATCTGAGTTTAGGCTGAGGCGGATATAGCTGCCACCGACAGCTTCAGAGAGGCGCTGATATTCATTTTCTGGATCAACGATAATCACATCGGAACCGGTCATCATGCTACGGAGTGCCTCAAGCTTTACGGCGAATGATTTACCTGCTCCAGATTTTGCAAATACGACCATATTGGCATTTTCGAGTTTAAATCGGTCAAAAATCACGAGACCATTATTGTGCATGTTTATGCCGTACAGCACACCATCATTCTGAGTAAGATCAGCGCTCGTAAACGGAAAGCTCGTGCTGATTGCGCCAGTGTTCATATTACGGCGGATTTGCAGCTGATCTGACATTTGAGGAATCGTGCTATTCAATCCCTGTTCTTGTTGACTCGAGGCAACCTTACTAAGGATGCTTTGCTGTCCGAGGATAGTTTCAATCTTGTGCTGTACATACCCGAGTTCATCAAGGCTATCTGCAAACATAGTCACATAGAGTCCATAGCGGAAGAACCGTTCGCTTCCTACTTGTAGCTGGTCTCGGAGTTCTTCAGCATCCTGAATCGCTGCTTCGAGCGCAGGGTCACGTACTTTGCCGTGTTCAGCATTGAGTTGCATGCTAGCCTCCAGCTGACCAACCTTCTTGCGGAGATTATTGAGCACAACTTGACTCTCAACTGGATAGATAAACATACTGACATCAACGACTTCATCGACATTAATAATTGAACTGAGCCAACCGGTATAGATTTCACGAGGATAGCCATAGATATAGAGAGTGCGTCCATACTTCGTACCGAGACGAAAATAACTACTTTGGATCTCAAGGGAACTTGGAGCAATAATATCGCGAAGTGTTGTTATGCCTTTACGAAACTCTGCCTCAACCTCGACTTGTTCGCGTTGTCGCTGCTGTTCGGCGATATCGATTGCGCTCGACGCTTTTTTCTTTCCAAATGCCATCAGAAGTTTCCCCCAGGCTGGTTAGGGTTACTTGGTGCTTGACCCTCACCTTTTTTTACATAAATTCCCGTCATACCGTCAACATCACCGATTGGTTCACGAAGTGCGGTATCAGGATTATAGACATTGTATAAGAGCTGACTCAGTTGCTCGGTATTGAGTTGTTTTGAGCGAACACCCATCTGGAAAAGCCCGGATTGAACAGCGTTGACTCGGTTACTGATTTCATCCTTAGCCTTATCATAGGTCGTTTTATCAATCTTAACTCCTTGTTGTTCTTGGGGTTTGAAGATTGATGAGAAGATGCTCTTGCCAGCATTGGCGATCGCGCTAATATCGCCTCCCGCAAAATACGGGACAATGACAAAGAATTGCTTATCCATAATATTTGCTTCATGCGATATAGCATCAATAAAGCCGATATAATCATCCATAAGGACACCAAGAAGCATATTGTCTTGCTCACGACGAATCTTACTAAGTCTCTCAAGATATGGGCCAATATCAATGCGCTGCGAACGGATTAAAATCTGAACAGGAAAATACAAGGAGTTAAGAAAACTTTGATAACTGTATTCAACTCCTTCTCTCTCACGACTACTCATGAGATCAAAATTTATTGATTCGCAAGAGAGCATAGCTCGGAAACTTCCGTCATTCATAATCATCATACCTTCACGCATTTCGCTTACGAGTAAGGTGTTCTGTGTGCTGTTAGGATTTTTTGGCGGTGTTGCGGCAGCAGAAGCTGTCCCAGTCGTAGGGGGCTGAGCCGGAGAGAGAGGAGCAGGTTGTGGCATTTGCGGTGTTTGTGGTTGCATGAGCGCCCTTTATCTCGGAATACCTTAAGATTCCCGCCTTTTGTCGAACTTAGCGAAGATTGATAACAACCTCGGTATCGTCAGACGCCTCTTTGAGGCGTTGAGCCTCACGAGCAAGCGTACTTATCGACAAATCATTATTGTTTGCAAGTCTCATTATATCAGGGGAAGGGGCTGGCTGGCTAGACGCTTGTGGTTGAATCTCGGGCGCCGCTACAACAGGTGTGGAAGCAGAGTCGGTTGGCGAGATCACGCGTTGTTTCATAGTGGGATAAGGATTATAGACGGGTTGGACGGTTGGCGCGGTCGTAGTGTCTTGTGGTGCACTCATGGCGATAGGAGCAGCAGGAGATGGAATAATAGTCGGAGTAACTGGCGGGGCTGCAACGGGCGCATGGAGGGAATTTTGAAAATGATCGAGCACCGCTTGCTTTTGAGCGGCATCATTTTTGGTAATCAACGCATCAAAATTCTGTGCGATGCCAGCGTGACTATCAAAGACATCCTCGATACTGTTTGACTCAGCTGTTATGATGTCGCTCACGCTCGAAGTAGAAGATACCGCTCCTCTGGTTGCCCATCCTCCTGTGTCGACGACTTTTGCAAGATAAGACAGTCTTTGTTGCGCCTCACTTCCCGAATAATCTTTTGTCAGAGAACGTTCTTCGACTTTTGGTGCAGTAATCTCGACATTATCAATGATTCCTTCGGGGTTCCAGAGGCGTGTGCGTGGCTTGAGCCAAAACCGTACAACCGCAGTCATATATGTCTCCATAGGTTGATCCTTACGGAGTGGTAGAGCCATCACACCGAAGAATAAAACAATTGGGAGCGGTATGATAAATAACCCAATAAATAGTCTACTGAGCCCCCAGGCCAATGCGATACCAAGCACTGCAATGATCAGATAGATAAATTGTCGAAAACTAAACGGCCCGATAAGCTTATCTTCGGCTTCAACATCTTGGGGTACTTTATAGGATGCCATACACTAGAGATTACCAATACTGGTGATGATAGGTGCGGTTTCACCAGTCGTCTTTGCTCGCGCACCGGGAGTCCTCTCAACCTGTTTGGCGACATCAAGGATTCTTCGGGTATCTGCAGTAATTACTCCAGATTTTACGTCTGGTAGGACGTGCGCCATAATTCTATTGAGTGAGATAGCCTCTTGGGTTGCAAATGTCTCGACATTGAGTGTTTTTGCAACTTTACCTGAAGATGCAACCAATGCTGTATCAAGCTGAGTCTGAGTAGTAATAGATCCGTTTGATATATTCTCAAGCAATGCTTCATCAGTGTAGCCTGCCTGTCTTTCCTTCACCTTTGAATAGTTTGATTGCACTTGGCCGACAAAGAAGTCACGCATATCCTTATCTTTATGAAATGCAAACTTCTTCGCGACATCATCGATTTGTCTTCCTTGTTCCATAAAGGTTGCCATAGCAGCTTTCTGCATGAATGGAGTAGCCTGAATAGTGTTGCCGTTTCTATCTTGGAAGTTTGTTCCATCCATCACACCAAACATCGATTTCCCGTCAAGATGTGCATCGGCAAGGACTGTCTGAGCGGCCTTCAAATTCTTTGCCTCAATTTCATTGAGGGCCCCTAAACCAGCGGCGATTGCTCGTGTGACATCTTCAGCTGAGGCTTGTTTACCACCCGCCACTGCTCGTGCATATGACTGGTTTGCGGTTAATGCGTTTCCTACCGCTGCCGTCTGGGCATTCTGGAGATTAGTAGCCGACTGCTGCTGTCTATAATTTTTTGTTGCAGTGCGGTATGCACTAGCGCCAAAGCCCCGGCTATACCACTTGGGAGGTCTTCCTCCGTTAGTGGCACTGAAATTCTTGAGCGCGTTTGCTTTTGCGTTATTACCTGCAGTATCCCGGACACCCTCGGCTCGTTTACGGAGTGCATCAAATGGTCCCTTGTTTGGGTTATTGATCATGCCACCAAAGCGTCCCAGTACACCACCGGCAACCTTAATAAGCCACGGCACAGCGAACAGAGGGATAAAGGTGATAATCAGTGCGATAAACATGAGTGACGGACTAATACCGTCAGCAGGATTGGTCGACATACCAGAACTAATAATCACCCAGGCCGCGAGTTTGCTGCCAGAAAAGAGCAATGCAATAAGTGGATACAAGAAGAGAACGGTTGCGAACGTATCTTTCCATTTATCAAACCACTTCTCGGTATTCGGTAGAATGTAGGCGACAAATGCGAGTGGCGAGAGAACAACAAGTAGTATCAGTACTGCTTGGCGTACCATCACAACAAGGAAGGTCGTGACTACTGCAAATAATGCAGTGACGACGAAAGGCAGCAGCATAGCGAGAGCCGCCCATCCTCCCCCTGCTGAGATAGCTGCGAAGATAACTCCCGTTGCTGCGCCACCGGTGATCAGAGCGGTAACGAGACCATCCCATGATATAGCGTTCAGATTTCCAAAGTTTCTACCTGACGAGATCGCTTTAATACCAGCGTCAAAGAATCCACCTATGGACCCACCAATAATATTGGAGATATCAACTGCAAACTTACATATAAAGAATGATAGGTTTACAAGGATGATCGACACAATAATCTTCGGAAGCATCTTTTTGATACCGTAAGAACTGAGTCCTACGGATGTCGCTTGCGAGAAAATAACTATCATAAGTGCGATGATGAATGCAATATTCGCGACATCACGAAACACCTTCCATGTCGTATAGAGTGAGTCTTTTCCAGGTTCCGTGCTCAAAGCGACTGGATTGATAAAGAGCCATTGCTGAAGAATTGCGAAAATACCATCATTGACGGTGCTAATGGTTTTTATAAGCCCGCAGATAATCCATCCAAGAGGTCCTGCCGTACATGACGGATCAGCTTTCGTTGTATCAAATTTACATCCTTCAGCCGCGGGATTCGCTTTACATGAGTCTGTACTCGCGCCTGCTATCATCGCGGCTCTTTGCGTCGTCATATTAGCAACACACGATGTTTGTTTTGCTACATCCGAAGCCTTACTGCATCGATCTTTGATTTGGGCATCAGTCGTCGTTGTATCAACAATACAAGCACCTCCACCACTTGCGGCACATTGATCAGACGTAAGTGTACTAGCTGAGCACTGAGCAACACTTTTTGTGTAGTCGGCGCGTAAACAGACGATAATCGAGCTGCATGGATCATTTGTATTCTGGCGAAGCTGTTCTTCGCAGGTTGTCGCTATAGAATTAAGTGCATCACTGCGACTTGTTATGCACGCATTGTCGGGCGGGCTTCCTGCACAAGATGGAACAGCCTTACCGTACAAAGAGTTGTCGCTATTAACGGATGTATCAATCGCAATACGAAGACCCTTACTGGTTGAATTTACATCCGTTTGGAGTGATGAGCCGATAAGCATAGTGAGCTGTCCTGTTACGGAACCGCTCATATAGCCAGGACAAGTAGAGTCTTGAATATTTGACCCAGCTTGCTGGGCTTTGATTGCAGTTATATTGCCAGTACCAGCTGCTGAGTCAACGAGATTAATAGCAAGTACGCAGTCTGTGCCGGTTGTATTTCCTCCAGGATAGAGAGCGAATATTTTTGGTATCTCGAGTGCATACTTTCCTGCCCCTCCGCGCTGAACGAAAAGCATCCCGCTTCTTGAATCACTGAACGAGCTTGCATAAAAAGGATTGATCTTATCAGGATATATATTCTTAGCACACTCTATATTGGTCTTATATCCCTTGTCGATACATGCCTGTCCGAGTCCAGCTCCAAAGCTATCTTTTTGAGGTGCTTTATACCACGCACTATAAATTCCCCCAGTCGCAAGGATGGATCCATCCGGGAGTGTGGTGTATACGACAGGGTCATCATAGTATGCTGCGTGCGCAATCGGACTATGGAGAAAGGCGAACCCTATAGCAACAAGAAAACCTACTCCTAAGAATCGGGAGAATTGTTTTCCTAAACTAAAGAGCACAGACATATTGTTTATTATGCCTATGCTCTGTATAAAATGCAACTAAAGCGAGGGCTCTGCGTCTCTTATGCACCTATAAGGAGTTGGCCGGCGTATACGTTCCCAATGCGGTTATTGGCGGTTGCTATATAACCAGATGCTTTAGGTGTACGATTTGTCGTGTCGTTCGTATACGTAACGGTATAAGAAATTTTTGAAGCAGAATTCTTGGATTCGATAGTTTCAATACCAGATCGCTCAGCATTCGTACAGCGTCCAGAAAGCTCGTTTTTATAGGAATTGCATACTGTCACAACTGTTGGTTGCTCTAGAATACCATCTTTGGCGCGTTGGCGGGATTGAGCGATAAGCTCTTGAGCGATAGGGTCATTTGCACCGTCTAAGAAAATCATTGATGCAAGAGCGTTCAGCTCCTCGTTAGTGATGTTTTGGTGTGCATCAAGATATGTGATAAATTTTGCAATTTCTGGGTTAAGCCTTGCGTCGAGAACGCGTGATTTAGTATCAATACTTCCTGATTTCCAGTTGCTTTGCTCAGACTGATCAAGAACAACAGCCTTCATGCCGCTTTCAGTAATAGCTTTTTCGACACGGATTTCAGTTTCGCTCTTTGCAGAACTTTTCTCACCACCGGGATTAGCTGAAGCTGTTGCTACAGATGGTTGGCCTTCTGGGAGAGGGTCTCTTCGACCGAAATAATATGCGGCGCCGAATGCGGTTCCCAGTACAGCCGTAGCGAGCGTTCCAGCTGTTGCTCCAAGTGCGATCTTGTTTTTCATAAACTTTGACAATAGTGTGTCAGTCTTTTGCTCAATTTCTGCCTGCGGTTTAGAAAATCCATCCTTATCTGGGTCTGGTTGATGGATCGTATGTTCTGGGGTAATTGTCGCCATGATGATTCCTTATGATTATATTATGTACGTCTACTATTACGTTTTCGTATTTGTAGACATATTACACTAAAGCTTATAATTTGTCAATAGGTAGCTGTGTCACCTGATTGCGAGCATATGAAAACGGTTGTATACTGGCAACATATATATAAGGAATAATGATAAAAATGAAAAAATCACTCCGTTCACTCGTTATAGCAGCTAGTTCAATTACTTCATCTCTCGTATTCTCGCTTCAGGTTTTCGCAGCATCCTGTGGTGGCGTAGAAACAAGCTATGATTATCAATGTGATCCAGGAAAAAGTGGCATAACAGGCCTTATCTTTGCGATCGTCAATTTTCTTGCAGTTGGCGTAGGTATAGCCGTTGTTGGAGGGATTATCTGGGGGGGTATCGTGTATGCTACCTCTGAAGGTGATGCTGGAAAGACAAAACAAGGCATAAGTATTATTACGAACGCTGTCATCGCGCTCATACTCTTCATCTTTATGTATGCCGCGCTAAACTATCTCGTACCGGGCGGGCTATTTAACTAAATATTTGACAACCTTACACGGATATATAACACTGAAAGTAAATATGAACGCAAAAATCAAACACCTATTCCTTCTCGGCATCCTCGTTATTGGCGGTGCTTTTGTCTCAGTTCCAAGTGTGGGCGCAGCAGCAACCTGTAAGGGCGGCGGTATCCTTACCTTCCCATCATGGTATAGAGGGTTGGAATGCGACGATGATGCCAAAAGTAACCCAAAGATTAACGCACTGAACGATATATGGATTGTAGCCCTCAATTTTCTCGAGATACTTATTGGTATTGCGGGATATGGCGCAGTCGGATATATCGTCTGGGGCGGTATACGATATGTGAAATCTCAAGGAGAGCCAGGTGAAATCTCTGGCGCAAAGAATACTATTCGTGACGCAATTATCGGTCTTGTTATCGCACTTGCGGCTGTCATGATAGTTAGGACTATTCAGGGAGCGTTACTATGATGCATTTATTCACGACACTTCTAGCGGCCGCATATAATGCGCCGAGTAATATTCCAAAAGTCAATCTTACCGCGAGTTCTGTCAGCGGAATTTTTAGTACTGTCCTTGCTATTGTCGGGGCATTATGTGTCGTATTTATCATAGTCGGTGGTATCAATTACGTTATATCAGAGGGTGATTCCGGCAAAGTAACAAAAGCCAAGCATACAATCATCTACGCAATTACTGGTTTAATCGTGAGTATGTTTGCCTTCGTTATTGTTCGATTTGTAATAGGAAGTGTGTAATAAGGAGAAAATATGAAAAAATACCTCGTAGGTTTTCTGGCAAGCGTATCGATAGTCGTCGGACTCACACAAGCACCGCTGTTTGCGGGTGCGTCCGCAACTGATGTCCTCGATAATCCAGCATGTACCACTAGCGCCGGGACTAGTACTGATTTCTGTGATACAAAAAACAAAAGTGATGTATGGGGTCTTATCAAGAACATTATCAATGTCATGATGACGATAGTCGGTATCTTGGCGGTTATCATGATTATCTATAGTGGAATTCAGTACACTATCTCTCATGGTGATAGCGGTAAGATCACAGCGGCGAAGAATACGCTTATCTACTCGATTACCGGCTTGATAGTCGCGCTGCTTGCAATGGCGATAGTAAACTTTGTAGTAAAAGGTGTCTAAAGAAAGGATTATATGAAAAAAAGAATTATCACTGCACTTCTTGCGTTTATGGCTGTGTTCCAGCTTGGAGTTGGACTTGTGCTCTCACCCAGCGTTGGAGCCGTAGACAAAACTGCCGTCTGTGATGGAATTGGCCAGATTGGCGGGAATAAAACGGACTGTAACGGAACGACGAATAGTTCAGATAGTCTCACAAGTATTGTAAAAAATATTATCAATGTCCTTTTGTTCATCGTTGGATCGCTTGCGGTTATCATGATTATCTATAGTGGTATTCGTTATGTTACCTCAACTGGTGATCAATCAAGGATCACGGCGGCGAAGAATACGCTTATGTATTCGATTGTCGGCTTGATCGTGGCGATTTTGGCCTTTGCGATCGTCAACTTTGTTGTCGTCAACATCAAGTAGGCCCTTTTCTTCACTCGTGACATCTGGTATAACTAAACGTAAGGAAAAACAATTCTTCTAAAGGAGAACAAAATTATGAAGTTATCATTCAAGAAAATCTCGCAAAGCCTCCTGCTTGTACCAGCTATGGTACTCGGCCTCAGCTTTGTCGCTCCAGTCGCAATGGCCGCCTGTGACCCATCTGCTGGTATTCAGGACGGTGCAAGCTGTGCTCAAGGTGACAAAACACCAACAACATTATTCGGAGACAGTGGTATCTTCAAGACAATCGTGAATATCCTACTGTTCCTTATCGGTGCAATTGCGGTTATCATGCTTATCTACGGTGGTATCCGTTATGTAATCTCCGGTGGTGATCAGAATCACGTGACTGCAGCCAAGAATACGATTATGTACGCTATCGTCGGTATTGTCGTCGCTGTTCTTGCCTTTGCGATCGTCAACTTTGTTCTTAATGGTCTTATCAGCGCTTAAGCTGGATTCTAATGCTACTCAAAATCTCTCCTTAACAGGGGAGATTTTGTTGTGTCGGAGGCAATATGTTATATACTAGCAACAGGACTTTACCAAAGAATCGTAAGGAGAATACATGAAAGACATACTGAAAAAAATATCCACTGCGCTACTAATCATCCCAGGACTTGTCCTACTAGTCGGGTTGGCGACGCCAGTTGCTGCTGTGACCTGTGATCCGGCTAATCCTAATACCTCCATCGCAGATGGCGCAACTTGCGCAAAGAGTAACTCACAGCCAACAACTCTATTCGGAGGCGATGGAAGTGTGTTTAAGCGCATCACAAGCATCCTACTCTTTCTTGTTGGAGCGATTGCCGTGATTATGTTGATTATTGGTGGTATCCGCTATGTTGTCTCCGGTGGTGATCAGAGCCAAGTTACAGCCGCAAAGAATACCATACTCTATGCTATCGTCGGTATCATCGTTGCCTTTCTCTCGTATGCGGCGATCGACTTTATTACGAAGAGTCTACTCACAACGTAAACGAGTACATATGAATCAAAAATATCCCGCTTCCAGTAAGCGGGATATTTTCTAAGAAAATGTCGATTACATAATCTCGATCTTGCGAGCTTGTTCCTGCTTGACCTTTGTAAAGCCAATAGTGAGAACACCATCTTTCAGTACAGCCTCAACTTCATCCTCTTTGACTGGTACGGGTAATGCCAGAGTTCGGCTGAATTCGCCCCAGTAACATTCTTGGATATGCCACTGCGTTGCGTCAGAGTCATCTCCACTTGAAAGTGTGCCAGAGATTGTCAGGATACCATCAGAGATACTGACATCAAGATCAGACTTATTAACACCTGCAGTACGTGCTTTTACAATCAGGCGTGTATCGGTTTCATATACGTCTACAGCAAGTTGGCCAGGCATTGGTTCGTCTTCGTCCCAATTGCTATCGCCGACTTGGACATTCTCTGACGCGTCGTTGCTCACATCGTCGTTGCTTGAGTCGTCAGACAAAAAAGCCGCAGCAAGCTCATCTTCCATGAGTAAATCATCGTTTTGTTTCTGTCCTCGTGCCATTTCATTCCTCCAATTTCAGATAATCGACAGTTGTCCTACTGATTATATCTGATTATGTCAAAAATCTGCAATAATAGGGATCAAGGATACGTAAAAACTACAATGATCGACACCCTTCTCGGCTTTCTAGCGCCCCATATCTGTTGCGGTTGTGGCAAAAAAGGTAATTTACTGTGTGAGAGTTGTAAATACGACATCATACACGAATCGTACAATTCTTGCGTGGGGTGTCTGAAGCCTATGGCAAAAAGAAATATTTGCCCGACTTGTCGGCGTAAAACAGGGGTGGATGAAGTATGGTGTGTCGGAAGTCGTGAAGGGGCGCTTCTTGCGTTGATCGACCAATATAAATTCGAGGGGAAACGCGCAGCGGCTCCCCTGCTGAGCAAAATGCTTTCACAAGTTGTTCCGCTATTGCCTACCGATGTTGTGGTGATGAGTGTACCGACAGCGGCCAGGCATATTCGAGAACGAGGCTATGATCATATGGGAATAGTCACAAAGCGACTTGCAAGGCAAAAAGGTTTGCGTCGCAAAGCACCGCTGCGCAAGTATGGATCCTCTACCCTGCATTTTATGGATGAGAAGAGTCGCTGGAAGGTCGCAAAAGAAAGTTTCGTAGTGGCGAGAACGGACTGCCCAAAGAGTGTATTGATTGTTGATGATATTGTTACAACAGGTGCAACACTCACCGCTGTATCCAAGTTACTTCGAGCACACGGGACTACTCGCGTCTACGCCGCGATTCTCGCTCGCCAGCCGTTTGAAAGATATTAGGTCTTATCTTTTAGGGGTAGTTTTGATAGAATATATACGCACTTTAAGATGTGATGCGGTGATTATACGGAGAGGTGACCGAGTGGTTGACGCCAGTCAAGCAAAGCTTGACCAGGTAGCGAGCTGATAAAATCAATAATCAGCGAGCGTAAACCACGAGAGAATCCTTCATGTATTATACGGAGAGGTGACCGAGTGGTTGATGGTACTTGTCTTGAAAACAAGCGTGGGGCGACCTACCGCGAGTTCGAATCTCGCCCTCTCCGCCAGACATGTTAAAATGTCACAGAGTGCCAGCCAGGAGTTACGTAAATGCGTGATTTCGATACGGAGGAGTACCCAAGTGGCTGAAGGGGACGGTTTGCTAAATCGTTAGACTGGAGAGATCTGGTGCGGGAGTTCGAATCTCCCCTCCTCCGCCAAGAAAAATAGAGACCTTTTGGTCTCTATTTTTCTTGGGAAAGGCCGAGACTTGAGTTCCCGCGTTTTCGCAAAGCGAAAAAAGCGGGAGTTCGGTGTAGTGAAGCGAGATCCTGGGAAAGCTTGCTTTTGCCAGGATAAGCCAGCGGAAGAGGCTTAAGCTGATATCTCCCCTATTTTCCCATTATGATGCTAATGGTATACTGATGTCATGCAAGAGGAGCATCTTGAGGGAAATAACACCGGTGAAAATAGCGGATATCAAAATCCGTATGAGTCCACCTTTTCTGCGCCGCCGAATATGACGACTGAAGATACTTCCTCTATTACTACTGAGCCCCCTCAGACGATCGATACGCCAGGACTAGCTTGGCAAGCGTCTGAATACATCGAGCACGAAAAAGATATGAAATGGTATCTTCTGCTCCTTGTTATCGTGATAGTCTTGCTTGTTGTGGATTACTTCTTGATTCAGTCATGGACTTTCGCCCTACTTATCGTCGTAATGGCTGCTGCGGTTGTACTGTACGCTAAACGACCAGCACAGGTTATGGAGTACCGATTGACTCCTCAGAGTCTTACGATCAATGACAAACACTTCAGCTTGCACGATTTCCGAGCCTTTGGTGTCGTCAAAGAGGGTTCATTTTACTCTGTTAGCCTTATTCCGCTTAAACGGTTCAGTCCTGCCGTCAATGTATACTTCCCTCCGGAGGATGGCGAACAAATCGTGGACGTATTTGGCTCTGTCATGCCGATGCAGGAACTGAAGACCGGCATCATCGACAAACTCGCAAATAAAATTCGTTTCTAACAATTGAATACCCCTGTAAATTGTGGTACACTATCCCCTGTTCTTGTGATATGCACCCGTAGTTCAGCTGGATAGAACGTCGGCTTGCGGAGCCGAAGGTCGTAGGTTCAAATCCTGCCGGGTGTACCAATAAAATAAACTCATCTTGTATGGGTTTATTTTATTGGTCTATTTCGCTGATTTAAATCTACGACTCGACAACTTTAGTTGGCGATAGTCGTAGGTCGTGAAGTGAGCGAAGTGAAAAAGTGTTTACATTTTTTCACGAGTGAACGGAAGAGCAAACTTGTTTGCGATAATCCTCCCGCGTCTGTTAAACCCACATATGATCTAGAAGCTGTATATTGACATAAACACCATAATATGCTAATGTTTAAGGTAGTCTGGTTTAAAAATAAATACTGAAAAATAATGTCAAACGAAATAGTCTCACACGACATCAATAATGCACAAGAAATCGCCCGCTTCTTTGAGGCTAACAAACAGCTTGAGGACCCAGTGCAACGGCGTGATTATTTTGAACATCTCGATGAAGACGAGTTTCTTGATCTTGTTCAGCAAACAGCTGGACTAGTGAGAACTGGAAATGCGGTTAATCAATACTTTGATGGTGAAAATATGATACTGCCACTACATGATGTACCTGATCAGCGAGAAAAAGAACAACTCCTACGGGAAACATGGTGTGTTGCGAAAACATTCCTAAGCAATACCCATCTGCCCGACGATGATGCACTAGATTTTGCCGCACTCACTGTTGCTGGTGGTTTACTGTATGCTCATCCATTTGACGACAGTAATGGACGAACAAGCCGGATACTCTCATATATGATTTCACAGGGGTATGGTGATAAGGAAGAGCTTCATAAAATGCTTGAGTCGGATGGACGTTTTGAGTGGCAAGTTACCCCGATACCGTTAGTAGTTAGGGGTCAGTCGGTTTTCAAAGGTAAGCAACCCGAGAAAATAGAATGGGATCGTGCGCCAATCAATGAGGCAAATGATGCGCTTGAGGGTATGATCGCCAATAATGATCTTAAGGACGTTATACTCCGAAAATTTATTGAGAAATACGGCCATTTGACAGATAGCCAGATCGAGGAAAGTATGTCGCACACCGATGACAGAGTCTCGGTTCTAAATGGCCAAAATTTTATAGCCAATCTCGTGAGCGACCCAGAGGTGGGCGTGACAAATGCGAGAGAGCTGCTTAAATTGCGTCGTGAAACTCGTGCAGATTACGTACATCGCTTTCTTGAGGCTATGTTGCTTCATGAAAAAATTATGCCAGTAAGGATTCGGCAAGAAGATCTTGAGTTAGCTGATACAGACACTAAGCTCGGGCGTAGTCGTAAACAAATGATCATTAAACAGTTTGGTAAACGTTCCGTGAATGGTCTGCTTACCCCTGCAGAACAACAGCTTGTGCAGCATTTTGCCTACTCTCGAATACGTCGAAGACAAGATTAGCGCGAAGACATCGCGGCCTAAGGAGTCACAGTAATAATAAAGGGAGATGGCGGTCGCAAAGCTCCCTATTTCCGCTCACTTCGTTCGCTTCACGAACTCCCTCTTTGTTCTGCCTTCGCAAAACCCGTGAGTTCAAACTCGCCCCAACAAAACTAAAAAAACGACCACATGAGCCGTTTCTTTATTTGGCGGAGGAGGGGGTATATTGCCTTCGGCTCCTCTGTTTACTTCATTCACTACGCCGAACTCTTCCGTTCAAATCTCCCCTTTCTTCAGGTAGAAGAAAACTCGCCAGGCATAAAACCTGACGAGCATTCTCCTGGCGGAGAGGGGGAGATTCGAACTCCCGGTACGGAGGACCGCACACCGCTTTTCGAGAGCGGCACCTTCAACCACTCAGACACCTCTCCATTCGCTACGCTCTGGATCGGTGTCTTCGTATCCACGGCGTTCTAATATACCACTGGTATATTTTCACTATATCCGCTCAGGGTGTTCTCAACAACCTTGGTTGTTTATGAGTAGCCCTTTCGCTTCACAGACACCTCTCCAGTATGAATTATTCTAACAGAGAAAAATAAGAATCCCCAGCTAGTCGTCGATGCTAGCTGGGGTTTGCTCGGAATCACTCATGCGATAGCGAGCGCGCAATCTCGATCATGCCATCCTTGCCCTGCTGGGCATCACCTGCGACAGTCGTGGAAAGGCGGATCGAATCGATTACTATTCCACAAAGCGTGGTGATATCCCCACACCTCTCTAGTACTGCTTCATTGAGGAGGTCTGAGTTATTTACCAGCTCGTCACTGCCGTTCTGAACTATCGTGGCGATTACAGCCTGGATGTTCATATGGGCGATGCCATCTGGTCCAGATACGTCAACCTGGGATACGTACGAGTTTCTGCCATCCTTTGCAAAATGGACAGTTGCGTTACCCTCGGTTTTGTAAACCTTATGACTGTCATTGTTTGTGATGTTCTGCGGACTGATCACGAGTGGTCGTTCCTGGAACGAGAACTCACGAACTTGCACTACAAAGATCAGCTGTGGGTAAGTTCCTGGAGGCAGTCGAAGGAGCCTCCATTCCACAAACTCAAGCCTCCCTTCGTCCGTTCGCCTGAAGATGGGATACCGAATGACATTTCCCAAGACGAGGAGGTATCCTCGATGTTTCGTGGGGACAATCTTCAGAATCCACTGATCGATCAGGCTCATCAGGCGATCCCATGTGGCGGCAACCGCACCAACACCGACAGCAACCGCCATGACTCTTGTCCAGTCGAGACTATCAAAGAAGCGCTGAAGGAACTCTATTGGGAGAAACATGGTGAGATCACCTTCCTTTCGACGAAGTCTCCAATAGTATTGGTACTATACCATCATAGTGTTGATGTTCAAAGCATAAGCAACAGGGGTGATATAATAGCTATATGCAGGAGACAATTTTTACAAAAATTATTAAGGGAGAGATTCCCTGTCATAAGATATACGAGGATGAGCATACGTTTGCATTCCTCGATATCCATCCAGCAACAGAGGGAGACACACTGGTGGTTCATAAATATCCGGCACGGTTTGTATGGGATCTTGAGAACGAACAGTACCATCAACTCATGAGCACGGTTCATAAATTGGCTCGACATTATCAACAGGTTTCAGGGAAGCCATATGTTAACATAACTGTTCTTGGTATCGATGTCCCGCATAATCATGTTCATCTTATCCCGTTTACAGATGCGAAAGAGATTTTGAATCTTGGTAGTAACGCTGATGAGCCTCATCATTCTAAACTTGCAGTAATTGCGGAGAAACTACGATTCAATGATTAGAATCCTTGCTATTGGTAAAAAGCACGAGACATGGGCAGCTGAGGCGATAAAACAGTACTCAGAGCGTCTACGAGCACCTTGGAATATGGAATGGCTCATCTTGCCACATTCGTCCCTAGAAGGCGTGAGAGCGCGTGCTGAGGAGTCTGAGCGCATACTCGCACGGCTTAAGGATGACGATTCGGTAATTCTGCTCGATGAGACTGGTTCGGAGCTTGACTCCCCTTCTCTTACGAAGCTACTGTCAGTAAAATTTGCCAATAGCAAACAGTTTACGATTGTTATCGGCGGGGCTTATGGCGTTGATGACCGGGTTAAGGCTCGGGCGGAGTTTACCTGGTCACTCTCCCCTCTTGTCTTTCCGCATCAGCTCGTACGTGTCATCCTGACAGAGCAGTTGTATAGGGCACAAGAAATCGACCGCGGCAGCAGCTACCATCATATCTGATATACAATTGACAAATAGTAAAGCTTATGCTAGTATGATTACTAAATGCTCAAAACAAACATTAAAACACATCTTGTCGTTGCGCTTGCTTCACTACTGGCTTTTGCGGTAGTGTTAACCGCTGTGCATGCTAAAGATCTCGTAAAGTACTCTGATACACTCGGTGATCTCCAGCTCAATGATTTATCCAAAAAAGCTGCCTCTGATCTACATAATCATGTCGACAAGCAAGTTCTCAAAGGCTTTGTTAAACAAGTAGGAGATGGTAACGACACGCTTCGACAGCGAGACAGCCGAGAATTAGCTGATCATGCTAGTGCGCCACAGTCTCTTTCTGAGTTGCTTGAAAATCTACTGCTTAGGTGGCAGGTTCGCTTTGCCTTTGCCTTCGCTACGCTATAACGTCAAGTTCTCTTGCTAATCGATCTACAAGCTCTCTCTGTTCTTCAAGCTGTGCTCGCGTTTCGGCGACAACTTTTTCAGGCGCTTGGGTAACGTAGCGATCGTTGGACAGTCTATCTTCAAGGCGTTGGATAAGTATGCGGCAGTCGGCGATGCGAAGCTCAAGCTTTGACTGATGCTCATAGAGTGTCTCTTCATCAACCTTTAGCCATGCTTCTCTGTTCGGAACTGCGAGACGAAGACCTTTTGGTTGAGTTACGAACTCAACAGCTTCAAGTCGTGCAAGTCGAGAAATAAGCGAGGGGTTATCGGCAATAAGACTGTCATTTTCATATAAAAGCGTTTGCTTGCCCCCAGGAAGTTCGCCTGCAACAAATCGAGTTTCAATAACGAGGTTCTTCAGTGCATTGAATTCAGCAGCGGCAATGTCGCTGAATTCGGCTTTCTTCGGCCAGTCTGAGGTGATGAGCGGTTCTTTTTCCCATGCCAGGGTTGTCCAGATCGTCTCAGTGACAAACGGTGCGAACGGATGCGCCAATTTCAAACACGTTTCGAGTACCCAGGCGAGTACGCTCTCGGTACGACTTCCCTCTTCTTTGCTTGCTTCAAGATACCAATCAGCGACATCATCCCAGATGGTGTGATACACAACATCGGCCGCTTCGGCAAAATGATACGTTTTAATGTACTCGTCAACTTGCTTGCGGGCAGTGTCGAGCCGCTCCATAACCCAGTGATCGGCAATAGTGGCTGGTTTAGGGGTTCGCGCATGAGTATCTTGTATAAGGGGTTCAATGAAACGGGCGATATTCCATAGCTTGTTGCAAAAATTGCGACCCGCTAGAACTGTTGCGCGAGAGAATGCTTGGTTTTGTCCAGCGGTGCGGTTTGCAAGAATCCCAAGCCTAAGAGCGTCAGAACCATATTCGCTAACGACCTCTATCGGATTAATAACATTCCCCTTGCTTTTACTCATCTTCTGGCCTTTTTCATCCAGTACAAGTCCATGTAGATAGACAGTTTTAAACGGTATCTTCCCTGTTCGGTACAGTCCAAGCATAACCATGCGTGCAACCCATGCAAAGAGGATGTCATGGCCTGTCTCCATCATATCGGTCGGATAGTATTTTTTAAGAGGTCCGTCCGTTAGATAATCTGTGACGATGAACGGCCACTGTCCAGAACTAAACCATGTGTCGAACGTATCCTCTTCCCGACGGTATGTTTTGCCGTCTATCTCTATGGTCGGCTGATCAACCTGGGTGTTAAAAATCCAGTCTTCGTGATCATCAATATTCTGAAAAGCGGGAATCGGAATCCCCCATGGGATCTGACGCGATAGATTCCAGTCACGGAGATTATCAAGATACTGGATAACGAGGCGGCCTTTGCTTTTTGGGCTGAATTCGATCTCGCCGGCCTCGATTGCGGCTTTCGCGGCATCTGCCAGTGGTCGGACGCGTAAAAACCACTGTTCTTTGATGAGCGGTTCGATAATCGTGCCACATTTGTAGCAGTGCGAGACGTTGTGAATGATCTCCTCTGTTTTTTCAATCATTCCCTCTGACTGAAGGATATTAACAATATGCTCGCGAGCCGTGAGAATATCCTGACCAGCAAACTGCTGGCTCGCTTCGTGCGTAATTTTTCCATCTGTATCAATAACAGAGATAACTTCAAGTTTATGACGCTCTCCAATCTCAAAATCAAGCGGGTCGTGTGCGGGAGTGATTTTAACAGCGCCGGTACCGAATTTCATATCAATTGCATCATCGGCAATAATTTCTACTTCCCTCTTCGTAATCGGGATCTGGACATGAGTACCTACAAGGTCTTTATATCTTTCATCATCTGGGTGGACGGCTACAGCGGTATCTCCAAGCATTGTCTCCGGACGAGTGGTCGCGACAGTGATGGAGCCAACCTTATCAAGGAGCGGATAGGTGATGTAATACAGAGTTCCGGGAGCTTCTTTATGAATGACTTCAATATCTGCAAAGCTAGTCTGATGCTTTGTGCAGTAATTCACAATACGCTCACCCCTGTAAACATAGCCTTCTTGCCATAATTTCTCGAAAGTTCCATAGACTGTGTCAATCACCTTCTTATCAAGCGTAAAGACAAGACTATCCCAGTCAGCGCTGACACCAAGTGCGCGCAGCTGGAGCTCCATGTCCCCTCTTTTCTCGGCCACAAAGTCCCAAACATTGTTATACAATTGCTCACGTGAAAGGTCAAACCGACTTTTTCCCTCTGATGCGAGTTGTTTTTCGTACACAACCCACGTTTCAAAGCCAGCATGATCAGCACCTGGAATATATAAGGCATCGCGGCCTTTCATGCGGTAATATCGGATGAGCGTGTCTTGAAGTGCGAAGGTGAGGGCATGACCAATATGGAGATTGCCATTGGCATTTGGCGGCGGCATGACAATTGTATAGGGGTCGCCTTTGCCAGACGGCTTAAATGCGCCGCTGGATTCCCAGAGTGCGTAAGTAGTTGGCTCGTATTGAGCTGGATCGTAGGTTTTTGCCAATTTCATGCTAGTAAATGTCCCTGCTGATGGTCACGTGAAATAAACTTCAAATCCCTCCCTAGAACTTGAATCTGTTCTAAAGTATATCACATCACCATCAATGTGTTTATGCCTTGTGTGTTGCCCAGGCGGTTTTGGTCATGGAGATACTTGGGATAACTTCGAGGTCAAGCGGATCTGTTGGAGTGACTTGTTTACTCATGAAGTAGGCAAGGGAAGCGATCATCGCCGCATTGTCGGTACAGAGGTTCATCGGTGCGTAGGTAATATCGATCGGCAACGCTTCCTTGAGCTGACGACGTAACTCTTGATTCGCGGCAACGCCTCCAGCGATGACAACAGACGCGGGAGAGAAGTCATGGAACGCGAGCATGGTTTTCTCAACGAGTGTTTCGACGGCAATATGCTGAAAACTGGCGGTGATATCATTGCGTAGAGCATCATTCACAAGCCCTGGGAGCTCGTGCGAGGGAAAATCATATGATTTACCGACTTCGGCTTGAACACGTCTTAGAACGGCTGTCTTGACGCCAGAGAAGGAAAATGAGTACCGACGGCAGAGCAGCGCGGAGGATGAAGCTTTTTGATTATCCTGACCGTGCGTACAGCCGGTAGGACAGGTTAATTTTGCCTTCGGGAAGATATAGGCGCGTGGATCGCCTGACTCAGCGGCTTTTGCTACCGATGGACCACCAGGGTAGGGGAGACCAATAATTTTCGCAACTTTATCAAAAGCTTCACCAACGGCGTCATCTTCAGTTTGTCCAAGTAGGACGTAATCGCCATGGTTACGAAAGAGAACTAGTTGGGAGTGTCCACCAGAGACAATAAGAGCAAGTATAGGGAAGCGGGGGGCTGTCGTTGCGTCGTCAACAAGGAAATTTGCATAGACATGACCTTCGACATGCTGAACGGCATACAGTGGTTTTTTCTTGAGGTGAGCAAGCGTTCGGGCTGCGAGGGTTCCGACAAGAAGCGAGCCAATAAGTCCTGGCGCGTATGTCACACCAATTGCATCGATATCGTCCCATGAGCATCTAGCGTCTTGGAGCGCCTTATCGATAACGGGGTTGATCGCCTCAATATGACTCCTTGCAGCAATTTCAGGGATAACACCTCCGTAAGAAGCGTGAATGTCGATCTGCGAGACAACGACATTGGAAAGCAACCGCGTGCCATCTTCGACAATAGCGGCGGCAGTTTCATCACAACTAGACTCAATTCCCAGAATCTTCATCTCAAGTAGTATATCATTTGGATATGTAAGCGCCCCAGACAAAGCTGCGGGGGGAAGGGCGCTTTTGTCTAGGGCGAAATGGGAAACTCATCGTTCGCAACAGCGATCGAGAGTAGGATGGAGTCGGATGCATCGATACGAATCAGATCTGATTCATCAACAGCATGTCCAAAAACCACCATAGGACCGTTGCACGGCGACTCCACTCCATTCACAACCATGGTGATAGTGGAAGTATGTGCGTGACGGCGTCGTTGTGTGATCTCGTCGAGGATTTCCTCAACGACAAGCTCGAGAGGTGCGGTATGGCGCAGGGAATCTGCAACCGCATCTCGTAGCTCTTGTATGCCAACAGGTGTCAGCACACGAAACTGTCGGATAATTTTTCCTCCCAAATATCGACAAGCAAGACTATTTTAATAGAAAACAAGTATAAAGTCAAGTAGTATCATTAATTTATCGATGACGGGCGGTTGGCATATATGTCGCAATACCGCTATCTAAATCAGCCTGAATACGGGGAGCATAGCGTTGTACTTCATCATATGGAAGGCGGAATTTTCCTCCGAATGCTTCGTAGGGAACATGTGTCCATACAGCACTGTCATGACCCTTTATGTACGCTTCTTGAACATTGCGCTCAGATGACTTCACGTCAACCGCAAATGGGATTGAGCGGTAGGAAAAGACGTAATCAACCCCAAGAAGCTCTTCTTCTTCGCTCGCACCACGAATATCGTCAACTCCTTCGATATGATAGAGCATTTGTTCGTACGCTGTTTCATGCTGCATTCCGACAATGCTTTCCCGAGTAACCTGGTAAGCATATTTTGCGAGTTCCGGCGAGAACTGATGAAGAATCTGGGTTTTCACAAAGTTGAGCACGTCAGCAATAGGAAGGTCTGGCATTTTATCAAATATGTCTTTAATCAGATGATTGAAATGAATAACATCAAGCTTATAGGCTACCACCTCATCTCTATCCAGGATATTCACCTCATCGGCTCGCATCCTATCTAGAGCGTGCTGTGCCTCGATGAACGGTATTGTGCTTTCGTACAGTTGCATCGACAATACTTCATTCACTGACAGCGTTTTCTCTTGTTCACGAGCAAGAGTGCCGGCATTCCTCCCGAGAAGTCGCACTACAGCAAGTCGATTCCGGGCCTCTCGTTTTTGTTCGAGAAAACTATCAGAGCGTACTAGGTCACTGGTGATCTTTGTCGGGTCGAGTAGGGTTTGCGGTGTTTGTTTTGAGGGCATTATGCAGCCATATTAGCATAAACATGATAAAAAGTCAATATTAGCAGTGTAGTATCATAGAAATATGAAAGACAAACTTGTACGAGGGGTGCGGAAGGTGCTTCCACCAAAGTTAACGCATTTAGTCGAAGAAACATATCGTCAGGCTAGAGTGCAGCTTTTGTCGGCCCGCTATGGCTACCCGGCGAAGAATCTACGGGTGATTGCGGTAACAGGGACGAACGGTAAAACAACAACTGCAAATTATTTGAATGAAATATTGAAAGCAGCCGGAGAGAAGACGGCGATGTTTACGACGGCTGTTATAGAAGTGGCGGGTGATCGAAAGGTAAATGATCTCAACCGAACAGTCGCGTTGACGGCCCAAATGATGAAATTCTTTGTCGCGGCGAAGAAGGCCAATGTTGACTACGTTATCCTCGAGGTGACGTCGCACGCGTTGCAACAGCACAAACTTGATACAGTACCAGTTGAGTGTGCAATTATGACTAATTTGACCCAGGACCATCTCGATTATCACGGGACGATGGAGGAGTATGCGAAGGCTAAAGGAATTTTGTTCGCCATGCGACCAAATTACATCATCCTCAACAGAGATGATGAGTGGTATGACTTCTTTAATGGTTTCGAGGCAGGACGAGAGAAGATTACCTACGGAACAAGCATGGAGGCAGATTGCCGGATTGCCAAGGTGAAATTATACAAAAAAGGAAGTGAAGCGAAGGTAGTGTTTGATATTCAGACACCGCTTGAACTAGCGACGGCGTTACCTGGACAGTTTAATGTCTACAATATGACGGCTGCTGCTGCTGCTGCTTATCTGTTCCAGGTGCCACTCGAAGCGATCGTTGAAGGTGTGGCCAATCTAGAGGCTGTGCCAGGACGATTTGAACGTGTTACAGAAGACCAGCCTTATGATGTGATCGTTGATTATGCTCACACGCCTGATGCGCTCGAAAAACTGCTTGAAGCAGCCCGGGGAACGACGAAAAATCGTGTCATCTTGGTATTTGGTGCCTGTGGTGATCGCGACAAGAGTAAGCGTCCGATTATGGGACGCATTGCCGCACAGCTGGCTGATCGAATATTTTTGACGGACGAAGAAAGTTATAACGAAGACCCGCAGACGATTCGCGATATGGTTCGAGAGGGGATAGAAGATGGAGGCGGGAGCCGTAAGACTAAGGAAATCTCCGATAGGCATGAGGCAATTAAAAAGGCCCTATCCGTTGCTAAGACTGGCGATACAGTGCTTATAACAGGGATGGGACATGAACAATTCCGTATCGTCAATGGTGAGCATCTACCATGGAATGACTCAGATGTCGTGCGTGAAATACTCGGTGAAAAAACTACTGAGCCGGTTGAGCAAGCGTAGTAAATTACCCCATAAATTGAACGCGACCCTAGTCACGTCATTGTGACTAGGGTCGTTGCGTGTTCAGACCCGCGTACGGGTCACTCCTGCGAAGCGAGGAGAGTTGAACATCCTTTCCGCGAAGCTAGGGGTCTTGGGAATGACCCATTCTGCGCCGATCCTTTCGGCCTGCTTCTTGCTCATCCCACGGAAGAACACCAGCTTCTGGTTGGGGTCCTTCACGACGCACTGCTCGTGCATAGTACGACAGCCGGGGGTGTTGTACCAAGTGAGGAAGTTGATTTCCACGCTGATCTTCTGTCCCTCCGCCCAGTAGGTGAGGATGTGCGTCGGGTTCTGGTGGTACAGATCGGTCACAGGGGCTCCTAAGGTAGAATGTGCGGTGTCTTAGTCGACAACTAAAGCACGTGTGGTATCTAAACACGCAATTAATAGATTAGCATAATTAAGCACCTCCGTCAAACAGGAAGGATTGGTAAAATGTCGAGATAGTGACATACTGGAGAGATTACATAGGGGGTAGGGTACGATGATTACATTGCAGCGTGGTGATATCGAGGCGGTCATAAACACCCAGGGTGGGTATATTGAAGAGCTGCGTGATGGTGAGACGCCGATACTGTTTCCTAAAACCCAGCTCATGAA
The DNA here is from genome assembly GCA_027492255.1 of Candidatus Saccharimonadota bacterium. Lineage (GTDB taxonomy): Bacteria > Patescibacteriota > Saccharimonadia > Saccharimonadales > Saccharimonadaceae > JAPUDS01. The sequence goes on along the minus strand of JAPUFB010000001.1, from coordinate 69,120 downwards.
TGAAGCTGGAGAACAGAAGACGAGAGGCGGCTGTCATGTGTGTCTTCCAAACTTTGGTCCAGATGGCGGAACAGGACTTGGGCAGCACGGATTTGGCCGTATACATGAATGGACTGAAGTCGAAACAACGCTTAATCGGACAGTATTAGAGTTAAAAAGCACTGATCGGTATGAGGCGATGCGGGCTGTGCTTACGTATACGCTTGACCCACGATCGTTCAGCGCCGAATTGTTCGTTGAAAATACTGGTGGTGTGCCATTTCGTATCGCGCCGGGATTTCATCCATATTTTGCGGTAAAAGAAGGTGATACTGCAGTGCTAGTGAACGATCGAACGCTTGAACTCAACGACATGGATCCTGTGCAATTTGAAGTAGCGGATATGATGATAGTAAAAACTTCAACACATACAATCCGCATCACTCAGGAAAACTTGAATACATGGGCTCTATGGACTGATATGTTGAGTAATTACGTCTGTGTCGAGCCAACACTTGGCGGGTTTATCTTCGAAAAACCGAACTTCGAAGGTAGTAAGCTGATTACTACTGATAGATCACGCAAATACTCCATGACGATCACTTGGTAATGATAATAATTAGCACTCTGACTTGACGAGTGCTAATTTGTTTGTCTACAATAGGAGTATAAGACAAGTTAAGGAGGATGTATGGCTATACCTATTACGCCACTCGCTGATCGCGTCGTCGCCACTAGAGAAAAAGTTGAGGCAAAGACAGCCAGCGGACTATTTTTACCAGATTCTGCGAAAGAAAAGCCGGCGTACGCGACCGTACAGGCAGTTGGACCTGAGGTGAAGGCAGTAAAAATTGGCGACCAAATTGTTTTTCGTGAATATTCGACGACAGAGCTAAAGGTCGGTGCGACGGAGTATTTGATTGTAAAAGAAGAAGATATTTTGGCCACAGTTGCCAAGTCGAAATAAAGGAGTAAATCACAATGAGTAAAAAGATTTTTTACGACGACGACGCCCGCACTCGACTACTTGGTGGTGCGCAGGCACTATATGACGCGGTGAAGGTAACGATGGGTCCAAAAGGCCGAAATGTTGTCATCCAAAAAGGCTTCGGGTCCCCAACGGTGACGCACGACGGTGTTACTGTCGCTGAGAGTGTGGATTTACCGGAGAGTGATAACGAAACGCTTGGGTATAAGGTCGGGGCAGAATTGATTAAAAAAGCGGCTACAAAGATGAATAAGGTTGCGGGTGATGGAACAACTACCGTAACAGTACTGACATATATGATTTTAAAAGAGGCCAATAAACTAATTGCCGCCGGGCATAACCCTATGGAACTCCGTAAGGGTGTCGAGGCCGCTGCCGCAGAAGTACTTGGTAATCTCGAGAAAATGTCAGAACCAGTTGCTGGGAAGACTAACCGTGTCGCGGAAGTTGCCAGTATCTCAGCTAATGATGAAGAAATTGGGACGTTGATTGCTGCAATTATCGAAAAAGTCGGTAAAGACGGAGTCGTGACAGTCGAAGAGGGTCAAGGACTCAAGATGGAGTCTGAGGTAGTTGAGGGATTCACATTTGATCGCGGCTATGTGAGCCCTTATATGGTGACAGATACGGCACGGCTCGAGGCGGCTTATGAAAAACCGGCGATTATTATTACTGACAAGAAAATCTCATCCGTTCAAGAGTTTGTTCCTGTCCTCGAGAAGCTCGCGCAAGCCGGTAAAAAAGATGTTGTATTGATCGCCGATGATGTCGAGGGTGAGGCCCTGGGGGTATTGATACTCAATAAGCTCAAGGGAGTATTCAATACAGTGGCAGTGAAAGCACCTGCTTTTGGTGACCGCCGCAAGGAGATTCTTGAAGATATTGCTATTCTAACCGGCGCAACAGTGATTTCTGATGATCAAGGGCATACATTTGAAACTGTTGACCTCTCGGTTGTCGGAACGGCTCGCAAAGTGATCGTCACAAAAGATGACACGACGATTATCGAAGGAGCTGGTAATCCAAGCATGGTGACCTCTCGTATCTCTCAGATCAGGACGCAAGCCAAAAATGCACCGAGCGAGTATGAAAAAGAAGCGTATGATAAGCGCGCTGCGGCATTATCTGGCAAGGTTGCGGTCATAAAAGTAGGTGGCGCAACTGAGACAGAGATTGAAGAAAAGAAGTTTCGGGTCGACGATGCGGTGGCAGCAACGAAGGCGGCTCTGGCTGAAGGAATTGTCCCGGGCGGCGGCGTGACACTTGTTAATCTAGCAGATGGACTTACCGGGAAAGATCCTGGCACGAGTATCCTCCGGGCGGCGCTCTATCAGCCATTCCGACAACTCATGCAGAACGCCGGTCTCAATGCTGACGCGCTTCTCGCGCAGGTGCAGGCTGCAAAGCCAGGGCAGGGAATTAACGTCAATAAACCTAGTAAGGTCGTCGATCTGACAAGTGCGGGGATTGTTGACCCAGTTATGGTGACGAAGCAGGCGCTTCAAAATGCCGTTTCAATTGCTGCAACAGCGATGACGATGGGTGCTCTTGTCGTCGATATCCCTGAGAAAGACGCACCAGCTGCTCCTGGCGGTATGGGTGGCATGTACTAAAGCTTCAGAGGTATAGGTATAGAAATGACGGCCCAATGCGGCCGTCATTTCATGTGAGACTATATGCCTGGGGTATAGGTTTCCCATTCGGGTGTGCTTTCAGTGGTTTCGACTGGAGCTGTAGTAGGTTTTGGATAGAGCCTGTCTAGCCATGCTTTCCGCTGTTCTTCTGCTTCCATAGTTTTTCGTTCCGATGCCACAAGCTCACGGATCACGTCTGCAGGAAAGAAAAGTTTCTCGATTGAGCGGCCAGTTTTTCCAAATAGATAGCGGTTCATGTGCTGGATTGCCTCGCTATTGAGCTCACACTCGCGTTCATATTCCTGCATAAGCGAAGGGGTGAGACCGCGTTTTTTCAGGGCATCACCATGATCGATCGCCCAGTGAAAGGCCAGCATACGGAGTGCCCAGAGGTCGCGCGATGCATCTTTTCTCGCAATTTCTGGCTGGAGTACTGGAATCTCGAGCCGTTGTCTTGTTTGCTTAGGGAGCTTCAGATATTCGGTATTCTCATCATGAGACTTGCCGTACCAGCCGACCCTTAGGCCGTATTCCACGCCACATCCGTCGTCATTACAGTCTTCGCCAAAGGTTCCCAGTATCGTACCGACCGAAGTAATAAACTCATTGCCCTCGATGGCTTTCGGGATGACAGATTGGGCAATATCATCGAGCCGATCCGCCAGAAATGGTGCGCCATGATATCCAAATTGTTTCGCTGTTTCATTGGATACCTGGGCAATCTTGCCGATATTAAGGCGAAGCCGGCGCTGATTACGTTCGATGGACCTTTGTGAGCCGATGACAAGCATGTCGCTTGGGCTAGGGGGAAGCATCTCGTCGAACTCGAGTGTCCTAAACACGAGGCTTACGGCGTGCCCCATTGCCGAGCGTGGAGTGCTTAGCTCAGCGACGGAAGCGGATAAATCGACGGTTACCGCTTCACGTTCCCCGGGAGAGCTGAAATGGGGGTAGTGGTTCATATAGACAGTTGATCGCATAAAATTCCTTTCATTTTTTAAAATATGCGGGGAGGATTATGGCGTGCTTCAGACTGTGCGTATAGATAAAAAGGCTGATATTTTTTGACAATAAATTTCATCAATAATTATGATAAAGTGTTAATAACGATGAATTTAGAATTAATTGGACTAAGTGGACGTGACAAAAGAATATACGAAGCATTGCTTGTTGCTCCTGAGGGTTCAATTCGGAGCCTCGCAGAACACACTGGGATCAATAGGGGAAGCGTGTACGAATCTATCAAGGCGCTACGAGCGGTTGGACTCGTAACCTATGTCGAGCGCGGCAAGCAGACTCGCTATAGCGCGAAAGATCCTGAGGTAATGCATGAGCTTATCAATGACCGTCGCCGCGCCTTGCACGAGATGCATTCAGGCGTTGATACATATATCGAACACCTTGCACTTGAAAGGCGCGATAACAACATCTTTCATTTTGCTAGTTTTTATGATGGTGATGAGGGCCTTGCGAATATTCTTCGCGATGTGCTCTCAACGTGTCGACGCCGACGAATTAACGAATACCGGGTAATTTCCTCACCGAAGGTAAGCGAGTATCTCTATGTTAATTTTCCTCATTTTACTAGGGAGCGCGTAAAACTTGGCGTATGGGTAAAAGTGTTACGGCAAGGCAAGCCTCAACCGGCGAGCGCCGACTTGGCGGAGTCACGGTATCTTCAAGATCTCAGCGATACAGGGAGTTACACCTTAATCTATGGCAACAAAGTGGCGTTCGTAAGCATAGATGCTTATAACCACCTCAGTGGGTTGATTATTGAAAATGCTGGTGTTGCTGCGATGCACCGCTCGCTGTTTGACCACACCTGGAGCAACGTCCTAAAAGAAGAGCAATCGTTGACAAACAACAGATAAAAAGGTATGATATTACAATCGTGTATGCTAAGGGTGCTGAAACATTCCTAGTATTACCGTGCACAACAATCGTCTTGTCCCTGAAAGGGCGAGACTCTACGAAAGGCTACACCAGTGGTTGCTGTCCGTCGGCAGGGTAATACCAGTAAGGTTGAGGCTCAGATTGAAGCGATGGGGGGACAGGTTGGTGGAACCAATCCTGTTTCGACTCTCGCCGCCAAAACTGGTCTGAGTAGGGATGAGATCGCGCGAGTGATCGACTCCTTGCAGCGTCAGGAAAAGATCACCATCGATATCAACCCTCACAACAGGATGATCTCAAGGATCACGATGTTGCGTCGTGGTAGGGATGGCTACGATCCGACAGAGCGCTCAGAGGGCGCGAAGCGCGAAGCAATGTTTGCTAAGGGTGTTCCAGCTACCCTACCCAACAGTCTGTGCACACCGGTCGTAGTGACTCAAGGGACCCCGAGGAAGAAGGCTGTTGCTGTGAATAAGCCAGTTGACGAGAGCCTCTCCTCGAGGTACATGTTCGTCGAGGGATCTCCCTACGAGCAGAACCTGACGACGGCACTCAATCTCCTGCGTGAATTCGCAGATGAGCAGGGCGTGGCGGAGCGGACAAGTGTTCGTGCGGTTCTGTCGCTCATGGGCAACATGACCGAGTCTCGGGCGACCCGTCTTATGGACCACTTGTCGGGCATGGGGATTTACACCTCCAAGTTCGTCGCGTTCCAGAAGCGGACCTACACACTCGACATGTCCGTTACTGAAGTAACGGCAAAGATGGTCAAGGAGTGGAGGCGGCGTGAGAAGGAGCGGCTCAAGAGTCGTTCTGAGGCCTCGTCAGCCGAGACTGTTGAGACACATGCCGAGGAGCAGGTATCCCCCGGGGTTACCGATCCAATCGTTCCGGTCTCTCAGGAAGATGTCAGTTCCGTCTCGCAGGCTTCACCTGACGATGAGATCGGCGAGCTCATCGCCGTAGCAAGGGAGCAGGCAGAACGGATTCGTAACCTTGAGGTCAGACTTCAGCGCATGACCGAACAGCGCGATCGCCAAGCGGAAGAGATCGCTGGTCTCAGGACGCAGCTCGATATCGTCAACAAGGCACCAAAACGTGATCCTCGGATCGCAGAAGTGCTCAACGAGATCGGTAAGATGGCGAGCAACAACAGCTGAGCAATAGCCCCTTAAACAGAGCAAATGGGTGCGATATGCACCAAGTCGTTAAGAGAGACAATCTTAGCGCCCCTATAACACAGCCAGTGTTATAGGGTTTATTTTTTTTGACTTTAAGAACTTAGCTTTGAGGACGAGAGAAGTAGTCGATCTCTTTGATGATGTCGAGAAGGGCAGAGGCGCGCTTGTTTTCATCCTCGATAGACTTAGCGGCTGCATAGGCGGGTTCGACAAGTGATTTATCATCGGTTGAGCGAATCATAAGTAGAAGCGTGTCGAATTTCTCATCAGCAGGGAGGTCAAGTTTATCGACCAGAGGGCGAAGTTCTTGGAGGGCATCCTTCTTAATATCATTAAGGTCAGATAAAGGAGCAATAGAAGACGGAGTCGGAAAGCTAGGTATTGGATCTGATGACGGCTCAGGACTATTATTTTGTGCAGGCTCGGGCGATGAAGCGACTTCAAAGTCTGGTGCGGGTATCGTTTCTGTTTCCTCTGACGATTGGTCTACTGCTGGAGTATTGTCGGTGGTATCGTCTTGTGGAGCATCACTAGGCTCATCAAGCGGGGGAAGTTGCGGAACACTTGGCGCTGAGACGCTATGATTCATACTCTCAAGAACTTTTGCAAGTTCCTGGTCATCTGTTGCTGGCATTGTGTGCGTTTGTGAAATTGGATCCATTTCCCACCCCTGTAAAATGTTTATGCTAACTTCCTTCAAGCTTAGCATATTCGTATACATCTTGCAAAAGGTGCGCTATGATAATGCTTATGGATATACTCGACAACCGTGGGCTTGTTTCGGAGCGCGATAAGAGCGGTGCTCTTGAAGTCGCAACACACGAAGCCTCGCAACTAGCGACACAGATTGAAATCATTAATGCGCCAGGTGAACACGGGCAGATAGAGAAAATTGTCGTGGCTGGTATGGGTGGTTCAGCGTTGGCGGCGGATTTGGCGCGGGACTGGTTAGATCTTCCGATATCCCTGCACGTCGTAAAGCAATACTATTTGCCGCAGTACGTCGATACTAAAACACTTGTTATCGCTAGTAGTTTTTCGGGTAATACAGAGGAAACGATTACCGCACTGGCTGATGCTCGCGCCCGAGGTGCCATGATTGGTGTTATTTCGCGTGGTGGTGAACTCGAAACGATTGCGCGACGTGACGGCTTGACATATGCTCAGCTTAATTTTGAAGGCCAGCCTCGTATGGCGGCACTGCTTAATCTACGCGCGCTACTTCAGTTGTTTATTGCATTCGGCGTACTCGGCGAGCATGTTATCGCTGAACTTGAGAGTGCCGGAAGGGCAGTAGATGAGAAAGCGCAGTCGTGGACAGCAGACGTTGCTTCTGCGGATAATCTCGCCAAACAGCTCGCATGGCATGCTTGCGGGAAAACAGGTGTCATGTATGCCGGCAGTCGTTTTCGCTCAATTGCGTATAAATGGAAGATTAGTTTCAATGAAAACGCTAAGAACGTGGCGTTTTGGAATGAATATTCCGAGTTTAATCACAATGAATTCCTAGGCTGGACATCCCACCCAGTAGAAAAACCGTTTGCTGTTTTCGATCTTCGGTCATCATTTGACCCAGAGCAGATACAAAAACGCTTTGATCTGAGCGATCGTTTCCTGAGCGGCCTACGACCAAAGGCGAAGCGAGTTGACCTGCTTGGCAACACAATGCTTGAGCAGATGGTCTATGGTAGTGTCCTCGCTGACTTCGTGAGTATCTATCTCGGTATTCTTAACGGCGTTGATCCAACCCAAGTTGATCTGATCGAAAAGTTCAAAAGAGAACTTAATTAATCTCTGAATACTATTGACAATTCCTCAATAATTTGGTGTTATGTTACTATCTTTCGTTGAGGTATATCCGAAAGAGTTTTTTGACACCGCAGATGTTGTATGAGGTGAGCTATGTGCGCATGCATGTGCGTGGATAGCTCATCTCATGTATGGAAAATCCAAAGGGATATCGAACAAAGGACGTGCAATGAATTTCGATAACATTCCTCTCGCAGCTGTGACGGTACATTTTCCTGATCTAGTATCAGGAAAAACCGTACTTGGACTAGTGCAGTCGGTTGTGTGGTCGCAAGGAAGTGGCTATGTTGAAGAACGGCGATATTTTGATGGTGAGGCCGTTATTCCCGGCCGGTCTGGTCTTCTCGCCTCTGAGCACATCGCTGTTGTGCGAAGCTATCGTGACCCATCAGCTTCATTTTTCAGTGAGATTGGTGACACCGAATACGGGTCAGTGATCGTTGTCAATCATGGCTGGGCAGGCAGGCAGGTTTATGGTGTCGACTATCCTGAGACGATCCGATCCGTCAGGAAGTTTGCCAGTCTTCTCGAGGAAGCAGCTGAGCAGGCATTCACTACCCACGAGTTCCCGGTGTATAAGCCTGGTACCTATAGCCCCTGGTGATTTCATCCTCAACATCTGCGGGGTCACACCCGCTTCCATAACTGCGTAGTTATGCTGATGAGTCCAAGAGGACGAAAAGCTAATAAAGAAATACATATTAAAAACATCCGGATTTACTCCGGTGTTTTTAATACAGCTATAGGGAAAAAGCCCAGCCGGAGAAACATTAGTTTCACCGCGCGTTAGGAAAAAACCGCAGGTTTTGTCCTAAGGGAACTACTGATACTGCCTCAGTGACTCGATCGGATCCTTACGAGCGGCCTTCGCTGCCGGGTAGAGCCCGAATAGAATACCTACTGAGAGTGCCATCAGGAAACCAGCAAGAGTGATTTGCCAGGTGACAGCCGGCTGGAAGGCGATTCCAGAAGCGATAAGGTAGGCGATACTGTACCCAGAAACAAGGCCAACAATTCCGCCCGCAACACACATGATAAGTGCTTCGATGAGGAACTGGGACAATATGTGGTGGTTAGTAGCGCCCAGTGCTTTGCGGATACCAATTTCGCGAGTGCGCTCCGTGACGCCGACAAGCATAATATTCATAATACCTACCCCGCCAACAACAAGCGTGACGGCGGCAACAACTGTTGTTATAAGTACGATAGAACGGAAAAGGGAATCATTGTCCTTTGAGATATCACTTCCGGCAAGTACCGTGAAATCACGCTCGTTCTGATGATTTGCAAGGATTGCGGCATCAAGCAGCTTTTGTGATGCATTCATCGAGCTTGTGTCCTTTAGTCGTAAGACGATGCGCTGGATTTGAGCAATACCCTGATTGAAGCTTTTACCGTCATCGAGGCTAATAAATATACTGTGATCAAGATTAATACCAGAAATATTAAGAGGCGATCCGGTATTTTTTAGTACCCCAATGATCGTGTGGAGACTACCCTTGATTGCAATCTGCTGACCAAGTACCTGGTCGGATCCAAATGTGTCGATAGCCATTTGCTGGCCAAGGACAACAGTTTCTCGAGCAGTATGTCCGTCGATGAACTGACCGGTTGCGATCTTAAGATTCATAATAGCAGCAAAATCAGTCGAAGTCGCAATGATTGGCGTATCCCTAATATCCGTATCCTGGTGCTTAACGGTACCCGTCAGTTGCATAATTGGCGCAGTTGAGGCGACGCCCTCTGAGAGCGTGACGGTATTGAGATCTTGCTCAGTGAGTGAAGAGGTGACAGCGGTTTTGTATGGATTGTAGGCAGACAGATCAAAACCAGTTGTAGGTTGACCCGGCTTGATCACGATAATATTGTTATCGAGCGCTTGAACTTGCCTGCCAATGGTTTGCTGAGCTCCTTGGCCAAGACTAAGCACAAGTGTGATAGAGGCAACTCCGATAACGACCCCAAGGGTTGTTAAGAAAGTTCGCATCCGATTAAGACGGAGTGATTGGCGAGCAAGGCGATACTGTTGCATCAACTATCTCCCTCTGTCGTTTTAATGTATGAGCTCAGCGGGCGTTTACGACGGCGGTCAACTTTTTTCTTTTGGCGGCTGCTATCGCGGGCAATGCGACCATCTTTCATCTGTATAACACGACTTGCGTAGCTTGTAAGTTCGGGGTTGTGGGTTACCATGATGATCGTATTGCCATGGCGGTGAATATCACGCAGTTCATTCATAATCAACTCACTCGATTTGCTGTCGAGGTTACCGGTGGGTTCGTCAGCGAGGATAATTGATGGATCGTTAACGAGGGCTCTCGCGATAGCGACGCGCTGGAGTTGTCCGCCGGATAGTTGATTTGGCATGTAGTATTCACGCTCTTGTAGTTCGAAGGTTTTTAAAACCTTACTTGCTTTACGAAGCTTGTTGTAACGAAAACCACGTTTATAGCTAAGAGGTAACGCAACGTTTTCGATGATATTCATACGAGGAATTAAGTTAAAACTTTGGAAGACAAAGCCGATACGGCTTGAGCGGAGATGGGCCTTTTCTCGCGCCGAGAGATCACCAACGGGGCGGCCATCTAGTCCATATTCTCCTTCGCTTGGGCTGTCGAGCATACCAAGGATATTAAGTAGAGTTGTTTTACCGCAGCCGCTTGGCCCCATAATTGCAACGAACTCACCTTTCTCAATTTTTAAATCCAATTTATCAAGCGCGATGACGGTCGTGTCTTCGTGCCCATAAATTTTAGAGAGCTGTTCGAGCTCAATAACAGGCAATACTGGTGGGTCAGTTTTATTCTTTTTGGCCATGATAGGATACCTCTAGTATGGCCGTGGAGAAAATGAATTTCAAGAGGAAAGATGGATATTACAACACAAAATTATTTATTTTGCTCATGCCTATAAAATAGCTTTGCTATACTGAATGAGTTGGAGAGGTCGCCGAAGGTGACCGAATCCCTATTGTGTGGAATAATTGATACACAGGTTAAGGAAGAGTGTCCGAGTGGTTGAAGGAGCACGCTTGGAAAGCGTGTATACGGGGCAACTCATATCGGGGGTTCGAATCCCCCCTCTTCCGCCAAGAAAGAAATTATGTCAGTTCATATAACCTACTTTGTCCACGGAACAACAACCGACAACGAACAACATCTTTCATCGGGATGGAACGATGTTGATATTGCTCCTATTGGGGTCGAGCAATCAAAACAGTTAAGTAATCAGAATACTACCCAGTTTGATGCGGTTTTTTGCTCAGACCTACGACGTGCAGTACACTCAGCCGAAATTTCTTTCAAAGACAAATCTCCAATCGTGATTGATGCGCGATTACGTGAATGTAATTATGGCGATTATAACGGCGGTCCTTCGTCTATTGTCGAACCATTGCAAGAGAAGATGATCGATGAACGGTTTCCGAATGGCGAATCATACGAAGATGTCAAAGTCCGAATTGCAAATTTTCTTAAAGATATTGCACGAGACTATGACGGTAAGCACATTGCCATCGTCGCACATAAAGCGCCACAACTTGCGCTGGATGTCCTACTGCACAATCTGACATGGGATGAGGCTTTTAGGTGTGATTGGCGAAAGACAGGTTCCTGGCAACCCGGCTGGGAATATACCATTCGATAATACAAAACTACTACTTATGTAGATTGCTATAATAACTATAAAGTGTTATAATCTATATTTAGCTACACAAGTAGCCCTATCTTGTTAGGGGAATACATGTTTGGATTCGGCGAAGTGACGGCGTCGTTCGACGACCTAACTTCCCAGGAACGTGACCTCGTTGTCGCGTACTGCAAGGCCAACGAGGAGTACTTGAAGGCGAGGATGGTCGAGAACGGACTGCGCAAGCGGGCCGCTCAGGATCCTACGCCGGCAAATGCTCAGGAGCTCGACACCTACAGCACGGTCATGATGAGCCCGGCGAGCCGTGCGAAGACGGAGGCCATGTACGCCCTTCTGGCTGGTGCTGTCGACGTGCCGCAGATCAAGGCGATGCTGCCGATGCTCTTGTCGGCTATTCTCAACAACGTCAAGTTGCCGATGGTGCTCGCCATCTTCGACAACGAAGAGGTGGTGGATGACCTCGTCAAGTTGATCAAGGAGTTTCTCTCCAGCGATAAGTCGTAGCTCGTAGCTCGACTGCCGCAATAAGATAGGCACCCGGAAACTTTCCGGGTGTTCTTATTTTTGTTATACTAGATACACATGAAGCAATTCGTGCAAATCGGTACAAAACGATTCAGAGGGCACGTATCTTCACCCCTAAAAACGACCCAGCGTGGTCGCTTTTTTAATACTAACAACAAAGGAGTGAAGTGATGAGTAAAACAAAGTATCTATTCGTTCTTGGCGGCGTGCTATCGGGAGTAGGAAAGGGAATTACAGCAGCATCGCTGGGAGCCCTTTTTAAAGCACGAGGCCTCAAGGTTTCGATGCAAAAATGCGATCCGTATCTCAATGTTGATGCAGGGACGCTTAATCCAGCCGAGCACGGCGAATGCTTCGTGACGCACGATGGCGCAGAGACTGATCTTGACCTTGGGCATTATGAGCGATTTCTCGACGAGGAAATGACACGCAATAGCATTACCTTGTCCGGACGGCTACTGAAACAGTTGATTGAGGACGAACGAGGCGGAAAATATCTTGGGAAGACCGTGCAGCTTGTTCCGCATCTGACGCAGGCAATTCAAGATACGATCGAGCAGGCGGGCAAGGGAAGTGATATACACATCGTGGAACTGGGCGGAACGGTCGGTGACTACGAAGGACTCAGTTTTGTGGAGGCGTTTCGTGAGTTTGGGCAAAATCGTCCAGGCGACGTCGCATTCGTATATGTCGTTTATGTTCCCTATCTTAAAGCAAGCAAGGAATTTAAAACCAAGCCGGCGCAAAACGCGGTGCGTGATTTACGGGGCTTTGGTATTAGCCCAGATGTGATTGTGGCACGCGTTGAAGAAGAGCCGGATGATAGTATCGGGCGGAAAGTGAGTCTGTTTGGTGGTGTGACGATAGATCAGATAGCGGTAGTGCCAAATGTCGACACCGTACTGCGCGTTCCGCTTGTGTTGCATGACACAAAGATTGATGGAATACTGTTGAAAAAATTACAATTGCCTAATAAGTCACCACAGCTGGCTGCTTGGGATGATATTGTTAAAAAAGCAACGATCAACAAAAAGAAATGTGTGAAGATTGGTATTGTTGCGAAGTATCTCGATAACGAAGACACCTATATATCTGTTATTGAGGCATTGAAAGCTGCGGCCTGGCATGAAGGCGTAGCACTGCGTTACGAGTGGATAAGTGCAGAAGATATCGAAAAACGTGGGACAACATTGCTTAAGGGCTACGACGGCTTATTGGTACCCGGTGGCTTCGGAACGCGAGGGATCGAGGGGAAGATTGTTGCCGCACGCTATGCGCTTGAGAAAAAAATTCCCTACCTTGGTCTTTGTCTAGGATTGCAAGTGGCCGTTATTGCGGCCGCACGTCGAAGCGGCATCTTGGAGGCAACTAGCGGGGAATTAAATGCCGCGGCCGAACACCAGGTCGTCTACATCATGCCGGATCAGCGCGGAAAAGAGGCGACGGGCGGCACGATGCGCCTCGGTGATTATCCCGCAGAGCTTGAAAAAGGTTCACGGGTTGAGAAACTATACGGATCGCGACATAGTATCGAGCGCCACCGTCATCGCTACGAGGTGAATCGAGAATATGAGTCGGCAATCACGAAGGGTGGACTTATTATTAGCGGCGAATCGCCAGACGGGCGACTCGTGGAGTATATAGAAGGGTATGATCATCCGTATTTCGTTGCAACACAGGCGCATCCGGAATTCCGCTCACGCCCAACCCGTCCACACCCGTTATTTCAAGGGTTTATAAAAGCAATTTGCTAGGGCTTTGCTATACTTGGACGTATGACAGAGGTACGATCAGCGATAGCGGCACTACTCCATGAACTGTATGATACGGATATACCCGTCGTTTTGACGCGACCTGATGCTGCATTCGGAGATTTTGCAACCAATGTTGCACTGCAACTTGCAGGGAAGTTAGGACGAAATCCACGTGATATTGCCGAGGAACTTGCAACCAGACTTATATCGCTGGATAGTGTTGGGGCCGCTGAAGTCGCGGGTCCGGGATTTATTAATATTCGTCTGAATGATACCGCACTCACTGAATTGGCACGTTCTACTCCTAGAGCTAAAGACGACTCATCAAGTGTTGTGATTGAGACTAATAATCCGAATCCGTTTAAAGCTATGCATATCGGGCACGCGCTTAATTCGATTACAGCAGACGCTATAGCAAACTTGCTTGATGAACGATACGGACATGTGTTTCGTGTCAGCTATCACGGAGACGTTGGACTACATGTTGGTAAGAGTATGTGGGCGCTTCTACGATTCGTTGATGGCGACGCAGCCAGGCTGACGAGTGTTCCGCAAGATGAGCGCAATACCTTCATGAGTCGTATGTACGCCGAGGGCAGTCGCGCATATAAAGAAGATGACATAGCGAAAAGTGAAATTGCGGAATTGGCGAGGAAATCGTTTACTCGTGATGATCCGTTATATGCTGCTGTATACGATACGATTTTTGCATGGAGTTTCACTGAAATTGACAGCGTCATGCAGCGCTTAGGATGCAAGCCTGTAGAACGACGATTCCTTGAAAGTGATGCTGATCTACGCGGCGTTAAGATTGTTCGTGAGCATGTCCCCGACATTTTCCAGGAAAGCGACGGCGCTCTTATTTTTAAAGGAAGTGATCATGGTACTTTTGACAACGCTTTTGTTAGTTCAAATGGCCAGGGTCTCTACGCGGCGCGTGATCTTGGCCTAATGCAGCTAAAGTCTGAACAGTATCACCCCAATAAAAGCTATATTATTACTGCTGAAGAACAACGAGATTATTTCAAGGGTGTATTGGCTGCCGCAGCGTTATGCTTTCCTGAACAGAAAGATGTGACGGTCAATATCTCGACCGGTACTCTCAAGCTAACGACAGGAAAAATGAGTTCGAGGGACGGTGATGTGGTGACGATTGAGTGGTTGTTTGACCAAATTAATGAAGCGATTCACGCGCGTGGCGGCAAAGCGACTCCAGATATTGCCGCCGGAGCACTGCGCTATGCATTTTTGAGAGTGCGCGTTGGCAGTGATATTATCTTTGATATCAATGAAGCAGTAAGTATTCAGGGTAATAGCGGCCCATATCTTCAATATGCTCATGCGAGGGCATGCAGTATTCTCGGTAAAGCGACTAATGATAGAGGAGGGCAGGAATCAACTACAGCTACCCTCGAAGACGGTGAACGGAAACTGCTGCTTAAAATAAGCGAATACAGTGAGATACTCGAGCGTGCAACGAGTGAATTGATGCCGCATCATATTTGTACATATCTTTATGAGCTTGCTCAAGAATTTAATCGTTTTTACGAACACTCACGTATCATCGGAGACGAAAGAGAGGCAATACGAGTTGGGCTTGTGAGGCAATATCAAGAGACGCTTGCAGGCGGACTCCGGGTTCTCGGTATAGTTGCGCTCGAGACGATGTAGCGGTATACTTTTTGTATGCCAAAGACATGCAAAACCGACATTCTACTACTCGTCGTGTTTGCGCTGTCCTCGGCATAAAACGTTAGTTTCAGAGAAAACAACAAAGCCGAGGAAAGTCCTCGGTTTTTCGTTTTCCAGAACACGTCGCACCTAGACAAGGAGGTAGGGTGAGTGATCCAGCGCTGAAAGAGGTGATTGTCACACAGTTATGCCTGTGTGAGTTCGCCAAAGCGTCGAGTTTCGAGGGTCTCATGAAGATTCTCGGCATCAAAGCAACAGTCACTCAGTTCAGAAAAGCGCTTGGTAGTCTCGTCTACAAGGACAGGCGCATCATATGGACCCGCATACAAGAGTGGGATACTCCATATTCGGAGCTTGATCGCCTACACCTGATCAGGCCTCGCTAGAGAATTCTCTGACAGCTACCACCAAAGCTGTCAAAGAAGACACTGGTGACGCGCGCGCAAAACAGGCCGCGCGTCACCAGGTACTCTCTCCTCCTTGTCTTTTTCATCCATTCGATTATAATGAGCGTATTAACAGAGGTAATATTGGAGGAAACATGGCAAATATTAAGAAACATGGTTCAGGATTTATGAACTTTATTCGCGAACAAGGGGTTATTGGTCTGGCTGTCGGTCTTGCAATCGGTACTGCTGCTGGCGCAACCGTGAAGACGCTCGTTGAAGGATTTATCTCACCAATCGTACAGTTCATTGTTGGATCACAGGCTGGTCTTGAAGCGGCAAATCTACACGTCGATCTCTGGGGACGCACAGCTGATTTCAAATGGGGTGCATTTGTCAGTTCTGCTATCACGCTCGTTGCAACCGCATTTGTGATTTACCAGATTATTCATATTGCTAAACTTGATCGTCTCGATAAGAAAAAAGATTAATAAAGCTTTTACTACGTAATTAGCAGTCCAGATCGGGCTGCTTTTTATGAATGAGCACCCCGTGCATCAGGTGTTGTTATTAACACCTCTTATACGGAGTGAGGAACAGTGTAGTATAGAGATAGATATTAAACGGGTGGTGGGAGTTTAGAATGCACTCTGTACGAGGGGAATTGGTTCATGACAAATCCGCACGACGCCCGCGTAACCAACTGAAAGACACCTCTTTTCCGAGGCGATCAGCAGAACGGGGAGTATATCCTCGCCCGCCTGAGGCTCATGAACGACGCCAGCAACTTCTTGCGAAATTTGCGCTACGGGAAAAACTAAGACAACCAGAACAAACACGCGAGATCAGCTTTGGTAATCCGGAACTTCCGGCATATAAAAAGAAACAAGAAGTTATGGATATCGTGAAGGATAATCAAGTAGTTATCCTTTCCGGCCCGACAGGCAGCGGTAAAAGCACCCAGGTTCCGCAGTTTTTGCTTGAAGCTGGGTTTGAAAACATCGTTGTGACTCAACCACGAATTCTCGCCGCTAATGGCGTCGCTTTCCGTATTCAAGATGAGCTTGAAGGGGTATTTGGAGAGCCCGAGGCTCGTAATCTTGTATCTGTTCATACAGCTGAACAAGATTCACGTAACGAACATACACGGATTACTGTTGTAACTGATGGACTACGTCTCGTACAACAGCTTGATGCAAGTTCAAATACCTTCGAAAACGAAGTTCTCATTGTTGATGAAGTACACGAATGGAATGAAAATATCGAGATTATTGTTGCGCTCGTTAAGAAACTTGTTGCCGAAAAGCCCCAGCTCCGCGTTATTATCATGAGCGCAACCATGGCCTCACAGGAACTGTCCGACTACTTTATGGAAGCAACTGGTGTTCAACCACCGATTGTCGAAATCGAAGGTATGACCCATGAGGTAGAGCGAAGGGAAGAGCCAAGTTCAACTATCGTAAAAGAGGTAGTCAAAGCTAGTGAAACAGCAAAAACGATTCTTGTGTTTGTGCCAGGGAAGCGAGAAATTTACGACACTATCGACGATATCGCAAAAAATCTTCCGGCTGATATTGCAAAAACCGCTACCCTGTTACCGCTCCACGCTAAGATGACGTCGAACGAACAGAACCGTGTCTATAACAATTACGGAGGACTTAAAATTATCGTTGCAACCAATGTTGCGCAGACGAGCATCACGATACCGGGTGTCGACTACGTGATCGACTGCGGTGAAGAGCGTCGGGTTGAGCTTGACGAGGAGGCGACTGAAGGGTTGGTTCGACGAGCCTGTTCACAAGACGATTGCGACCAGCGCGCAGGAAGAACAGGGCGCGATACGCCGGGCATCTATATCCTAACTCGATACGATGATGAGTCTCGATTTATATCATACGGTTCTCGTGAGAAGCATGCGCCAGCGGCAATACTAAGTGCCGATCTGTCACGAAGTGTGTTGAGAACGACTGTTGCGGGAATTGATTTTGCAGCGCTTGATCTGTTCCATGCCGTATCACCGACAGCTGTGCATGAAGCAAAGGAAAAATTATACAGCTTACAGGCGATTGATGACCTTGGGGACGTCACTGATATTGGCGCCAGGATGAATATATTCCCGATTAATACGAGCTACGGACGCATGATGGCAGAGGCTACAAAACCCGGTATGTCTCAGGAAGTGGCGGTATATATGGCAGCTATAACCGCCTGCTTTGAAGCTGGGGGATTGCGTTGTTTTACAAATGGCGAGGACCGTTGGAGAAAACTGAAGATCGACGCTAAGGATGATCCGCTGTATGAACTCTCACTTTTTAGATTTGCAGGAGTACGCAGTAATACCGAAGATGACGACACACGACTTATTGAACACGGATTTGAACCGAAAAATGTCTCGCGTGCTCGACGAACATATCGGAAAATTTGTCGCAAACTTAATATCAATCCGTATGAATATGAGCTCCAGCCTCCATCTGGCGATCTGAAAGAGCAGATCCATGAATGTGTTTTGACCGGATATGTTGAGCAGATTTACGAGAGAAGTGGTCGTAATGAAAAGAGACAGCCAACATACACTGCACTCAGCCTTGATACGCTTCCACGAATCAAGAGCTCAAGGAGTGCGCTTGAAGGTTCACCGGATTATATGGCAGGGGTTCCTCGCTACTATCTCCGGCAAAATGGCGACACGACGAAGGTTGATATTATCGAAAACGCGACATCTACAAATCAAGAACAGATTAGTCAGGTTGCGGGGCATTTAGCTACAACTGTTCTTGGTGGTTATAGTATTGAGGATGGTGCTCTTCACGTCCGACATAAGAAAAGCGTGCACGGCATCCAGGTAGGAGAAGAGAGAACTCTGGCGCGGTATACTGAAGCGAATGCTGATAAATTAGTCACCTATATTCTTGAGCATCCAGGTGATGCGCAGCGGAAACTCAGACAGATTAAAACACAGCTTGAGGAGCTACAGCGCCTCACTACCGAGCCGCTACCGATGCTAACACATAACGATATCGTTGCGCTTGTAACAGAAGCCGTGAAAACTACCCGTTCCGTTTTCGTCTATGAGATTGATGAGTACCTACAAACGCAGATTGAAAAGAAAGATATCTCTATAGACCAATACGTTTCTGAGCAAAAGCGTCTCGAGATTATTCGCTCGGCAGTTCCTGAAATTTCGGTCGGGGGTATAACCCTTCACCTCCATTACCAGCATGGAACACCAATTGCCCAAAAGACATCCAATGAATACAGAGCGCTCCTGCCCGATCACCTCACTATACCCGATGGGCGGGAAATCATGATTCAGGGCCCTAAAATTCGTGTTTTTGAAGAAGAGGTGATTACCGACCACGGTGTTGTTATGAAGAGAGTAGAACGTCTCGGTCAACATGGATATGAGCTTATGTCGATAGGTGAGTATAAACGACGCATACTCGAGCTTGAGCGATAGAGCTGTATACTAAATCTATGACGAAGCCAAAGAAATTGCTGTGGATGGATCTTGAGATGACAGGCCTGGATCCTTTGAATGATCGGATTCTTGAGGTTGCTGTGATTGTGACGGATTGGAATTTCAAAGAAATTGCGACGTATGAGGCAATCAAAAAAGTTGGACCAGCACTCGTTAAAAGACAGATGATAGGAAAATTCTGGGAAGATAATCGCGCAACGCGTGATGCTCTTATAACTCAAAATATGTCAGAAGCGGCAAAGAACGGTCGCGTGGTTGAAAACGAACTACTTACCTTTATTGATACACATTTTACGCAAGATGAGCCAGTTATATTGGCAGGTAACTCAATTCATCAAGACAGGCGGTTTATAGTCAACGAATGGAAGCGGCTTGATGCGCGACTTCACTATCGAATGCTCGATGTCACGGCGTGGAAAGTTGTTTTTGAGGGAAAGTACCGTAAGAAATTCGCAAAGCCTGAAACCCATCGAGCACTTGCAGATATTCGAGGAAGTATCGAAGAACTCAGGTATTACCTAAAAAATGTTACTGTGAAGGAATCATAGTAGGGTACAGATATGCTGCAACTCGATCATAGACGAGAGAAAAAGGTGAGACGTATATGGGCGGGAGTAGGATTACTTTTAGCTGTAGGAGTAGGCTGTGTATATCTGTGGTGGCCTCGTCCAATAATCTCAACACAAGCCCAACAGATAGTAGATGAGAAACCTATCCCGACACCCACAGTCATCGAAAGTAAGATGCTTGTGATGGGAGATGTCTATTGGGGTCGCTATATCAACGACTGGTCGTCGATAAGTCCACTCAAGTATGCCTATCCTTTTTCTGGTCTTAGTGGGTTTGATCGTAGTACATACGATGCGTGGTTTGCGAATATGGAGTGCCCACTTACTGATAATAAGAAGGTGAGTTCGGCCGAAGAAGATACGTATCTCAAGTTTGACTGCTCGCCTGCTTATCTTCCAGAAGCAAAGAAATGGTTTACTGGCTTTACGCTTGCGAATAACCATAGTGATAACCAGGGAGCTGAGGGTTTCACGGAAACAAAACGGCATCTTGATGAAAATGGTATGCAGTATTTTGGGAGCTATGACCCAGAGGATTACGAAAACTTGTGCAATGTGCTCGCAGTGCCAGCGCATGTGACGATGAGCGATGGTGTGACGAAACAAGGAAAATTACCTATGGTCTGGTGTGGATACCACGGCGTGTTTAAAACGCCGAGTGCGCATTCGATTGCGGTGATTGCGAAATATTCACCGCTCTTTAACGTTGTCGCGATGCCGCATAGCGGTGCCGAATATAAAGCCGCACCTGATGAGATTAAAACCTCGCTCTACCATGCCATGATTGATGGTGGGGCAGATGTCGTGCTCGGAGATCATCCGCATTGGGTACAAAGTACAGAGGCGTATAACGGAAAACTTATCGTCTATAGTATGGGTAACTTTATCTTTGATCAGCAGAGCGGACTTGAAGTGACCAGGAGTGCGATTATTAACATGAACGTTAGCGTGAACGCGCATGATGCACCTGATATTGATAAATGGCTCGCACTTGGAGAAACATGTAGTGCCTACGTCGACGATTGCTTACAGAAAGCTGCTGAGCAGGGTCTCAAGAAATTGCCACTTCAGTATCATTTCTCTATACTGGGCAGTCGTAATGATGGAAAACTTACGCATGCCGCTACGGATGCAGAGCTTATAAGTATTAAGCAGCGCATGAACTGGGACACTACCATCAAAGGATTATCAGGAATGAATAGTGGAGAATAATATGACACGCAGAGAAGATATTGAAACAATGGTACTTGAAATGCCGACAAGCATCAAAGACTATCCTTTTGGTGAGAATATCGCCGTATATAAACTTGCATCGACTGAGGGAAAGATGTTTGCAATCATTGATGAAACATCTATGCCGGTACGATTGAGTCTTAAATGTGATCCGCAACTTGCAGAGCTTCTGCGCGAAAAATACGAAACCGTTTTACCTGGGTATCATCTCAATAAAAAACACTGGAATACGATCATTTGCACAGGTCAGGTTTCTGATGATGAACTTATGGATTTCATACGCCATAGCTACGAACTCGTGAAGCAGGGTTCTTAGGGTAGCGGGTATGATTTAGTGTTGCGCTAAGGCTGTCTTATTCGTTTCGAGGTGTGAAATCAACGCTGAAAGGGCAGTTTGTACTGATTTTTTTGCAGTAGCGGTTTTAATACTCTCAGCGAGCGCGAGGGTATCATTGATTTTCTCTGAAAGTGTCGTGCGATACGTTTGATCAAATTGACTGCGCTGTTTTGCGGCAGTGAGTTCTGATTGAACGGAAGTAATCGCCTCCTCTTTTAATAGTCGTTTGCCGAGTGTATCAGTAGCTTTCTTTGGGAGAAGTGGCGTCAAAGTCGCAATATCAGAAAGGAGGACGCTGCCTACTTCAGTATTCGCCTTACTCAGGGTGTCGTCACTAATACTATTTTGTGCATCAGCGACTAGTTTTGAGAGCGACTCAAGCCGGTAGGTGAGACGAGCACTATCTTCGCGCGGTCCAGCAGTTAGTGCGCTAAATATAAAAATACCGATACACAATAGGATAAGGGCTACTACGCAGCTAATAACGAGTTTTATGAGCCGAGAGCGCGGTGAGCCGGCAGTTTTTTGTGGCGTCGGCGCCATCATGCCTTGAAATGAAGGATCCATACTTCTATTTAAGCACAAGGGACTTCATAAGAGTAGAATCACGCGTAATTATTAAGACAGTTTGCAATACATCGTAAAGCGATCCTTGCAAGATGAGTAACTGTGGTCAGGGGTGTTACAATAAGAATGATGACTTCGGGAGATGCAAAAGAGGAAGTTCGGTCGCGACTCGCGATCGAAGATGTCGTCGGTGAATATGTTCAACTCAAACGGGCAGGCCGCAACTGGAAGGGGCTAAGTCCGTTTTCGGGCGAAAAAACACCGAGTTTTTTTGTCAGTCCAGATAAGGGTATTTGGCATGATTTCAGCTCAAATCAAGGCGGTGATATATTTACATTCGTCATGATGGTAGAGGGGCTAGATTTTCGCGCGGCGCTTGAACATTTGGCTCGAAAAGCAGGTGTTGATCTCAGTATGTATGATACGGATAGTTCGCGGGAGTTTGCTGCGAAGAAAAAGAAATTATTGGAGATCAACGAGCGGGCAGCAACATATTTTCAGCGCAAACTCTACAAAGATTCAAAAGCCGTGGCATACGTTAAGTCCCGTGGTCTTGATCGTTCGGCTGTTGTCGACTTCCGTATCGGGTATGCCTCAAATGAATCGGAAGACTTGCGAGAGTATTTATTACAAAAATACGAGATGCGCGACCTGAGTGATGCGGGACTTATCGGGTCACGGGGGACAGATATCTTTCGAGAGCGTATGATGATCCCACTCAGTGACAGCCAGGGTCAGATTATTGGCTTTACGGGGCGTATCGTGGGAGCGGTTGAGAACGCGCCAAAATATCTCAATACACCCCAGACGCTTCTCTATGACAAAGGACGTCATGTATTCGGGCTTTTTCAGGCGAAAGAAGCCGTTCGTACCAATGACCATGTTGTTATTGTGGAGGGGAATCTTGATGTGGTGAGTTCACATCAGGCCGGTGTACGGCAGGTTGTTGCGACGGCAGGTACTGCTATGACGGAATCCCATTTAAAAACCCTCAGCCGTTTAACAAGCGATATTCGACTATGTTTTGACGGTGATAAAGCTGGCATTGCTGCGACGGAACGGGCAATTGGTATTGCACAGCGCGTTGGAGTTGAGCTGAGTATTATTTCACTACCGAGCGACTTTAAGGATCCGGACGAACTTATCCAACACGATGTTCATTTATGGAAGGACGCGATTGCTTCAACCCAGCCAGCAATTGAGTGGGTTATTGACCAATATGAAACTCGCAATGATGTAAAAACAGCAACAGGTAAACGACAGCTCACTACTGAAGCACTTCAATTACTTCGCGCAATAAGCGATCCAGTTGAGCGTGAACATTACTTTGATCTTTTAAGTCAAAAAACGGGTGCGTCAAGGAGTGCGATTGAGAAACGGTTCGATCAGCTCATCGAAGGACAGAAGAATGAGACACGCTTGCGAGCAGTAAAACCGATTGAGTTTGAGATCGATGATCATGATGCAATACAGCAAGACTATCTATTGGCCCTTATGACCTGCGAAGATGGAGCGATCGATGTCGCGAAACAGCTTGGGGCAGAATATTTTGCGGATGTTGAGCGGCAGGCGCTATTTGGATATCTTGTGTCAACACGGGATAAAACACTTGAATCACGTATCCCTGACGAATTGCAGGAAATTGATACCTATGTTAAAATAGTATTGTTAAAGGCTGAGGCCCGTTACAGCACCCTTAGTGGTCAAGAAAGACTTGTTGAAGCTGTCAACCTCGTTAAACAGATAAAACGCCAACATAAAGGCAAGCAAAAACAACGATTAACTGAGAAACTCCGTGAAGCGGAGTCGACTCATAACGAGAGCGAGGCCGCACGACTGCGGAGCGCACTCAACGCCCTTATTAAGGAGGAATAGGTTCTTATGGCAAAAGATATAGACGAAGACGATAGCATACTTAAAGACGACGATGATACGGTTGCCCTCGACGATGTCGTTATTGATGATGAACCAGAGGTTGCAGAGCTTGAGGAAGATGATATCGATGTTGAGAATTGGCAAGGTGATCAACCGGAGAAATATTTTGATGAGGTATCTGACGACTCGGTGCGTCTTTATTTACGTGAAATAGGAAAAATCCCACTGCTCAATGCAGAAGAAGAGCTCGAGCTCGCTCAAAAAGTTGTTGCTGGAGATAAGCGGGCGAAAGATAAGATGGCTGAAGCAAATATGCGGTTAGTTGTTTCGATTGCAAAACGTTATTCTGGGCGCGGACTTGATTTTCTTGATTTGATTCAAGAAGGCAATACGGGACTGCTCCGCGCAGTTGAAAAATTCGATCCAGATAAAGGATTTAAGTTTTCGACCTATGCTACCTGGTGGATCCGCCAAGCGATCACCCGTGCAATTGCCGACCAAGCGCGAACGATTCGTATTCCGGTTCACATGGTTGAAACCATCAATAAACTACTTCGTACGCAGCGCCGCATGACACAAGAATTAAACCGTGAGCCATCGATCGAAGAACTTGCGAAAGAACTTGAGATGGAGCCGGAAAAAGTTGAATATGTCATGAAGATTAAGCAAGATATTCATTCGCTCGATGCAGGCGTCGGTCGTGATGGCGATGAGGACGGTGAGTCAGTCCTTGGTGATTTTATTGAAGACGAAGACGCGCCAAGTCCAATGGACGCAGCAGCCGGACAGCTTTTGAAGGAGCAGGTTGCCGATATATTAAGTGCCTTGACAGAGCGTGAGCAAAAAATCGTCAAAATGCGTTTTGGGCTTGATGACGGAAAAAACCATACACTCGAAGAAGTTGGGCAGGAATTTTCAGTCACACGTGAGCGTATTAGGCAGATTGAGGCAAAAGCCCTCGCAAAACTTCGCAAACACAAAGATGCGAAGAAACTGTACGAATATTTACAGTAACCTTTGGGCAAGACCTGTGGTATATGTTCATGTAGTATCTGGCTACTACAGTCAGTAAGCTGTATTTGCTCATGCTTGCATATCCACCTCTGAGAGGATATGATTTGTAAAACCTAAAAATATAAGGATATGAATGAGCAATACAACAGATGAGCAGTTGACTGTCGAGACTTGGTCGCTTGACGATGCAGGTAAATTGCTTGAGTGGTTGCGTCATTCGGATGGGGTAGAACCGTACACAGCGAGTGTGGTCTCAGAGCGACTGCAGAAGTTAGGGCTTACATCATTGACCGAGGCGAGATGGCGATACACCCAGCTCAGCGACGGTATAGCCACGTCATTTGCCCTCTATGTAGCAGGTTTTGGTGAGGATGCTTATGATGCACCAAGCAGTGTCGAGCATGAGGTATCTCGACCAACAAAAATAGTACCGAGTGCGCTAGGACGTGCATCACTTGTTGCCGTGAGCGAAAGCATTGAACTTGTTTCCGCTGTTGAGGCAGGAACTGACGATGATATATTCGCAGAAGAGTTGGGAGAAATTACTTTGTCGGATGATCTCGTCAAGGATATGCTCCGTTCTATGGGTAAACGAGAACTGCTGTCCGCAGACCAAGAAGTTACATTGGCAAAACAGATTGAAGCTGGGTTATATGCCCAAGAGATCCTGAACGGGCAGCAATCAGAAACGGCCCAGAAGAAGAACATTACAGAAGAAGAATTATGGCAAATGGTTGAAGAGGGTAAAATCGCAAAAGACCATATGATTGAGGCAAATCGTCGCCTCGTAGTAAACAATGCAAAAAGGTACAAATACCGAGGCGTCCCTTTTGCGGATCTTGTTTCTGAAGGAAATCTTGGATTAATTCGAGCCGTTGAGAAGTTCGATTATAAAAAAGGCTTTAAGTTTTCAACCTATGCTACCTGGTGGATTAGGCAGGCGTTGGTACGAGGGATCGATAATGACGGATCAATTATTCATATCCCAATCAATAAACTCGAGAGGGTAAGAAAATTATCAAGAGTTCGTCGTACGATGATAGAAGAGCTGAATCGGATACCAAGTCATGATGAAATGGCAAAGGCTCTAGAGATAACGCGCGAAGAGGTTGAGACTATTATTGGGTACACCTACCAGATCGATTCGCTCGACAGGGAACTATCTGATGATGGGAATATGACACTCGGAGACACGCTCGATAGGGGAGTAGACCAGGTTGACGAGCGTATCAACATTCTTGCTATGCGAGATGCTCTCGACGTGCTACTGGTAGGTCTCGGTGCGCGAAACAGACGTATTTTAGAACTCCGGTATGGGCTCGCTGATGGTACCGAGCATACACTTGCAGATATCGCATCTCGATACAATATTAAACCGGAGCGCATCCGTCAAATACAGACGGCAACATTACAAGCGATTAAGGCGAAGGCGGGACTTCTAGGTATAGAGATCGGCACGTTTTTTGATTGAGCATTTTTTGTGACATGTAACTTTCACCCAGACAAGGATATACTAGAGGTATGAAACGACTTGCGATCATTGATGGAAAAAGTGTTTTTTATCGCGGGTACTATGCGATGCCGAATCTTTCGACGGCGGACGGCACGCCGACAGGCGGTGTGTATGGGTTTGCGAGTTTGGCACTCGAAATGTTTAAAAAGCTAAAACCTGATTATGTGGCGGTCGCATGGGATAAGCCTAAAACCAATATCCGAAAGCGTAAAGAATTATACGCAGAGTACAAGGCGGGTCGAAAGCCTGCCCCGCCAGATTTTTACGAACAGATACCTATTTTACATGAACTACTTGGGGCATTTGGCTGGCCGCTGTATGAACTAGATGATTACGAAGCGGATGATATCATGGCGACGCTTGCCGTGAAGGCTGAAGCGGCTGGCCTTGAAACATGCCTCATCACAAGTGATCTTGATGCCCTGCAATCGATTGCACCAAATACTCATGTCTATGCGCTTAAAAAGGGACTAAGCAATATCGAGCTTTTTAAGCCTGAAAGTTTTGAGGCAAAATACGGGATACGTGTCGATCAATTCTTGGACCTAAAGGCATTAAAAGGCGATAGCTCAGACAATATTCCGGGTGTACCGGGCGTCGGTGAGAAAACAGCAACAGAGCTTTTACAGAAATACGAAACGTTGGATGCAATATATGAAAATCTTTGGGAAGTTAAAGATTCGCTCCGTAAAAAACTTGAAGCCGGGAAGAGTTCGGCGTATTTGTCTAAGAGTGTTGCCGAGCTGTGGATTGATGCTCCGGTTGAACTTGACCTAGAAGCACTTGATGTGACGAAGCTAGATACGAATGAGCTACGTACTATTTTGAAACGGCTTGAATTCAGAAGCTTGCTCGCACATTTGCCGGAATATATGCGAGCGTCGGCAGGTGAGGCGACTGACGAGTCGTCAGCTGCGTATACTATTCTGCCCGCAAAACTTGTCGAACTAGATATGAACGCTCTATCAAAAGCTACTGAAGCAGTAGTCTGGCCGCATGATAATTCAGTGTACGTTTCAATCAAGAAAGGTACGGTAAGTGAATTGACTCAACAGGAATTTGCGGAGGCCCGATTAGAAACTATCACTATTCATGGCGCAAACAAGTTTCTTCACGAACTCTTACGGCATGAAATAGCGCTGCCAAAAACAACGTTTGATACCCGACACGTGGCATTTTTGCTTGACCCGCTTCGTAAGTCGCGAGAGCTTGGTGATATTCTTGGTCTTGAAGTGACTGATCCGCTTGTTGCGATAGAGGTCGTCCGCGAGCTGAGCCTCGAACAGAGGAAGAAGCTTGACGAGAAGCCTAAGCTTAAAAAAGTTGCTTTTGAAATTGACCTTCCGCTTATTCCGCTGCTCGTACGCATGGAAGCGCGTGGCATCGTGCTTGATAGTGCCTTTCTTGGCACGATGAACAAGGAACTGACACACGATATCGCCAAAATTCAGCAGGACATCTACGGCTTAGTTGGGCATGAGTTTAACGTTTCCAGCCCAAGCCAACTTGCCGAAGTATTGTATGTAAACCTGCACCTATCAACCCTTGGTATTAAGAAGGGCAAAACTGGTTACTCAACCGGTCAGAAGGAGCTTGATAAGCTGCGGGGCTCTCATCCAATTATTGAACTTATCGAACAGTACCGAGAACTAACAAAACTACAAAATACCTATGTTGAAGCATTGCCACTGCAGGCCGATGAACAAGGTAGGGTACATACGACATTTAATCAAGATATTGCTGCCACTGGACGGCTGAGTTCAACTGATCCAAATCTACAAAATATCCCTGTACGTAGCGAGATAGGTCGGCGTATTCGTGAAGCCTTTATCCCGAGCGATGGCAATGTTTTTGTCAGCGCAGATTACAGCCAGTTTGAGCTGCGACTTGCTGCGGCCCTCGCCGGTGATCAAAAGATGATCACTGACTTCAATAGTGGTGTCGACATTCATACTAAAACAGCGAGTGAAGTATATAAGATTCCACTCGATGAGGTGACAAAGGGACAACGGCGCGATGCAAAAGTGATTAATTTCGGCGTGTTGTACGGTATGAGCCCGCATGGACTGGCGGCGGCAACTGGCATGAGTTTTCATGATGCAAAAGTATTTATCGACGAGTACTTTAGACTGCGTGCGCCAATTCGTAAATATATTGACGCAACAATTTATAAGGCAAAGCATGATGGGTATGTCGAGACGTATTTTGGCCGTCAGCGACCAACACCAGATGTGCATTCGAGTAATTTTATTGTTCGACAAGGCGCAGAGCGCCAAGCAGCCAACATGCCGATTCAGGGGACCGAAGCTGATCTTATGAAGATGGCGATGCTTCGGGTCGAAGAAAAACTGCATCCCAAAGATAGCGAAACGCTTGGCTGGCAAGTCCTGCAGATTCACGATTCGATTCTTGTTGAATGCCCAGCTGAGAATGCCAAACTTGTATCAACAATTCTGGATGAAACGATGGAGCAGATTTATCCTGAACTGGGTATCACGCTCAAGGTTGATGTACATACCGGACGAAATTGGGGAGAAACGTAGATGCTCCGGTATCTGGCATTACTATCGCTGACAGGATTCGGAGGATTGATTGTTTGGCTGCTCTTGTCGGTGCCAATTACCCCTCAAAAAAGTGTGAGCATACATATTGCAAAAACCGCACAAACCACGCGGATGGCGAAGTGGATGTTGATTGGTATCCATGTAGCTCTTCTTTTCTGGGTGTGGGGCTGGGCATATTGGGCATTATCAACGGGAATAGTTTTTTCACTCGTCATGACATTTGTCTGTGTATTTGGTGTCATAGTCGGGATTGTCCCATATAGTGGCACTATTGAGCAGAAGCGCATGCATGACATGTTTGCCTGGCTGTATTCGATCCCTCTTCTTATGACAACGCTCATGCTGGTGTCGCGTGTTTCAATGAGCTGGCAGATGATAGTTCTTGCTGTTATGGCGCTCGTGCAGGCGGCAATGTTTTATCTATTTTTATCATACCGACCAAGCCGTCGATATTTCTTATGGATGCAAATTTCCTATCTCACGCTGGCTAATCTCGCATTTGTTATCGCGTCATATTAACGGGAAAGTAGGGGTGAGAGAGATTTTTTGTTACACTTATTAGCATATGCGCTATGGGTTATGGCATCGATTTAAGCCGACATTATTAAAAGAGCCGAAGGAACGTCGGGCCTATATTGTTGCACAAGCCGAGCAGGCAGTCTGGAACCTATTACCTGGACGCAAAATACAAGAAGATGAACTACGTAGTGCACTGGACGTTGCCAGACAACGGGCAAAAAGCATTGGTGATGCTGTCAGTAACGTGACATGCCTTATTTTGCAGGCTCCTCATGCCGCACAAGCACAGGAGTTGATGGACCAGCATCCGCACGGATATCACAACAAAGAAAAACGACTCTACGAGCTTATTGATTTTAATGATGCCTATGTTTCATCGGTTCTGGCATTGCCGCAAGGTGAAGTTGCGACATTTGCTGAACAGGTAAAAGTTGTGATGGACAGGATGTGTAAGCGCGCTCACACCCGCTGTTTCACTAATGAGCAATATGATGCGATTGTCCACGGGCTTAGCCGCGAGATTGCAGTATATCTAGGAGTGAAGACAGAGGGGTATGAGGTGTCGATGACGAATCGTACCGAGGATGCATTTGGAATTGATATGGTCATCCATGATCCCCATAGCGGTAAAAGTATTAATGTGGATGTGAAGGCCCGTTCGGCGTTTCATTATCGACTCATAGAACTTCAGAAAGAGGGAAGGATTACTAACGATGATTTTTCTCGTGCTGATCAGCTTGGATACATAGAAGTTACAAATGGTCGTGATACAGAAAAACGCCAGGTGGTGATATGGCGAATCGATCATACGATTCTTGGTGATGTTAAAAATTTCAGATTTTCGAACACAGTCCTTCTTGCTCAAGAGCTGGCGGAGATTATACGTACACATGGTCAGTAGCGCGCTATACTAGGGCTATGAGTATGAAAAGCGACAAAGATATATTAAGCGATCGTTGTGATCTAATAACGAAGACTCCCCGATGATAAAAGCGATTATATTTGATTGTTTTGGCGTCCTCTATGGAGGAAGTTTGTTTGAACTCTTTAATCTCTGCGCTCCCGAGCGGCTGCAAGAATTAAAAGACGCCAATAAAGAGGCGGACTATGGGTTCATTTCTCGAGATGAATACGTGCGTATTACGGCCGACTGTATCGGGCGTTCGGTGCAGGAAACGGAAGACATTATGAAACAAAAACGTGTACGTAATACTGAACTTGTTGAGTATCTGAAGAAGCTTAAGACAAAATATAAAGTCGGATTTCTTAGTAATGTCAGCAATAACGTCATGGATGAACTCTTTCCTCTGGAGGAAAGGAAGGAATTATTTGATGCAGTAGTTCTGTCATACGAGGTACATATGCTAAAACCATTGCCGGCTATCTATGAGCTGATAGCAACGCAGCTCAAAGTACTTCCAGGGGAGTGCGTTATGATTGATGACATAAAGGAAAACTGCGAAGGGGCGGAAATTGCCGGCATGCGTAGTATTACGCATGCTCATAATTATTCAACAGTTGCCGAATTGAATGCCATGGGGGTTAAGGAAACGTTGTAATTTTTATTTTTTACTTGCATATTATGGTTATGCTTGGTATATTTCAGAAGTATATTAACTAAAAATAAAAAGGAACAAATCTCATGAGTGTTCTTAAGAAACACAAAATCGCAGGGACGCTTGCGGTCTTTGGCGTTGTCGGACTTGTTGTTGCACCGGTAGCGAGTGCAGTGACGGGAACATCAACCGTCAGGGCTACTATAGGCGCGACAATCAGTCTCAATAGCACGACAGGCACAGTTTCGTTGCCTATTAGTCCTATTGCTGGTGGTAACCAGACTACTGCCTCAGACAGCATTAGCGTTACTACTAACAAAGCAAATGGCTATAACCTTGGTATCATTTCCAGCGTTGCCGCCCTTACAAATGGCGCAAACACAATTCCAGCAACTGCAGGTACGTGGGCGAGTGCAATAGCACTTGCAAACAATACATGGGGTTATGCAGTGCCGAGTGGCACCACTGGCATTACGGTTGGAAGCAACTTCGATGCGACATACACGGCAACGACAGACCAAGCGTCTAATGCCTTGAAGTTTGCAGCCGTCCCAACGACAAATTATGTCATCCGTACCACGGCTGTGCCCGCTACGAACGACATTACTACCGTTTGGTATTCAGCGAAGGCAGATGCCACGAAACCAACTGGTAACTACGACGCAACAATTACCTATACTGCATTGACGAATTAAGCTATAATCGTTAGCAGTAATGAAGAGAGATGCGACGAAGTCAAAACTGATAGCAGGACTCCTTGGAGCCCTGCTATTTGCTGTTGTGCCTTTACTGCCAGTCGGGGCGGTTCAGGGAGAAAGCATTACACTGTCGCCTGTGGATGTGCACTATGAACTGGATCCCGGGCAGGTAAAAAACGGCGACTTTGCACTTATAAACGATGGCACTAACGAATATGATGTAAAGATTTATGCAAATTCTTACACTGTTACGACAGAAGACTATCTGACTGATCTACAGTCTGTTTCATCGCTCGGAACGGACATGCAGATATGGGTGTCACTTTCACAGAATAAGTTTAGGATTAAGCCAGGTGAAAAGGTGTCAGTTCCGTATACCTTGACGGTCCCAGCTAACGCCACACCGGGTTCACATACTGGAGTGATATTTGCTGAGACACAGCAAATTGAAAAAACGAGCGGTATCGTGACAAATAAACGTGTTGGTCTTGTGATGTATGCAAATATAAAGGGTGACTATCAATTGAAGGGTACGGCCGACTCAGCGACTATACCGTTCTTGCAGACAACCGCTCCACTTTCGGCAAAAACTAAGTTCTACAACAAGGGTAACGCATTTTACGTAGGTAAAGTAACGACCAAAGTATCAGATATTTTTGGGAATAATAAGTTTACTGAAGAGAGAGAATATACCATATTGCCAGATAAACCACGAAAGATTAATATTACGTGGCAAAATTCCGATGCAGTGGGACTTTATAAGGTAGCTGTTACGACGCAAGTACCGGATGACACTCATACGACCGAAGGGTATGTTCTCATGCTGCCGATATGGCTCATTGCAGCCTTGCTCATGGCACTTGTTGGATCAGTCGCATATATTGTTATGCGCAAACGTAAAGAGCCAGCTTACCGTTCGAATCGTCGTTAACCTCTGCTATAATAAACACCATAAGTAGTATGAAAACAGTACTGAGAATTTGCGTTGTTGGGGGGGCGGCCTTGCTGGTGTTGATCGGATATCAGCGTGTTTGGGCTGATTCATATACAAGTACCGGTTACAAATTAAATGGCGTTATCGGTAACTCGACCGGTGGCGGGACAACTAGTACGAACTACAAGCTTGAATCATCAAGTGGCGAATCGATTATTGGTAATGGTACAGGGGGGAGTTACCGCCTTGGCTATGGGTATGTAGCTCAATTACAAGGGAGTATGAGCAGCCTAGCTCTTACGGTGCAACCAAGCGGTCTCATTAGCTATTATCCTATGGATCTCGCATCGACGAATCAGCAAGTTCTCTATAACGGTGCATCAGGTGGCGCTTCGCAGGTCCTCTCCTACAACGGCTCATCGCAGACAACGGGGAAGGTAAGTAACGCAGCACTCCTTAACGGCTCATCGCAGTACTATAGTGCCGGGTCTGGAGATACTGAATATGACACCGTCACCTCTACCGCCGGGACAATTGAATTTTGGGTAAAGGCATCTTCCACGGGTACACAGCAATTTCTCGTTTCTCGAGAAGCAGGCTGTATGGGTTGGGAAACACGGATAAATACTACTGGTACTATCAACGCCTTTATCGCATCTACGCCCTCCGGCTGTGGTTCTGCTGTGTATACGGAGATTACCTCTCCACTCACATATGCCGATAATGCATGGCATCATGTCGCAGTAACAATCAAGCGTTCCACAAATACTATACGACTGTATGTTGACGGTCAAAAAGTTGCAGAAAGTACAACAATTCCCAGTGGAAATGGAGCATCCGGAAATGCATTAAAAATAGGGGCTGATTATGCAAATACGAATCTACTGAACGGGAGCCTTGATGAGATAAAAATTTATAATCGTGAACTTACTGCGGACGAAATACGGGCTGAGTACGATGCTGAAACAGCAGGCGTCCCAGCAGGGTTATCGCTTGGAACGATTATTGGTGGTGCGTCAAACTCTGCCTACGCGGATGTGATTGTGCAATCGAGTGCTGTTAATTATGGATTGGCTATTAACCAAAACAATAACCTTACAAGTGGGGGGAATACAATTCCGGCGATATCTAGTCTGATCGCATCTCCGGCTGCATGGTCTGAAGGGTCGACAAAAGGGCTGGGCTTTAGCCTTACTGCTGCACCGGGTCTAGATAGCAAATGGGGCGCAGGAGCAAATTATGCTGCCTTTCCAAATTCTAGTACCACATTCTATAGCCGTTCAGGATCAGGTACGGGTGCAAAAGACGTCGTGACAATACGTCTTCGCGCCGATACAGTTACTTCACAAGTGTCTGGGCAATACAACAATACGATGACGGTCACCGGAACAGTGACGCCATGAAACAGTTCCTTGTCGCCTACTCGATCATAACAATCGTTACCGCTGCTATTTGTTCGGTAAATGTCGGCGCAGTAGCTTCATTGCTCATACAACCGCTCCAGGTAAAAACGACGATACAACCAAGCGAAACTCAAAAAGGTTTTCTCGACATCGGAAATCCTGGCGCGCAAAGTGTCATAGTGAAGACATCAGTTCAGGCTTTTAAGCAGATAAACAATACTGGAGAGCTTGAATTTTATAACGATTCACAGATGGCAGCAGGGATTATTCCAGACCTAAGCACGTTCGTGATCGGTCCGCATGAGACCTACCGTATGTATTACGCGCTTAATGGCACAAAACTTCCCGCAGGAGACAGTTTTGCTGTACTATTCTTCGAGACCGTGATGCACGCGAGCGGTGGGGTATCGCCCGAAGTCCGTGTTGGTACACTACTGAGTATTACGAATGGAACACCTGGCGACCGAAAAGCAGCAATTACAGGCCTATCCGTGCCGTTTTTTCAGCTAGATAATGCAGTGAAAGGAACGTATCGGATCAAAAATACTGGCGATACAACAAAGAGCACAGGATTTTATCCTGATGTTGACGTTAAGATTACACCGTTTGATCAATCACAAAAGGTAACGTCATCTCTGATATTCACTGGGAACGAGCGAGATAATGCCTTTACCGTGGCGACTCACAAAATTGGTTTTTATAAAGTACATGTTGCGTTTGGCACGACTTCTAGGGAGGTGTGGGTCTTTATCGCATCGCCATGGCAGATAGTACTCATAATGTTAGTATTATTTGCTATCATTTTTGCTCTATTTTCGTATAAAAAACGACTTCCTTTCCGTCATAAACAATAAGCGCAATCGTAGGCGTTTAAGCAGCCAAGACGCTATTGTTTTTTACTGCTTTTACCTCTATAATTTGATACAAGTCGGAGGCTATTAATAAGACTACACCAATGGGGTATATCAACGTGCAGAGAAGGAGTCAGAGGCCACCTCGGATCATACCGAGATTTTTCCGCTACGCTTCGCGCACTCTGGCGCTAGGGCTCTTTGTTGCCCTGTTTGCCTGTGTCTCTCAGTCTTCTGTCTCTGCACTCACAACAGTCCCAACCAAGGTCAATTTCCAAGGCCGTCTTACAGATGCCAGTGGCCTGATCGTTGCTGATGGTCTCTACAATATGCAGTTCAAACTCTACGATGCTGCAAGTGGCGGTACGCTCAAGTGGAGTGAGACGAGGGAAACGACAAATCGTGTTCAAATTACCAATGGACTCTTCTCTACGAAGCTTGGTGACGTCACCCCTATGGATCCAGCCATCTTTGCGAGTGGTTCTCTGTACTTTGAGATTACACAGGCTACTCCTGGGACAGCCACCTGTTCGACCGCTGCCTGTGCAACCTGGGAATCTCCGATGAGCTCAAGAACTCTTGTCGCTGCCAGTGCCTATGCCTACAACTCGGAGACATTGGATGGATTGGATAGTGCGAGTTTTGCGCAACTTGGGTCAGCAAATCCCTTTACGGCAGCACAGAGTATCACTATTTCGTCAGTGAACGCTTTCCAGGTCAAAAATGGCTCGACAAATATGTTCAATGTTGACTCAACGAACTCTATTCTCACTGTAGGAACAACTGATTCAACAGGTACGGTGTTAGTCCTGGATGTAAAAAACTCCGCACTTGATCCGACAGGGAGCAGTGCAACACCTGGCGCGATGTATTACAACTCAAACATGGGTAAATTCAGATGTTATCAGGTGAGTGGATGGGTAGACTGTATTTCTGCTGGTGGATCAGCAACATTGCAGGACGTATATGACAATGATATTACGGGTGTTGCTGATATCACGACCAGCTCGGCAGCAAAAACTTTACTCCTTAAAGCAGGGGCGACTTTTGATGCTGCAGCCCTATTTGATATTCAGGATGCTGGCGGCATACGACTATTTACCGTGGATAGTGTAGATGATCGTGTCTATATCGGTGATAGTACAGCCGATGGAGTTGGTTCGGTGCTTGTGCTGGACACAAAAAACACAGCCGGTGATCCTACTGGGGTTGATGGTTCGATGTACTATAACTCGGCGACAAAATCGTTCAAATGTTACGGTAATAGTCTTTGGCGTGATTGTGATTTCGCAAGCCTTCGCTCAGAGTGGGTCGTACAAGAAGAGTTTGCGAATATATCCACGACGACGCTCTCTACTGGCTCACAAGGATGGACGGGCGCTACAATAGGTACTGGTGGTACAGCAACGAAGTTGAATGTCGGAACATATAGTGCCAATTATGACCGCTTCGGAGTTCTGCAACTATCGTCTGCCGCAACGACTATTAACACCGGATGGAACCTTCGTCTTGATGTCACCGGGATGACAGGCGTACCAAGCAATATGACGGTTGAGTTTGATTTTGGCCCCGTAACGGCAAACGCCGCGTTGGCTACCAACCAGACGACCTACATAGGTCTTCATAATGGCGTTGCCAATACAACCGCCCCAACAGATGGTATATATTTCAGGTATACCGCCACCACAACGGCAGGTAACTGGGATCGATGTGTACAAGCGAGCTGCGCCACCACTGGGGTCGCTCGTACGACGACCGCTAATCAATATCAGCGATTTAAGATTCAGACAAACTCTACGGGTACCTCAGTGGAGTTCTTTATAAACGAAGCTTCTGTAGGAACGGTGTCGTCTGGCTTGCCGACACAGGCTTCTACTGATGTCTACGGTCCATCGATCACGTCAATTGCAAGCGGATCAGCACCCGCATCAGTAATGACGTGGAAAATAGATTATTATCAGATTAAACGTAACCTCACAACACTCCGCTAAATTATGAAGAAATACATGCTTCCCACCACAATTATTATCAGCGTACTCTTAACAGCGGCCGCGAGTTTCTTTGGCGGTATGTGGTATTCCGGCGTGCGAGTCGATGCGCAGATATATGATCACGATCTCCTCGCAAAGCGTATATTTCTATCAAAACCTAGCGATACGCTAGTCAACTTCGAGCCATTACGTGCGGATCTGAGGAATGAACTGGCGTACTACGATGGAAAAGTATCACTCTACTTTGAGTATTTACCGACGGGCACGTCAATTCGCATAGGTGACGCCCAGCATCTTGTGGCTGCGTCATTACTCAAAGTTCCTGTCGCTATGGAGGTCTATAAGCTTGCTGAAGCGGGTGCGGTGAATCTTGATGAGAAAATTTCGCTTAAGAAAGAGTGGCTTGATGATGGATATGGCGAACTATACAAAAAGGGAGTCGGGTATACGCTTACGATTCGTGAATTTGCTGTCCTAATGATCGAGAATTCAGATAATACAGCGCTAAAAGCGGTTCAGTCAGTCGTCGATGCGCATAAATCTAGCCTAAAAACTGGGGCGTATGATGCACTTGACGTCGACTATATAGATGACGAGCGTACGAATCTTTCGATGACTGCGCGTTCGTACGCCTCATTCCTGAAATGTCTTTATTTTGCATGTTATGTCTCAACAGATGCATCTCAAGAAATTATGACCTATCTGACGCATTCAACATACGGGGGGACTGGCAGAATTGGCGAATATATTCCAGATAATGTGCCAATTGCACACAAAATGGGTGTTGCAGGTAATGAAGTGCAATCTGATTGTGGAATTATCTATGTTCCAAACAGAAACTACCTAGTTTGTGTTATGTTGAATGAAACAAAGGCGAAGGGTGAAGAAGTGATCGCGCAGGTCTCAAAAAGAATTTATGATTATATTACTGCACAGTAGTGCTGAGTGATTCAAGTATGTTTCTGAAGACATTAACGCCAATTTTTGCATCGGAATTGACCATTAACCAAGAATCCTGAGTTTCGACAATCGCCTGAAGACGCCCTTTTTCTCCCTTGAGCACATACACCGAGCCGGCGTTGACGAGGAATGTATCTTGGGTATCGATTTGCTCCAGGCTCGTTTCGGGACGCTTTTGTTGCGAAAATGTCATGGTGATTCCGTCTATCATTATTCGAGTAGTAATACTACCATTTTCTTTATGATATTGAGGCTGATCGACGATTTTTGCGTTCCCTGGGATAGACTTTGGTAGAACAAGCTTTAGCCCTGAATCCTTGCTGACGGTCGAGATATTATCGTAATGTACATGTGTACTCGACCAGATGTAATACCCGATTGCTCCCAAGATGATACTGCAAAGCGATGCTATTAAAATATATGAAGGTAATGGTTTACGAAACGTCATAGAGAGTATTATAACGCATTAAATTCGAGTCTATTTTCAGGTGCATGAGATGAGACGGTAGTAATGATATAATAACGGTATAGCTAACTATGAGGAAGGTAATATATTATGAGCCACGCTCATCAAGAGTCTCAATCTCAAGAAAAAAAACCGCATAGGTTTTCAAAAATCGTTTTGCACCCACTAGCTATTGGCTTTATCGTCCTTGCAATTAGTGCGACGGTTGTATATACGGCACTACAGATGCTGGACCCAAATTCGCAAAAGATTAATCGAGCTCAGTACCAGGCAATCTATACAACAAGTGGTCAGCTATTTTTTGGCATGCTTCAGAACACTAACGGAAAGTATCTCACACTTAAATCACCCTATACCGCGCAAAAAATCTCATCAGCAGGAAATTCGTCTACGCCCGCCGAAGACACCACAACACTCGTAAAAGTGAGCAGTCAGGTATATGGACCGGATGATAGTATGGCAATACAGGCTGATCAAGTAGTATTTTGGCAAAATCTTCGTGATGATAGTAAAGTTGTTCAAGCCATCAAGGCAAAACAGTAGTATTTTGGCAAAATTCCTTAAACAATTAACATAATAATTTTTGCTCACACTGTCCGAATTTTGCCCACATAAGCAAGCCGTCGTATTTAGCAAATAAACACTTGCATTTTACTACTACTTTCCTCTATACTTCATAGTGAGCCAAAGAGTAAGGTGAGATTTACTCAAGAAGCAGAGACAAAAATTTACATGAACAAACAGAGGCCACCTCGGATCATACCGAGATTTTTCCGCTACGCTTCGCGCACTCTGGCGCTAGGGCTCTTTGTTGCCCTGTTTGCCTGTGTCTCTCAGTCTTCTGTCTCTGCACTCACAACAGTCCCAACCAAGGTCAATTTCCAAGGCCGTCTTACAGATGCCAGTGGCCTGATCGTTGCTGATGGTCTCTACAATATGCAGTTCAAACTCTACGATGCTGCAAGTGGCGGTACGCTCAAGTGGAGTGAGACGAGGGAAACGACAAATCGTGTTCAAATTACCAATGGACTCTTCTCTACGAAGCTTGGTGACGTCACCCCTATGGATCCAGCCATCTTTGCGAGTGGTTCTCTGTACTTTGAGATTACACAGGCTACTCCTGGGACAGCCACCTGTTCGACCGCTGCCTGTGCAACCTGGGAATCTCCGATGAGCTCAAGAACTCTTGTCGCTGCCAGTGCCTATGCCTACAACTCGGAGACATTGGATGGATTGGATAGTGCGAGTTTTGCGCAACTTTCGGCTAATAATACATGGACAGGAACGAATATCTACCGAACCACCTCGGCAACTGCCTTTACTATCCAAAATGCTGGCGGAGCGGCGACACTCCTGACCGCAAATACGTCGACAATGAATCTCACCCTCGGTTCAAGTACCAGCCTCACTCTTACAGGGGGTGCAGTTCGCCCAACGGGTACTGAAGGTATGTTGTGGTACGACACTAGCGCCCAACAACTTCTTGTGTATGCAAATGGTAAATGGCAGTCAGACCGTACTACATCGACAAAAATTGTCGCAGCATCGGATAGTTCACAGGCCGAGAAAGATGCTGCTGACTATATCGTTACCGGAACCGCAGAAGATGAGATCACCAGTGCGATGACCGCAGCAACCGGAGGTGTGGTTTATCTGATGAAGGGTACATATACCATCAATAGTGAATTGAGTCCTCCGGATGGTACGACTTTGGTTGGATCAGGGTACGAGACGGTATTGCAACTTGCTGAACACGATACTGGATCCGGTTATGATCCTATTATTGCTTCTAACTTTGGACCATATAATTTCACTGTTCGTGATATTCGGTTTGAGGGACAAAAAGCTATACAGGGGTGTACGAGCTGTACGCAGACTGCTTACTATAGCTGGCAAACTGGAAATAGTACGTCACAAGGTGCTAAGTTTATTCACAACTGGTTTATGAACTTTAAGGATAATGGAGTTCACCTCAATAACTCCGAGAATAATACCTTTATTGATAACACATTTATGAACAACGGCAACAAGGGTATCTATCTTGGTGGTACGAATAATATTATTGCTAACAATACCTTTCAAGCAAACCTTGTTGGAATATATATGGACTATTCAACGGGTGCTATTACAGGGAATACATTCAGAGACAATACTGACTATAATATCCACCTAAATCATAGTAATGCGGTGACAGTTTCGGGCAATAGTATAACTGGCGGTAGTCTAGGTGTATATCTTGAGAATTCATCGAATAACACTATCGAGGGAAATGCGCTTGATAGTAATACTGCCGAGGGGATTCTGCTTGAAACGACAAGTAATACCTTGGTAACGGGTAATGTTGTTGCTAATTCAGGCGGCCCAGCAGCCAATAACGCCATCGTTCTTAACTACACAAGTACTAGTAATACGCTAACTAATAATGCAGTTACTGATACAAGCTGTACAACAACATGTTATGCAATTAGTATTATCGATTCTGGGTCAAGTACTAATTATCTTGCAGATAATACACTGGGCTCTGGCAGTATCAATAATACTGGAACGGGCACGATCTTTGCGGGCCAGGTAAATAATTCGGGTAATTTTCTTATTCAACCAGCCGGTACGATAAGTCTATTGAAGGCAGTAAATATTACCGGAGCGATCACGGGGACATCCAGCCTCACGCTCGGTACAAGTAGTAGTACTAACGGCAGTATGGTATTTAAGAACAGCACTAATGTAAATACGGCGACACTGCTCTCAGGGGCAACAAGTACTTCGTATACGCTGACACTCCCAACGGCGCTTGGTTCTTCGGGCCAGTGTCTTTCGGACACAACCGGTGCCGGGGTGCTTGGATGGGCAAACTGTAGTGGTGGCGGCGTTTCGCTTTCAAGCAACAATACATGGACAGGAACGAATGCCTACCAGAATACATCAGCAACTGCCTTTACTATTCAAAACGCTGGCGGAGTGGCAACACTCCTGACTGCAAACACGTCTACGATGAATGTTGCTCTTGGCTCTGGTGCTAGCCTCACACTTACTGGTAGCGGTAGTCGTCCGACCGGCGCTGAAGGTATGTTGTACTACGACACAACTACTAAGCAGCTCCTTACCTATGCGAATGGCAAGTGGCAAGCCGACCGCGAGACAACGACTAAGATTGTTGCAGCCTCGAACTCTTCACAAGCAGAGAAGGACGCCGCTGACTATGTTGCAACAGGAACGGGCGATCAAACGCAGATTAACAGTGCACTTACCGCTGCAGCTGGCGGCAAGGTGTACTTAGCAAAAGGTACCTATACTATCAGTGATACTATCAATGTTCCGAATAACACCACGCTGGCGGGGGCTGGTTCGGGGACTGTTATAACTGTTCCTAATAGCTCGGTTGTCCATACTGTTATAACGAATGCAACCGGTGGCGGTAGTGGGACAGGGGTGACGCTTCAAGACCTAACGATTGACGGCAATTCAGGAGGAGGCCAGCTCTTTGATATTACTGGTATATTGTTCACTGGGCTTGGTTCGGGCGCTATCGTAGGGGGCAAAGTGACAAATGTGACGTCTACGAATACGCAGGATCCTGCGCTTACGCTTACGAGCACTGTGAATACGACGATCACAAATAGTTCCTTTGGCGGCTTGGCTGTCACTATTACCTCCAGTAGTAATAACAATGTTTTTTCGAATAACATCTTCAGCGCTCCTATATTGAGCACTACAAGTTCAAACAACACGTACATCGGTAATTCTATCAATTACGGTATAGATTTCAACGGTTGTTCGAGTAACGTCATCACTGAAAACACCATTCAAAATACTAGTGGTAATGGGGTCCGTTTCTATGATAACTCGAGTAATAACACACTCAGCGACAATACGATCCAGAATTCGGCTACTGGAGTATATATAGGACAATTAGCAGGGAATCCAGCGTATAACACTGTGACAAATAACCTGATCAAACTCAATACTAGCTACGGACTTGTTATTACAAACGGAGGCGATTCTACAACAATTTCCAATAACGTCTTCCAAGATAACGGTGGTGCAACCACTAATAACGCGATTTATATTGACTTGTATGCTTCGAATACCATGATTACTGATAATAGAATATCTGATGCGTCCGCAACGACGACTAATTTTCCCATAACGTTGGTAGCTCTGTCGGCAAACACATACCTGTCAGGTAACTACTTTTCAAGCGGGACAATCTCAGACAGTGGAACCAATACAGTGTATGCTTCTCAGCCTACTACGGCAGGAGGACTCAGTCAGGCGTACCGGCAGGTAAACTCAGCAACAGCCTTCCGTATTCAGGATGGCTCAGGTGTAGCGGTTTTGACGGCTGATACGAGTAATAAACGCATAGTTATTGGAACGAGTGATGCAAACGGCACGACGCTTGTGCTCGATACAAAGAGCGG
Organism: Candidatus Saccharimonadota bacterium; assembly: GCA_027492255.1. Taxonomy (GTDB): domain Bacteria; phylum Patescibacteriota; class Saccharimonadia; order Saccharimonadales; family Saccharimonadaceae; genus JAPUDS01. The sequence continues at coordinate 26,679 of JAPUFB010000001.1, read as the reverse complement.
AACAGGTGATCCGACGGGTGTGGCAGGGGCGATGTACTATAACGGTGGAACCGCGACAGATGCAGGATTCCGTTGTTATCAGGGTGGTGGATGGCAGAGTTGCTTTGGTGGTCTCTACGCAGCTATAGCAGATTCAAGTGCATTAACAGGGACGACACTCACAGCCCAAATACTTAATAACGGTTACACGATGCCAGCTAACTACTGTACACAAGGGAGAACCATTAATCTTGCTGCTGCGGGAGTAACTACGACTACTACTGCGGCTCAGCCAATGACATTCACGGTAACGCTTGGTGCGACAACAATCGCGACCCAGATTCCCGCAACCGTGACCCCTAGTGTAAGCCAAACAAATCTCGCATGGGCAATCGACCTTAACTTTACGTGTCGAGCAGCACCGAGCGCGACATCAGCAGTGTATGCGCAAGGGACCTTAAGCCTGCAGTCAACTGCTGCCGGTGCTGCTTCTGTGTATCCTCTTGCAACGGCTTCTTATACAACCGTTAACGTTGCAACGAACGCAACAGCAGTCGTTGCTGTGAAGATTACCTACGGAGGCACGGGTAATGCGGCGAATACCATCAGATTGAAGGAGATGGTTCTTAGTAGCTACTAATCCTGCTGGAATGCTTGTAGTATTTTAATGAGTCGGTCAGGATCATAGTCTTTCGGTGTTGTTATAATGATCCATGTATCTGAGCTTGTCGAAAGTGAGGTAATTGACTGATCACCTGATATCCCAGTCAATCCCTTTCCGATAGAAGTATCCGTTTCGAGATGAAGCGGAATGATTTTTTCAATAAATGTCTTAACCTTTTCAGTACCAGGGTTCTTTTGAAGACTTACGGCGATAGTTGTAGTATTGTCTTTTGCGCTGAATATAAGAGCTGAATCTTGGATAATAGCCTGCGTAGTATCACTTGTCACATCACTCGGTAGTTTTGTAGTATCAAAACAAAAAAGCTGAATATTTGAGGCGGTATTTCGTATACGATCAGTGAAATTACAGGCATGTGAAGGGGTGTGAGCAATATACCACCAGATTCCTATGCCACACAAAAGTGTCACTATAAGCACAATACTTGGCACGACCACCTTTTTCATATGTTTTATTATACGATACTTGCATATCGTAGAAGTCGATCTTGGCGGTATAATACATACCATGCCTGAACTTCCCGAAGTTGAAACAATCCGCCGTGGACTTGAACGTCTTATACTCAAAAAAAGGATTGAGTCAGTTCATAATTACGATAGTTTAAAGAGCTTTCCAAACGCTCCCATAGATATTGAACACTTTTTGATTGGCTCAGACATTGTCAATCTTCGACGTCGTGGAAAAATGATGCTCATTGAACTCTCGAGTAGGTATACGCTAATGGTACACCTGAAGATGACTGGGCAACTCGTTTATATTGCCGATACCAGTCTTCATTCTAAGCCCTCCTTGAGATTTGGCGGTGGACACCCGAATGATTCATTAGTAGGAAAACTTCCTGACAACACAACACGTGAACACCTGCATTTTAGCGATGGATCACGACTATATTTTAATGACCTTCGTAAGTTTGGGTATATGAAGTTAGTACCAACACTAGCAGTTGAAGACACGGCATTCATGAAGAAAATTGGTCCCGAACCGCTTGACGATTCGTTTATGGATTCGATATTCATTCCAAGAATTCGTCGTCGTAATAATACATCTATCAAGGCTGCAATTCTCGATCAATCAGTTCTCGCTGGCGTAGGCAACATCTATGCTGATGAGAGTTTATGGGCATCGAAAATCCATCCTGCCATACGCGTCCATGATGTAACCGACGCACAACTTTCAGAGCTTCTAAAGCAGATAAAATATGTACTCAATATATCTATTGAGAAGGGTGGTTCAACTGATAAAAACTATGTTGATGCCGAGGGTAAGAAAGGGAGTTATCTTAAATTCGCAAACGTATTTCGCCTCGAAGGTCATCCATGTCCGCGCTGCGGAACTATTATTGAAAAAATTCGTGTTGCTGGTCGTGGCACGCACATATGTCCCACCTGCCAACAGGTTTAAAACTCATGCTTTGAGTTGATCTACCTACGGCGTATACTGCTGGGTATTACAGGATAAGGAGAGAATATGGTTCAGACAGATAGCGAGAAACAGGGAGGCTATGAAGGCTTTACGGCTCGAACTACACAGCTACAAGCAGACCTTGAAACTAGGCAGATAGAAGCAACTGCACAACAAGCAGAAGCTGCCGCGGCTACTAAGCTAGCGGCAAATCTTTCGCAGGTTGCAGCTGGTGAAATGAAGCGTATGAGAGTACTTTGTGAAGAAGAAGCGAACACATTTAACCAAATAGCAAGTACGGGTGGTATGTCGATTGGCGAGATGACCGATTGGGCGTTTGCAATTGCCCATGGTCTCACGACACCAACTGAGGAAAATAGAGCCCGGCTTAAAAAGGAGAGGGTGCTCGTCGAAGATATATTGTCACGTTTACAGGAGCCCGGCACACGCTTTGCTGTAATTAATGACAACCGTCTTGGTATTGGAGTTGTCGATGTACCGGCATATTTACAAGTAGTTACGAGTAGAGGTCTTGTTGTTGTGAGAGCCATCAAAGACACTGAGCACCACCGGTTTACTGGTGTATCACCAGCCGAGCTTGCAGTAGGTGATGAGGCGATTATTGCGAGATTCAAGCAGCTGTCTACATCTTTGACATATCAAATACACGAGGCAGGCAAGGATCGTGATACACGACAAGGAATGGACCTTGCAGTACATCTTGCGAAGGCTGCACGCCTCATGACTGAACAAGGTTTGACGACAGATAACGAGGATGTAATGACACTAGTGTTAGAGGCTCAAGAACAACTTTCTTTCTATCTTGATACTATTAATATTACAACATCTCATGAATATCGTGATTCTGACTATCGACGAGGTATGGCCGTGGTTGTACAGGAAGCACGACACCTCAATATGGATGCAGTAAAGGCTGCGATAGACGCGCTAGCAGGCAGTATTGCAATACACGGTCTTGAGAATGACGAGTATGTGATGGATCTACTGAGGACTATCATCGAGAATCAAGATCATATCCCGCCCTACGGTGAAGAGAGTAGTGAGGATAAGCGGCTTCGATATCTTAGTGCACGTGAGCAGGCTGTTCGTCTTGTTCGAGAACATCTCGAACACTCAATTCAAGGCGAATAGTTAATTTCACACGGTATACTAGATAGAGTATGATCTTCCTTTTTTCTGGTGATAACTCATTTGAAGTCGAACAGCGAGTGCGCAAACTCATTGCTGGATTTGATGGAGATGTTGAAAAAAATGACGGGAGCGAGTTGACGCTTGAGCAGCTGCCAGACTTATTGGCAGGCGTCACTCTGTTTAGCGCTAAACGACTCATTATTATAAAGAATGCGAGTGAGAATAAGCCGCTATGGACGACACTTAGTGAATGGCTCGAGAAAGGTGTCGATAACGAAGTTATCTTTATTGAGTCTCATATAGACAAACGGACCAAAACTTATAAATGGCTTGAGAAACACGCCACGGTTTTTACAGCGCAAGCACTGCAAGCTCATGAAGCCTTACAGTGGCTGGAAACGGAAGCTCGTCGCCGTGGCGTGGAGCTCGCTCGTGAGGTAGCGCAGTATATTATTGAGTATGTCGGTACCGATCAGTGGCGTCTCAGTAGCGAGCTTGAAAAATTGCAGCTCAGCGAAAAGAGGCCCACGCGAGAACTTGTTCGCGAACTAATCGAGCCGACTCCGCAGGCAACGGCCTTTGAGCTTCTTGACGCGGCCTTCAATGGGCGCAGAGAAGAGATGCAGCAATTACTCGGTGAGCTTTCCGAAAGAGAAGATCCCTATCAGTTCTTTGGTCTCCTTGCGAGCCAGGTCTATGCCCTCATTGTTGTTGCGAGTAGTCATTCTCGTGCACCGCAAGTCATTGCAAAAGATACAGGCCTTCATCCGTATGTCGTGCAAAAGATGACAAGTGTCGCTAAACGCCTTTCTGTTCAAAAAGTTCAACACCTCATTGACTCAATGGCATCTCTTGATGAGGGGCTGAAGTCACGATCAGCTGAGCCCTGGGTACAGATACGAGTCATGTTGCAAACCATATAAAAACGCGCCCCGAGAGGCGCGCTCTTTATATCAAGCTATGATTATTTTTTAGCAGCAGGCTTCTTTGCGGCAGGCTTTTTCACAGGAGCTTTTTTGGCAACTGTCGTTTTGACGGCAGCTTTTTTCACTGGAGCAGCTTTAGTAGCAGGTTTCTTTGCAGGAGCGGCAACAGTTTTCTTACTAGCTTCAATCTTTACGCCAGCAGTTTTAGCGATTTTCGAGAGACCAGCCATACGGCGAGCAGCCGTACGCTTCTCAAGAATATTCTTCTTCACCATGGTATCGATTTCGCTTTGTGCAGCTTGTAGGCCTTTTGCGGTTGGCTTTAGCATAAATGCTTTAACAGCGCTCTTGAGGTTACGTTTTGCGGTAACATTGCGGTCGCGGCGTTTTGCCGCCTGTTTGACCCGTTTGATAGCTGATTTGATAATTGGCATAAACTCTTCTTGAACCCTTATTTACAATTTATATCGTAGTCGGTGAACAACTATAGCGTAAAAGGGGACCGCTGTAAAGAGGTGTACAGGGAGAAAAACGTCTTGACGGACGTAAAAAGCTTGTGGTATAGTTTGAAACGTATAGTTTAAACACAAAAAATAGCCACATATGCAAACAGAACAGAGTTCGCGACAACAAATCATTGACCGCATTAAAAAGGCCAACAGTATTCTTGTGACCGTTAATCACGATCCATCGGTAGACGCGCTCAGTTCGGCGCTTGGTCTTACACTCATGCTTAACAAAATAGGCAAGCACGCAACAGCTGTTTTTAGTGGTCAGACACCTCCTGCGATTGACTTCTTGGAGCCAGGCAAAACTTTTGAGCAAAATGTTGATAGCCTGCGTGATTTTATCATCGCGCTTGATAAAGAGAAGGCCGACCGTCTTCGCTATAAGGTAGAGGACGATTTCGTTCGTATCTATATCACGCCGTATCGTACGAATATCTCTGAAAAAGATCTTCAATTCTCGCAAGGTGATTTCAACGTTGACCTTATCGTTGCTCTTGGTGTTGATAAAAAGGATGATCTTGACCAGGCTATTAGTGCTCACGGCCGTATCCTCCATGATGCCGGCGTTGTGACGATCAACGCTACTCAAGGGACAAGTTCTCTCGGGGAAGTCGAGTGGAATAATGAAAAAGCCAGTGGGCTTGCTGAAATGATGATGAGTCTTAGTGAGGCTCTCCAGCCGAATCTCCTTGACGAACAGATTGCTACGGCCATGCTCACGGGACTTGTTTCGGTGACAGATCGTTTCCGCAACGCAAAAACTTCGCCAAAAGTAATGACTATGGCAGCACAGCTCATGGCTGCCGGGGCGAATCAACAGCTTATTGCCGAAAAACTGGAAACAACTCTCGAGGTTGCAAAGAATAATGAAGGTATAGCTTCGCTCGGGGAAGGTGAGGCGTTAAAAGTTAATCAAACGCCAGATCTGCCAATACCTACACCGTCTATGGAATCGGTGTCCCCTGGGGATATTGAGGTTGCCCATGATACCGAAAACACCCAGCTGGAACCTATTATGCCAAGTGCACAGTTTAGCGATGAACAAAAGAGCGCGGATGCGCTTGAGGTCGCACAGGATGAACTCGCACAGGCCTTACCTCCAATTACTACCCCTGATACATCTACTGTTGATGATCTTCGCGAACAAGTTGAAGCAGCTGTTGCTGTGCCCGTTCCTGAGTCAATTCCCACTAGCCCGGTACCTGAAACCGATGAAGGTAAAACAGACTGGCGTAAAGCTGCTGAGCCAACCTTTGGTGGAACGCTCAATGCAACGGCTAATGAAGCGGAGGATGCGAATCGCCGCGAAGAAGAGTCTGATAAAAATCGAGTTATTCTATCGCATGATGCGAATGCCGCAGATGAGTCTCCCGCTATCGTCGAGCAAACATCGGTGCCACCTATTGAAACGAATACTCATACGTATCTCGGGGAGGCTCCAAGTTCTGAGGTTGTGCCAGATGGGGACGCCTTCCTTCCAAGTACAGCCCCAAGCGGATTGAGTTTTGAGCCGACTGGAATACCTGTAGCCGATAGCTCAGTTCCTTCATTAGTGAGCCCTTCGGGTGTCGATGACGCACGTGCTGCTGTTGATGCTGCTATTAATAATGCAACACTTGGTGATCTTGCTATTGCGCCAGTTGTCGCGTCACCAGACGCTCCAGGACGAGTTATCGAGCCGCTTGTGCCGGCTCCTGTCCCTAGTAGCGTCAGTAGTGAACCTGTCCCATCTTCTGTTCCGAACGCTGATCCAGGCGTTATCTTGCCACCTCCACCACCTCTTCCACCGCTACCTGATTTTTCAACGCTTCCACAATTTCCTAATCCCGTAGCAACACCGTCAGAGGTACCAACGCCATACCCATCAACCCCGACGCCGAGTGTTTCAGCGGATCCCGCACAATTTAGAATTCCCGGTCAGTAACATATAGCGACCATGGTTTATTCTAATCATCACAGATGACAAAAATAATCGCCACATACATACGGCGATTATTTTATATAAAAACTTCTTTGACTCTCTATGTGACAACGTATAATGTCTATGATGAAAAACATACTTCTGATTGACAAGCCCGCCGAATGGACGAGCTTTGATGTAGTGGCGAAGATACGGGGCAGGGTCCGCGCCTACTACCGTGAAAATAGAGTAAAACCGACAAAGAAACAGTTACGAGTCGGTCATTCCGGGACGCTTGATCCTTTCGCAACTGGACTGCTTATTATCTTGCTTGGTGACGCCTGTAAGCGTGCTGGGGAATTTTTGAAGCTCGACAAAGAATATGAAGCGACAATTGAACTGGGAAAAAAGAGCACCACTGGTGATAGCGAGGGTGAAATCACACCAGTATCCGATACTCAACCCACTATCCAGACTGTTCAAGAGGCTTTGAAGGGCTTTCAGGGTGAAATTACCCAGATTCCTCCTATGTTCTCAGCGATTAAGATCGGTGGCAAACGGGCGTATGACTTGGCTCGAGCCGGCAAGGAAGTAGACATCCCTAGTCGTCAAGTGACAATTTACGATCTTGAACTCGTGGACTACGAGTACCCATTCTTAAAAATACGAACCCATGTTTCGAGTGGTACGTATATTCGGACGCTGGCCGAAGATATTGGAAAAACCCTCGGAACGGGCGCTTATTGCAAAGAGCTGCGCAGGACACGAATAGGGGAAAGCGATATTGCAGATGCCCGCACAATTGACGAGGTAGTGATTGACAAGAGTTCTCTACTCTGTTAGAATCGCTCGGTATGATTACAAAAGAGGACAAGTTAAAAGCTATCAAAGTAGGCGCTCAGGATAAAACCGACGTCGGCTCTCCTCAGGTGCAGGTCTCAATTCTGACGGCTCGCATCAAAGAGGTGACGGCTCACTTAAAGGTCAACAAGCACGACAATATGGCGCGCCGTGGCCTTATCCAGATGGTAGGGAAGCGTAAAAGACTTCTCAAATATCTCGAGCGAAAAGACTTTGAAGCATACCAGGCGATCATCGCCGCACTGGGCCTCCGCAAATAGCGGAGGTTCTTTTTTTGGTCTTTTATTGACGTGATTGGTAGTCGGCGAGAGCCAGCTGCGTACTTTTTGAAACATTTTTCGGGATAGCATCGAGCGTGTACCACTGGGCTTCGAGAATTTCTGGGGTGAGGCGTACATGATGCGATTCGGGCGATAAAATCTCATGGTAATAGATACTAAGATCGTATTTTGCTCCAGTTTGGGCGCGAGAATACCGGGCGAGTGGATACAATGCGTTTGGGGGGATATGGAGGCGGACTTCTTCATGGAGTTCGCGCGAGAGGGCAGCAGTTTCCTGCTCTTTCGGGTGGACACCACCACCAGGAAGCGACCAGTATTCAGGGCGTACGCTTCCACGAATCAACAAGACATACCCATCATGGACAATAATGGCGCGAGTTCGTGGTTTTGTGTGTCTGAGTGCTTTTATTCCATACGCCACTGTTACTGTGCCACGAAAGAGTTTTCCGGCAACATAAGCTGAGGTATAGCCGAGGCGTGAATGCTGCTTGATTGGAATAGGTTTCATACCTCTAGTATATCAGTGACAGCAAGGACTCCTCCTCGCCTAGGCGTTATCGGAGAATTCTTGTGCGAATGCGCAGTCTGCCTCAATAATCTGATTCCAGCTGGTGATTTTCCCAGCGATAAGGTCATCTCGAAGACGAGTATGATGCTCGACGATTGCATTACGCAGGCCGCCAAATAATTGCTCAAGTTCAGGATATAGTGGCTGATATGTTGAGATAAATCGTATCTGAGATTCTTGAAATTCTATTAGAGGAAACACGTCTTCGACAGTTTCACAGGTTGAGCGGCCTACCCGCTCTTTATAGAGATCGTGTGCGACTATTGGACCGTACGCCGCAAAAACAGCTTCCATATCAGCGGCAGCAACACAGAGGGCTATTTCGCCAGAGCGAAGAGAAGGGAATTCGGTCAGCAAGAATTGTTGTCCCATAAAATTCTCGTCAGTGTCTTTGAGCGGCGTGGTGCCAAGGATGGCGAGACGTGCTATCTCTTTATCTTCTGCTGAAAAGCCGGCTCGCCCCAGAATGCCTACAAGCCACTGTGCGCTCAGTTCTTCATCGGTTTTTTCTCCTTCGCCTCCATTATGATAAACGTCATGAGCACTCGCGATCGTGACAGCCAGTTCCGTATCGTAGGGGGTGAGGCCATGAATTTGAGCGAGACGCCGTGTCGCTTCACGGACGCGCATCGTGTGGCTCGCGTTGTGATATGCGAGAGACGAGAGTGTTGGCGGATAGAGTGCATCTATCTCGCTATCACCGATGCCGTAACGGACCGTTACCTCCATTAGGGCGTCGTAGCCGATAGTATGTAATCCTTCGATGCCTTGTTCATTTAGTTTTTCAGGATTAGTCATGATAACTCCTTTGTTATTGTTACGTAGTGAGGATAATTCATAGCACTGTAGATTTCTATTTATTGTGCAAAAAATGCACATATGATAAAGTCATAATATGAATGATCTTGCACTACTTAGGGGTTACCTGCATAAACTCGGATTATCAAAGGAAGCTGTCTATATCTATATTACACTGTTACAGCAAGGATCTCAATCTATTACAGATATATCACGACACTCTGGCGTTGAGCGTACCAAGGTGTATCGTACGCTTCCAGAGCTGGATGCATTCGGTTTTATCGACACTATGTCAGACAACGAACGAGGTATGATTTCTGCAACACCTTTTGATAACGTGCAAATATTACTCAGTAAAAAAGAACAAGAGCTTGAGGATCTTAAGCGTTCAACGGCGCGAGTTGCTCGGGCGGTGAGAGAACTAGATAGCCAAGCGCCACGGACCAATGCCAGGATTTACCGTGGGCCAGACGGCGTTAAACAGATGTTATGGAATGAAACGAAGGCTAATGGCGAATTGTTGAGCATCTTGCGTCATGGTATACAGCTTGATACGCGTCAAAAATTCTTTGACCGCTGGGTAGCGGCCTGCAACCAGCGTGACATTGTCGCACGGAGTATTATCGATGCCGAATTTGAAGACAGGCAAGATGTATGGCGACGACACAGAGAGGTGGAACGCCTCAATAGTTGGCAGGCTAGAGTATCGCCGCGTGATTTTACGATTGAGCACGATATGATTATCTACAATGATACGGTCGGGTATTTCTATTGGGGTGAAGATGAGGTGTTCGGTATAGAGATTACGAATCCGCTTGTTGCACGCACGCAACGGCAGTTTTTCGAGCTGCTATGGAATATGTCGCAGCAACGAGCAGGATAAGGTATACTACAACATAGATCACTCGCACGAGTAAGTGGTGGATAGCAGGATTTGTGAAGACAAATTTTTCTACCCGTTACTTATTCGCTAAATAGAAGGTGAGTGAGAATTATTAAAGGAGGCTCTTATGAGTACAATCAACCCTAATGGCAAGGATATTATTGCCGTATCAACGGAGTTCTGCGGACAGCCGCTGAAACTCGAAGTTAACAGAGTCGGCTTCCGTTCGACCGCGAGTGTACTTGTTACCTACGGCGAAACTGTCGTGCTTGGTACTGTCATGGTAGGTAATCGACCGATTCAAGGGATGGATTATTTCCCATTATCGATTGACTATGAAGAAAAATTTTATGCAGCTGGTAAAATCAGTGGTTCTCGATTTATAAAACGAGAAGGCCGTCCAAGTGACGAAGCAATTCTTATTGGACGTCTTATTGACCGTCCAATTCGTCCGCTGTTTCCAAAAGGTTACCGCCAAGAAGTACAGGTAGTATCGAGTGTTCTCTCTATGGATCCAAACTTCCGACCCGATATGGTGGCGATGATCGCTGCGAGTACGGCACTCATGCTTAGTGGTACGCCGTTTGACGGCCCGGTAGCCGGTGTTCGTGTCGGCCGTGTCGATGGTGAATTTAAAGCCTTCCTTACTCCAGAGGAGCGCGCGGCGAGCGAGCTTGATCTAGTGGTCGCTGGTGTTGAAGGTGGTATCACCATGGTTGAAGCTGGGGCAAACGAAGTCACAGAAGAGTTAATTATTGAGGGACTCGCTTGGGCTCATGGTATGATCCAGCCAGCCATCGCTCTACAGCGCGAGCTTGCAAAGAAGGTTGGTGTAGCACCGCTTGAGTACACACTCGTGCTTCCAAATGAAGAAATTCAAAAAGTAGTAGACGAGTGGACAAAAGGCAAGCTAGGCGAAGATCTACAGAAGCCATACCCTGAGCGCAATGAGCTTATCGGTGTACTGCGCGGTGAATTTCATGATGCAATGACCGAAAAACATGGCGAAGAATATGACGCCCTCAAGGCCGAATATGAGGAAGCCTTTACGATGGCGCTTCATAAAGATGTGCGCGCCAATATCATTAAGTCTGGTACCCGACCAGATGGCCGCAAATTAACCGAAATTCGACCTTTGTCGAGCGAAGTTGGCGTTCTACCACGTACGCACGGATCAAGTATCTTTACAAGAGGTCTTACGCAGGCGCTCAATATCGTCACACTTGCGCCACTGTCATATGCGCAACTCGTCGACACAATGGAACAGAGTGATTTCGAACGCCGCTACATGCATCACTACAATGCACCAGGCTATACTGTCGGAGAAGTGAAGCGACTTGGTTCACCAGGACGCCGCGAAATCGGTCACGGCTATCTTGCTGAACGAGCTCTCTTTGCAGTACTGCCAAGTGAAGAAGATTTCCCTTACGCTATCCGTAGCGTGACGGAAATTATGAGCCAAAACGGTTCGACGAGCATGGCAGCAACCTGCTCGAGCTGTCTCGCGCTTATGGATGCTGGTGTCCCATTGAAATCACCTGTATCTGGTATCGCTATGGGGCTAATGATGGACGGCAACAAGCCGTGTGTACTGTCAGACATCGCTGACGCAGAGGATTTCGCTGGTGATATGGATTTCAAGACTGCCGGAACAAGCAAGGGTATCACGGCACTACAGATGGATATGAAAGTACATGGGCTGCCAGTTGACGTGCTCGCTGATGCGATCAATCAAGGAAAAGAAGGCCGGGCTTACATCTTGAAACACATGCTCGAAACTCTTGATGGCCCACGAAAAACGATGAGCCCTTATGCACCACGCATCGAAAAACTTATGGTCAACCCTGAAAAAATCGGTGCAATCATCGGTAAGGGTGGTGAGATGATTAATAAGATTACCAGCGAAACTGGTGCCGAAGTAGATATCAAGGATACTGGACTCGTGACGATCGCTGCGGTTGATGCGGCAGCAATTGAAAAAGCGATCAACTGGATTAAGTCCCTGGTTGAAGAACCGGAAGTAGGGAAGATCTATGAAGGAAAAGTTGTAAAGCTCATGGAATTTGGCGCCTTTATTAATATCATGCCAGGTATTGACGGTATGTGTCACGTATCACAGATGGATGATGTGCGTGTCGAAAAGGTCACGGACAAGGTCAAGGAAGGCGATGTCGTCAAAGTTCGTCTTGTTGCTATCGATGACCGTGGACGTTTGAATCTCAGTATGCGCCCAAGTGATCTCAAGTAGGAACACAAAAAGATTCCTACGGTTTCTAAAAAAATATCCACGAAGTAAATTCGCTGGATATTTTTTATAGTAGTGCAAACGGTGACAATTATTACTCACGCACAGCGTAATTTTCGGTACAATGGTTAGTATGATATCAGCAATTGCGAAACTATTTCGTACTCCATCGGTTCGGCGTTTTCTCGTGTGGATTGCGCCGTTTGTTATTGGGTGGATTCTTAAGAAATTTGAACGCAATTCGAGAGATTCTTCCCGAAAATCCACACGATAACTTTGCTATAGTAAGTGCATGAATAAACAAAGTCGTCTCGATGAACTCCGAGAAGAGATTCTTGTGCACAATGTGTGTGACGAGCTGGCGCTCGGGGCGACACAACTCGTCATGGGTGACGGTAATAGTGATGCGGACATCGTATTTATCGGTGAAGCTCCTGGTAAACAAGAGGACGAACAGGGGTTACCCTTTGTTGGCGCGAGCGGAAAATTTCTTAACAAAATGCTCGCAGAGGCGGGACTTGAACGAGGAGACGTCTATATTACCAATATCGTGAAATATCGTCCGCCGAACAATCGTGATCCTTTACCTGAGGAGAAACGGGCTTTTTGGCCGTACCTTATGCGCCAGCTTGAAATTATTCATCCGAAAGTTGTCATTACACTTGGACGGCACAGTGGGGAATGTTTTATTCCGGATATTCGTATCTCTAAGGATCATGGCCATGCACGGAAGGTTCAGTATCATCAGTATGAATTCTTGGTGATACCGCTGTACCATCCGGCAGCAGCGCTATACAATGGAAGTATGAAGCAAACGCTTATCGATGACTTCTTGAGGGCAAAGGAACTTGCAGACAACGAGTTGAGAACATGAGCATCTCGTTTGCTGACCTTACGCGCATATTTGATGAGGTTATCTCGCTTGATGATGTACTTGGTGTCAATGATCGATTCATGTATGTGAAAGCTCGACGGGTGGGAAGCTGGTATTTTGTAAAAATTGCGAAACAAGCTGAACTTATTGAGAATCTTGAGCGTGAATGTTTGTGGGCTGAATTTATGGATCGTGTGGATGTGCTTAATCCAACAATGCGCCTCCGCGGACAACATCTTGTGCAGCGTATCGGCGACGATGGTCTTGTGTTTGAATATATTGATGCGCCACAGGTAGCGCCGCGCGGTGATGCCGAACGCTGGAGGGCAAATTTACAGCGCTATGCCGACATGCATGTCCAGCTCGATAAAGCGGCCGGCGATTTTTCTTTGCCGAGGACGTACACCTACCTCTCTAATAAGTTTGAGCCGGCTGGCAACTCATGGAAAGAGTGGGTAGTAGGTCATGTCGATCAGAAAATTATTGATGAGGCGAAAAGCTTATTCGCTGAATATGAGCGTAATGTCACGCTTCGTTTGCAGCATAATGATATGTCACCGTGGCAAATTTTCGATATAGACGGCCAATGGGTAATTTTTGATGGAGAGAAGGCTGGTGTTGAGATTGCTCGTTTTAACGATATTGCCCAGAGTTATGTACGGATGCATAATACTGCCCACGATGAGCGTATGGCAAAAGATTTTCTCGAGATAATTATTGCGGGGATAGGTATGTCGCGCAAAGAATTTTACGCAGCATTCATACCTGTCCTGACACTCCGTTCTGTTGGCTCTCTTGCGGATTCCGATATTGATGGGTCGACAGCAAACTATCAGACCGAGGCGATGGCACTTGTCGAAAAGTGCCTCTCACGCGACCAATCACGGATATAGGTTGTGTTTTTGTCTCTGTTTTGTTATACTAGTTGTAACTTTGAGAGGAAACGACTACTGTGACCAATGCCTCTCACCCCTGTTTTTTTCGAAACCTATTTGATACTAAAAAAGAAAGGAAACTAGGTAAAAATTTATGGGTCAACGACGACTCGCTGGTCCCGCGAAGGATGATATATCCAAGCGCCCAGGAAACCAACAGAAAGCAAAATCAGACAATACGGTACTGAACAATACGACCACGAGACGTGGGGAAGTATTTCGAGCTGCACGGCGTACTAGCGAAAACGTGAACGCACGCGCATCACAACACATGATCGATATTCCGGTCAACAAATCTATTTACAACGGCTATGGTGGTCGACAATTTAGCATTGCCGATCAGAAGAAGGTTCGTCCGAATACGAATCGACCGAGCCTCAAAGTAATTCCAATCGGCGGTGTCGGTGAGATGGGTATTGGTAAAAACATGACTGCCCTTGAGTACGACGGTGAAATCATCGTTATCGACATGGGCTTTCTATTTCCGGGACGTGAAGACTATCCTGGTATCAATTACATAACGCCAGACATATCCTATCTCGAGCAGAATAAGCACAAGATTCGCGGGCATGTGTTTACGCACGGACACCTTGATCACATCGGCTCATTCCGTCACTTTATTCACCGTATTCCTGCGCCGGTGTATAGTACCCGATTTACTATCGGTATGCTGCAGAAAAATATGGAAGAAGCAACGACTGGCTTTGAACCTGATTATCATGAACTAAACCCAGAAGCGCATGAGCGCGCACAAATCGGCGACAATTTCTCTGTCGAGATGATTCGTGTGAATCATTCAATCCCTGACGCCGCCGCCGTTGTTATTCGTACGCCGGTAGGCAATATTATTACGTCCGGTGACTGGCGTATCGAAAAGGATCCGGTTGATGGCAAGGCCTTCGATTTTGATCGTATCACTGAGATTGCTTCAAAAGAAGGATTCCTTCTCTTTATGAATGAGTCTACAAACTGCGAAAGTGATGGGTCTCATACGCACGGTGAGTTTGACATCCAGCATTCGATGGGTGAGGTGATGGAGAAATATCCAAATTCTCGAGCTATTATCTCGAGCTTCTCGAGCCAGCTCCATCGCATGCAGCTCATCTTGGATGAAGCGAAGAAACACGACCGCCGTGTTGCTTTTGCTGGCTATAGTATGATTCAAAACCTTGAGGTTGCCCTTCGCACAGGTGCAATCAAAGTGCCAAAAGACGTCATCATGAAGATGGACGATATCATTAAGCTTCCTGACGGCAAGGTTACAATTGTCTGTACTGGTAGTCAGGGTGAGTTTAATGCCGTGCTTAATCGTATGGCAAGCGGGGCCCATAAACACATCAAGATTAAAAATACTGACGTTGTCGTATTTAGCTCAAATCCAATCCCTGGCAACGAGAAATACGTCGTGCGTACTGTTGATGGCCTGATGCGAGAAGGTGGCGAAGTTATTCAAAACGGCAAGACGCATCTTACAGGCATTGGTCCACTCCATCTTTCAGGGCACGGATACTACGATGATCATGTCCGTGTGATTAACGCGGTTCATCCAACGTACTATCTGCCGAATCACGGTGAGTATCATATGCTGGTACATAATGCACGGCTTGCTGAGCAGGAATGTGGTATCCCGCGCAATAATATCTTCGTCTGTGATGCTGGCGATGTGGTTGAGTTTTTCCACGATGGGTCAGCTGCCAAGACAGGCCGTATTCCTTCTGGCGGTATCATGTATGACGATAGTGGTGCAGAAGTAAGCGAAGTTGTACTGAAAGACCGTATCCATATGGCAAACGAAGGAATATTTGTTGTCGTACTGACGGTGAGTAAGTCTTCAGGACGGTTATTGACAAGCCCTGATATCATCTCTCGTGGCTTTATCTACATGCGCGATAGTGAGGAGCTTATGAATCTTATTCGCCAGTATTTAAAGCAAAAAGTGGCGAGGAGTTTCTCGGGCCGCAAGATTGATCTCGATATCGTGAAGAAAGAGATCAAAGATGAATTGACACACGTACTCTATGACCAGACACGTCGTATGCCGATTGTTATACCGGTTATCAATGAGATCGGCAGTGGTCAGCCGCAACAGCCACAAAAAGGTGCAGTGGCCTCCGGTGTACCACAGGGGCAGAATGTACACCCAAAGCCATTCGTACGACCTGAACCTAAGGCATTTCCTCCTAAGCAATTCCCTGATTCTGAAGTCCAAGTACCGAAGAATAAGTTTGACTCGCGAGGGTACTAACACAAATAGGAAAGCAAAGCTTTCTTGGGTTGCGCTTCCTGGGAAGTGGTAAAAGAAAATAGCGGAGTAAATCCGCTTATTTTCTTTTTATAGTATTTTTCAAATCGGTAGTAAACCATAAGCCCCTTGCATTTCGTTGCAAATTATGCTACAATTTTATTATACCCATACCTCGACAGGGTAGATGTCGGGGGATATAATCATTACCGGAATACATCGTATGGCACGAAAGAAAAAATCACGAAAATCCACAAAGCACAGCAAACCAGCGGTCACCCACACGCTTCCTGATGGCTTTTGGCCGCAAGTCGGTGCAGTTGTTCTGGTTGTGCTTGCGTTTCTACTTGTCCTTGGTATGTTTGGCTCGGGCGGTATTTTTCCGGTTGAGACACAAAAAATGGCCCGATTCCTCTTTGGATGGGCATCGTTTATTCTCCCGATCTTATTTTTGTATCATGCGGTGCAGATCTTCCGTTCAGAAGAGAGCCGTTTGCCTGGAGTTGTTGTTTTTGCGTCAATCTTCTTTACTATTTCGGCAGCTGGTTTTATGCAGCTTATGAGTGCAGAGCCAAATTCAATGGAATTTGCTCAAACTGGCAATGGCGGAGGAATCTTAGGCTGGCTTATTGGACAAGGGATATTAACGCTTGTTAACCCGCAGGTAGGCGCACTGATTATGGCATTTTCAATGTTGATCACAAGCCTATTTGCGCTGAGTATCTCACCAAAAGCTGTAATTGATTCTCTTCTTGCGTTATTCCGTCGTGATGAAAGTACCTCTTTGGATGCGAATACAAAAGTTGCGCAACGAGCGGCCGAGCTGGATAACCCTCGTTCTTCAACGATCGGTGAATTTCGCATGAATGAGGGTGTTCCAACGGTTATGAGTGGCGAAAAATCAGGCGCGCTATCAAGTCTTCGTAATAGTGTGAAGCAAGATAAAGCAGCAGAGGAACAGGCTGCATTGACGGCTGCAAGTGATCCTGATTGGGAAGTACCGAGCCTTGATTTACTTGAGAAGAAACAAAGCCCTGCCGATGCCGGTGATGTAAAACATAACGCGCAAATAATTAAAGATACACTGGGAGAATTCAGTATTGATGTTGATATGGAAGGGGCAAATATTGGCCCGAAGGTGACGCAGTACACCCTCAAGCCACCGAGTGGCGTGAAACTAAGCCGTATTTCAGCACTGGAAACCAATATCGCGCTTAATCTCGCCGCGCAAAGCCTTCGTATTGAAGCACCGATACCTGGTCAGCGGGCTGTCGGTATCGAAGTGCCGAACGTCAAGGCTGCCGATGTACGTCTCTACGGTATTCTCAATTCAAAAGAGTGGATGAAGGCGAATGAGCCGCTTAGTTTTGCGATCGGACGTGATATTGCCGGGGAACCGATGCTCGGTGAGCTCAATAAGATGCCTCACGTACTCATCGCAGGTCAGACTGGCTCTGGTAAGTCGGTCATGATTAATACGTTGCTTGCAAGCCTGCTCTATCGTAATAGCCCGAGTGATATGCGTCTTATACTTGTCGATCCAAAACAGGTTGAGATGGCTCCTTATGCTGATATCCCACACCTCCTCACCCCGATTATTACTGAACCGGAAAAGACAATCAGCGCACTGAAGTGGGCAGTCAATGAGATGGAGCGACGCTATAGTCTGCTTGCCGAAGAAAAAGTTCGTGATATCAAAGGCTACAATGCGAAAAAACAAGACGAAGCTATGCCGTATGTTGTTATTGTCATCGATGAGCTGGCTGATCTTATGATGATTGCTGCTCGCGATGTCGAGGCGCTTATCGTTCGTTTGGCCCAGAAAGCTCGAGCCGTCGGTATTCATCTTGTGCTTGCCACACAGCGTCCAAGTGTTGACGTTATCACGGGCCTTATTAAAGCGAATATCCCAGCTCGTATCGCATTTACCGTCGCATCCCAAGTTGATTCACGAACGATTCTTGACCAGATTGGCGCCGAGAAACTGCTTGGACAAGGAGATATGCTCTTACTAACGCCAAGCATGAGTAAACCAAAGCGTGTACAGGGTGCATGGGTAACTGACGAGGAAATTATCAAGATTACTGATCATCTTCGTGACCAACGACCAGCCCAGTACGACGACGAGATTACTGCGCAACCAGTGCAGCTCAATGGCAAAGGTGGTATCGTCATGGACTTCGATGGTGGCAGCGATGACAGTATGTATAACGATGCGGTGCGTGTCGTCGTTGAGAGCGGTAAAGCCTCAACAAGCCTCCTGCAGCGACGTCTTCGTATCGGGTACTCCCGAGCAGCACGTATCATGGAAGAGATGGAAGAGCAGGGAGTAATCGGGCCGGCTGACGGAGCTCGCCCACGAGATGTGCTGATCAATAGTCTATCTGATCTTGGCGCAGCAGCGAGTAGCGATACCGAGACTGACGAGTTTGGTATTCCTGTATGATATCTCCTCCATTATTCGCTGGCTTTCCAGTAGGTTTTAGAGATATAGCACCATATCTCATTGTTATTTTTATCGCACTGCTTGGTGCGTCTTGGTTGGCATATTACCTTATGAAGGAACCGAGAAAACGAGGAGAGATCCTCCTGATTACTGGACTACTTCTCGTATGCGGCGGCATGGCAGTCATCGGCGCCCTACTCATCTATTTTTTATTGAGTGGGCGGGTATTTTTCTGGCAATGGTAGGGTGTGGAGCTGAGGGTCTTTCCATATCCGGCTATCTCTGTTATAATACGCCTTACACATTTACAACCTGCGGCTGGTGAGCCGCTCCTAACAAGGATCCATAGGAGGAAGCACTATGCGAGAGTACGAACTAACCGTACTGATTCATCCAGACCTCGAGAGCAATCTTGAGAAGGCACTGGAAAAGATCCGTGGTATTATCACGGAAAATAAAGGTAAAGTTGTTTCAGAAGACAACTGGGGTAAGAAACGATTGGCGTACACAATCAGCGGACAAGATTTCGCTGTCTATGTACAGTTCCAACTGGAACTGCCAAGCGAGAGCGTCAACAAGATCGACAGTGTATTGAATATCACTGACGAATCGTTACGCCACCTTCTCGTCAGTGTTGACCCGAAGGCGAAAGCTGCCCTAAGTGAAGAAACCAAAAAAGCCAAAAGCGAAGAAGAATAAGTCAACACGTTAACGGAGGTGTAAGTATATGGCAAAAGGTTTTAATAAAGTCATCTTGATGGGCAATCTCACGCGTGATCCTGAAACTCGTACAACAAGTAGCGGGCAAAGCGTGACGCGCTTGTCTCTCGCCGTCAACCGAACTTGGCGCAGCGCCGATGGGCAACAGCAGGAAGCAGTTAGCTTTATTGATTGCGTTGCATGGGGTAAACCGGGTGAAATCATTGCTCAGTACGTTCAGAAAGGCCGAGCCCTGCTCGTCAGTGGAAGACTTGAACAAAGCAGCTGGGATGACAAGGAAAGTGGTCAGAAACGATCAAAGATCGAAGTAGTTGTTGAAGACTTTAATTTTGTTGATAGTGGTCAGGGGAGCGGTAGTGACTATAGTGCACCAGCAAAATCAAGCGAGCCTACAAAGGGCAATAAAGCTGAAGAAGCAGTTGAAGATATTGATGATCGACCAATCGATCTCAGCGAAATACCATTTTAAGTAAATAAAGGAGATGCCAGATAAACAAACTCTGGCGAAATAGTTATGGCACGAAGATTTAAGAAAGATATACCTGCATATTTTGAGTATAAAGACGTGAAAACATTGCAACGCTTTATTAATATGTACGGACAAATTGAACCAGCAACAAAAACTGGTCTTAACCCTCGCCAACAGCGACAACTCAGCGTCGCTATTAAGCGCGCCCGCCACCTGGCATTACTGCCATTCGTTGTTGCAGGATAGTATATGCCTGAGGCAGATTCATCGGAATCTCGAAGTTCCGTTGCTGTGATAGAGAGAGCTGGTCGACATCCTGTCTTCTGGCTTGAACATCGCAAAACTAGTGGTAAATATCCCTATGCCGGTAAGTACGGACTTTTTGGCGGTGGATCTGATACTGGAGAAGATCACTGGATGACGCTATTCCGTGAGATAGATGAAGAACTTGGCATTTATATTCCAAAAGGCCAGCATAGCGACTGGGAGTATAAGGGTGAAAGTCGAGTATGTGGTGAGGGGAGAAGTGGAGCACAAATCATGCGTAGCGTGAGGCTGTTCCATCTCCTACTTCCGGCTGGATCACGATTAATTTCCCGAGAAAGTATGAGGAGTACGGTCGTTCAGGTGCCGGTTACTGCGGCAGGAATTCGTGCAGTGGAATCGAGGCTTACGCCGTATACGCACGAACAATTAACGGCAAGAATCGATGTCACAGGGTTCTGGAAAAAGAATGAGTCGGGAATATGGAGATAAATCCGTTTATTTCGACAGCAATCATAAGAGGAGAATAAGTATGTATCAACCAACAGATTTAAAAAAAGGTATTGTTTGCCAGATCGATGGTAAGCCTTTTCGTGTGATCGATTACAACCAGAAAGTCATGGGTCGTGGCGGGAGTATCGTGAACGTAAAACTTAAAAATTTGGTTGACGGTAGTGTTATCCCAAAGACATTTAAAGGTCAAGATAAGATTGAACGCGCAGAAGTGACCAATAAAACTGTTCAGTACCTCTACAAGGATGTGGATTACTATTACTTTATGGATCCAGTAAGCTTTGAGCAGTTTCAAATCTCAGCCGGGGATGTAGAAGATATTGGCGAGTATATTCTCGAGGGACAAGAAGTCTCTTTACAGTTTTTTGACGGAAAAGTCATCAATGTTGAATTGCCAACAAGTGTTGCTCTCAAAGTTGTGTATACCGAAAATGCAGTGAAGGGTGACACGACTAGTTCGATTCAGAAGGATGCTCGACTTGAAACAGGTAAGATAGTCAAAGTACCAGCATTTATTAAAACAGATGACATGATTAAAGTAGATACTCGTGACGGAAGCTATATCGAACGATGCAAGTAAAAGGCCGGCTTGATATTGAACTCACATCTCGCGGACTAGTCGTAAGCCGTTCGCAAGCTGAAAGCTGGATCAAGCTAGGTAAGGTGTATGTAAATGGCCGTCAAGCGACAAAATCTGGCGAAGCAGTAGATTCAAGCACGGTGATTGAACTGAGAACTGATGAACGATACGTTTCTCGTGCAGGGCTAAAGCTTGCAAGTGTTGCTCAATCACTTCAAGTTGAGTTCAAAAACAAGACCGTACTTGATGTTGGCTCAAGCACTGGTGGTTTTACTGATTACGCGTTGCAGCATGGTGCCGCAAAAGTGTTTGCCATTGATGTAGGGACAGAACAGCTTCATCCTAGTCTTAGGGGCGACGAGCGAATTGAGCTTCATGAAAAGACGGACATCCGTGATTTTACACCAACGGTTCCTATCGATATCGTGGTTATTGACGTCAGCTTTATATCGCTTCGTGAAATCCTTCCTCATATTCGCAGCCTCATGTCGGATCGAACAGTGGTTATTGCAATGGTAAAACCTCAATTTGAAGCAGGCAGACAACAGATAAACAAAGGAATCATCAAAAACGATGCGATGCGTCGTTCAATTCTTAAGGATTTTGAGCTATGGGCAAAACAATATTTCATTATCATTGATAAGGCGGACAGCGACGTTGCGGGTGCAAAAGGTAACCGTGAGCGTTTCTATAAGCTGGGCTTCATTGCGTAATAATAATAAAATGATATAATAGTTCTTATCTGTCAAATGCGACAGGCTGCGTCGAATGGTATGAGAGGCATCTTTCTACGATGTGTCTCCCGGAGGCGCATTAACAATTCACTTCTCTCATACATTTCGTCAGAGCCTGTAGTATCCATCTCGTGTCCTAACATCAGGACAGAAAAGGAGCTACGATGCTCAAGTACAAGATTGTGATTGCCATCTGTCTCGCGCTGCTACTGTCTCAGATACAGGGGTCGACCTCAACAGCCTACACCGTTTCTGTCGCTCAGGCGACACAGAGTGTAGACTCGACGACTCCGGATTTCAATGATGTACCGAGTTCAAGCGCTCAGCCTCGTGTAACCACCCCCACTTTGCCTACTCCTTCATTGCAGCCATCTATCCCGCCCGCAGAGCCAACACATGTTGCGATCACGAATACGGGATTTTCTGTAAATGTGAAGACGATGTTGCTGCAGGGTTCAAAGAAAATCACCCCGCCGGATCTAGCTAATGTGTGGTTGATCGGGGATGTGCCCTATGGCTATAGTGGCCTGCCGGCTACTAATTCCTCGGGTACAGTCTACTTGGCGTGTCATACGCACTCCAAGAGGGCGCCCACTGACCCATCAGTACCGTGCAATATGCTGCAATTGGACATTGTCACCGTTGGTCAAGACATCGTCCTAACAACGAAGGCTGGCGAATTGCATTACAAGATCACAGCAAAGAAGAGGATCGATAAGATCAAGTCAGCGTCTGATCCGACTATCTGGGGTAACTACCCTGGGAAGCTCGTGCTTATTACGTGTTGGTATGACGCGGGCTCAACAACGCCCGATGCTCTGTTTATCTTTGCTGAGATCCAGAAATGAGAGAAGCGAGTTTTTTGGCCCGCACGGACATCCGTGCGGGCTCTCTCATTTTAAGAAACAGATTGGTTTTTGATATAATCATAAACAACATGCAAGTGAAGGTGAAACACATAATTAAAAGCATAGGAACGCTAGGCCACGGAAAAAAACAGTGGCTTCTTAATATATGTGCGTTGTTATTGGTTGTTGTCATGGGGCAACTATTTTACAGCAGCGACCACGCCCTACCGAATACTCGTCTTGATGGCGAAGTAGTAAGTGGCATGTCAAAAACAGATGTGGAGAAAAAATTACTGGTCGAATATTCATATGGCAAGATGACGACAACAGTAAGAGGTGAAAAAAGCCAACAGGATCTCGGTAATACAGGAGTTGCACCTGATGCTGATGCGATTATGAAGAAATTAACTGATTATCCTTGGGTTTTGCGGATTATTCCATTTAGCCTGTTTTTTAAAGGGATGGCGGTCAACGAGAAAGTCACTACTCGTCTTGATGACGAACGGTTTTCGCAATTTGCAGCTGAAATTGCCGTAAAGTGCGAGGTATTACCTAAAAGTGCTGGAGCAGTAGCGAAAGATGGAGTAATCGTGCTTGACCCGGCGAAAGATGGTGAGGCCTGTCCAGTAGCAAATCTAAAGAGTCAGATACTCGCAAGCGACCTGACTAAAGAGGGTATATCGATAGATGTGAGGATGACCCCAACGAAGCCATCTCGGAGTGATGCGGATGTACAGGCTCTCCTTGCAGAAGCCAATATCGTGGCAAGCCGACCGCTTACAATTTCAATTGCAGATCGTGCGTACGCCGTTCCAAAAGAGACGATCGCGACATGGTTGGCATTTCCAGAAGATGCCATAACAAAGAAGTTGAGTGTTGGCTTGAATGCAGAGGCAGTTCAAGCGTACCTTGCGACTATTCAGAAAACGATCTATATTGCTCCAGGTACCACGACTATTACCACATTTGACGGTATAGAGACGGGTAGGGTAACAGGGGAGAGCGGTCGAGGAATTAATCTTGAGAATACCACAGCTAACATAGAACAAGGCTTGATAAAAGGTGAGGGCGGTACCGTGAGTGCAAGTATTGCTGTATTGGAGCCAAAACTCGCCTATAACCGCT
The DNA here is from genome assembly GCA_027492255.1 of Candidatus Saccharimonadota bacterium. GTDB lineage: Bacteria > Patescibacteriota > Saccharimonadia > Saccharimonadales > Saccharimonadaceae > JAPUDS01. Next base: position 2,744 of record JAPUFB010000001.1, on the reverse strand, counting down.
CCTATAGTAAGACGCCAGCAGGACTGCAGGCGCTCGTCAATGATTTGGCGAAGGATAGGGACGTCGCGATATCTGTGCGTAAACTTGGGGATAGCGGGGTTAGTGCAAATGGTGACAAACAATACCATCCGGCCAGTACCTATAAACTATTTGTTGCGTATTCTGTCTTGAAACGAATTGATAGCGGTGCAATGAGCTGGGGTCAGAGTTCTACGGGTGGCCAGACAATAAGTCAATGTTTTGATAATATGATTGTCAACTCTGATAATACTTGTGCCGAGTGGTTTGGGGCGACGATGAGCTGGGGAACGATCAGTAACGAGGCGCGTGCACTCGGAGCAAACAATACCGTTTTATCGAAACCATTCGTGTCGACTGCTAATGACCTTGCACTCTTCTTGCAAAAACTTGAGTCGAATCAATTAGGGCTGAATGAGGGATCACGAGCGCGTTTGATTGATGCTATGAAGCGACAAGTTTTCCGTAAGGGTATCCCAACTGGTCTTGGCGGCATAGACGTGGCCGATAAAGTCGGGTTCTTGGACGCATATCTGCATGATGCATCAATTGTCTATTCGCCAACAGGAGTGTATGTGCTCGTCATTATGACAAATAGTCAGAACTGGGGAACTATTGCAGATATTGCTCATACGATCAATTCTCAGCTTCAATAATATGTAAACTAAATATATTGCACAATAATCAATAAAATGTTAAAGTGTTCTTAACATTCATAAGGATGTAACGGTGAGATTGGTGTTCTTCGGATTGAATAATATCGATTCGGGAGGACTAGCTAGTCTCCCGTGTTGTAACTTGACAATTCCGATTCATCAAAATCTCACCGAGGCTCCAGTCCCCTTGTAGGAGGGGAGGAAGGACAGCAATGTCCAGGTCGCAACTCAAGTGGGTCGTTGGGATTCCGCTTGTCTTGGTGTTCGCTCTCGTGGCGCTGTTCGCGCCCGCTCAGAGGGCATACGCCGCAACTTCTCAGACGTCCCCCGGTGGTGAGGCGACGATCAGCGTCGCATGTGTAGGTGGGACGGGTCTCGTGTACTCGCTCACCAACAACAGCGCGCAGGCGTTCTCAGCCCCTGCGCTCAACATCGGCGAGGACCAGTTCTCCCTCGGGTCTGTCGTCAACGCGGGCGCAACTCGCTCCACGACCGATCCGATCACCGCACCGGCCGGCACCCTGACGGGTACCGTGCAGTACGGCTACAACGGGTTCGTCAGCTGGGCCTTCCAGCTTTCGAATCCGTGCTCGGCACCGCCCAGCTCGGCTCCGCCGTCCTCGGTCCCGCCGAGTTCCGCACCGCCCAGCTCCGCGCCGCCGTCCTCGGCGCCGGCCTTCGTTCCGTACGAGGTCACGGTCGAGTGGCTCGTCTACGAAGGCGGTTCACCGAACAACCCCTGGCCGAACGGCAAGGCCCAGTTGCTCATCAAGACGCCCCCGGCGTCTCAGTGCTACGTCCAGTACATCCAGAAGGACGTGTACAAGATCGAGAACAAGCAGGACGAGGACATCTACCTCGCTCTGATCGCCTCAGGCAAGCTGCTTCCTGGTGGTGATGACGCGATCATCAAGTCGTGGTCGTTCGTCACGATCCCTGCCAAGGACTGCTCGTCGGCGCCGCCGTCCTCGGTCCCGCCGAGTTCCGCACCGCCCAGCTCCGCGCCGCCGTCCTCGGCCCCGCCCAGCTCGGCTCCGTCGTCGGGCGCGATCGTGCCGTCTGCGTCGACCGCGACCACATCGGCCGCCGGCCTCGTGCCGGACACCGGTGCCGGGGATGACATGCTGCCTTCACTGGTGATGATCATCTCTGCCGTTGGCCTCGGTGGTGCAGCGCTGTTGGCGCTTCGCCGCAACCCGGCCAAGCGTTGATCCAAGATGAATCGGATATATTTTCGGATTACTGGCTCCTGAGACCTCTCAGTTGAACCGAGTCCGATTCATCCTGCGCCCTAGTCTCCAGTAGACTAGGGCGCTTTCAATAAGAAAAATACTACAAAAATAGCACATTATTACTCCATAGACAGTCTTTAACGGAGATAAGAACGTTATTTGCGTTTAATCATGTTTATGCTTTGAATGTTGCAAAAAATGAATAAGTATGGTATTATTTCATACATTACCGACATTCCGGTCGGTTGGGGTGTGTTCGAGTTATCATCCAGCATCCGCTGGCTGGTGCTCGACCGAGCACCAGTTGACAATTTGACTCATCTCACGATCCCAAAGGGGGAATCTTGAATCTCTTCCAGCGGCTCGGAAAGCCGCGTCATGCAAGGGTGGGCTCATGGCTCGCCGCACTCATGCTCACTCCTGGCCTCGTCGGCATCGGTGTGGGTGTGGGCGTCGTCGCTGCAACCACCACTCCGGTCTACGCCTGGTCGACCACCCAGTCGGCGCAAGTAGGCTGCAAGAACGGCAAGGTGGAGGTGAGCGGAACGTTCATCAACACTGAGCCGCTCAAATCCGGGCTGAACATGGATGTGACGATGTCTGCAGGTGGTGTCACGTCCGTCAAGAAGACGGTGGCAACCGGCGGTGCATCGGCAACGTTCACGGTCACGCTCGGCGCAGACCAGACCACGGGAGGAACGGCAACGTTCCGTCTCACGTGGACAAGCGGAGCCGCAGGCGTCGACACTCGCACCGCAAGCTACGGTGCGATCAACTGCCGTCCGAAGCAGCCTGATCCCGTGATCACCAAGACCGAGTGGAAGGACGGCGCCAAGAG